>JAXLXQ010000014.1:0-79791 GCA_046327845.1 Candidatus Eiseniibacteriota bacterium | reverse complement strand
CCACTCGGGCGATTCCGCCTCGGTGCTTCCGCCCTTCAAGGTGCCGGCCTATCACCAGCGCAGCATGCGCCGCATCGCCGCTCGCTTGGCGCGGCGCCTCGGGGTGGTCGGGCTGCTGAATGTGCAGTTCGCGGTCAAGGACGGCACCATTTACGTGATCGAGGCGAACCCACGCGCCAGCCGGACCATTCCGTGGGTCGCGAAGGCGATCGGGTTGCCGCTGGTCAAGCTCGCGACGCGCGTGATCTTGGGTGAACGTCTGACCGATCTCATTCCTTCGCGCCTGCTCGAGCCGTTCGAGCGGGGTGACAGCCCGGCGGCGGATGGTCGCGAGCGCCGCGGTGAATCGCTTCTGCCGGCGGGTCGAGTCTTCGTCAAGATGCCGGTCTTCTCCGCCAACCGCTTTCCCGAGGTGGACACGCTGCTCGGCCCCGAGATGCGCTCGACCGGCGAGGTGCTGGGCATCGCCCCCACCTTCGGCGAAGCCTTCGCCAAGGCGGCGGCGGGCGCCGGGCTCAAGCTCCCGCTCGAAGGCACCGCCTTCCTCACGGTCAACGATCGCGATAAGGAGGAGCTGCTCCCGATTGCGCGCGACTTGGCCGCGCTCGGCTTCCGTCTGATCGCGACGCGCGGCACCACGCAATTCTTGACGCGGCGCGGGCTCGCCTGCGAGTCGATCTACAAGGTGAACGAGGGGCACCCGAATGTTGCCGATCGAATCGCCGAGGGGGGCATTCAGCTCGTGATCAACACGCCGCTCGGCCGCGTCTCCTTCTACGACGAGAGCGCGATTCGAAAGAGCGCGCTCGCCCACGGCGTGCCGTGCATCACGACGCTTTCGGGCAGCCGCGCGGCGGTCGACGCGATTCGCGCGCTCCGAGCCGGCGATCTTGCGGTCGAGAGCTTGCAGGAGCTGCACGCGCGGGCAGCCGCGCGCGGCTGAAGGGGAGATGCAGAATCTCGAGGTCAAGGCGCGCCTGAGAGACCTTGCGGCCGCCCGGAGCACGGCACAGGCGCTGGGGGCGGAGCATCGCGGCGAACTGCGGCAGACCGACACCTACTTCCACGTTCCCTCCGGCCGCCTGAAGCTGCGCGAGATCGAGGGGGCCCCCGCCGAACTCATCATCTACCACCGGCCGAGCCTCGCGGACACGCGGAGCAGCGACTACGACCTCACCGTGGTCGAGGACCCGAGGGGGCTTGCGCGCATTTTGACGCGCGCGCTCGGTCAGCGCGTGGTGGTGCGAAAGGTGCGCGAACTCTGGTGGGTCGACCGCACTCGATTGCACTTGGATCGCGTGGAGGGCCTCGGCGACTTCTTCGAGTTCGAGGTGGAAGTGCTTAGCGAAGAAGACCCCGCACCCCGTCACGCGCTGGCCGCTCGCCTCCGTCAGGCCTTCGATCTGACCGACGATCGACTCATCGCCGGCTCCTACGCCGACCTCCTCGATCCGCGCTGAGCTCTGTCGAAGTTACCGGACCACGCATTCTGGCGTGGAAATTTGCCACAGTTGCTCGTGCAGGTTGCAGCGTCGGCGATTCAAGAACGAAGACGGACCGCATTTCTCGATCCCTATCGCGCGCTTGTTCTTTCGCGCTGTCTCAAACTCTCCAATCTGCCGACAACTGAGTAGGCGCGAGCGAGGGCACGCGCCTTGACACCGAGCGTTTGCTCCGCCGCGTGGAGCGACCTCGAGACATCTTGGGGAACGCCGGACCCCAGCCCACCCGTCCTCTGGAGCAGGGAAGCACTCTGTGCGAACGGAGCGCGACTCCACGGGACACGTCGCAGGCTGTCCGGCACCGCGTCGCATGCGCTTCGGTCCGCGTGCGAGGTCGGAGTGGAGACCGCCGGCGGACATGACACAACGATTCCGATCGAACGCCCCGGGCGCGGAAGGGGGCCTCCTGTGAGCGCGCTTCCGCAGCCCGTGCCGGTCGCGACGACCGCGGCGAAGAGCGCGCGCATTCCGAGCGGTCGCATCGCGCTGGTGCTGGCCGCGGTGATCGTGGTGGCGAACCTGTTCGGGGCGAGCTACTACCTCGCGCCGATCGCGGAGCGGGTCCGGAGCCCTCTTCACTCGTACCTGAAGCCGTCGGGCTGGATCGGCCAGAGCCTCGGCCTCCTCGCAGTCTCGGGGTTCCTCTTCCTCTGGCTCTATCCGCTGCGAAAGCGGGTGCGCGGCGCGAAGCAGCTCGGTTCGGTGGCGCGATGGCTCGACGTCCACCTCATCGTCGGGCTCCTCATTCCGCTGATCGCCGCTACCCACGCCGCCTGGCGCTTCTCCGGTTTGATTGGCCTCGGTTGGGTCGCGATGTTCATCGTCTGGGCGAGCGGCGTGGCCGGCCGCTACATCTACGTGCGCATCCCGCGCACGCGCGACGGCCTCGCGATGAGCTTGGACGACGTACGGCTCGAGCGGCTTCGCCTGCTCCACGAGATCGTCGCCACCTCAGGGCTCAGCCTCGGCGAGGTGGAGTCGGCGCTCCAGGTCGCGCCGATCCAGGCGGAACGGCTCGGATTGATCGGAACGGTGCGGCAGTTCGTGCGCGACGACTGGAAGCGACGCCGCGACATCGCGACGCTGCTCCATCGACTCGAGCAGCTGGGGACCTCGCGCCTCGATCGGCGATCGCTTCGCGCGATCGCGCGCCTGGCGAGACGCCAGATGTCGCTTCACCAGGAGATGCGGATGCTCGACGCGACGCAGCGCATCTTCAAGTTCTGGCACGTGGCGCACCTGCCGGTGGCGCTGACCGCGCTCCTCGCGGTGTTGCTGCACGTGGTGGTCGCCGTCGTCACCGGCGCCACCTGGTTCTACTGATGCTCTGGACAACCGGGTCACCTTCCTGGTCGTGACCGCGGCCTTCGTCGTGCTCCACATGCGGCGCACCCACTGCCTGCCGCGCGGCTCGAGCGCGACCTCGCCGATGCTCCGACGTTGCCCGCGTTGCGGCGCCGACACCAGGAGGGCGCGCCCACCTCGCCCGCGCTGGGTGGGGTTCCGCAGCAGATCTTCGATCTGACCGCAGCACCCAAGGCATCCGCGATCGTCGCACCCAGCCTGATCGCGCACGCGGTGGTGCGCTCCGATCAGTGCGTCGGCTGCGGCTGCGTCGCGGCCTGTCCCGAGCCGGGCGCGCTTCGTCTCGAAGGGAAGTCATGATGGTCGACCTCGAGAAGTGCGTCGGTCACGGCAAGTGCGCGGAGGTCTGCCCGGTCACCGCGATCACGATCGGCAACGGCGCGAGCGCGCGCCGCGTCGAGGTGCTGCCGGAAGTCGGCACCGACTTCCAAACCAACGTGCGCGGGATCTACCTGGTGGGCGAATTGGGCGGACGCGGGCTCATCCGGAACGCGGTCAACGAAGGGCGGACCGCGATGGAGAACATCGTGGCCGATCTGCGCCGCAATCCACCGCGCGACGGCGATGTCGAGGTGCACGACGTGGCGATCGTCGGCTCTGGACCGGCTGGGCTCTCCGCCGGACTCGAGGCACTGCGCGCGGGCCTGCCAGTCGTGCTCGAGCAGGGCACCGTCGCCGACACCGTGCGGAAGTACCCGCGGCACAAGATCCTCATGGCCGAGCCGGTGCGCATCCTCTACGGCGACCTTTGGATCGGCGACGCGACCAAGGAGACGCTGCTCGCGGTGTGGGAGACCACGATTCGGAACTCCGGACTTCGCATCGAGTCGGGCTGCCAAGTGACCGGCATCGAGCGGCAGGGCCTGTTCTTCCACCTCAACGCCGGCGCGTGCGGACGGTGCGCGCCCGCCGCGTCGTGTTAGCGATGGGCCGCGCGGCACGCCGCGCAAGCTGGGCGTCCCGGGCGAGGAGCTCGAGAAGGTGCTCTACAACATCGTCGAGATGGAGGCGTTCAGCGATTAGAGGATGCTGGTGGCGGTGGCGACAGCGCGCTCGAGTCGGCCATCGGCCTGGCGCGACAGGCGGGCACCGAGGTGATCTCGCCATCGTCGTGACGTCTTCGAGCGAGTCGCGGATCGCAATCGACGTCTGCTCATGAGCGGGGCCGAGGCGGGCCAGCTGCGCCTGCTCCTCTCGACCAACGTGCGGGAGATCCGCCCGACTGCGTGGTGCTGGACGTGAACGGTTGCCCCACCATCCTACCGAACGATGCGGTGGTGGTGCGGGTCGGGGGCGAAGCGCCGAATGCCTCTGGAGCGCGTCGGATCTGCACCGTGACCAAGGAACTGCTCGACACCCCGGATGAGACGGAGGCCCAGGTTGGGTGAGTGGTCCCACCTCGGCGCCGCGCTCCTCTTCGTCGGAGCGCTGGCCTCGTCACCGCTCGCGGCGTGCGCGCGCAGGTCTCGCCCGGCCCCCTCTCTCGAACGCGCACCACGAACTCGAGGAAACCAGAACTGCATGAAGTGCCACGCCGCGGGCAAGCGCGACCAGGGGCGCAATGCCTCGAGTGCCATCGCGAGATCGCGGTGCTGCGCGAGGCGGGGCGCGCTTGCACGCGCTCGAGGGGAAGGCAGATCAAGCTGCCATCCGGAGCATGCCGGCACCGACTTCGCACTCATCAAGTGGGATCCGGAGAAGTTCGATCACGCGCGCTGGCTACGCGCTCGAGGGCAAGCACGCGGCGGTCAAGTGTCGCGACTGCCACCGCGCCGATCATCTCGCGCCCGGCTTCTCGAGTCGCCGCCCCGACCCGAGCCAGGGTTGGCTCGGCCTCGATTCCACCTGCAACGGCTGCCACAAGGATGCGCATGGCGGGCGCCTCGGCGTCGATTGCCAAGGGTGCCACTCGCCGGCCGACTGGCACGCCGTGACCAAGGAGCGATTCGATCACACACGCACGCGCTTTCCGCTCCTCGGCAAGCACCAGAGCGTCGAGTGCGCGAAGTGTCACGATCCGGCCAAGCCGAAGAACGCGTCGATCGAATTCGCCACCTGCGGCGGCTGCCATCGCGATCCGCACGGCGGGAAAGCCACGCGCGGCGGCCAGCGGGTCGACTGCGCCGCGTGCCATGAGGTGAACGGCTTCGCGCCCTCGACCTACACGCGTGCCGACCACGCTCTCTATCGCCTCGAGGGCAAGCACGAGCCGCTCGCCTGCGCCGCATGCCATCGCCGCGGTGGAGCCCCCTTCGACTTTCGCCTCGCCCACGCCGCCTGCCGCGATTGCCATCTCGATGCGCATGCCGGGCAGCTGGCCGCGCGCGCGGACCACGGCGCCTGCGAGATCTGTCACGACGTGACGGGATGGGCGCGGCCCCGCTTCGGCGCCAAGGAGCACGCGCTCACTCGCTTTCCGCTCGATGCGACGCACCGAGCGTTGGACTGCGCGGCCTGTCACGGGCCGGTGCGACGCGGGCTTCCCCCTCTGCCATCCAAGGAGACCTTGGGCAGCGCCGGCGTGCTGCTGTCTCCGCTCGACACCGAGTGCGCCGCTTGCCACGTCGATCCGCACGCCGGGCGCTTTGGCCCGCGCGGCGAACGGCCCGCGAAGGAAGGGTGCGTGACCTGTCACCAGGGGCCGCACTTCCGCCCCTCGCGCGTTGACCTCGATCTCCACGGCGCGCTGGGCGCGCCACTCCGCGGAGCGCACCAAGCCACCGCCTGCGATCTCTGTCACACCGAGCTCAAAGGCGTTCCCGCGGCGCGCACGCTGCTCCTCGATCGGGTGAGCTCGATGTTCCAGAGCGCGCGGCCCGCGAGCTGCGAGGGCTGCCATCGCGATCCCCACGCGGCGCAGCCTGCATCACGCCCCGGCGCAGACGCCGACTGCGCGCGCTGCCATGACGAGGAGGCCTTCCGGCCGGCCGCCGCTTCAGCCACGAGCGCGACACGAAGTTCTCGCTGAGCGGCGCGCACGCCCGCACCGCCTGCTCGCGCTGTCATCCGGTGCTGCCGGGCGCGGAGACCGAAGGAGCAGGCCGCTACGTCGACACTCCGACCGAGTGCCGCGCCTGCCACGCCGATTCGCTGGCCGTCCCCGGAGGAAACCGCCGATGAAACGCTGGCTACCCTGCTCGCGGTCCTGCTGCTTGCGGCGACCCCGCGGGCCGCCCACCTCGAAACCGCGCGGAATCCGCACGGCAAGCTCAGCGAGGAATGCTCCTCCCGGCTACCTTGCCGAGGGCTGGGCCGATCCGCCTGCTCAAGGAGGAGCCACGCGAAGTACGGCTTCGCCCTCGAGAACGCGCACTCCGGCATCGAGTGTCGGTCGCGCCACAGCTCGCTCGAGTTCAAGCAGGTGAGCGCGAAGTGCGGCGCGCGCCACGCCGACCCACACCGCGGTCAGTTCGGCGACGACTGCCAGAGCTGCCACTCGACCCGTGCGTTCCAGGAACGAAGCGAGATGGTGCGACGCCGCTCACCCTCTTCCCCTCTCCGGCGCGCACGAAGCGGTCGATTGCGGTGAGTGCCACCAGTCGAGCGGGCCGGGCGAGCTCACCTTCGGCAACCTCGACACCGAATGCCGTGCCTGTCACCTCGAGGACTACTCGCAGTCGCGGAGTCCCGACCATCGCGCGGGCCACTTCCCCACCGACTGCCAGCGCTGCCACGACACCCGTTCATGGGAGACGGCCACCTTCGATCACGAGCTGACCGCGTTTCCGCCTGGGCAGCGCATGCCGCGGCGCAGTGTGCCGACTGCCACGGACCGAACCTCGACCAGCGTCCCTCGCGCGACCGGGGTGTCGTGCCATCGCGGCGACTTCGATCGCACCACTGCGCCGCCCCACGCTCAGGCGGACTTCTCCCTGGACTGTTCGAGCTGCCATGGTGTCGATCGCTGGGAAGGGGCGCGCTTCGATCACGGCCAGACCCTCTTCCCGCTCCGCGGCGCGCATGCCGACGCGACCTGCGATGCCTGCCACTCGGACGGCGTCTACGTGAACCGAGATCGCGCCTGCGCGTCGTGCCATCAAGCCGACTACGACGGCTCGGCTGACCCGAACCATCGCGCCGCCGGCTTCCCGACCGACTGCACCACCTGCCACACCGAAACCGCGTGGCAGCCGTCGATCTTCGACCACACCTGGACCCGCTTCGCCCTGACCGGCCCGCACGCTCGTCCCCTGCCGCGACTGCCACGGCACGGCGGCCTACCGCGACAGGACCGCCTGCGTCGAGTGCCATCGCGACGACTACGAGCAAACGACCGCGCCGCCGCACGCCGCGGCCCAGTTCTCGACCGAGTGCCTCGACTGCCACAGCGCGGATCATTGGGAAGGCGCGACCTTCGATCACCCCGCACGCTCTTCCCACTCACCGGCACGCACGCCACGGACCTGCGCGCCTGCCGGCGACGGCGAATATGCCGCGAAGAGTACCGAGTGTGTCGCCTGCCACCTCGCCGACTACCAGGAGCGAGCGATCCGAACCACCGGACTGCGGGCTTCCCCACCGACTGCGCGCACTGCCACGACAGCGGCGGCTGGCGCCCGTCGAGCGCTTCGATCGCCGCACTCACCGCCTTCCCGCTCACCGGCGCTCACCAGGCGCAGCTCTGCAGCGCCTGCCACGGCGACGGCGTGTACGCGGGGCGGTCGACCGCCTGCGTGAGCTGTCACCAAGCTGACTTCAGCGGAACGAGCGAACCGGCGCACGAACCAGCCGGCTTCTCCAGCGACTGCACCGGCTGCCACACCACGGTGAACTGGACCGGCGCGACCT
The DNA here is from genome assembly GCA_046327845.1 of Candidatus Eiseniibacteriota bacterium. Lineage (GTDB taxonomy): Bacteria > Eisenbacteria > RBG-16-71-46 > CAIMUX01 > CAIMUX01 > JADJQY01. The sequence goes on along the minus strand of JAXLXQ010000014.1, from coordinate 72,136 downwards.
ACGATCACGCGCTCACCCTCTTCCCGCTGACCGGCGCGCACACCGCGCTCGCCTGCGGCGCCTGTCACGGCGACCGCGTGTTCGCCGGCAAGGACACGCAGTGCGCCGCGTGTCACCAGGCCGACTTCAACGCAACCACCGCACCGCCCCACGCCGCGGCGAACTTCTCGCGCGACTGCCAGAGCTGCCACACGACGACGGCCTGGTCAGGCGCGAGCTTCGACCACTCGAACACCCTCTTTCCCTTGACCGAGGCACACGCCGCGCTCGCCTGCGCCGACTGCCACTCCGACGGTGTCTACGTCGGCAAGAGCACCGCCTGCGTCGCCTGCCACCAGGGCGACTACGACGCGGCGCGCGAACCGGATCATCGCCAGGCCGGTTTCCCCGACGCCTGCGTTTCCTGCCACACGATGACCGCGTGGCGACCGTCACTCTTCGATCATGCGTTGACCGCGTTCCCGCTGACCGGCGCGCACCAGCTGGTGCCCTGCAGCGCCTGCCACGCCGACAACGTCTGGGACGGCAAGCCGACCGCCTGCGTCGCCTGCCACCAAGCGGACTACGACGCCACGACCGAGCCGCACCACGCCGCCGCCGGCTTCTCGACCGATTGCACCTCGTGTCACACCGTCGACCGCTGGGAAGGCGCGACCTTCGACCATGGGACGACCAGCTTCCCGCTCACTGGGGCGCACCTCGGCAAGTCGTGCGGCTCCTGCCACGCCGACGCGGTCTATCGCGGCAAGGATGCGGCGTGTGTCAGCTGTCACCGCGACGATCGAGACGCGACGACCAACCCGGATCACCGCGCCGCGCAGTTCGCCGACAACTGCCTCGACTGCCACAGCACCACGAGCTTCGATGGCGCGTCCTACGACCACGATCAGACCGGCTTCCCCCTTCGCGACGCACATCAAGGGGTCGCCTGCATGACCTGCCACGCCGACGGCGTGTTCAACGGACGGAGTCCGGCCTGCGACTCCTGCCACCACGACGACTACCTCGGCACTACCGCGCCGAGCCACTCACAGCAGGGATTCCCGACCGACTGCTCCACCTGCCACAACGCGGTGGCATGGCAGCCGTCGATCTTCGATCACGCGCTCACGCTCTTCCCGCTGACCGGCGCGCACCAGCTGGTCCCCTGCTTGGACTGCCATCGCGATCAGGTGTGGCACGGGAAGAACACCAACTGCGTCTCCTGCCACCAGGCCGACTACGACGGGAGCACGAACCCGCATCACGCCAGCGCCGGCTTCGCCACCACCTGCCAGGATTGCCACTCAACCACGACCTGGGAGGGCGCCACCTTCGATCACGGCACCACCGACTTCCCGCTCGTCGGCCAGCACATCGGCCTCGCCTGTCAGTCCTGCCACGCGGACGGCGTCTATGCCGGCAAGAGCCAGGACTGCTACTCCTGCCATCAGACCGATTGGCAGGGCACGACCGATCCACCGCATCAGAGCGCCGGCTTCCCGCACGACTGCGCGCTCTGCCACACGCCGGAGCATTGGGAGCCATCCAGCTTCGACCACGCGAACACGCTCTTCCCGTTGACCGGCGCCCACGCCAGCCAGGCCTGCTCTGCTTGCCACGCGGACAACGTCTGGGGCGGAAAACCGACCGACTGCTGGTCCTGCCACAGCACCGACTTCAATGGGACCGACAACCCGCAACACGGGCCGGCCGGCTTCTCGCACAACTGCACCGACTGCCACACGACCTCGACGTGGGACGGCGGAACGTACAACCACAATGCGACCGACTTCCCGCTCACCGGACAGCACGTCGGCGCGGAGTGCAGCGCTTGCCACTCCGATCGGATCTACAATGGCAAGTCGACCCAGTGCTACTCCTGCCACCAAAGCGACTGGCAGGGAACGACGAGCCCCAATCACCAACAGGCCGGCTTCCCCACCGACTGCAGCCCTTGCCACAGCACCGAACATTGGCAGCCGGCGACGTTCAACCATGCGAACACGCTCTTCCCGCTGACCGGCGCGCACCAGCTGCTCCCATGCAGCGCCTGTCACGCGGACAATGTGTGGGGCGGAAAGCCGACCGACTGCTGGTCCTGCCATAGCGCCGACTTCAGTGCGACCGACAACCCGCACCACACGCAGGCTGGGTTCTCTCACACCTGCACCAACTGCCACGCGACGTCGACCTGGGACGGGGGCACGTTCAACCACAACGCGACTGACTTCCCGCTCACCGGGCAGCATGTCGGCGCCGAGTGCAGCGCCTGTCACGGGGACGGCGTCTACAACGGCAAGTCGACCCAGTGCTACTCCTGCCACCTGACCGATTGGCAGGGGACGACGAACCCGAAACATCAGCAGGCCGGCTTCCCCACCGACTGCACCCTCTGCCACAGCACCGCGCGCTGGCAGCCCTCGACCTTCAACCATGCGAACACGCTCTTCCCGCTGACCGGAGCGCACCAGCTTCTCCCTTGCAGCGCCTGCCACGCGGACAACGTCTGGAACGGCAAGCCGACCGACTGCTGGTCCTGCCACAGCGCAGACTTCAACGCGACCAACAACCCGCACCACGTGCAGGCTGGGTTCTCCTCACACCTGCACCAACTGCCACACGACGTCGACCTGGGATGGCGGAACGTTCAATCACAACACGACCGGATTCCCGCTCACCGGCGAGCACGTCGGCGCGGAGTGCAGCGCCTGCCACGCGGACGGCGTCTACAATGGCAAGTCGACCCAGTGCTACTTCCTGCCATCCAGACCGATTGGCAAGGAACGACCGCGCCCAATCACCAGCAGGCCGGCTTCCCCACCGACTGCACGCTTTGCCACAGCACCGCGCGTTGGCAGCCCTCGACCTTCAACCATGCGAACACGCTCTTCCCTCTGACCGGCGCGCACCTCCTCATCCCGTGCAGCGCCTGCCACGGTGACAATGTCTGGGACGGCAAGCCGACCGACTGCTGGTCCTGCCACAGCGCGGACTTCAACGCGACCAACAACCCTCATCACGTGCAGGCCGGCTTCTCCCACACCTGCACCAACTGCCACACGACATCGACCTGGGATGGTGGAACGTTCAATCACAACACGACCGGCTTCCCGCTAACCGGCGCGCACCAGGCGGCACTCTGCAGCGATTGCCACGGCGACGCGGTCTACGACGGTAAGTCGACGCAGTGCTACTCCTGCCACCAGAGCGATTGGCAGGGAACGACCACGCCCAATCACCAGCAGGCCGGTTTCCCGACCGACTGCACCCTCTGCCACGGCACCGACCACTGGCAGCCGTCCACGTTCAACCACGCGAACACGCTCTTCCCGCTGACCGGCGCGCATCTCCTCATCCCCTGCAGCGCCTGCCACGGCGACAATGTCTGGGACGGAAAGCCAACCGACTGCTGGTCCTGCCACAGCGCGGACTTCAACGGAACGACCGATCCGAATCATCAAACGCTGCACTTCCCGCACACCTGTCAGCAGTGTCACAGCACCAGTCACTGGGATGGCGCGACCTTCGATCACGACGGGCCGTACTTCCCGATCTACTCCGGAGCGCACCGGAGCCGGTGGGCCTCGTGCGCGACCTGCCACACCAATCCGAACAACTACCAAGACTTCAACTGCCTTGGGTGCCATCCGCACAGCGACCGTCAAGAGACCGACGGTCACCACCAAGGGCGGCAGGGTTATCAATACGAGAGCCACGCCTGCTACAACTGCCACCCGCGTGGACGAAGCTGATGCCACGGAGTGTGACTGCGCGACGCGGCCCGACGCGGCTCTCCTGGCTCGGATCCATCCTGGCCCTTCTCGCCTGCGGGCTCTTGGGCGCGGCGAGCGCGGAGGAGATCGCGCCGAGCGACACGAGCCACGTCGCCTACGTCTCCGGCCGCCTGGTCTACGTGGCGGCGGGGCGCGCGCGCGGGCTGCGCGATGGCGACCGACTGAGCGTGTGGCGCGGCAGGAAGGAGGTCGGTGCGATTTCGGTCGAGCACCTCTCCTCCACCCGCGCCGCCTGCGCGCCGCTCGACACGAGCTTCGTGGCGCGAGCGGGTGACCTGGTGCGCTTCGCGCCGCACGGGGCGGAAACGATCGCCGCCCCCATCACCGTGGCCACGATGAACAGCGGGCCGGCGCGTCCACCCCGCTCGCGGGGTTGGATGCGAGATCACGGGATTCGCGGTCGAGTGGGCCTGCGCCTCTTGGCCGGATTGAGCGGCGGGGGGAGCGCGCTCGGCTACCGCCAACCGGCGTGTGACGTCCGGCTCGATGGCACCAACGTCGGTGGCCAGCCGATTGATCTCGCGGTCGACGCGCGCGCGCGACGAACCTGGTACGACTCGGGCACGCCGGGCCGCGACGCCACCAAGGTGTACCGACTGGCGGTGGCGCGACGCTCCGGGCCGTATCGACTCGCGGTTGGCCGTCAGACGAACAGCGCGATCGGGGCGATCGGGACCTTCGACGGCCTCACCTTGGAACGACGAGCACCACGCTGGAGCATCGGTCTCCTCGGTGGCGCCCAACCCGAGCCACTGCGCTACGGGCTCTCCAGCGACATCGTGGAAGGCGGCCTCTACCTGCAACGCGAGGCCGGGAGCTTCTCGACCTTGCGAAGCGGCGCTACCGTCGGTGTGGTGGGGTCGTACCGGGGCGGAAAGATCGATCGCGAGTTCATGGCCCTGCTCTGGCGCCTCGATTCGCCGCGCGGGTCCTTCTTTCTTTCACAAGAGGTCGACCTCAATCGCGGCTGGAAGCGCGGCGCGGGGGAGCCGGCCCTCTCCCTGACCAGCACCTACGCGCAGGCACGCCGGCAACTCGGCACGCTCTCCGGTTCGATCGGCTACGACAACCGCCGGAGCGTTCGGCTCTACCGCGATCGGGTCACGCCCGAGACCGAATTCGATGATCGCTACCGCGCGGGCGGCTCGATCGGTCTGGCCTGGGAGCCGCGGAGCAGTCTCCGCCTGAACGCGGAGAGCCGCACCTCACGCGCGGGGGGAGAGCAGGCGGCCGATGCGCACACCCTCGGCATCTCGCTGACGCGGCTGACCGGGATTCACCTCTCGACGCGCGCGCGGAGCACGCTCTACACCAACGCGCAGTCGACCGGCTTGATGCACGCGATCAACCTCTCACTGCCGGTAGCGAGAGCCTGCAACCTTGACCTCGAGGTCGGCACCCGCAGCGAAGAGGCGCGCCACCCCGGCTATCAAGACAGCCGGCGGGACTGGGCCGGTCTCGACCTCGACGTCAGCGTGTCGAGATCGCTCTACCTGCTCCTCTCCGAGGATCGCGAGGTCGGCGACGGCGTGCGCACCGATCGGATCCACGCGGCGCTGTCGTACCGCTTCTAATTGGTCGCGCGCCGGCCGGCGCCTCCGTACCTCGCCTTGAGCAGTCCCCAGGTCGTTCGCTCGATCGGGCTGATGCCGCACGGTCCCAGCCCGAGCACGCCGATCACCTCGCCGCAGGCGCTGTGCTCGGGCAGGCAGATGGACGCGCTCGCGACCCGGTAATCTCCCTCAATCGTCGGAGCGTTCGCGCAATCGACCGGCGCGCAGAAACGTGGATCGACGAAGCGGCAGGCTTGATCGAACTCGACCGCGCCGGTCAGATCGAACTCGACCTGACTCGAGTCGACGACCGAGCAGCGGGCCAAAACCGGTGAGGCCGCCTCGGCGAAGATCTCGGCGCCACGCCCGCCGCAGTTGTTCCAGATGGTCGCGCGTTCCAGCTCGACCTGCGCGAAGCCGGTGCAGAAGAGCCCGCCGCCGCGGCTGAAGGCGGCGTTGCCCGCGATCAAGAGGCCGCGGAAGACAGGGTGCGCCGGGCCAACCGAGACGCCGCCGCCGTCCGGAGCGAAGTTGCCGACGACCACCACGTTGATCAATTCGGGCGCGGCCAACCGCTCGACGCTCAGTCCGCCGCCGATCTGATTGGAAACGCATCCCTCGATGCGCACGTTCTCGACCAGCGCCTCGGAGTTGAGCTCGATCTCGACCCCACCGCCGGCGTAGTCGCTCTGGCAGCGGCTGATGACGAGGTCGCGCAGCACGGGAGAGGAGTACTGCACCAGGATCCCTCCGGCAGAGAGGTCGTGGCGCGGATCGGCTCTTCCGCCCCGCAGGCTCGGCTGCGCCGCCTTGAATCCGTTCACGATGGTGAAGCCCTGGAAGAGCGCGGCGCGGGTCTCGCCCGAGTCGAAGGTCACGCCGCGATGCGGCGCGTCGATGTTCCCCTCGACATCGAGAATCGTGGCGGCGGCGCCTCCCTCGGAGTAGACGACGAGGTCCTTGCCGTGGAAGTTGAGGTCTCGATTGCCGTCGCCGCGGTAGGTGCCGGGGGCCACCTGCACGGTGTCGTTGACCGCCGCCGAGTCGATCGCCGCCTGAATGGTCGGCGACTCAGACGGGACCCGGAAGGTCGCGGCCTGCGAGGCGTCGAACACGAAGAGGCCGAGGAGCCCGAGCCAGAGGCACGAACCCCAGCTGCTCCGCCTGGAGCGTCGACCGTTCGTGCGAAGCTTCGACATGTCCTGTCTCCTTCGGTTCGGGACTCGCGCGGCGCGGCGATCTTCCCCTTCTCGACCGCGAATGACAAGCGCGGCGCCCGCATTGAACTCCGGCCGTCCCCTTGGTTAGGCTCTCCGGTCAGCGCCTCGGGCCAACCGGCTCGACCCACATTGTCGATCCAAGGAGAGTCCCGTGTCCCTCGCCCCTCGAGTCCACACCGCCCGCCGCCTCCCGCTGCTCCTCGCCTGCGCGACCCTTCTGCTCTCCGGTTGCGGCGACAAGAAGGTGAGCAAGCCACAGCCGACCGGAAGCTTGACCTTGAGCTTCGAGTACCGGGTCGATGCGGCCGCGGTGCGCTTCGACGCCACCGACTATCCGTACGTGAACGCGGCGGGGAATCACTACCGGGTTTCGCGGCTCAAGCACTACGTCTCCGACGTCAAGCTGCGGCGCCTCGATGGGTCGGACTACGCCACGACCGACGTCTTCCTCCTCGACGCCTTTGAACCGGCGAGCCTCTCCTTCACCCTGCAAGGGATCCCGGCCGGCAGCTATTCGGGCATCGAGTTCCTGATCGGCGTCGACGACGATCGAAACGTCGAGCACGGGCTCTCCGACACGGTCGAGAACTTCAACATGCAATGGCCGCGCGAGCTGGGCGGCGGCTATCACCACGTGCAGATGGAAGGACACTATCTGGGAGAGGGCGTCGACTCTACCTGGACGGTGCACCTGGGTAAGGCCAAGCACAATCCCTCCGACACCTTCTATCACAGCCACGTCGCGGCCATCGCCGTGCCCGCCTCGGGTGTCTCGATCGCCGAGAACGATCACTGGACGGTGCGGCTCGCCATGGACGTGAACCAGTGGTTCACCACCCCGGAGAACTACGACTTCTCGGAGTTCGGGTCCTACATCATGGAGAACCACGAGGCGCAGGAGATCCTGAGCGCCAACGCGCGGGACGCCTTCACCGTGGTCTCGAGGTCCCGCGAGTGACACGCGGCCGGGGCCTCGCCGCGCTAGGGCTCATCTGCCTGGCGTTCGCCGCGATCGGCTGCGGTTCGGATTCGACCAAGCCGCCGAGTTCGACGGAGGAGCGGCCCGACACGCTCAAGCTGATCGTGCCCGGCTTTCCGCGCATCGAACCGCCCGCTGACAATCCGACGACCAGGCAGGGAGTCGAACTCGGGCGAAGGCTCTTCTACGACACGCGCCTCTCGATCAACCGGAGCGAGTCCTGCGGCACCTGTCACGATCCCGCCTTCGCCTTCACCGATCGGGGACGTCAGTTCAGCTTGGGCGCCGAGGAGCAGTCGGGGGATCGAAACGCGCCCGCCGTGATCAACCTCGCCTGGTCGCGCGACCTCTTTTGGAATGGCCGCGCAACGGGACTGGAAGCGCAAGCGCTCCTGCCGGTCGAGAACCCGATCGAGATGATGGAGCACTGGCCGAACGTGGTGACGAAGCTATCCGACGATCCCGACTACCCGCGGCTCTTCCACCGCGCCTTCGGTAGCGAGGAAATCACCAAGACCCGCGTGGTCCAGGCGATCGCGCAGTTCGAGCGGACGCTCCTCTCCTACGACGCGAAGTACGATCGCATTCTGCGCGGCGAGGCGGCCTTCACCGAGTCCGAGCAGCGCGGCTATCGCCTCTTCTTCACCGAGAAGGCCGACTGCTTCCACTGTCACGTCGACATCACCTTCACCGACTACGATTTTCACGACAACGGGCTGGATAACCCACCGCCTCCGGCGCGCGCCGAGGTGACCGGCAATCCCATCGACGTCGGCGCGTGGAAGACACCGACGCTGCGCAACGTGATCTTCACCGCCCCCTACATGCACGACGGCCGCTTCACCACGCTCCGCCAGGTGATCGATCACTACGACTCGGGGGAAGGGATCGCCGAATCAATCCCCTTCGTCCACTTCGGTCGGGGCCTCGCACTGAGCGAAGGGGACAAGACCGACCTCTTGAACTTCATCCTCTGCTTGACCGACTCGAGCTTCGTCAAGAACCCGGCGTTTCAGGACCCGGCGAAGGCAGCCCGGTAGCTACTTCTTCCCCGCTCCATCTCAGTCGCGATGGTGTCGAGCTTCGCGCCGCCCACGCCCGCCTTCCGCGCGTTGCGCGCCGCGGTCGCGAGGCACGGATCGAGCACGTGGTACTTGTAGGCGGTGATCACGGCGGAGTAGTTGAGGTTGCCGCTGGTTGGGTTCTTCCCGGCCTCGCCGCAGATCCAGGTCTTCCAGTCGTTGATGCCGCCGAGGGCGGCGGCGCAGCGATAACTGCCGTCGACCGCCCCGCCGATCGACGACGCGCGGGGAAAGCGCTCGACCACCATCTTCCAGGTGTTGAGCGCCGCCTGGTCGTTGTGACGGAAGTAGCTCTGGTAGCGCGCCATCTGTCCAAGCGCCCGCTCGGCGATGCCCAAGCCGTTGGTCTTGTCCTTCTCCAGGATCTTGAGCAGGAGATCGTTGGCGTCGGCGTCGCGCTGGCGGTTCAGGTACTGCTCCATCACCTCGAGCATCAACGGAAGCGAATCGGGACGCTGATCGAGGTGCGCTTCCATCGCGGTCAGACGATCGAGTCCCTTGGAGATCGGGCCGGCCTCGCTCAGGAAGGCGGGGGCGGCCACGTATCCCTGCACGCGATCGAGCTCGGTGCCGTCCGGGTTCAGGAAGATCACGCAGGGAAGCCCGGTCACCGGATAGCGGGACATGAGGGCCTGTCCGTCGGGGGAGGTGCTGTCGATCTGGAGTGGGATCAAACCCTCGACCAGCTTGGCGCCGGCCGCGGTGTCCCACACATCGATCTCCATCTGCTTGCATTGACCGCAGTGCTCGGCCCACACGTCGATCATGATGCGCTGTCCCGATCGCCCCGCCTCGGTCAGCGCCTGATCGAGGGAAATCGGCTGCCACTGCACCTGCGCGCGGCTCGCGGATGGAAGAACGGCACAGAGGCCGGCGATCAGGACCCAGGCACTCGCAATTCGCATTTCGTCTCCCCTGTCGGCTCGCGCCGACTACTTGCGCTCGACCAGCGTGACTTCCTTCGAGATCTTCTCCGCGCCGCGCTGGACCGTGACCGAAACCTTATCGCCCGGCTGATGGTCCTTGAGCGCGGCGGTGAAGTCGGAGAGATTGTCGACCGGCGTGCCGCCCAGTTCGATCAGCACGTCCCCCTTTTGAAACCCCGCCGCCTCCGCCGGACTCCCGGGCGTGACGCCTGAGAGCAGCACCCCACCCGACTCCTTGGCGAAGTCGGGGATGGTCCCGAGGCTGACCCGCCGCGGACCGCCGGCCGGCGCCATCGGCTTGACCGCGGCCGCGCCCGGGGGCACGAAGCGCAGCGGCTCCTCTCGTTCGGCGAGGAAAATCGTCAGGTCCACCGCGTAGTTCACCACCTCGCCGAGCGCCGCGTAGTCGAGCTTCTCCGCCGTATCGCTCGCGCGATGGTAATCGACGTTGGGCCCGGTGAAGAAGTGGAGCACCGGAATTCCGTGATCGAAGAAGGCCGCCTGGTCCGAGGCGAAGGGCGCCTTCTCCGGCGTGACCAGATCGAACCCGTACGCCAGGTTGACCGAGCGAGTGATCTCGGGCCACTCCGTCGCGGTCGCCACGCCCAGGAGGTAGAGCTTGTGATCAGTCATGCGCCCGACGGTGTCGAAGTTGAGCACCGCGTAGGTCGAGCCGAGCGGCTGGGCGGGCGACGCGCAATAGGCCTTGGCGCCGAGCAACCCTTCCTCCTCGCCGCTCGTGGCGAGGAAGACGATGGTGCGGCGAAGCGGCGCCTCCTGCTTCAGTCTTCGCGCCAACTCGATCAGCGCGGCCACGCCCGAGCCATTGTCGTCGGCGCCGGCGAAGACCTCGCCTGCCGCGCTTCTGGGTAGGTGATCGTAGTGCGCGGCCAGGACCAGCGCCCCCGCGGCCGAGTCCTTTCCCTTCAGGATGCCGACGACGTTGTGCAACTCGAGGGCACCCCAACCGCCCGCCTCGGGCAGGATCTCGCTTCCCGCCTCCGCCGCGGTCGGTGTGAAGGGCGCGGCGTATCCACGGGTCCCGCCCGGCTCGAGTCCGATCGCTTCGAACTGCGCCTCGACGTAGGCTTGCGCGCGCTCCAACCCGGTCGATCCAGGACCGCGGCCGCCATGTTCCGGCGCGGCCAGTTGCACTACATGCTGCTTGAGCGCGGCTGCCAGCGTCTGCTCGGCCGGCTGCGCCGCGGCACTCGCGGTCACGATCGAGAGCAGACCAAGCGCGCCGCCGATGGCAGTCGACCAACGATCCGCTTCGTGTCTCATGGGCTCCTTCCTCGCGCCGGTCACGGCGCGTCGAACTGCACGGTGAGCGGCGAGCTGGTGTGCAGCCACGAACCCTTGCCGACGTTCGTCTCGCCGTCGAAGGCGAGCCAGCTGTACTTCCGATAGTGCGGCACCTTGCCATCGACCCGCGGCACGAGCGACGCGCTGGAATCTCGAGCAGGGTCCACGATTGATCCGGCTTGCCCGGCAGCGCGCCGGTCAGGATCACGCTCGATTGCGCGGGGAAGCGCTGCTCTCCGATCGTCCACTCGCCCGAAGGTCCGGTCGGCGCCTCGACCTCCGGAAGCGTTGCGGTCAGGTGACGCGCGGTGCGGCCGAATCCGAGGAGCCACGCGCCAGGTCGACGGCACCCACCCTCGCCATCTCCTTCTCCTCGATCCGCGCGAGGCGGCGGACCTTGGCCCAACCCGCCACGATCTTGTCCCACTCTTGCGCTGCTCGGCCGAGAGATCGGAAGCGTAGACCACCGCGATGCTGTCGAGGCCGATCGTCTGGTCGATGGTGGCCGGGATCTCCGCGCGCTCGAGCTTCCGCATCACCTCGAAGTCGGGATCGAGCGCGAGCGCGCGCGGTGGGCTCGGCAGCACGAGATGAAAGGCCCCTCCGCGGAGCGGCAGTCCGTAGTCTCGCACGCTACCGTCGACCATGGTGGCGCGGAGCGGCACGATCGCGGCGCCGACGGGAGCGCCGGCCACCAACTCGACCACCGGTAGTTCCGCGTCCTGGTAGCTCTGCTCTCCCCCGGGCACACCGGTCACCTCGAGTCGCGCGTCGACCCGCACGCCCGAGTCGGCTTGGCTGGTGCGGCAATCGCGAAGGGCAAGGGCGGGCGCTCCCTCCCGATCGATCCACTGCGCGACGTACTCCTCCGGTTTGAAGCTGGAGCCAGCGGCCGCGACGTCGATCGCGCGGAACAGATCGAGCCACGAAGCGCGACGCCAGAGGTTCGCGCGATAGAAGCCCTGGAGCCCGGCCCAGAATGCCCCGTCTCCCACCGCACGGCGAATCTGGTGCAGCACCATCATCGATTTGGCGTAGCCGATCGACGCGCTGGCGGCGTCGCTGCGCTCGCGGAAGGCGCGGAGTGCGAAGTCCCGCCCCTCGCCCACATCGTTTAGATATCCCTTGAGCGCGTCGAGTCGGTACTGCCGCGCGGGGAGCGCCCCTTCCCGCTCCTTGTACAAGTAGTCGGCGCCGTAGACGGTGAGTCCTTCGCACCAATTCCCTTCCTCCGCCTTCACGAAGACGCCGTTCCCCCACCAGTTGTGCAGGATCTCGTGGCCATAGGAGGTGTCGAGGATGAAGGGAAGACGAATCACCTTGTCCCCGAGCAGCGTGAAGGAGGGCATGCCGTAGCCGCTCTGCCAGAAGTTCTCGACCAGCGCGAACTTCGTGAATGCATAGGGCCCGATGCGATCGCCGTAGAGGTCGAGATAGCGCCCGGTGCCGCGGAGGTAACGGTTGTACACCGACGAGTCGGTCTCGGCGTGGGTGAAGGTCTGGCAGCGAACCCCGCGATGGACGAGCTCGTGGGCGACCCAAGGGCCAGCCACGAAGTACACCTCCTGCATCGGCTGGGCGCACTCCCAACGATCCACCTGCGGAGCGCCGGACGCGCCCGGCTCGAGCGGGGAGGTGAGTTCGCCTTGCGAGACCGCGCGCCAGCCCGACGGCGTGGTCGCGGCGAGCGAGAAGGTGAAGACCTCGTCCGGTCGCGTCGGAACCCAGAAGCTGCCGCTCGCGAGGTAGACGCCGCGCGGCTCGATCAGGCCGGCCGTCACCTCGAAGGAGCGCTCGTAGTCCTCCTTGGGCGGGCGAAGCGAATCGGCGATGACGCCGCTGTAGCTGAACTCCACCACCAGCGTCTCCGGCCAGCTGCTCTCGCTTTCGAGCGTCAGCCTGATCTCCCGCGCGCGCTCGTACCCGTCCAGTTCATCGAACGGGGGGCGGTGCCAGAAGTCCCGCGGCACGAAGCGCGGCGGCTCCTCCGCGCGGATTACGTGCCCTGCGCACGTGGGCGCGCCCTCCAGCTTGAGGTCGCGCCAGAGAAGGACCGCACAGGGCGTGCTGCTCGCGACCCCCTTGGCGTGCAGCAAGGTCACCCGATCGCGAGCGCGAAGCGTCGAGGTTCTGGGATCGACGCCGGCCTCGACGTCGTGACGGAGGATGGCCGCCTGCGCCGGGTTCTCGAGCGTAACGAGGTTGGGAGGCGGATACGAGACGCCCGCCGCGGCAAGGTCGAACCCGACGAGAGCGGTCAACAGAGCGGCGCCCACGCCACCCCACCGGGACCGAGTCATGACACCTCCGCCGATTCCGAGAGAATCGCCCAGCAAGAGCCGACGCTCGCGCCGCGCACGGCGCGACCGGCGCCACTATGGGGCGCGGCCGCGATTGCTTTCAACCTCGGGGAACGGGTTAGGCTGCTCGGTCCTCGGCTGCGCCGTGCGAGTCGCGCGCCGTCGCCGCCGGCGAGTTGGGGAGGGGAAGGACAAAGGAGAAGCTGGCGCCGCGGTCCGGGTTGTTTTCCGCCCAGATGCGGCCGTGGTGCGCCGCCAGAATCTCGCGGCAGATGGCGAGCCCAAGGCCGGTGCCCCCGGCGCCCGACTTGGTCTTGGTCGACTGCACGAACTTGTCGAACACCGCCTCGACCTCGGCCGTGGGAATGCCGACCCCTTCGTCGTGCACGGTCAGCCGCGCTTCGAAGGCCTGGACCGTGATGGTCACAGCGACGGTGGCCCCATCGGGCGAGAACTTGATCGCGTTCGAGAGCAGATTGCGCATGACCTGCAGCATGCGGGTGGGATCGGCGTCGAGCAGCACCGGCGGTTCGATCGCCTGGAACTCGAGCCTGAGGCCGCGCTCCGCCGCCTGGGTTTCGAACTCGTTCAGCGCCCCATCGACCAACTCGTTGAGGTCGAGTTCGCGCATGGCGAAGGACATCTTCCCCGCCTCGAGCTTGGCCAGATCGAGCAGATCGTTCAGGAGCGACATCAGCGTGCTGCCGGCGTCGGCCACGTTGCGGAAGTACTCGTGGAGATCGTCGCGGTCCCCCTCACGCGCCTCGCGCACCCCGAAGCGGGCGTAGCTCAAGATGCCGTGGAGCGGCGTCCGCAGCTCGTGCGAGATGTTGGCCAGAAACTCGCTCTTGGCGTGGTTGGCCTGCTCCGCCGCTTCGCGCGCCAGGCGCTGCGATTCGACCTGCTTGGAGATCGTGGTGTCGCGGAGCACCAGAAGCGCGCCCTGCAGGCGTCGGTCCTGGAACATCGGCTGCACCGAGAGGGCCGCCGGCATGGTCGTCCCGTCCAGCCGCTCGACCCGAACATCGTCGAGCACGATCGAGTCGCCTCCGGCCAGCGCCTCGTGCAGCATCTCGCGGTCGATCTCGATCTCGCTCGGCGTGCAGACGAAAAAGCGCGCGACGTCGAAGAGGCATCGCCCGACCAGGCTCTCCTGCAGCCCGAGGAGTCGTTCCGCCGCGACGTTGGCGAAGATGATCTCGCACCCCTCGCAGGTCGACTGGATGATCCCCTCACCCAACCCGCTGATCACCGCTTGGAGCTGATCTCGCTCCCGCTCGAGGTTGGAGTTGAGCTCGCGGAGTTCGCGGGAGGAGATCTCGAGGATCCGTTCGACCGTCAGCCGGTCCTGGTCTGCTTCTTCGTAGGCAGCGTTGATCCGCTGGAGCAGGTCGGAGAACTGCGCCGGCGTCGGGAATTCCTCGCGCGCGATCAGCCCGGCGCGGCGAAGCTGCCGCTCGAGTAGAGGGTGGGTATGCGGGAATGCCCCTGCGTCTCGTGACGCGTTCGTTTCTCGATCCGCAGCGCTCACGGGGAGGTTTTCGACCGGCGGGGCACCCCTTCTTGAGGATCGCCTGGCTGGTTCCCCCCGGCCCAAGGCTGCTATGCTGCCGCGCACGCGATCGCCCGCGAAGGAGGAACCGATGCACCCCCGAACCGGGTCATTCTTGCCTAGTCGAGCGAGGCTGAACGGCGTGAAGCCCGCGCGTCTCGCATGGTTCGTCGCCGCCATCGCGCTCCTCCCGGGTTCGGTGCGCGGCGCCACCTGGATCGTCGACGGCGGCGGGGGCGGCGACTTCACCCGCATTCAGGACGCGATCGCCGCCGCCACGCACGGTGACCAGGTGCTGGTTCACCCCGGCCACTACGTCGAGCGGATCAACTTCGGCGGCCGGCGCATCGTCGTCCGCTCGACCGAGGGCGCCGACCGCACGACGATCGACGCCGACGGTGGCGGCAGCGCCGTGACCATGGCCTTTGCTGAAGGGAGCGCCACGGTGCTCCAGGGTTTCACCGTGACCGGCGGCACCGGCACCCACATCTCGGTGGCCGCGCCCGGCAACGTGATCGAGCTCACGGATCAACTCACGCGGCAACGCGCCGGAGAACCGCTGCTCCTGCCTGCGCGCCCCGGCACGTCCGGAAACGACGAGCAGAGCGAGCTCGCCTTCGGCGGCGGCATCGTCCTCCTGGGCGCGTCGCCCACGCTGCGCGACCTCGTCATTCGGGACAACACCGCCAACATCGGCGGTGGACTCTACGCCTGGAGCACGCTGCCGACTCTCGAGCGCTGCGCCTTGATCGACAACACGGCCGGTCTGGGCGCCGGGGCGGCGATCGACCCGGGCACCACGCTTCGCGCGAGCGACTGCCGCTTCCAGGGAGGCACCTCCGCTTCCGGCGGCGGCATCTGGATGCAGTTCGCCCAGGTCCAACTCTCCCGCTGCTGGTTCGCGAACAACAGCGGCGGTGAAGGGGGCGCGATCTACTCGATCGGCGCGACCCAGACCGGCTCGATCGAACGCTGCGTATTTCGGGGCAATCTCGCCGGCTTCGGCTCGGCGATCTTCCTGCGCGAGAGTCGGATTTCACTCGCCCAGTCGACCTTGGTCGACAACCTCTTCGAGGAGAAGGACCCCGGCGCGATCTACCTCCGCGATCAGAGCAGTGCGACGCTCGATCACTGCATCGTGGCGTGGAACGGCGCGGCCAACGACCACTGCGAGGACTCCGCCCTCAGCGCGAACTGCTGCGACTTCTTCCCCGAGGCGCCCAGCTGCGCGAGCGGCGCCAACAACCTGGTCCTCGACCCGCGGTTCTGTTCGCACACCGAGGGCAACTTCGCGCTCGAACCCGACTCGCCCTGCCTGCCGGAAAACGGCCCCAACTGCGGACTGATCGGCGCGATCGGAACACACTGCGGCGAACCCGACGCCGAGGTCGGATCGAGCGGAAAGGAACGCGGCCGCCAGGCGCCATGAGTCGATTGGGATCACGCCGCCACCATCACCTCGGGCGCTTCCTGATCGCGCTCGTGCTTCTGATCCTGCTCGAAAGCTTCTCGCCCCGCGCATCCTTCAGTCGTACGCGCGGAGCTTCATCGTCGGAGACAGCCTGACTCAGTGCGACGCGGTGGTGGCACTGGCCGGCGGCGATGGGGAGCGGCTAGGTGCCGCCATCAACCTGTACAAGCGTGGGCTCGCCGGCAAGCTGCTCATCACGGGGCCCGACACCCCACTCTTGCCGGTCTACACCGGCGAGGACTCGCTCACCCAAGGAGAGATCAAGCGGAGGATCGCGGTCAAACGCGGCGTGCCGCCCGAGTCGATCGTGATGCGCCTCGAGGCGACCAGCACGATCGAGGAAGCCGAGAGCGTCCTCCACGTCGCCCGCGATCACGGTTGGCAAAGGGTGCTGATCGTGACCTCGCCCTATCACACGCGACGCACGCGGGCGACCTTCCATCGCGTGCTGCGAGGCAGCGGAGTGGGCGCCATCGTCTGGCATCTGCCGCTGGCCGAATCGGTCGACAATCCGCGCCGCTGGTGGACCCGCGAGTACGACACCATGGCGATCCTGACCGAGACGGTGAAGACGATCTTCTACGCGTACAACTACCGGATCTTCCCTTGGTCGTAGTCGCCATCCGGAACGCGTGCCTTCAGATTGCCGCGCCTGCACCAATTCCAAGGCTTGGCGTTGAGGTCGATACTCGTGAGGGGCACGGCCGCCGGGCCTCGACCGGCGCCGAGCGCGCTGAGCGCTGCAGCAAGCAATCCAATCCCCTGCGCCAGAGTTGGCAGAGCGAGATCTTGAGTTGCCACCTTCGACGCAACGTACACGAGACGCCTACCCGTCAGGTGAAGCAGCAACTCGCCGATGGCGGCCTTTCCGACTCCTGAGTAGACTCCCTCCAACTCCTCGGCTAGTCGCCGCACAGACGTATCCAAGACGTCGGACATCAAGTCATCGCACTCCGCGGTTCTCGCGCGCACCTCGACTTCGCACTCGCCCTTCCGTTCGCGCAGATGGCATTCAACGCTTCGTTCACGCACATCCTCCCGATTGAGCGCGAAGCAGAGATGCGCGAGGTAGTCGGCATAGTCTGTGAGCGGCATCCCCTTGTGCAGATTGTCCACGTCAACGAACGCAAAGTCGCGACTGGATGGATGCACCATGATGTTGTGCGCATGACAGTCTCCGTGAACCAGCGCTAGGTCGATGCGCTTCTCGACGCGGGGAGATAGCGCTCGAAGCCTCCGCGCGCTCCCCCGAAACACTTGCCCGGCGGATGGTAGTGTCCACTCACGCCCGGCTTCAGCATCCCGCACCCGGATACGTTTCCGCTCCATTACCTCGGCTTCGGGGAAGCGTTCGATCAGCCTTGCCATGTCGGCACCAAGTTCAGTCCTCGCTGTGCTGGCGAGGCCCCGCCCATGCGAAACAGGAAAGCCCTGCGCCTTGAAACGGTGCAACGACGATATCGCGTCGATACCGCGTGAAACGAGCTCGAACACCTCTTCACGCGGATAGCCCATGGTGTCGTTCTCCGGGAGCAACGCCTTCACTCGCTCGCCAATAGTGACATAGCCATCGAGGTGCTCCATCACCAGGAAGTACTTGACTTGATCGGTGGTGGCAAACGCGGAGGGACGAAGCCCGAGCATGGGAAAAAGCTTCTGCGCATCGAATGGCAACTGGCGAAGCAAGGTGGCCGCCCGAACGAACGAATCCTTCGGGCCAGTCTTGATGACAACCGAGAATTCGTGCGGAGCATCGTCACGGTGCCGACCCAGCTCTGTGTCTCCGCCGGTGGGCCGCAGGAACCCATAGCCTCCCTTGACCCTCCAGAGCGACGCACTCGACCACCCCCCGCTCAGCGGCCTGGCCTCCTCGACTCGAATATCAACCGATTGCCTGAGCATCTCGCCGAGTTCTCGCCGCTCCAGATCAACCCGGTTCCGCCGCTCCTGGTTCACCTCTTGTACGAATGCCGACACAGCCCGACGTTCAAAGCAGAGGCGGACATCTTGCTTACACTTAGCAATGCAATACTTGACGATAAGTCCCAGACGAAATGCCTCCGTGCTCTCCACGGCAAGCTGCGGCGCGACGATGCACAGCCAGTCATCGAACTCCTGGTCTTCAAACTCGAACGGTCCCTTTCTGCTGAGCCACGCCAAGAAGACTTTGGGGTAGATCACCTGCGCAAAGATGCGAGGTTGGTAGGCACCGCGGGCGCGTTGATCCACATCGAACTTCTCCGTCAGAGCTTTGAGTGCCTCAACGTGCGCGCGGAGAAGCTCGGATCCTTCCACTCCCCGCTCACCAGTGGCGCCATCAAACAAGCCGTGCAACAGCGCTTCGAAAAGGAGATAACTGTACAGCTTAGGTGACTTGGTTATGTCAGGGGAACTCAACATAGTCTGGAGCCGCTGTACCACTCGCTCTCTTACGTCAACCAATTCGCGGTTCCAATTGGGCGCGTGCTGCATCAGAACCGGAGCCACGGTGCAATCGCGTCGCGTTGCCATCTTGGAGACGGATTGCACAAGGTCCGCAGCGCATAGCCACTGAAGCGCGTCGAAACTATCGCCACGAATCGAGATCGCACTGAGGACGGCCGTGAGGGACCTGGCGAGGTTCGGGATGGAGTCGGAGCCCACATCGCGGTTGAATTCGAGGAGAAAGAACAAGGACTTGAGCCGGCTCGCGGTAGTCGGAAGCATGCTCAGGTCGCGCGCGTTGGCGGCGATCAGGAAATCTGGCGCCGTTTCCAGCATCGGAAGCACAGACGACTGGAGATCGCCCCAAGAGGCAATCTCCACCAACTGGGCGAGATTGCGCGCCAGGCGAGGTTCCGCGCGGTACTCCTGCAACCGATGTCCGAAGTACCCACCTGGCAACTCGGTCGCCTGCGCCAGCAGTTGTTGCAGGCAGTCAGCCCCCAGCTCCGCTACTCGTGGCACTTCCATACTCTCATGCCCCCTTGCACTGGTGCGCACTCTCTCGAGCGTCGGCCGCCACAACCACGAGGCGAGGCGGCCGTCACGAAGCTCCTGTCAACGCATTCACGAGAGCTCCCGCCGGAAGAAGGTCAGCATGCGCGCGTAGGCATCCTTCGCCGCGTCGGCGTTGTACGCCTCGGGCCGGGTGTCGTTAAAGAACGCGTGCCCCGCGCTCGGATAGTGGTGAAACTCGACTGAGCGACCCGCCGCCTTGATCCTCGCCTCGAGCGCGTCCGCCACCTCGCGCGTCACCATCCCGTCCTGGCCGCCGAAAAGCCGAGGAAGGACGCGCTGGTGCGCGAGAAGTCGAGCGGCACGTTCGGGTGGATGCCGTAGAATCGACCGCGGCGCCCACCTCGGGTGCGTTGCACGCGGCGTAGAGCGCGAGTTGTCCGCCCATGCAGAAGCCGACCACGCCGACCCGCTCTCCGGTGGTAGCGCTCTGCGCCTCGAGGTAGGCGGCAGCGGCCATCAGGTCGCGCAATGCCCCTTCGATGTTGAGCGCCATCATCAGCTTTCCCGCCTCATCCGGGCTCTTCGTGGTCTTGCCGTGGTAGAGGTCGGGCGCGAGGCAGGTGAAGCCTTCGGCGGCGAAGCGATTGCAGAGGTCCTCGACATGCGGCACCAGCCCCCACCACTCCTGCAGGACCAGGAGACCCGGGCCACGCCCCTGGACCGCCGGGACGAAGTAGCCGGTGACCTCCTTGCCGTCGTGGAAGGTGTTGACGTGCGTGCCCGCCATGGTGCCGCTCCTCTCTCGCGCTACTTCTTGCGCGATCCGTTCAGCTTGTCGAGTCGTTGCCTGAGCTCGCGGGTCTCCGCCCGGAGCTTGTCCAGTTCGCCGCGCAGCGCATCGGTCGCCTCGGTCTTGGTCGCCTGCGCCGCGAGATTCTCGGCCGCCATCAGACAGGCCTCGCGGACGTGCGGATCGACCGCGGTGCCGGCCTTTCGCCGGAGCATCGCGATGCCGCCGGGATGACCCAATCGCACGAAGGTCCCCGGCATCCGCTGCGCGACCAGGAGATCCGGGTCATCCAGGTAGCGCGACAGCTCTTCGAGTACGCGAGACGCCACCTTTGGACGCGCCGCGCCCAGCTCGGCGAGGGAGTTGAGCAGGTTGAGTCGTCCCCCCCAGTAGCGCGCGTGGTCGCGGGTGAGGGTGATCAAATCATCGATGGCCGACTCCTCACGCGCCGCCACCAATCCGTACGCCGCGCCCTGCGCGATCAGGTCGTGCCAGTCCTTTCGCTTGAGCGCCGCCTTCCACTCCGCGCGTAGCTCCGCCACCGCGCCCGACTCGGCCGCGCGGCCGAGCGCCGTGAGCGCAGCCTGCTGTACGAAGTAGCTCGGGTCCGGCTTCTTGAGGAAGCCGCGCAGCGCCTCGAGCGCCGACGGATCACGGTAGTTGCCGAGCGCCGCGACCACCGCGCGCCGCGCCTTCGGGTGCTTCGTCTTCAGATTCTTGAGTAACGCCTCGAGCGCGGCCGGCGCGCGCAGTCGACCGAGCGCGGTTGCCGCCTCCGCCTGCACCGCCCAGAAGGGATCGCTCGCCAAGACCTCCGTGAGCAGGTCGATTGCCTTCTGCCCCGACTGCTCGCCGGCTTGGCGCACCGCATCGACGCGCGCGATCACGCGAGCGTCGCGGCTCTTGCCGGTCAATGACGCCTTGAGCCACTCGAGTGGCCGCTTGATCGAGGTGGTGCGAAGGATCGCCCCCTCCCCATCGAGCGCTACCCACTCCGGCTTGCTCGCGAGGTGCAGGTAGAAGGTCTGGGTCGCCTGGTCCATCTCGAAAGTGCGGGTGACGGTCGAGCCGTCCTCGAGCCGCGCGTCGATCTGAATCGGCAGGCGATAGATCGGTGTGCCGTTGTCGCGGTTCTGCCCTTGCTTCAGGTTGATCGTGACGCAGCGCGCCTCCGCATCCCAGGAGAGGTCGCCGCTCAAGTCCGGGTGCCCCGGATAGTAGAGCCACTGCTGGAAGAAGCCTTGGAGGCTCTTGCCCGACGCCTGCTCGAAGCAGCGAATGAGATCGAGCGTTTCGACCGAGCCTCCGGCGTGACGCTTCACATAGAGACGGATCGCCTTCCAGAAGAGCTCATCCCCTACCTTCCGCCGAAGCATGTGCAGCACCCAGGCCGCCTTCGGATAGAGGTGCCCATCGAAGAGCTGGAACGGATGGGCATAGCGATGGGAGACGATCGCGCGGCGGTACGATTCGGCCAGGTACTCCTCGGCGTTCAGGATCATCTGGTAGTCGAACTCGTCGCGGCCGCGATCGTGCTCCTTGAAGAGCGCGTCGAAGTAGGTGGCGAAGCCTTCGTTCAACCAAGCGTGGGCCCAGCTCTCGCAGGTGATGAGGTCGCCGAACCACTGGTGCGCCAGCTCGTGCGCGACCAGCTCGTCGCTGGTGAAATCGATCGCCGCCCGCTCGTCGTGCAGCGTGTTGTCGGTCTGGGTCGTGGCGCTCAGGTTTTCCATGCCGCCGAAGGTGAAGTGCCGCACCGCCACCTGCGCGTACTTCTCGTACGGATAGGGGTAGTCGAGCACGTCGGAGAAGAAGTCGAGCATCTTGGGCGTCTTGCCGAAGGAGCGCCGAGCCGCCTTCTCGTACGCTGGCTCGACGAAGTACTCGACTGGCACCTTCTCCACCGATCCTCCACCTTCACGAACTCGCCGATGACGAGCGAGATCAGGTAGGACGGATAGGCGGTCGCCTCGCGGTAGTGCCAGGTCTTCTTCTTGCCGCGCGGCTTGACCGAGAGCAGCTCACCGTTCGAAACCACGGTGAGGTTCGCGGCCGCGGTCGCCAGGATCTCGGTCGTCATCCGCTCGTGCGGCGCGTCGTGGCAGGGAATCCAGTGCCGCGCTTCCTCGTCCTCGCCCTGGCTCCAGAGCTGCCAGGTCGCCTTCGGCTCGGCTTCCGACGGCCCCATGAAGTAGAGCCCACCGCTCGGACGATGCACGCGGTAGTCGATGATGAGGTCGATTCGATCCTTCACCTTCGGCTTGAACGAGACGCGCAGCTTGCGATCGAGGTAGCTGTACTTGAGCGCGCGCCCCTTCCCGTCCTTGACCGAACGGATCTCTAAGTCGACCGCGTCGAGCACGACCTCGTCGAAGGGGCCGTAGGCCGCCGCCAGCGTCAGGGTCGCTCGCGCCTCGACCGTCTGCTTCGGCAGATCGACGTCGACTTCGAGCTTCAGGTGCTCGACATCGCAGGTGCGATCCGGCGCGAATTTCGGCTCCTCGTCGTGCAGGGTCCAACGCCCTGCTTGCAGCCCCCCCTCAAAGGAGGAACAACGGCGACAGAGCAGATGCTCTCCGTGCAGGCCCGCTCCGAGCCCGCCACTCGTCCAATTCGACATGCCATTCCCTCCGCGCGGCTAGATCACAGGCACACGACGAACCGACGCGTGGCGGAGGGGGGGATGCCGCGCGCGTCCGCGTTCGCTCGCAAGAACCGGGCGGGATTGTGGACGAGGGGATGGTGGGAAGTAAACCGCGCTCCTCCGGCCGACCGCGGTGGCGTATCTTGCTCCGTGCTCCGATTGCGAAGGAGGTACCGTGCGCCCGCGACTGATTCTGCTCGCGTTGCTCCTCGGTCTGGGGCGGTCCCAGACCGTCCACGCCCGCCCCATCGTCGGCCTCTTGACCGACTTCGGCCTCGACAACGAGGCGGTCGGCCTCTGCCACGGCGCAATCCTGGCGAAGAGCAGCGACATCGAGGTGGTCGACGTCTGTAACGCGGTCACGCCGTACGACGTCGAGCTCGCGGGCATCATGCTGCGGGGAACGAAGGTCTTCCCCGCGGGGAGCGCGATCGTCGCGGTGGTCGATCCGGGCGTGGGAACGGCGCGGCGGCCGGTCGCGATCAAGACGAACGCAGGGCTCGTCTACGTCGGGCCAGACAACGGCATCTTCAGTTGGGTGATCCACGACCAGGGCCTCGCGGCGGCGGTAGAACTTGAGCCCGCGAAGGTCAACCCCGCGTGGCAACCCGGCACCTTCGACGGACGCGACCTCTTCAGCCCGGCGGCCGCGACCCTCGTGCTCGCGAGCGGCGACCTCACGCGCGCCGGCCGCGCGATCGACGCCGCGAGCCTGGTGCGGATTGCGACCGGCGAGGTGATGCACGTGCGCGGCAGCGGCGAGGGCGAGCGCGTGATCGGCCAGTTCCTCCGCGAGGACAAGCCGTACGGCAACCTCTGGACGAACATCGGGGCGAGCGACCTCGAGAGTCTCGACATCTCGCTCGGCGACAGCGTCGAAGTGCACCTCACCTCGCTCGACGCGAAGCAGGAGCCGGTCACGCTGGTCGTTCCCTTCGTGCGCACCTTTGGCGATGTCGCGGAGGGCGCACCCCTCGCCTACGTCGCGAGCGGGGGCACCCTCGCCTTCGCCCTCAACCAGGGGAGCTTTCTCGAGCGCTATCCGGTCGAGAAGGGCGCAGCGATCGCGATTCGAAAGAAGGCGCCGCGCTAACTCTTCGGCAGCTCGCGGATCTCGACCGTGCCGCCCGCCTCGTAGAGCGGGTTGCCCTCGACGAGAGCGCGTGCCCGCTCCATCGACTCGGCGCGCACGCGAATGAAGCCCGAGAGGCTTCGCGTCACCGCCCGCGGCACGCCCCCCTTCGACACGGTGACCCCGGTGCCGATCTCGCTGCCGCCCTCGAAGACGCCGGCAGCGCGGAGCTTTTGGATGTAGGCGCCCCAGGCTTCGGCGCTTCGATCCCCCGCGCCGGCCGGCGCGTCGTCGTGCATCAGGAGGAGATAGTCGTTCACCTTGACCTCACTTCACGCTCGAGAGCGGCTGCTCACTTCATCCGCGCCAGCTGATCGAAGTAGCGCGTCATGACGCGCATCCCGCCAGACGCCTGGCCCCAATCGTAGAACTCGTTCGGCGAGTGGTAGCCGTGCTCCGGCAGCGAAAGCCCGAGCAGCAGGATCGGCGCCTTCAGGCTCTTCTGCATGCTGAGCACCGCGCCGATCGAACCTCCCTCGCGCACGAAGACCGCCGGCTTCTTGTAGGCCGCGCGAATCGCGTTCTGCGCCGCCTCGACGTAGGGACCATCCTTCGGGCCGAGGAAGGGCGCGAGCACGCCATGCTTCACCACCTCGACGTCCGGGTTGATCGACGCGACGTGCGCCTTCACCAGCTTGAAGATCTTCTCCGGATCCTGATTCGGCACGAGGCGCATGCTGACCTTCGCCTCGGCGAAGGGGGGCACGATCGTCTTGATTGCCGGACCTGTATAACCGCCGCCCCAACCATGCACCTCAAAGGTCGGCTGCGCCCAGATCGCCTTCAGCACCGCGGTCGCGTCCTTCGTGCGGAGCGATTTGAACGCGTGGTCCTTCATGAACTTTGAAACGGTGAAGCCGCTGCCGAGAAAACCGGCCAGCTCTTCCTTGCTGAGCGGACGCACCTCGTCGTAGATGCCCGGGATCTTGATCTTGCCGGTCTTGGCGTCGACGCAGCGGGCGATCACCTCTGACAGCTCGGCGAAGGGATTTCGCGCCGCGCCGCCGGTTAAGCCGCTGTGCACGTCCTTGCCGCCGGTGCGAAGGCGAAACGCCATGCCGAGCAGGCCGCGGAGTCCGTACGAGAGCGCCGGCCGCTCGCGCGAGACCCACACCGTGTCCGACACCAGGATCGAGTCGGTCGTGAGGTTCGCGCGGTCCTTCTTCAGGAACTCCTCGAAGTTCGGGCTGCCGATCTCCTCCTCGAGTTCCCAGATGAAGCGGACGCGGCGGCGCCGAGATCGCGCAGGTGTCGCGCGGCGAAGAAGGCGGTGAGCGCCGGGACTTTGCTCGTCGGTCGCGCCGCGGCCGAGGTAGCGATCGCCGTCCCGCTTGAAGACGAAGGGCGGTGATGCCATCCCTCTTCCAGCTCATAGGCCGGCTGCATGCCGAGGTTGTAGACGCAGACGGTGCGGCGCGGATCGGGCCGCCGAGAGTCTTCGCCCACGACCACCGGGTTGCCCGAGGTCTCGACGATGCGCGCGCTGCCGCCGTTTCGCTCGAACAGCTCGCGCGCCAGGCCTGCACCGCGACGGATCTCTCCCTTGCGCTCGGGATCGCTGCTCACCGTCTGTGCCTCGACCAGCGAGCGAAGCTCCGTCTCGAACTCGCCGCGCACGCTCCCGACGTACTCCTCGAGCGCGGCCACCGCGATCCGCGACTCTCCCTCGAGGGCGAGCGGCGCCGCCTCGGACTTGGTCACCTTTTTGGTGGTCGTGGTCGTCTTCTTGCCGCCGTGCTTCGCCCCGCCCTGCTTCGTCGCCATCCGATCCTCCCCGTGTCGTACTTCCCTGCATCTCGAGGTGGGGAGATTCACCCGGCCGGCAGTCGGTCGTAAACCCGAAAAGGCAATCGGCCGATAGGAGAGAGGACAAAGGAGGTCCTACTCGCATGACCGCTCTCGATCGTGAGTCGGCCGGAGCGCCGGCACCTACGCAGAAGACCAGCCCCGAGCAGAAGATCAGCACCGAGCAGAAGAAGACCCAGGATCCGCGCCGCGTGATGGCCGACCTCTACCTCGACCAGATCCGCCGCCGCCTGGCGCGACTCCGGCAACCGGGCTCCGCCCTGCTCGCCGTGCTCGCCCTCGCCGCGCCGCAGCAGGCTCGGGCGATCAACGCCCATGGCGCGCTGCTCGTTCACTTCAATCCAAGCGTCACCTACACGACCGACGTGTCGAACTACTTCGGCCAGTCGGGCGTGACCTGCCCGGCCGATCTAGGTTGCCCGCCGCACACCGGCACCTGCTACTTCGGCACCGACACCGACCCGACCTCGCATCACCCCGCCGGGCAGGGGGACGTCGCCTTCATCCTCGCGGCCTTTCCGCCGAGTGAGTGCGTGCGACTCTCCGGCTTGACCTTCGGCATTCACTACGATGAGTCGCACCTCGTGCTGGCCGACTGGGGCCAAGGCGGCGACTTCGAGCTCGCCACTGCCAACTGGCCGCAGTCCGGCGAAGGCACGGCCATCACCTGGAACGGCACGCCGATCACGTCCGCAGTAACCGAGGTGTACTGGTTCGCCTGCTACGCCTACGCGCCGAGCCAGCTCTGGATCACCGGCCATCCCACGCAAGGCGGACGCTTCGCCGATGACGCGGTCCCGTCCAACCTCACGAACATCGCCGGCTACGGCATCGGCGGATTGGCAGGAGCGCCCGGCTCGCGCCCCGACTCTCCGACCGCGACCGACGACACGACCTGGGGTCTGATCAAGGCGCGGTTCCGGTTCTCCACCTCGCACGACCCTCGCTAACTTTCGCTTGACGCCCCTCCGGCCGCCGGGGGACAAGTCTTGGTTCTTAGGGAAGGGGCACGTACCCGATTGGGCCCCGTTCGCCACGCTCGCGCGCAGGTCGCGCGGGCGTTCGCGCGTGGGGTGAAGGAGGAAGAATGACCGGACTGAAGCTAAGGTGGGCGCCCCTGGCCCTCGCGGCGCTCCTCGGTCTGCCGCTGGTCAGCCAGGCGGCGGATCACCGGGAGACGTCGCGCGCGAAGGATGACCCCGCCGCGGACATTGCCGACGTGTACGCGTGGCACAACACAGCCAGTGGGCTGCTCACCGTGATCGTCACCTACGGTGGCGGCGGAAACGACGGACACGGCGACAACCCGAACACGCGGACCTCTGCGCTCTACGATAAGGACGTGCTCTACACGGTGCACATCGACAACACCGACGACTCCGTGTTCACGCCGAACAAGAACATCTACGTTCGGTTTGGGCAGAACAACATCGGCGAGTGGGGCGTGAAGGTCGAAGGGTTGCCCGGCGCCGACGGTGACATCGTGGGCGCGGTCGGCACCGCGTTGACCTCAGGCTCGAAAGGGAAGGTTCAAGTCGGACTCTACGACGATCCCTTCTTCTTCGACCTCGACGGCTTCAAGAACACGCTCAACACCGGAACCCTCGGTTTCCAGAGCACGCGCGACAGCTTTGCGGGCAAGAACGTGATGGCGATCGTGCTGCAGATGGATCTGACCGCCGCGGCCAACGGCGGGACCAAGCTCCGGGTCTGGGCGGACACGGGGAGGAAGGCGTCATGAGGAAGCACACGCAGAACGCCTTGCTGCTCGTCGCGACCGCCGCGCTCGCGTTCATGGTCACTGCCTGCGGCGATGACGACAAGAAGCCGACGCCGCCCGAAGCGGGCGAGTTCACCTTCCGCAGCGATCCGCCGAGTCAGTACATCCGGGTCGATCGTATGGGCATGCCCGCGGTCGCAACGGCGCTGATCTCGCCGGCGAACAAGAGCAACTACAACGACGACGATCCCGAGGACGACGTCACGCAGAAGTGGGTGACCGACATCGTGGCCAACCTGACCACGATCCACACCGCGCTCGACGATGACCTGACTGGGCTCTCCCTCACGCCCGCGAGTGTCACCACCGCGGCGGCGCAGGGCGGCCCGCTGATCATCCCCGACGCGCTGACGCTAAACCTGGGTTCGGCTGCCGGCTTCCCCAACGGGCGCCAGCTGGCGGACCAGGTGATCGACATCACGCTCGCGGTGATCCTGCTGGATCTTGGTGCATCTGGGCAGACGGCGCGGACCTTCGCCGACTTGCCGGTGAACCCGCCGGCGAACGACAAGTCGTTCAGTCCGATCTTCCCCTACCTCGCTTCGAAGCACTGAGGTAAGGGAGGGCAACCCAACGCGACCGCCCCGAGCAATTCGGGGCGGTCGCGCCGTTTTCGGAAAGGCACGTCGTGAGCATGTCCATGCGGATCTGGGTGTCGGGGATCACGCTCCTCTCGGCCTGCGTAGTCGCCTCGCCTCGCCCATCCTGGCCATGGACCGGGCGGAGCAGCGGGTAGCACCCATGCCGACGCCATCGCCTCGCTCGACGCCTCGATCCTGAGCTTCTCGAGCGACGCGGCAAAGCAACCGACCTCTTGGAGCCCGCTTCGAGTCGGCGGCCAACGCCTGGCTCGAGCGTGCACACCTCTCCGGCAGCTACGACGACTTCGCCCACGCCGACACCCTCTTCACTCGCGCCTTCGCCGTGGCGCCCAAGGGCTCGGGCCCGATGCTGTCGCGCGCGATCTTCGATCTCTCGATTCACCGGCTCGACGCGGCCGAGGCGATGGTGCGGAAGGCAGGAAGGCGCGGCCATCCTCACGGCCAACACGAAGCTGGCCATCGACGCCGCGCTCGCCGACCTCGCCTTCGAGCGCGGCGACTATCCGACGGCGAAGAAGCTGATCGACCGGCTCGCGCGCGAGGATCGGTCGTCGACCAACAGCTTTCGCCTCGCCAACTACGAGTGGCACCTGGGCGACATGGCGAGGGCCGATCGGCTGCTGGCGGAGGCGGAGAGCCTCTACGCCGGGCCGAGTGATCAGTACCGCGCCTGGTTTCGAGCGCAACGCGGCGACCTCGCGCTCGATCGCGGCCGCTACGACGAGGCGCTCGCGCGCTATCGCGAGGCGGAGGAGCTCTTCTCCGGTTGGTGGGCGAACTACGCGCGGACCGCGCGGGTCTTCGCGCAGAAGGGTCAACGCGAACAGGCGATCTTCTCCTACCAAGATCTGATCTCGCGCACCAACTCGCCCGAGATGATGGACGCCTTGGCCGAGCTGTACGCGGCGACGGACGATTCAATCCCGCAGAAGCGCTGGACGGAGAAGGCGCGAAAGCTCCACCTCGCGCGTGAGGCGCGCTTCCCGGAGGCGGCGGTCGGGCACGAGCTTCAGCACTACCTTCGTCTCGGGGCCGATCCGCGCGAGGCGGTGCGCTTGGCCGAACGGAATCGCGATCTGCGTCCGAACGGGGATGCGTGGACCTGGCTGGCCCAGGCCTACCTCCGCGCGGGAGACGCAACGCGCGCGGGGACCGCGATCGATCGCGCATTGACCCTTGGTTGGAAGACGCCGGAAGCGCTGGCCACGGCGTCGTTGATTCGCGCCGCGGAGGGCAAGAAGGCCGAGGCGCTCCGCCTCGAGACGGAAGCGCGCGCCAAAAACCCGGACGCCATGGGCCTGGTCTCGTGGCTCGCGCCGGAGCACTGAAGCCCCACCCCACATCGCGGCTCTGCCCTATACTGCCCCGAGGAAGGATCCAGCGATGGAAGAGAAGCTTAAGCCTCGGTTCGAGCCGGATCCGGTGATCGACGCGTTCAAGCCGGGCGTCGACATGTCCCTGGTGCGCGAGAACCTCAAGCTCACGCCGGAGGAGAGATTGCTGAAGGCCATGGCGCTGCAAGAGTGGGTAGAGGAGCTTCGCGCGGCGGGGCGGCGGGCGCGAGCGGCCCGCCGAAAGCAGAACCACGCATGACCGACTTCCGGCAGCTTCTCGCGACTCTCGCAGCGATTGCCGAACTGGAGTGCATTCTGGACGAAGACGAAGGGACCCGTTGAACCAGCGCCACGGCATTCTCTTGATCAACCTGGGCACGCCGGCCGCGCCGACCGAGGGCGCGGTGCGAAGCTATCTCGCGGAGTTTCTGAACGACCCGCGCGTGATTGACATCCCAGCGGTGCCGCGCGCGCCCCTGCTCTACGGCGCGATCCTTCCGTTCCGTCCGCGGCAGTCGGCCCACGCCTACCGGAAGATCTGGACGCCGCAGGGATCGCCGCTCCTGGTCGCGGGGGAAGCGTTGGCCGAGGCGCTCCGCGCGAAGGTGCAGGCGCCGGTGGTGCTGGCCATGCGCTACGGCCAGCCGTCGATTCGCGCGGGGCTGGAGTCGCTAACGCGCGCGGGCGTCGACGTGGTGGTGGCGGCACCGCTCTTTCCGCAGTATTCGTCGGCCGCGACGGGATCGGCCATCGAGAAGCTGCTCCATGAGGCGGCGCGGTTGTACAACGTCCCCGCGATTCGCGTGGTGGCGCCGTTCTATGATCATCCGGCGTTCCTCCGAGCATTCGCCGCGGGCGCACGCGATCGGCTGCACCAGTTTCGCGCCGATCACGTGTTGATGAGCTTTCACGGGCTGCCGGTGAGGCAGGTGCGGAAGGGTGACCCGAGTGGGGCGCACTGCTACCGCTCGAGCGGCTGCTGCGATGCGGTGGGTGCGGCGAATGCCTACTGCTACCGCGCGCAGTGCTTCGCCACCGCGCGAGGGCTGGCGAGAGAACTGGCGCTCGAGGACGGTCGGTGGGAAGTCGCCTTCCAGTCGCGCCTGGGTCGCGTGCCCTGGATCGAACCGTATGCCGATCGTAGGGTAGTCGCGCTGGCGGAAGCAGGGGTGAAGCGCCTCGCCGTGGCCTGCCCGGCCTTCGTCGCCGACTGCCTCGAAACACTGGAGGAGATCGGCATCCGCGCGCGGGAGAGTTTTCTCGCGCACGGCGGCGAGGCGTTCGAGCTTCTCCCCTGCCCAAACGCACACCCCGCCTGGGTCGATGCGTTGGCTCAACTGCTCGAGGAAACGTCACCGCGGTCGGCGTCGCACTGACGCGGCCACTCGGAGGATTCGCGTGAACCTGGATCATCGACTTCGCTTCGCCCTCTGCGCGCTCGGCTTCTTCACGCTCGAGCTTGCCTGCGCGGACCCTGCGCGCGCGGAGGAGGCGGCGACGCCCCTGCCGACCCGCACGATCGAGTTCGACACGAGCGAGGTGACGGAGGCGTCGGTCGATGTTGCTCCCGACGGGTCGTGGCTCGTTTTCACGCTGCTCGGCGACCTCTACCGACTGCCGATCGCGGGGGGCACGGCGGACGCGCTGACCGAGGGCGACCCGATCGATGGCGGTCCGCGCATCTCGCCCGATGGGAAGAGCGTGGCTTTCGTCTCCGATCGAGCGGGCGAAGGGGTCTACTTGCTCGACCTGGGCACGAAGGCGGTGCGGAAGATCGCCGTCCCACTGCAACGCCCGAGTCGCTTGCTCTGGACCGCCGACGGCAAGCAGCTGCTCGCGCAGGTGGACGAGAAGCGGGGCGCGGTCGGCGGGCGCGTGGCGGTTCTGATCTCGCTCGCGGACGGCGCAATCAAGCCGGCACCCGAGTTGGTGCCGGGCACGACCTGGCCGACGCGCGACTACCTGGACGACGCGACGACCGGGGCGCGTCGTCGATCGCCGCTCGGCGGTTGGATTGCCGAGGTGGCGACCGAGACGCGCGCGGGGTCGATCGACTTCGCCTGCGCTCGACCAAGGCGGGCGACGCCCGCGTGAACTGGTCGCGGCCGGCGTGCTCTATCACCCGAGCGTGGCCGAGATCCCCGACTTCGCCTGGATGCCGGACGAGAGCGCGCTCGTGATCTACGGCGACGGCCAACTGCGGCGCGTGCCGCTCGACGGATCGCCTGCGAGCGCGATCCCCTTTCAAGCGCACGTGCGCTTCACCCGCACGGTGGGCGCGAGCGCCGCGTGCGTCGCGCCGCTGGCCAAGAAGGTGTGGAGTCCGCGCGGCATCAGCGAACTCGCGATCGCGCCACCCAATGGCAAGACGGCGTTGTACGGCAGCGCCGGCAACCTCTTCATCACGCCGTTCCGCCGAGCGACCGGGCAGATGGTCGCGCAGGGCCCGAGCTGGGAGTACCGCCCGCTCTGGGCACCCGACGGTCGCGGCTTCGTCTTCCAGCGCTTCGATGGCACCGAGGTCACGGGCTGGCTCAAGGATCTTCCGAAGGAGGCGGACAAGGATCAGGTGCTGAACCTGCGCACGCCGGAGCACCAGGTCACGGAGCCGGGTGTGCCCTATCGCATCGAGGCGTGGCATCCCGACGGCGAGCGGCTCCTGGTGAGCGAATCGCTGGCGGGCGGGCATCGCCTCTCCATCTTCGATCCGGCGGCAGGCGATCTGACCCCGCTGTGGACCACCGGCAGCACGGTCTCGCCGGCACCCTTCTTCGGGCCGCAGGATCAAGACCTCTACTTCACCGATCTCGATCAGGACGGCATGCCCAACTTGTACAAGCTCCCGCTCGCGCGCCCAGACAAGCCGATCGCGATCACGCGCTTCGAGAGCGGGGCCTGGGAGGCGCGCCTCTCGCCCGACGAGACGCAGGTTCTCTTCCGCCGTGACTTCGGCCTCTACGCCGCGCTCACCAAGACGGCGAGCGGCCCGCCGCGGGATCGCGACGCCGAGCAGATCTCGGAGTCGAACGACGGCATCTACGGCTGGTTCTTCAACTCGAAGAACGCCTATCTATGCGACGGCGCCACCTTCACCGGAATCCGCGTCGACGATCGCGAAGAGGTGACCTTCGACGTCGAGAACATCTTCGGCCTCCCTCCGAAGGGATTGGACGCGGTGGTCGATGGGGTGACCGTGATCGACGTGGCGAAGGGCACGGCCTCGCCCGATCGATCGATCTTGATCGCGGATGGACGCATCGTTGGTGTCGTGGCGCGGAGCGAAGCGCAGTCGGCGCCGGGATCGCGCGTGAACGGCGAAGGACTTTTCGCCATCCCCGGATTGATCGACCTCTCCTCGCGCTGGGGCGAGGTGCTGCCCCGCCAGGTGCTGGGCGCTGGCGTGACGACCGTGCTGGATCGTGGCAGCGAGGTGCCGCTCCTCTTCGCCACCCGCGACGCGATCGACGCCTCGCTTCTCCCGGGGCCGCGCACCTTCGGATCGGGGCCTCGCCTGGAACGAGGATCGCTCCACTCCGTCTCGATCGAGTCGAGCAGCGAGGCGGAAGCGGCGGTGCGTCACTTGGCCGAGCGCGGCTGCGAGTGGGTCGACTTAGGCACCTCACTCTCGCGGGAGGCCCGGAAGGCGGCGGTTCGAGCGGCGACGGCGCGCGCGCTGCCCACCGGGCAGAGCGGCAGCGACCTCGGCGCACTGGTCGCCTCGATCGCGGACGGCGCGCACTCCGTGACCGGTACGCCCGGCGCCGGCTTGCACGGTGATCTGGCCCGACTGCTCGCCGAGTCGCAGGTGGTCTGGTCCCCCGCGATCGGCGCGGTCGCGACCGACGAGCGCGCGCACCGCGACCCGTCGCTCTTTGGTGCCTCGAGTTGGACGCCGACCCTCTCCCAGCAGCTCCTGGCGGAGAGTCCGATCGAACCCTCCTTGGACGGTGATCGTGGTGCGCTCGTTGCCGCGCTCGCCGGGAGCGCGGTCGCTGCGCTGCATGCCGGGGCGAACGTGGCCGTCGCCACCGACTCGCCGGGCGCGTTCCGCCTGCACGGGGTGACCCTCTGCTCGGAGCTCGAAGCGATGGTGACAGCCGGCGCGACGCCGGCGGAGGCGCTGCGCTGCGCCACGGTGGAGGCAGCCGACGCATTGGGCTTGGGCAGCACGCTCGGCAGCATCACCCCGGGCAACCTCGCCGACCTCGTGCTGCTTCGCGCCAATCCGCTCGAGCGGATCGCGGCGATCGAGGAGGTCGAACTGGTCCTCCGCGAGGGTCGCGTCTGGAAGGCGAGCGATCTTCTGGCGAAGCCGAAGATCGGGGGCGCGGTCAAGCCGGACGACCGCAAGTAGGATCGAGTGGCTGGCGAGTTTCGACTGCGCGCGCATCCCGAGGGCACGACCTTGGAGCTGCGCGTGCGGCCGAAGGGACCGGCTGATCGTCTACTCGGCTGCCACGACGGCGCCCTCAAGCTCACGGTGCGCGCGGCGCCGGAGCGCGGCAAGGCGAACGATGCGGTTTGTCGGTTGCTCGCGGAGAAGCTGACCGAGGTGCTGGCGTCTCGCTCTTGAGCGGCGAGACCAGCCAGGACAAGACGGTGCTGGTGCGCGGCCTAACGCCGAGTGAACTCGCGGACCTGCTTGCGGTGGCGCTCTCGAGCTAGCGGCGCGCCTCAGTCGACCCGAAGCACCACCTTCCCGAGATTCTCCTTCGCTTCCAAGATGGCGTGCGCGCGCTCCGCCTCCTCGATCGGTAGCACCGCGTGAACGAAGGTCCGCACGCGCCCCGACTCGATCGCCGGCCACACCTCGCGCTCGAGCGCGCGCAGGATCGCCCCCTTCTCCACGACCGGTCGACTGCGGAGCGTGCTCCCGATCAGGCGAAGCCGTCGCGCCAGGAGCGGCGCGAGATCGAGCGCGGTGAAGCGTCCCTTCATCAGCGCGATCACGATCCAACGACCGCCCGGGTTGAGCATCGGCAGGTGGTGCTCGATCTCCTCGCCCCCGAGACAGTCGAGCACCAGGTCGATTCCACCCGGCACCCGCTCGCGCGCGAGGGCCGCCATGCGGTCGGTGACGTTTTCGCGCGAGTGGACGATCACCTGATCCGCCCCGAAGGCGCGAACTCGCTCCGCCTTCTCCGCGCTCCCCACCGTGGTCATGACGTGCGCGCCGCGGAGCTTCGCCACCTGAATCGCGGCCAGTCCCACGCCGCTCGCGCCCGCGTGCACGAGCACCGTCTCGGCCGGCGCCAGGGAGCCTTCGACCATCAGATTGAGCCAGGCGGTCGCGAAGGCCTCGGGCAGTGATGCGGCCTCCTCCATCGAGAGGCCGCGCGGGATCGGCATCAGGAGATCGCGCTGCACGACCAATCGCTCGGCGTAGCCACCGCCCGCCACCAGACACGCGGCGCCCGCGCCGAGAGACCAACCAGTGACCTCCGCGCCGATCGACTCGATCTCGCCTGCCGCCTCGAGCCCCATCCAGGCAGGCGCGCCGGGCGGCGGCGGATACTTGCCCGCGCGCTGCAGGAGATCGGCGCGGTTGACCGCGGTGGCGCGCACGCGCAGTACGACCTCCTCCGGACCGCAGATGGGATCCGGCACCTCGCGCCACGAGAGGGAGTGTCGCTTGTCCTCTTGGACGACGATCGCCTTCATCGCATGCCCCGACGCTTCATCGCCAGTCGTAGGGGAAGGGTTGGATCGCGCGGAGTTGCCCTTCGATCCGCGCGCGCTGTCCCGGATCGATCGCAAGGCTCCCCAGGAGCGGAACGACCTCGGAAGCGAGTCGACGGTTCTCCGAGGCGAGGGCAAGCTCCGCCATACTGCTCACCACGACTGCCTTGGTTTCGTTGTCACGGGCCAAGTCGAGGGCGCGACGATAGGCGCGAAGAGCCTGGCCGTACCGCTGCCCCTGCTGCGCCAGGCGTCCCACCTGCACGAAGAGCAGTGGATGCGGCTCGGCGCGCGCCGCCCGCTCGAGCAGGGCCAGCGCCTCGTTCCCTTCCTTGTGCTGTGCCAAGAGCTGAGCCCGCGCCGTAACCACGCGGATGCGCACGACGCCGCTGCTCGCGCGGAACGCCGCCTCGAACAGCTTCGCCGAGGTCGCGCGATCGCCCAATCGATAGGCGATTTCGGAGGCCTCGATCGCCTCCGCGCCGCCGGGGGCGCCGGTCGCCCGCGGTTTTAGTTCCGCGAGTCGCGCCTCGGCGCTTCCGCGCGCGGCCTCGAGCCTCGCGCGCCAGCCGAGTGCCGCGGTGTCCTCGGGCGCGCACTCCACCGCCGACTTCACCTCGGCCGAGGCGAGGTCCCATGCGCCGCGCTTGAGCAAGCGATCGGCTTCTTCGAGGAAGAAGGGCGCGATGCTCGCCGCGCGAATGCCGCCCGGAGCGTTGTACAAGACCAGCTGGTCCCACCCGGTGTTGTTCTTGAGCGTGTAATGATCGGCGACGAACTCCTTCACCTTGCTCACCGCCGCGATGCGCGAAAACTGCGGATACCAGAAGGGCATCACCGCGAACCACTCGACGTGGCGCGCCTCGAGCAGCTTCCAGGTCGAGGCCGGGAGTCCGTTCACGCCGGCCAGCTCGTGGGTGTTGAGCCCCGCGAGGTCGACCGCATTCCGTCCGCTCAGGAAGCGAAGCGCGCCGGCGTCGTTGAGCGCCATGACCGCGTCCGGCGCGGTGTTCTCCTTGAGCCAGCGCGCCGCCTTGACCTGCAGATCCTCGATGTTCCGCGTGTTCCAGGAGTAGAGCCAGACGCGGCTGATCCATCGCCCCGGTTGCGATGCGAAGGAGAGAAGAAGGCCCAGCGCCGCGAGTGCTGTGCCCGCCGCGCCGAAGGGAAGAGTCGCGCCCCGCGCCGCTGCACTCGCCTTGGTGGTCTTGCTCGCCATCGGAGCGCGCCGCGCGAACAGCGCCTCGAGTCCGAGCCCGGCGCCCAACCCGACCAGGAGGTGCGGCAGCACCGAGACCGGCAGGAAGTACCGATGAAAGGCAAAGGTCGGCGACGGCAGGAAGAAGATGTAGTTCCGGCTCTCGATCAAGGCGAAGAGCAGCGGATATCCGATCCCGAGCGCGGCGATGCAGAACCCCGCGCTCCTCGCCTCGGCCTCACGTGCCCGCGCCAATCGAGCGATCGCGATCGCGAGGAGCGCCACGCCGCCGCCCCACCGCAAGAAGGAGGAGCCGCGAACGAAGTGCACCCAGACGTTGCCCCACCAGGCGCTCAAGTCGATTTGCCCGACCGGCGACCACTTTGCGTAGAAGGTGTTGGGCAGCGGCCGCCCGGTGATCGCGAGGCAAAGTCCAACCAGTGCGAGTGCGAAGGCGGCGATCGGCGCGGCGTAGCGCAGCGCGTCGAGCGGACGGGGCATCGACTGCCGCGTGATGGCGCGGGCACCGACCCAGGCGAGCGGCAGCACCAGCGCGAAGAGCGCGGTCTCCGGTCGTGACCAAAGACCGAGTCCGAGGGCCAGGCCGGCCCAACCCCATCGCTCGGTCACGACGAAGTAGAGAGCCGTCACCAGCAGGAAGGCCGCGAGCCAGATCTCCATGCCGGCGACCCGAGCGAAGCCGAAGTCGGCCTCGAGCGCGGGCACGAGCGCGGCGCCGTAGGCCGCCCACTCACTCGACGTCAGCTTCTTGCCCAGCGCGAAGAGCGCGAGGCTCGTGAGCCAGGCGGTCGCGATCGAGAGCAGCTTGACCGCGAGCGGCGCTGGCGCGCCCACGAGCAAGGCGAGCTTCACCAGCGGCGCGGCCAGAATGCACCAGAGCGGGCTCGTCATCCCGGTTTCCCACTGTCCCGGGTTGTATTGCAACGCGAGGTGCTCGGCGAGGGAACGCGCGTAGACCAGGTGGATCCAGCCGTCGTCGAGCGGCAGCCCGACCAGCGCGGAGTTGGTACCGCTCGCCCGCGACAACAGGAACAGGAGCGCCAGGAGCAGGTGCAGCGCAAGGAGCGCGAGCACGCCGCGTCGCGAGGGAAGGTGCTTCGGATCGATCAGGGTCGCCTCTCCTTCGTCGAATTGGTCAGCGCGCAGTGTACCGGCTCGACCCGAAGCGCGGGCACCCCTCTCCTGCGCTTGCGCGCGGGCGGGCGCCCGAGCATCATGCGCCGGTTCCGCCAACCCCCAATCTGGAGGAGATGCCCATGTCTCGCGCGTTCGCCCTGCCGCTTCGTCGCCACCTCGTTATCCCGGCCGCGCTGCTCAGCGCCCTCGCCGCGCTGCTGCTGACCCCGGCCGCGCGCGCCGCCGATCCGACTCCGCAGGATCGCCCCTTTGGCAAGCGGGTGTCGGTCGCGCCCGAGCAGGTGAAGGTCGACGACGGCGACACCGTGGTCATCGATTGGCGGAATGGCGACGTCGAGACGATCCGCATCCTCGGCATCGACACACCGGAGACGCAGCACATCGAGCACAACATCCCCTTCGATCAACCCTTCGGCCGCGAGGCGATGGGATTTGCCGAGGGCGCCTTCGCCGCCGCGACGCAGATCGAGCTGCTGCGCTCGCCCACCAAGGATCCGTACGGCCGCACCCTCGGCTACCTCTTCCTGAACGGACGCAACTACTCGGAGCTGGTGATCCTGGCAGGCCTCGCGGTCGAGACGGTGAGCCACTACGGCGACAATGGCTGCCCGGATGAGGCGAAGGCGGTGACCGCGGCGGCAGCGAAGGCCGGCCCGGTCGCCTTCGAAGCACCCTACGAGTACCGGAATCGCATGCGGAAGTACGCCGACGCCGCGAAGAGCGGTGACCACGCGGAGGAGAAGGGGAAGCAATGAACCGCGCGCGCATCGGCGCTCTCGTGTCGCTGGCGTTCGCTCTCGCCGCCTTCTTCGGACGCGAGGCGCACGCGGCCGGCGAGGCCAAGAACGTGATCCTCCTGATCGGCGACGGCATGGGCCCAGCCCAGCGAACCCTCGCGTATTACGGCACGGGCAAGGAGCCCGCAATGAACAGCATGCCGGTCGTTGGCTTGATGAGCACCGAGCCCGCGCCCGCGCGGCCCGATCGCGTCGATGTGACCGACTCGGCCGCCGCCGCCACCGCCCTAGCCACCGGCATCAAGACCTACAACGAGGCGATCTCGGTCGACCTCGCGCGGCACCCGGTGCCGACCATTCTCGAAGCGGCCAAGGGCGCGGGGAAGGCGACCGGACTTGTCGTCACCTGCCAGGTGAACCACGCCACGCCCGCCTGCTTCGCCGCGCACGACACGACCCGCGAGGACTACGACGCGATCGCGGCCGACTACCTGACCAGCCGCCCCGACGTGATCCTGGGCGGCGGCACCGACTACTTCCTCCCCGCGGGTCAGGGCGGCGCGCGGGCCGACGGCCGAAACTTAGAAGCGGAGTTCGCCGGCGCGGGCTACCACCTCGTGCACACCGCGAGCGAGCTCGAGGCGACCACCGCGACCCCGCTCCTCGGCCTCTTCGCACCGAAGGGGCTGGCCCCCGCGATCGATCGCGACCTGCCGCGCGACGGCGCGCTCACCGACGACAACGGCTCGCCCCGCGCCGCGGCGGTGCAGCCGACCCTGGTTCAAGAGACCCAGCGCGCCTTGGGTCTGCTTTCACGCGATCCGGACGGCTTCTTCCTCATGGTCGAGGGAAGCCAGATCGACTGGGGTTGCCACGCCAATGACGCGGGATATGCGCTGGGCGAACTCGAGGGATTCGACGCGGCGGTGGCGGCGGCGCGCGAATTTGCCGCGCGCGATCGACACACCCTGGTGGTGGTGCTGGCCGACCACGAGACCGGTGGACTCGCCCTGGGCCACAGCTACGAGATGAACCTCATCGCGCTGCGCGCACAGAAGGCGAGCGCCGCCCGCCTCGCCGCCGCGATCGAGGCGCAGCCCGATCAGCTCGACTCCACGCTCCGCCGCTACGCCGGCATCGATAGCCTGAGCGCGGAAGAACGCCAGGCGATCGTCGACGCGAAGAAGAAGGCCCCGGTGGTCGCATCGATCTTGAGCGACCACGCCGGGCTCCTCTGGGCTAGCCACGATCACAGCGGCGTGCTCATCCCCGTGACCGCCGACGGACAGGGTGCATCGGCCTTCGCCGGCACCTTCGACAACACGGAGATCCCCGGCAAAATCGCGCGGGCGATGGGTATCGACTTCCCCACGCGATA
This sequence comes from Candidatus Eiseniibacteriota bacterium, assembly GCA_046327845.1. Lineage (GTDB taxonomy): Bacteria > Eisenbacteria > RBG-16-71-46 > CAIMUX01 > CAIMUX01 > JADJQY01. The sequence continues at coordinate 32,794 of JAXLXQ010000014.1, read as the reverse complement.
GGCCCGCGCATCGGGCGGGGCGCCCGTTCGCGACGCCCCCTTTGCAAGTCGCAGAGGCCGAAACTCGCGAGTTGCACGGCCACCGGTCAGCCCACGCGGATTGGCCGCTCCCACCGCCGGGAGGGGGCTCCTCCGCTCGCCCGATAAGCGCAAGAGCCGGCGCACCTTCACGAGGCCCTCGCCGCGGTTCGATCTCGTCTCGCGGATGCCGGGCAAAACGGCATGGCACTTTCGATCTCCTCCTTTGCGGCGCGAACCGGGGCGGCGAGCGATGACGAGGGCAGGCTCGTCGCCCCCTCTTTCCGCCGAAACTGCCTGGCGCCGCCTCGCGCGACCGGGCGGCCTGCAGGGGATCCCCACCACGGAGGTTCGTGAATGTCGTCCCAGGTCAATCGCCAGATGCGTGAGATGAACGGCGAGGACACGCTTGGTCAGAAGGGGGAGGCGCTCAAGACGGCAGCGCAAGACTGGGCCACGGGCCTCAAGGACGTGGCGAAGTCGCGCGTGATGGTCGCGGGCAAGAGCACCGAGGCCTACGTGAAGAATCATCCAGGCCGATTCATCCTCGGCGCGGCCTGTGTGGGTCTCGCGGCTGGTTGGCTTCTCGGTAGAGGTCGCCGCTCGTAGCGAGCGACCGTGAGGGTGGCCGGGCGCGGTGGTGAGCTCGGCCGAATCGGGCCTCGTCGTAGTTCCCCCCCGGCGGGGCCCGCCCGTTGTCAGCCGAGCCTTGGGCTCGGGGTGTGCGCGACACGAGAGGTGAGATCCGAAGCGTAGTTCCCGTGATGCTCGTGTCGGGGTGAGTGGGAGGCGGTGCTGCTGCGCCGCCTCCCTTGTTTTTTGCGATCTACCCCAGCTTGATGGCCGCTTCGATCGAAGCCTGCCAATTCATCGCCTCACCCAGGCAGGTCTCGAACGCGGGGAGGGCCCAGTTGTCCTGCTCCACGAAGAAGACGCGTTCCTTGAACGGCGCCCGGAGCTTCTGCACCACGCCGTCCGCGATCAAGCCGACCGCCGAGATCGGCAGCGCGTGTCCCCATCGCGCGACGCGCAGATCCACGATGTTCCTGGAGTCGAAGCCGAGGACAGGAAGCACCTGTGCCTCGACCTGCTTGGCGAACGCCGCGCGCCAACTCTCGTAGCTGTCGTCCGGCTCGATCTCCTCGCGCGCGCCGTCGTAGGGAATGCCGCGATAGAGGGTCAGCACCGCGTGCTCCGGATCGGCCGGATCGGGATGGGCGTAGGCGGCGTTGATCGTGTCCTGGAAACCGTGCTCGGTCGCCGACCGCTTGAGGTCGCTCGAGTCGACGCGGCCGTCCTGCAGCATGTAGAGATCGTAGAACTCCTCCTTAGGCTTCCCACGCAGCAGCACATTGGCCACGAGATACGACCGGTAGTTCAGCCGCTCGATCGCCTCGACCCGCTCCGGTTCGATGTCACGGAGGATCTTCTTCACGATGAACTTCGGGCAGGCCATGACCACGGCCTTCGCCTTGATCGTCTTCGGCCCGTCCGCGCCGACGTAGGAGACGTGCACCCCATCGCTCCGCCGCTCGACGCAGTAGACCATGCTTCCCGCGCGAAGGTTGGTCGGCGACACGCTCTCCCCGATCTTCCGCAGGATCTGTTCGGCCGCGCCCGCATTGCCGCCCGGGGTGACGTAGAGCGGCCCGAACTCGGCGGCGTAGAAGTTGAGCCCGCCGGCCGCGCTCACCTCGTCGAGCGACGCTCCGAGCGAGGACCAGCAGTAGTGCTGGAGCGCGGTTTCGATGTGCGGATGGAGCGCGCCGCCCGCCACCTCCTCCGCCAGTTGGCGAAGGCTCTTTCGATCGAGTCCCCTGACATAGGCCGCCATCTCGGCATCCTCGTCCGCGTCGAAGGGGATCTCCGGATAGCGCTGATCATTCTCCTCGTTGTAGACCGACTTGAAGTAGGCCGCGAGGGTCTTGAACTGCGCTTCCTGCCCCGGCGCGGTCACGCCTTCCCAGAAGTCGCGATAGACGCGACCGGAGTGGAGAACCGGGTCCTCCTCTTCCTTCACCTTGTACAGCTTGTCGAGGCCGAGCTCGTTGTAGAGGAGCTGCGTCGGATCGTCCTCTTCCGCGTAGCAGTAGTAAGCCGCGCCGAGCGCGAAGTCGTTGCCGAGCCAGGACTGTGCCTTCGAGTTTCCGCCGAACCGGCTCGCCTGCTCCAAGAGGATCGGCTTGTGCCGGCGGAGCAGATAGGTCGAGAAGAGCCCAGCGATGCCGCCACCGATCACCACCACGTTGGCCTGCTCCGAAGGCGGCGCGACCGGTGGCGTCGTTCCGTCGCGAAGCATCGCGTGTGCCCTTGTCAGCTCGTCACCGAAGAACTGCCGGGGAGCCACGTCCTCGAAGCCACGATCGACCGGATTGAATTCTCGGAGCAGCTTCGACGGAATCCTGGGCGGCTGCGCGAGCGCGGCCAACGCCTCGTCGTACCCCTTGATGTAGAGCGTGCCGGTCGCGAGCGCGATCGCCCGCACGAAGTCTCGTCGTTTCATCCATGCCATCCTTGGACTGAATGGTGAGTGGGTGGAGGGCGGCGCCTCTGCGCTGCCCTCCCGGTCGTTCGCGTTACGGGCAGTGCAGCGCGCTCGAGAAGGCCGGGCCAAAGATGGTGAGGTCGGCCAACCCGCAAGATCCTGTGTTGTCGTAGTCGTGGCAGAGCTCGGTGCTGAGCCCGTTGAACTCCTGTGCGAACGCGATCAGATCAGGCAGCGCCACCACCCCGTTGCCGCGTGAGCCGTCGTAGTCGGGACTCTTGCAGTTCGGGTACGCACGAATCGTGACCCCGCCGGCCTTGATCACCGCCGCGCTGGCCTGGTGCGCGCATCCACTGGCCGCGACGGTGATGTCGACCCTGCCGTTCGCGTCCGTCACGCCGTCGAGCACCGCGCTCGGGCAGATCGGGTTGTTGGAGGTGAGCAGCACCACCACGGGGAGGTTCGCCACCGGCAAACAGGTCCACACGTCCTTGATCAGGATATGGAGGATCGACGCAGGCAGCGGATGATCGACCGACGGCGAAACCACCACGCCGTTCAGTTCGTCCGCGGGATGGACTTCCGGGCAGCTGGGATCTGGAATTCCGGCCCGAGCGAGCGAAACGCAGAGCGTCGCGCCCAGTGACAGCGCGCCCAAGATTGGCGGCAGGATCGAGCGGCTCGACTTTCGATTCAGTGGCATGTGCTCCCCCTCTCCTCTCGGTGCTGCGGTGCACCGACACCACGATCGTGGTGCAGCGGGTGCGGCAAGGATCCGCCGCGCGGGGGAGTTCTTCAAGAGACGAATTGGACGGCGGGCGGCAGAGGCTGCGGCACAGGGTCGGCATCGATTCATGGGGCCTGCAATCGACCTTCCGACGCCGCCTGATTGTCCAGGATCTCCGCGAGAACCAGCTGCCGTGGATCAAGCCGGTTCGATGCGCGGGAGTGTTGGATCATCGCGCCCGCGATGCGTACGATGTCAGCCGGAGGTGCACGATGGTCCGAGTGCTCGAAAGCAAGCGCCAAGCAATCGTTGAGGCCTGCGTGCGACACGGTGTCGTGCGCCTGGACGCGTTCGGCTCGTCGCTACGGGACGACTGGAAGCCGGGAGAGAGCGACCTGGACCTGCTCGTGGAATTTGGGCCGATGGAGCCCTACGCACGGGTGGACGCCTACTTCGGCATGCTGGAAGACCTGCGCGAACTCACAGGGTTGGACATCGATCTCGTGATGTCGGGAGCGATCAAGAATCGCTTCATAGCGCGCGACATCGAACGCACGCGGCGTACCATCTATGCCGCGTGACGCGCGGGCCTACCTGGCTGACATCCTCGACGCGTGCGAGGCGATTGACGCTGCGGTCCGGGACCTTGAACTTGGCGCGTATCAGCACAACCGCTTGGTACGCTCGTCGGTCGAACGTGAACTCATTACCATCGGCGAAGCCACCGCCGCCCTTGCTCGAGTTGCTCCGGATCTCTTTGACGCCATAACGCGGGCACGTAGAATCGTGGACTTTAGGAATCAGCTCACCCACGAGTACCCGACGGTGGACGACGCGCTGGTTTGGGCGATCGTGCAACGAGATGTCCCGCTGCTTCGACGAGAGTGCGCCGTACTGCTCCAGCAGCTCGCGGACGCAGACGACGACAAGTCCGGGTAAGAGACGAACCTCGAGCCCTGCGCCGGACCGCAGCTCCATCGCGAACGCGCGTCGGATGACGTCGCTCGGATCGGCGGAGGAGGAGCCGCCACCGACTCCTCTTCCGCGAGGATGGGATCACGTGGAGCAGCTACGGCAGCGGGTTGGTCGGCACCTTCGCGGTCACGCCGATCGCGCGCGCGAGGTGGAATTCCATCTCCTGATTCGGCGACAGCACGATGTCGTTGCCGCGGGTCACCACCGCCCAGACGCCACCGGCCGCTGCGCCGCCCGCCGCGCCCTTGAGCGCGCCGCTCTTGCCGCCGAGGATCCCGCCGATGATGGCGCCGCCCACCGTGCCGCCCACCACCTTCTCGACGTCACTGCGCGTGCTGCTCTCGCCTTCCAGCGTGAGCGGCTCGGCGAAGAGGCGATAGCTCTTCCCGTCAGGGGTGATTAGCTCCTTCACCTCGAGCGCCATCTGCGCCTTGCCCCCAACCTTGGGCGCGCGCTTCGCCATCGTGACCTGGCCCTTCACCGTCGAGCCCTCGGGGATGACGTTCGCACCATCCACCACGACGTTTCCCTTGATCGTCGCGTCGAAGGGCTGGCCGGCGGTCTCCTTCTCGGTCGAGAGTTCATTCTGCAAGCAAACGTGGAGCGCGGTGCCGACCGGAACGTTCACCACCTTCACGACGAAGGCTTCCTTCGGCTCCTCCTTCTTCGGTTCCTCGTGCTTCGGTTCTTCCTTCTTGGGCTCGTCCTTCGGCTTCTCGGCCGCTGGGAGGGTCTGCGTCTTCGTGTCGTTCGGGGGCGTCGCCGGATTGGCGTCGGGCGGGGGCGTGGTCTGCGCAGGCGTGGCCGCCGGGCTCTGCGCCGCGGGGGTCTGCTGCGCGGTGTCCTTCGATCCACCGCCGCCGCACGCGGACAGCACGAAGACGAGGCCCAGGGCCGCGCCGAGGCGCAAGGCCGATTCCATCCTGATCATCGGTTCTCCTCCTTGGAGCGGGCGCCGGGCGCACGCTCGGTTCACTTGGCTCCGGACCTGGCGCCAGGCTAGTCAAGCGCGCGCGGGAGAACAAGCCGAGAGCCGCGGCCGACGCGCTACACTGCGCGCCGTCACACTCAGCCGAGGAGGAATCGTGCCCGCCAGTCTCGAAGCGCCGTGGATCGGCCAAGCCAAGATCGGTCGCTGGACCCTCTCGATCGAAACGGGGCGCATCGCGCGCCAGGCCGACGGCGCGGTGCTGGTGCGCCAGGGCGACACGACGCTGCTCGTGACCGCGGTGGCGGCGCCCAAGCCGCGGCCGGGCGTCGACTTCTTTCCGCTCACCGTCGAGTACCGCGAGCGCTTCTCCGCCGCGGGCAAGTTCCCCGGCGGCTATCGAAAGAAGGAAGGACGCACCAGCGATCGCGAGATCTTGGCCTGTCGTCTGGTCGATCGCACGGTGCGGCCGCTCTTCCCTGAAGGGTTCACCTGCGAGACGCAGCTCCTGGCCACGGTGCTCTCGTTCGAGCCGGGCACCGATCCCGAGGTGCTCGCGATCACCGCGGGGGCGGCGGCGCTCCAGTTGTCGTCGATTCCTTTCGACGGCCCGGTCGCGGGAGCGCGCGTGGTCCTGACGCCGGCCGGCGAGTACGTCGCCTTCCCCGATCTCGAAGAGCGCGCGACGGCCAAGCTCGATCTCGTCGTCTCGCTCGGACCGCGCGGGCTGGTGATGATCGAGGGAGAGGCGCGCGAGGCGTCCGAGGAAGAGGTGGCGGGCGCGGTGCACTTCGCCGAGACCGCGCTTCGACCGGTGCAAGATCTCCTGCTGCGCGCGGCGCGCGAGGCGGGGCATGAGAAGAGCGCGTTCGCCGCGCCCTCCTTCGACGCGGCGCTCAAGGAAGCGATCACCAACGCGGCCGGCGCGGCGCTGCGGAGCGCGCTCGCGATCGCGGGGAAGCACGAGCGGCAGGTGGCGGTGGATGCGGCGCGCGACCTGGCGCTCGCTTCACTCGCCGGAAGCCCCTTCGAAGGACGCGAGGCCGAGGCGAGTGCAATCTTCGCCGACTTGGAGTACCGCTTCCTTCGCGCCGCGATCGTCGAGGAGGGACGTCGCGCCGATGGCCGCGGTCCGACCGCGATTCGGCCGATTCGTTCCGAGGTGGCGGTGCTGCCGCGCGTGCACGGCTCGTCGCTCTTCACGCGCGGCGAGACCCAGGCGCTCGTCGTCACCACCCTCGGCACCGGGCAGGACGAACAGGAAGCCGAGTCGATGCACGGCGTCCTCCGCGAGCGCTTTCAACTGCACTACGCCTTCCCGCCCTACTCGGTCGGCGAGGTGCGCATGCTCCGCGGTCCCGGCCGCCGCGAGATCGGCCACGGCAACCTCGCGCGCCGCGCGCTCGAGCAGGCGATCCCGCACGTCGATCGCTTCCCCTACACGATCAAGGTGGAATCCGAGATCACCGAGTCGAACGGCTCGTCGTCGATGGCGACCGTCTGCGGCGGTTGCCTCGCGCTGATGGACGCCGGCGTGCCGATCACGCGGCCGGTGGCCGGCATCGCGATGGGGCTCGTGCTCGAAGGAGATCGCTCCGTGATCCTGAGCGACATCCTGGGCATCGAAGACCACCTCGGCGACATGGACTTCAAGGTTGCGGGCACCGCGGAAGGAATCACCGCGGTGCAGCTCGACAACAAGCTCGGTTCGTTGCCCGCGGGTTTGCTCGAGCGCGCGCTCGCGCAGGCGCGCGAGGGTCGCCAGCACATTCTCGGCGAGATGGCGAAGGCGCTCGACGCGCCGCGCGCCGCGCTCTCCGCGTTCGCGCCGCGGGTCGAACGACTTCGTATCGGCACCCACCGCATCCGCGACTTGATCGGCCCGGGCGGACGCAACATCCAGTCGGTGCAGAATGACACCGGGGTCAAGATTGACGTGAGCGACGACGGCTTGGTGCGCATCTACGCGGTCGACTCAGCCGCGCTGCCCGAGGCGTTGCGCCGCGTGCGCGACTTAACCGGAGAGCCACACGTCGGCCACTACTACCGCGGCATGGTCACAGGCGTGAAGGAATTCGGCTGCTTCGTGCGGCTGTTCCAGGGCATCGAGGGACTGGTACACGCGTCGGAGCTGTCGAACGAGTTCATCCGCGACGTCGCCTCGGTCGCGTCGGAGGGCGACACGATGGTGGTGAAGGTGCTGGGGGTGGAGAACGGGAAGATCGCGCTCTCGCGGAAGCAGGCGCTGGGGGTGAGCGAGGGGGAGATCGAGGGGTGATACCCGGTAGAGTTCGGGGGAAACCAGATCGAGTAGAATGCCCGACCATGGGAGCAATTGTGATCGTACGAACCCCCGTGACCCGTGCGGGCCTTCGGGACTATCTGTTGGATGACACACTAGTGAAGGCGGTGGTCGACTGCGGGCGCGGGGTCATGGCGGTGGGAGGAGACCTCCACGCGGACGAGGAAAGCGCGTTGCTGCGGGCGAACTCGCGAGATCTGCCGCGCTCGCGAGGTGGTCTGCGACTTCTTCCGCTGGCGAGAACGTCTATCAATCGGATGGCCCGCGCTCGACCGGTACTTCACCGTCTTCGCGATGGCGGCTCGCCTGGATCGAGAGCGGCAGCGCGCCTCGGCGGAGGAGACAACTCGTACGTCTCCCGAGCACGCGTGACACTCGCTGCGTAGCGGCCCTCGGCCCGAGGGCTTTCCTTCTCGGACATCGGAAATGTCTCCATGGGGTGACAGCTCCACTTTCTTGAACAGTTAGGAGGTGACACTCTCATTGAGCAGCTGCAGCGATGTGCGCGCACGCTAAGAGCCGGAACCCGCTCCGGTGCTAATCTTCCCGCGCCGTGACGGCGGGCCGCGCCGTCGCGCCTCGCGCCGCTTCGGGGTGTTCGATGCCCAAGACCAGCGCAGGTAAGTGGGTTCAGTTCGCTCGGTGAGATTCCTCCGCCAGCGGAGCCCCGTACGCCGCCCGATTCCCCCGCGCGTTCCACCTTCCGGACCTCCCTGCGGCTGCTCGTGCTTGCGTTACTACTCACCGGCGGCGAGGAAGAAGGAAGTGATCGAGCCTTGCGTTCGAGTGCCCCTTCGACGTGATCGAGGGCCGGATTCTTGGTGACGCGCACCCTCCCGCGATGGTGATTGCCACCGCGGACGGAGTTGACCCTCAGGGAACGGCGTCCGCCCTCGGGGTCACGGACGCCGAGGGCTACCGGCTGCTGCTCACGCCCGGTGTGTATCGACTCGCGGTCCGAGCAGGTCTGGATACTGCGTTCAGGCGCGAGTACCGGTGGAAAGGGGGGCAAGCTCACGCTCGGCTCCCGTGCCGACCCTGTGCGGCTCGATCCCGGCGCCCTCGCGCGGCGCATCGACTTCGAACTCCGGATCCATTCGCACCGCGGTCACCGCTCCGCGCCCCTATCGAACCGACGCTTTTCGGCTGAAATTCTACCCGGTCGGATCCGACGAGTGGACCGGCGGGAGGTTGCGAGTGCGCGATTCCAGTTTCGAAGACGACTCCGGTCCTCTGCCCGCCGGCGCCTACTTCCTCCAGTTCGAGTGGGGCGACGATTCCTGCTGGTATCCCCAGGAACCGGAGCGGGCCAGGGCTTCGGCGATGATGATGGTGCGGGCGGGGGAACGAACCGAGATCAGCGTGGACCTCCGCCCCGCAGCTGGTTGCGCGGCTTGGTGGTCAGCAGCTGGCAATCGATGGTCCTTCGCGATCCCCCAAGGGTGGTCGCGTACGGTGCAGACTCGACCCATGCGCTCGCGAGTACCCAAGTCGGAACCGACGGGCAGTACGCGCTCGCGCGTCATGGCCCCGCGCGAAATTCGCCTGCGCGTCGAGATAGCAGGAGTCCTGCGCTGGCTCGGGGGCGCGAGCTTCCGGCGCGCCACGGTCTTCTCCGTTCGACCAGGGAATCCGTCACTGCGAGCGACTACGTGGAGAGCGGCTTGAGAATCCTCATTGAGGGTGCGACCGGCCGGCAGCGAATACGATGCAGTCTCTGATCTGCCGGGTCGTCCGTCCGGACGGCAGCTTCGTCACCGCGCCCCTCGGCGATCTGAGTGACGGGGAGCACCTCGAGATCCCGAACCTCATCCGGTACCTACCATCTGTTCGCCCAAAAGCAGCGCGCCTACTCGGAGGATTGGGTGAATCAGTGGTGCGACGGCGCGGACAGCCTCCCGGCATCGACGCCGGTCGTGATCGCGCACGAAGGCGAAGCACGAGAGGTGATCTTCCACCCCACCCGCGGCGGGCGCATTCCAGTGCTGGTGCGCGATCGAATGGTCGGCCACTGTCGGCGGCACGGATCTACCTCGACGAAGTGCGAATAAACCCGGTAACCGCGAGTCCGAATTCCTCACTCCGCCGGACACCATCTTCGTGTTGAGTGGCATTCGCCCGGTCGATGGTACGTCCGGGACAGAAGCGCGTGTCGGTCCGCCGATCTGGTACGGGCACGCGGGTGCTGCTCGAGGCGACACCCATCGAAGTGGAGGAGGGTGAGGGGGTCGCCGCTGATCGGAAGTGGAGCCTGCCGCGGTGAGCACCCGAGAGGACATCACCCGATCGAATCGCGACCCGATGCGAAGATCGCGGCCTTCGCATGGGGGTGGATGCGTGGGTTCTGGCCGGCATTCCTCTTCGCCGGGTCGGTCGCCGGCTGCGGCGACGAAATTGTCACACGTACGGAAGGTGGCGGCGTTGGCGGACGCGTGGTGGGACGCGTGATCGGTCCGGACGGACCGGTCGTCACGCCGGTGACGCTCCCGCTCCATCGGGCATGGCTCCTACAACGAACCACTGACTACGATCGAAACAGGAGCCGACGCGGACAGCCGTTTCGCGCTGGACACCCCCGGCGACTACGCGCTCGGGGTCACCCTTCGGCTTACTCATCCAATCCGGACCCTGTTTCGGACCGGCTCTACTGGCGGCACGACGGTCTCACCAGCGAGAGCGGCCAGGCGGATACCCTCCGGGTCGTCCGCGATGCGACCCTCGATTCGATCAACGTGACCCTCGGCGGCCTCGAAGCGAACTCGACCTGGCGGCAGAACTGGTAGGACACCGGTTGCTCGTCGACGCCTATCGTCTGTCAACAACTCAGCCGTTCTGGCACGATTGGAGACTCGACTGCCGCGCACCAGCGACTCGACACACCTCAGCGTGTCTTTCGGCGCGGCCCCACCGGGCCGGTATCGTATCGAAGTCTTCGACTTCGACCTGGCCCACCGGGCCGGCTGGACCCGATCTCCCTACTGGCTGCCGGATGCAATCGGGGAGCAAGACGCCGATACCGTGCGGGTCGTGGGCCAGGCGTACACGGTGTTCCATAGCCGCTTCGCGCCCGACCTCTATCGGGTGGAAGGGATTGTCGACAGTGCCTGGTTGACGGCTCAGTCGTCGAGCCAGCCTATGCTCGAAGTCTTTCGGAGCGACTCGTCGCGCGTTGCGGAGTCTTGGGCCGACGGAAATGGCAGATTCGCGTTCGCCATCACCCCGAGCGCCAGTCCGAGTGGCGGTCGGCTATCCTTCCAGCGTTGGGTGGTTCGAAGTGCCCGGCGGAGGAGCTTGGCACCCTCCGGCGCCATTTCGGCGCGCTCACTGGGCTTCGTTTCACGGACGCGGCAATCTTGGTCAACCTGGCCCCTGAATACCTGGGCTTCAGACTCCCGCATTGACCTCGAACTCTTCGATGGGGGCATGGGCATGGCGCACTATGTGTGGCACTCAGAGGCGATGTTGCTTCCCACGGTTCCTCCATCCGGGGGACTACCGACTCCACGTCAAGCCCTACCCTCGCTTCGCGGGCGATTGGTTGCCCGAATGGTTCGATCGCGCGGACGGCATGGAGGCGGCAACATTGATCACGGTCAGGCCGAGGGGAGATCAAGAGCGTCACCCTGAGACCGCGCCCGGGAGCCAGGATCGAGGGGGCGAGTCTCCGACGCCGAGAACAGTGCGACGAGCAATGTAAACGTCTACCTCACGAGCGCGGACGAGCCACGGCCGTTGGGAGAGTTCCCGGTCGTCGGCGGGAGTTTCTTCCTCGTGGGGTCGCACCAGGCAGATACCCGCATCGGCGCCAATTGGTCGGCCGAGGGGTGGCCCGGGAGCGACCGCGAGGACGACGTCGCAATCTGGTACCCGAACTCCCATCGCTGGAGCGACGCCGAGGTGATCACCGTGACCGCGCCGGACACGGTGCGAGGAATCGACCTCACGCTGCCGTGGCCGGACGGCGCCCGCGGCAATCAAATCCGCAGTAGGTCAGACCACAATGCGACGGCGCCCGCTCGCGCGAAGCGACCGGGCGCCGTGGCACCTGACTCGGCTACGTCGCGGCAGTGCCCAGAAGGTTACCTCTTCCCGTTCGCCGCCACCGGACCATCGCCGCCGGTGTCCGCTACCTCGTCACCACCACCCGCGCCGTGCTCGACCCCTCCGCCGTCGACAGCTGGCAGAAGTAGGTCCCGGCCGGCAGCTCGCGACCCTGATCGTCGCGTCCGTCCCACTACACCTCTGCGCGCCCGCGACGAGTGGCTGATCGACCAGCGTCCGCACCCAGCGCCCGTTCACGTCGGCGATCCTGAGGAGCGCGCGCCGCTGTTCGAGGGCGGCTCGAAGCGCAGCGTGCTCGCCTCGCGCATCGGGTTCGGTCCGCTCGACAGGCGATGCAGGCCGACGTTGCTCGGCTCCGACACCGCCGAGAAGGGCTAGCTCACGCGGATCACGTTGACCGCGATGCTGCCGTCGAGACCGGGAAGGTCGGCGCTCGGTAGGTTGAGCATGATCGAGCTCCAGGCCGAGTCCGCGGGCTGGGCGTAGAAGGTACCGCCGTTGCCGATGTGAAATGCACCCGACGCCCCGCCGTTGAAGGTGCCGAGCACCGTGCCGTAGGGACCCTGCGGTCGCAGCAGCCGGCCGGCGAGTAGGAGATCAGCCCTCCGTCCCGAAGGCACTTCCGGTGTAGATTGCTCCCCCCGGCGCGGTCGGCGTGAGCGCGCCGTAGGGCAGCACGATGAACTGGTCTTCGTTCGCCGCGATCAGGCCAGTGGCGATCGTGTTGGTGGTCGACGAGTCCGAACACCACACGCGCGACGTCGGCGCTGCCGGTCGGGATGAAGATCACGGTCGCGGTGACGCTGCCCTGGAGTGACGCGAGATCGCCGCTACTCATGTTGAGCGCGAGCCTGAACTCGTGGCCGACATGGGCGGGCAGCAGGTGGAAGGCGCCCATCTCGCCGACATGGCGCGATGGGTGCGCGATGGTCGTGCTGAATCCTCCGACCAGCGCGCCGTGCGGCATGCCGCTCATGATCGGCTGCCCTCGATCCAATCGAACGCGTCGAGGCGTCGCTCAGCCGGAGTCGAAGTGCGAGCTGGTAGGCCCGGCGACCTCGTTCCCCTGCGCCAGGATGATGACGTCGCCGCTGGAGGTGGAGGGGATGAAGCCGGTGCCGACGGGCTGCACGGTCGAGGCGTCAATCGTGACGTTGTAGTACTCGACCGCCTGGGCCTGCGCCGCGGGGCGGCAAGCAACGAGGCGGAGAGGGCCGCCGCCGCCAGGCCGAGGGCGTTCCTCGTGAGAGATGTGGCCACCCGGAGGCTGGCGGAGCGATGGACGTGGGTCACAAGGGAGCTCGGCGAGTGCCGGGGCGATCGATGGTGCGCTGCATGGCTGTGTCCTTCGTCGGCCGCGTCCGCGGGCTGGTGATTCATCTACCTATCGCGAGCGGATCCGCTCTGCGAGGGCCGGTCGAAGGTACGCGCGGAAACGCGGCGGGGATGGACGCGAAGGCGAGATTTCTGGCGCGCCGCATGCGCGGTCGGACGGGTGGGTGCCGGGGAAGCGGGCGGAGCCGGACCCAGTGCGCCCCTATCTGTCCCGAACTTGGCCCGGGACAAACCTAATCGACCTCAATGGCCCGCGCGTCGGACGTGCCTGACGACGCCAGGAGATGAGCCTCCGCCGGTCGAGGTGCCGCGGAACACCGCGGCGCCTGGCCCCAAGCCGATCAGAACGGCCAGAACCGCCGGGCATGAGCAGGAATCCCCCGTGCCGATCGCACTCGCGCGTCAGCTCGGTCCCGGCGAGAATACCTCCTCGCGGTAGCAGGGCAGTCGGCGGTCGCGACCAGGCCGGTCTCGCTGTCGATCGGTCTCGTGACCACGCCCGGCGGTCGGTGAAATCCGTCTTCGATCGACCTGGCGCATGATCGACGACCAGATCGGGAGCGCCGCTGCTGGAGCCAGACAACCCCACCAGTTCGCGCTTGTCGAAGCCGACCCACACGCCACAGGCGCGACCGGGCGAGTAGCCGACGAACCACGCGTCGCGATGGTCGTCGGTCGTCCCGACTTCCCTGCCACGGCGCCGTCGACCCCCAGCTCCCGCGCGCGCCGCCGGTACCTTGGTCGATCACCCCTTCGAGCAGGCTGGTCATGATCGCCAGGACTCGGCCGCGTCCAGCGGGGGGATCGGAGAGGCGCGAGGTCGACCGGATGCCCGGAGGCGACGACCCCGACCAGCGTGGTGGGCTGATGTCCGACGCCACCGGCCGCCAGCGTGCCGTACGCGCTCGTCATCTCGAGGAGCGACACCTCGCTGGCGCCGAGCGCGAGCGAAGGCACCTTCTTGAGCGGCGAAACGACGCCGAGATCGTACGCAGCCTCGACCACCTTCTCGATGCCGATCTCCTGCGCGACCCGCGCGGTCGGGACGTTGCGCGACTGCTCGAGCGTTTCGCGAAGCGTGATCTCGCCGTGAAACTCGCGATCGTAGTTCTGCGGCCGCCAGCTCTTCCGCCCGAGCTTGACCGAGAAGGGCGAATCGTCGAGCAAGGTCGCGGGTGTCCAGTAGCCGCCCGCTTCGCGCTGGCGCTCGCGGAGTGCCGCAAAGAAGACGAACGGTTTGAAGAGCGACCCGGGCTGGCGCCGCGCATCGATCGCGCGATTGAACGGGCTGGTTAGGTAGTCGCGTCCACCGACCAGCGCCCGCACCGCACCACTCGACGGATCGATCACGAGCGCCGCCGCCTCGAGTGGGTCGGTCTTCCTCCGAAGCTTCTTGTGATCGCGCTCGAGGTCGGCCAGCCCCTGCTTCACTGACTGCTCCGCCGCCGCCTGGTCGCGCGGGTCGAGGGTGGTGAAGAAGATGGTCCCGGGCTTCCCGACCAGGTCGGGCGAGGCGCGACGCGCGACCTCCGCGCGAACGGCATCCAGGAAATACGATGCGTCCACCTCTCGCGCCGGGCGACGCTTCGCGGGCAACGGTCGCGCCATCGCCGCGTCGGCGACCGGCTGCGTGATGACCTTCTGATCGACCATTACGTGAAGCACGCGATCGCGGCGCTGCTTCGCTTTCTCCGCCGAGTTGTACGGCGAGTAGGCGTTCGGCGCCTGGATCAGCCCGACCAGGAGCGCGATGTCGGCCACCTGCTGCGGGCTCGGTCCGTCGACGCGATACTCGTCCAGCTCCTTCCCGAGGTAGTAGCGAGCCGCCTCGCGCGCGCCGCGAATCTCGTACGAACCCCAGTAGCCCCAGTAGACCGCGTTCAAATACCCCTCGAGGATCTCCGCCTTCGAGTAGCGAAGCTCGAGTCCGAGCGCCAGCATCGCCTCCTGCGCCTTCCGCCAGAGGGTCTTGTGGTTGTGCAGGTAGAGTGAGCGCGCCAGCTGCTGCGTGAGCGTGGAGCCGCCCTGCCCGAGTCCACGTCGTCTGAAGTTCGCGACCACCGCGCGCGCCGTGCCGATCGGGTCGATCCCGGGATGGTGATAGAAGCGGCGGTCCTCGACCGCCAGGATGGTCTTCACCAGGAGCGGCGGAGCGTCGTCGAGTTTGAGCGGCGCGAGGACGGCGCCGACATCCCCTTGAAAGCCGGCGATGCGCTCCGGCTCGAGGCGACACTCGTCCGGCGCGACCGCCGGCTCCGCTTCGCAACGCGCGATCGCTCCGTCGCCGAGCGACAGCCGTACTCGTCCACCGGCGAAAGGGCGCGACGGATAGGCGAAGGGTCGGAGGTAGATCTCGAAGCGAGAGGCGCGCGTCACGAAGTCGCCCGGCGCGCCCAGCGACTCGACCTGGTGGTATCCGAGCCGATGCAAGCGATCGAGCAACTCGTCCTGCTCCATGCGCGCGCCCGGACGAAGGGAGGCGGGGGCGCCGTAGTAGAGCACCTGCTGGCGCGACCCGCTGGCGGGGATCCGCGCGCCCTGCAGCGTCACGACTACCCAGACGCAGAGCCCCGCGAGGAGCAGAAGCAAGACTCCGCGAAGGGTGGGCCAACGACGCGGCGGGCGCCAGTGCGGCGGCGGCGGCAGCCCGAGTTCACGTCGCGCCTCGGGCGACGCGGGATCGCGCGGGTCATGCGTTGATTGCGGCCCGCGCGTTGGGTCGGTTCGGCCGGGCTCTCTGGGATCAATCGGGTCGTGGGGCATTCGGTCTCCGCGTCGCACCTACGGCCGAAGCGCCCCGTTCGTTGCGCTCAGCGACCTCCGCCGCGATTCCAGAAGCGAATGAGCTCGGCGTGATCCACTGCCAGCGCCTCGGCCGACGCCGCATCGATCACGCAGTGCTCGCCTCGCACCACGCCGCTCGTCTCGACGATCGCGGCGCCCCCGGACTGCAGGCGACGCTGCGCCCGCTCATTGAGATCGAGGAAGGTGATCCGCTCCTCGCGCGCGACGAAGAAGAAACGTCGGTCTCCGGCGGTCGCGTCCTTGATCCAGCCGCTCTGAATCCGCATGCGGACGGCGTTCCGCTTCGCTTCCTCCGCTTGCTCGCGCCTCTGCTCCTCGGCGCGATCGCGGTCGGCGCGGCGCTTCGCCTCCTGTTCCGCGCGCTGGGCGTCCTCGAGCGCCTGGCGCTCCGCCTCGATTCCCTCGTGCCCCACTTCCTTCCGGTGCACTCGGTCCTGGTGCGCAGCCTGCTTGACCTGCTTGGCCGAGACCAGGCCGGCCTTCAAGAGCTGATCCCTGAGATTCGACACCCTCTGCCTCCTGCTGCGCCCCCCTCGCGACGCCGGAGCTCCCCCGCGCGCGAGTCGCTTGCTCGCCCGCGCCTACTCCGCCTTCTCGTGGTCTTCCCAGCGGTAGATCTCCCAGTGCCCACCCTCGACCTTCCGAACGAAGATCCGGTTCATCGGCACGTCGACATCGACGCGGCGCACCTCGCCGTCGATCTTGCTCTCGATGGTGAGGTGGCTGGCCACGCGGTTCAGGACCCAGCGATTCTCCCCCTGGCTCTCCGTCTCCAGGCCCTTTCGATCGAAGCGGAGCTTCACCGAGCGGATCTTGACGTCCTGAAAGAGCCCGCGCGTGCTCTTGAGCTCCTTCTCGCGGTCCCAGGCATCCACCTGGACCGTGTCGGCGAAGACCACCATTTGAAAGTCCGCGGCGAGGAGCGCCTGGTAGGCGGCGAAGCCGCGGCTCAGGTAGGCCGACTCGAGACAGGAGAGGACGGCGCTCGGCTCGGGCCCCCCGCATTCCCCGGTCGCGGCGGCGGGGCTGGCGGCCAGACCCGTCAGAAGAAGGCCCAGGACCGCGCTCCAGCCGCACCTGTGGTGCGGAGATTCGTGCTTCATCGAGATCCTCTTCGGTGGTCAGGGCTTTGGGCTGCACTTGCCCCCGGGTCCCGAGTCTACGCCGGGCGGCCCCCGACCGAACAGCGCCTTGCCGCCGCCCGTTCCCTCTGCGATTCTGCCGGCGCCCAAGTTCGACCTCGGTCCGGCCGAAGAGGAGCGTGATGCCGACCACGACCCCGCCATCCATGGAGCCTGGTGCGAAGATTCGTGAAGAGCAGACCCCGGTACTGGCGGTCATCATCCCGAGCTACCGGGTCGCTCCCTACATTGCCTCGGTGGTGCGCGAGGTCCCGCCCTATATCCGCCACATCCTGGTGATCGACGACCGAAGCCCCGACGACATCCCGGCAGCCCTGGCGGAGGTGCAAGACCCGCGACTGGTCTACGTCCGCCACGAGCAGAACCGCGGGGTCGGCGGGGCGGTCATGACCGGCTACGACCGGGCGACCGAACTAGGGGCCGATATCCTGATCAAGGTGGATGGCGACGGGCAGATGGACCCGAAGCACATCCCAGAGCTGATCGGCCCGATCCTGGACGGCCGCGCCGACTACACGAAGGGGAACCGCTTCCTCCACTCGGCGGAGCTCCGGTCCATGCCGCCCCACCGGCGGCTGGGCAACATGCTTCTCTCCTTCCTGAACAAGGCGGCCTCGGGTTACTGGCACATCTTCGACCCGGCGAACGGCTACACCGCGCTGCACGCCGACGCCTGGCGCTGCCTCAATCGAAGGCGTCTGGCCGAGCGCTACTTCTTCGAGACCAGCCTCCTGATCGAGCTGGGCTGCGTCCGCGCGGTGGTCGAGGACGTCGCGATCGCGGCCCGCTACCAGGGAGAGGTCAGCTCCCTGTCCCCGTGGAAGGTGACGCTGGAGTTTCCCCCGAAGCTCCTGGCGGGGCTCATCCGCCGGATCAACGCGAACTACTTCCTCCACGACTTCACGCCGGTCTCGCTCTTTCTGGTCACCGGGGGCGCCGCCCTCCTCTTCTCCTTCCTCTGGGGCGGGTACCACTGGCGTCGCGCCTTCCTGACCGGTCGGATCACTCCGACGGGGACGGTCATGCTCGCGGTGGTCTCGCTGGTCCTGGGGGTGCAGCTCCTGCTTCAGGCGCTGGCGCTCGACATGCAGAGCGTGCCCAAGCAGCCGATCCAGCGGCGAGGCCGTCGGGGCTAGCCGCCAAAGTCCATCCCGTCGCCCTAAGCCTTACTGAGAATCGAGATTTCAACGCTTGCCGCCCGCCCGTGCGTGGCCTAAATTCCTCCGCGTTCGTGGGCAGGGCAGGGAGCGCCCGTCACGTATCCATGGAGGGTAAAGATCGATATGCGCAAGCTTCTGTTGGCTTCGGCCATGGTCGTCCTCGGTGCCACGATCGCGTCGTACGCTTCGGCCGGCGTGACCGCCGGGACCATGGGCCTCGGGTTCATTAGCGCGGATGCCCCGATCGGCGGCCGCTACGTCGTGAACGAGAAGATGGCGTTGGACGTCGGCATCGGCTTCGCCAAGCAGTCCGACGACAGCGACACGAAGAACGTCGACGAGGGCACGACCGACTTCAACCTGAACGTCGGCGTCCCGATCCTGATGCACGACGCGGGCAAGGCGATGCTCTGGCTCCGTCCGGGAATCGGGATCTCCAACACCTCGTATGACGCGGAGGGAGTCGACAGCAACACCGACACCTCGATCAGCGGCCTTCTGGTCGTCGAGGTGCCGCTGACCGACAACTTCACGGTCAGCGCGGCCCACGGCCTGGTGATCAATCTGGATCCGACCAACATCTCGACCGCCGGCCTGCCCTGGACCGGCGTCGGCTTCATGTACTACTTCGTGAAGTAAGGCGGAGGCAACAACCAGCCAGATCTAACCTCACATCACGGTCCTAGCTCTGAGTGGGCCCGCGTCGCAACCGGCGCGGGCCCGCTCGTTTCTTTGTCCCGGCCCGGCTCACTGCTAGACTGGCCGGTCGCGCGGTTGCCCGCACCCCGGAGGACCAGCATGCCCGACCCTCGCCCCGCCCTGCTCGACTGGACGAACCGTCGGGTCGACTATCTCCGCATCTCGATCACCGACCGCTGCAATGAGCGCTGCGCCTATTGCATGCCCCACGACCTCAAGGACTGGCAGGAGCGCGAGGAGATCCTGACCTACGAGGAGCTACTCCGCGTGGCGGGCGTGACGCTTGGGTTGGGCTTCAAGAAATTCCGCGTGACCGGCGGCGAGCCGCTGGTGCGAAAGGACGCGGTGCACTTTCTGGAGCGGCTGGGAGCCTTGCCCGGGGTCGAATCCTTCGGCCTCTCGACCAACGGCACGCTGCTTGGTCCCCTCGCGCGGCAGATCCGCGCGGCCGGGGTGCACTCCGTCAACATCAGCTTGGACACGCTCGATCCCGACGCGTATGCCCGGCTGACCCGCGGCAACCTCGACACCTGCCTGGCCGGGATCGACGCAGCGGTCGCCGCCGGCTTTCCCCAGGTCAAGATCAACGCAGTCCTGATGCGCGGGTTCAACGACGAGTCGCTCGTGTCGTTAGTGCGCTTCGCCCACGACCGCGGCCTCGTGCTCCGCTTCATCGAGCTGATGCCGCTGACCACCACCGAGGTGCTCTCGCGCGAGAACTTCCTCTCGGCGGAGGAAGCCCGCGACCGCATCGGGCGCGAACTCCCGCTCACCCTCGAGTCGGTCAAGCTCGGGCACGGGCCGGCGATCTACTACCGCACCGGCCTGGGCTCGCTTGTCGGCTTCATCGGCGCGATGAGCGACGTCCACTTCTGCGATCTCTGCAACAAGGTGCGGCTCACGCCGGACGGCAAACTTCGCCCCTGCCTCGGCAATCACCTCGAGTTCGATTTGAAAGCGATCCTCCGCTCGGGCGGCAGCGACCAGGATCTGGAGGACCTCTTCCGTCGGGCTCTCGGGATGAAGCCGCGCGAGCACGAATTCCGTCAGCAGTACCAGCCGGGCCGCCACATGACCGCGATCGGCGGCTAGCATGCGGGTCACGGTCCTCCTCTTCTCGCAAATGCGGATCCAGGCGGAGCGAGATGCGGTGGAGCTCGAGCTGCCGGAGGGTGCTCATCTCGAGAGAGCATTGTCCGCTTTCTACGCGCGTCACCCGGAACTCCGGAGCTTCGCTCCGTCGTGTCTCGTGGCGGTCGGATTGGAGTACGCTCCGGCGGACCTGGCCTTGAAGGATGGGGACGAGATTTCGATCATCCCGCCGGTCTCCGGCGGCTGAAGCGCAACACTCGCAGGGAAGCGAAGGCCTGCGGTTCATTGGAAGGAGGCGTGATGAGGATCGCCCTTTGGTTCGCCGTCTCGACGTTGGCCCTCGGCGGCTGTTCGACCAATAGCAAGTCGGTGCCGGACGACATGAAGCAGCAGTCGGCGCCGCACGCCACCAAAGAGGCCAGCGATTCGAAGCGCGAGTACGGTTCGAGCGCGATGTCGGGGCAGGCCGCGGAACCGGCCGCGGGCGGGTCGAACGCGCCGGCCGCGAGCGGATCGAACGCGCCGGCCAGCGGCGGAGGCAGCGCGGCGGGCCTGGGATTCGCGGTCCCAGCCGGCTGGAGCCAGACGACCCCGAGCTCCCAGATGCGGGTCGCGCAGTTCGCGCTGCCGGCCGCGGGCGGAGAGGCGCCCGAGTTGGTGCTCTTCTTCTTCGGCGCTGGCCAGGGGGGCGGAGTGCAGGACAACATCGCGCGCTGGGTCGGACAGGTTGCACAGCCCGATGGCAGCGACTCGAGCAGCAAGGCCAAGTCCGGATCGAAGCAGGTCGGCGCGCTCAAGATGACGACCGTGGTGGTGGACGGCACCTACAAGTCGGGCGGCATGATGGGCGGCCCCACGGTCATGAAGGAGAACTTCCGCCTCTGGGGCGCGGTGGTCGAGGGACCGGGCGGGCCCTGGTTCTGGAAGGCAACCGGACCGAAGGCGGCGATGGAATCGCAGGCCGCGGCCTTCGATGCCTTCCTCGCCTCGATGCACACGCAGTGAGCCGCGTCGCCTAGAGCACTCGTGCGGCTCCTCGTTCAACTCCACGCGGAATCGATCGAAGCGCGACGCGCCCCCCACGCAGCGGGGGGGCGCGGCGCCGACCCCGCGGGCTCTCTGCGCGGTCGCGCGCCGCTGATCGGCGCGGTCGGCGCTTGGGTCGACTTCTACGGCATCGTGCGCGAGGTCGAGGACCCAAGCCACCAGTGCGGTCCGCCTCGACCGGGGGTGCCGGCCGAGCACGAGCACGCGGTCCCCTTCCCGGTTGTCGCCCTGCGCTACGAGGCACACGAGGCGATGGCGATCCACCAGATGACGCGCATCCTCGAGCGACTGGGCGAGGAGCATGGCCTCGAGGCCGCGCTCGTGCTGCACCGCGTCGGCGAGGTGCCGGTGGGCGAGGCGTCGCTCTTGGTGCGCATCCTCGCGAGCCATCGCGCGGAAGCGCTCCGCGCCTGCGCCACCTTCATCGACGAACTCAAGCAGTGGGTGCCGATTTGGAAGCACCCGGTGCGCCCTTGAGCCCCCTCAAGCACTCACTCGAGGAGATCGATCTTCCCTGCTCTCCCGCGGAGCTCGCGGCAGAGTGGGGCGACGCGCCTGGCTTCGCGCTCCTGGACTCGGCCGACGGTCGCGGCTGGAGCATCGCGACGATCGCGCCGCGGGAGGAGTTGCGGGCCGATGCGCACGCGGGTGCAGTCGTCCCGCCAGTGCACTGCGGCAGCAGTTCGCCGCCGCGCCCGGAGGTTCCGCCCTTCGCATCGGGGTGGATCGGCTTCTTGGCTTACGAGGCGGCGGCGCGATTCGATCCGAAGTTCCGCGTGCACACACTCCCCTCCTCACGGCCGGCGTCGCTTTGGCGGCGGTACGACGCGTCACTTGCCTTCGATCACGATCGCGGGCGGTGGTTGCTTTCCGCCCGCGACGACGCGTCGGGTCGCGAGGCGGCGCGCGAGCTCCGCGAGCGGGCGCATCGCCTCACGCGTTCCCTGGATCGCGATTCACTCCGCGCGGCGCGGCAGCGCCTCGGCAATCCCGCGATCGAGGAAAGCGACCTCTCGCCGGGGGCGCATCGCGTGGCGACCGAGGCGATCCTCGAGTGGATCGCGCGCGGGCACATCTACCAGGCGAACCTCACCTACCGGGTCGCGCGAGCGCTGGCGGTTCGCCCCTCGCACCTCTACGGGCTGCTTCGCGCCGCGAATCCCGCGCCCTACGGCGCGCTCCTCGCGATCGACCGCCGCCTCGCCATCCTCTCGAGTTCGCCCGAGCTGTTTCTGCGCGTGCGCGGAGACGAGGTGATGACCCGACCGATCAAGGGGACGCGGCCGCGCCGGCTGGACGACCCGCGCCTCGATCGAGCCCTGGCCGACGAACTCCGCGTGAGCGCGAAGGACCAAGCGGAGCTGACCATGATCGTCGACCTCGAGCGGAACGACCTGGGGCGCGTCGCGCGTTACGGTTCGGTCACGGTCGAGCCCTACCCAGAGCTCGAGAGCTTCGCCGCGGTGCATCACCTGGTCGCCACGGTGCGTGCGCGGCTTCGTCCTTCACTCAGCTGGCACGAGCTCTTGGCCGCGACCTTCCCCGGCGGCTCGGTCACCGGCGCGCCCAAGCTCCGCGCGATGGAGATCCTCGCGGATCTCGAGCGGAGCCCGCGCTTCGTCTATACCGGCGCGCTCGGCTGGATCGACGATCGCGGCGACGGTGAACTCAACCTCGCGATCCGCACTCTTTGGCTAGACGACGGCGTGGCGCATTTCGGCGTGGGCGGCGGCATCGTCGCCGACTCCACCCCGGAGGGAGAGTGGCGCGAGACGGAGGACAAGGCCCGCGCCCTGCGTCGCGCGCTCGACCAGGCCGCCGCTCTCGCCCAACACGACCGCGCGGGCGTGGATCACTCGTACCGCAGCGCCTCGATCGGATCGAGCTTCGAGGCCTTCCGCGCCGGCCAGTAGCCGAAGAAGATCCCGATCGCCGCGGCAAAGCCGAAGGCGACGAGGATCGCGTCGGGCGGCACCAGGATCGGCCAGCGCGCGAACTTCGAGACGAGCTGCGCGGTCAGGAGCCCGAGCCCGATTCCGAGCACGCCGCCCAGGCAGGCCAAGACGGTCGACTCGGCGAGAAACTGCAGGAGCACGTGCCAGCCCTTGGCGCCCACCGCCATCCGCACCCCGATCTCACGCGTCCGCTCCGTCACCGAGACGAGCATGATGTTCATGATGCCGATGCCACCCACCACCAGCGAGACCGAGGCGATCACGGCGAGGAGCACTCGCATGACGCTGGCGGTCGAGCCCATCACGTTCTGCAGATCCTGCTGGGTGCGGAGGCTGAAGTCGTCCTCCTGACCCGGTCCGATGCGGTGTCGCGCGCGCAGCACCTCGCTCATCGCCTCCGTGGCGGGCGTGAGCGCCTGGGCCGAGACCGCTGACGCCATGATCATCGAGAAGTAGGTCTGCCCAGCGATCCGCTTCATCGCCGTGGTGTACGGCACGATCACGACGTCGTCCTGGTCGCGCCCCCAGGTATTCATCCCCTTCTTCTCGAGCACGCCGACGACGGTGAACGGCATCTTCTTCACGCGGATGGTTTGGCCGATCGGATCCTGCCCTTGGAACAGTTGATCGGCCACGGTCTGACCCAAGACCGCGACCTTGGAAACGCTGCGCACCGCGGAGGAGGTGAAGTTCGTCCCCTTGCTCAAGCTCCAGCGGCGGATCGTGAGGTAATCGACGTCGCCGCCCAGGACCTGCGTGCTCCAGTTCTCGTTGCCGAAAACCACCTGCGCGCCGGTCATCACGACCGGCGAGACCGCGGTCAGCTGCGGCACCTGCGCGGTGAGCGCATCGACGTCATCTTCACTCAGCGAAGCAGAGGTGCCGCCCCCCATCATGCGGCCACCGCGGAAGTCGGAACCGGGGAAGACGTTGATGACGTTGTCGCCGAGGCTCGCGATCTGTGTCTTCACCATGCTCGACGCGCCCTCGCCGATCCCGACCATGGCGATGACCGCGCCCACCCCGATGATGATCCCGAGGCAGGTGAGTCCGGAGCGGAGCTTGTTCCGCGCGATGGCGCGAAAGGCGACGCGCAGGATGAGCAGCAATCGGGTCATGTTCCGCTCCTTACTCCGGCGGCGGCAGGCGGAGCAGCTCCTCCGCCGCATCGCGCGGGGCCTCGATCGCACGGTCGCTCTGAATACGGCCGTCGCGCAGCACGATCACGCGCCGCGCGTACTCCGCGATGTCGTGCTCGTGGGTGATGAGGACGATCGTCATCCCCTTCCGGTTCAGTTCCTGGAAGAGCTTCATGATCTCGACCGAGGTGCGGCTGTCGAGATTGCCGGTCGGCTCGTCGGCCAGGAGGAGCGACGGCTCGTTGACCAGCGCGCGCGCGATCGCCACGCGCTGCTGTTGACCTCCGGAAAGCTGGCTCGGGTGGTGCTTGGCGCGCTCGGCCAAGCCGACCCGTTCGAGGGCGCGCCGCGCCTGTTCCACCAACGAGGGCGCCCCACCCTGCGCGCCGTCCTTGAGCCCCGCGCGGTAGAGGAGCGGCAGCTCGACGTTCTCGAGCGCGCTGGTGCGCGGCAGGAGATTGAAGTTCTGGAAGACGAACCCTATCCGCTGGTTTCGAATCTCGGCCAGTCGATCGGGGCCGAAGAGGCTGACGTCTTCGCCATCGAGGCGGTAGCTTCCGCCGGTCGGGCGATCGAGGCAGCCGATCAAGTTCATCAGCGTCGACTTGCCGCTGCCCGAGGAGCCCATGATGGCGATCATCTCGCCGCGCGCGACGTCGAAGCTCACGCCTCGAAGTGCGGTGACCTGCCCCTCGCCGCGGCCGTACACCTTGATCAGGTCGCGCAGCTCGAGAACGATCGCGCGATCGGCGGTCAGTGACTGTTCCTGTCGCATGCGCTGAGTCGAGACCTAGCGCGGACGCCCGCCGCCCATGCCGCGGCCGCCGCCCATCCGCGGGGCGAAGGGATTGACCACATCCTGCTTGGCCGCGCCGCTCGCGGTCTCTCGCCCGACGACCACGAGGTCGCCCTCGCGGAGCGAATCGCTCTCGACCGCGGTGAAACTCCCGTCGCTCAATCCGGCGCGCACCCGCGCGGGACGCAGCGATCCGTCGTTCGCGAGCAGAAAGACCCGATCGCCGCCGCGTCCGCCATGGGCGCCGTCGCGTCGCATTCCGCCCATCGCCGCGCCGCCCATCGGTGCGCCTCCCATCGGCGGTCCCCCCGACGGCGGTCCACCGCCCATTCCGCCCCCCCGACTGCCGGGCCATCCGCCCTGCCCTTCGGGTCGGAAGCGCAACGCGGTCGCCGGCACCCTGAGCACGCCGCGCGCCGCATCCACCGCGATCGTGACGTTGGCGGTCATGCCCGGCAGCAGCTTCTCGTCGTCGTTCTCGACCAGGATGATCACGGTGTAGGTGACGACGTTCTGCACCGTCTCGGGCGCGAGGCGCACCTGGTGCACGGTCCCGGCGAAGCTGAGCGATGGATAGGCATCGACGGTGAAGCTCGCCTGCTGCCCCACCTTGACCTGCCCGATGTCGGCCTCGTCGACCGAGGCCTCGAGCTGCATGCGCTTCAAGTCCTGCGCGATGGTGAAGAGGGTCGGCGCCGAGAGCGATGCCGCCACCGTCTGGCCGACATCGACGTCGCGCGAGACGACCACACCGTCGATCGGCGAAAGGATAGTCGCATAGCGAAGGTTGGTTTCGGCGCGACCCAACGCGGCCCGTGCCGAACTCACGCCCGCGCGCGCCGCTTCCACCGCGGTTTGGGATTGATCGAGCTCCGATTGCGAGGCGAGGCCTTTGGTCCCGAGCGGAAAGACGCGCGCACTGTCGCGGACCGCCTGCCGCAGCTCCACCTGCGCGCGCTCCAAGTTGGCGCGGCCCTCCTGCACCTGCGCGCGCAGGAAGGTCGGATCGAGCTGCGCCAGCACCTGACCCGAGTGCACGCGATCGTTGAAGTCGACGTAGAGCGCGGCGATGGTGCCGCTGACCTGGCTCCCGACCTGCACGGTCGTGACCGCGTTGAGCGTGCCGGTGGCCGAGACCTGCACCTCGACGTCGCCTCGTTCCACCGTCGCGGTGCGATAGGAGGGGGCCTTCTCGCCGTTTCGGCCGCGAGCCCAGACCATCGCGACGAGGCCGAGCACGACGAGCACGGCCAGGGCCGCGAGGACGCTCCGAGCTTTCATTGCTGATGCCCTTCTATTCGCCGGTGATTCGCGCAATCCGGGGAGTCAGAGGAGACCACGCGGGACCAGGCGCGACTATAGCCTCGGAAGGGAGGAGCGCACCAGAAGGGAGCCGGAACGATCACGGCGGTGCGCCCTTCGTCGCATCCGGGGCATTCTTCCCGATCGACGATGGTCCACCGCCGTGATTGCCGGCCTCGACGCGGCGGGTCTAGCGCAGCACGAGGAAGCTGGTCGAGCGCGTGACCTCTCCTGCCCGCACTCGCAGGAAGTAGACGCCAGCGCTGACCCGCGTGCCGCCCTGGCGTGCGCCATCCTGCTCAGCGTGTGCACGCCCGCGGTGAGGTCGCCCCAAAGACGCGATCGACCATCCGGCCGCCCGCGTCCACGACCTCAACCAGGTCTTCGCGCCGCGCGGCAGCGCTAGCTTGAAGCTGATCGCGCCTCGACTCGGACTGGGCCACGGGGTCGAAGAGGTCACGACGGTCGGAAGCACGCCGGCCTCGGCCGCTCCGGTGACCGTGCAGTCGAGGGTGAGGTCGGCCAGCCCGCGCGGCTTGAGCTGGTATCCCTCGGTGAACGGCGAGGTCGTGTCGAACTGGTCGACCGTTCCAACCGCATCGAAGGCCGCGGTGGGAACCGCCGATCCGTCGATGTCGGTGTCCTTGTCGATGCGCATCGTGACCGGTCCGCTCCCATCATCGATCGTGATGTTCGCGTTCTGCCCGTCGGCAGGCCAAGGGTCGCCCCCAACGATGTTCACGCAGTGCACCTTGAGGAGGCAGCTCTCGTACTGCTCGCCGTGGAGCGCGAGCTCGGCGGTGGTGACGAGCGCGGGATCGGGCAGGGTGTTCCCTTGGCTCAGCACGAGGACGGCGGGCGAGGTCAGCTCCACCTTGCCGTTGAAGTTGGTGACCGTGCCCACCACCTGCACCTCGTCGCCGATCTGCACCAGCGGAGTGAGCGTGTCGCCGAAGACGGTGACACAGCAGTCGCCATCGGTGATCTGGAACTCATGAATGGTCGGGCTCCAGGTGCCGGCGTTCGAAATCGCGATGCCGTGGGCCTCGACCTTGCGGGCGGCGCGCACCGGAACGCCGAGCGTGTCGTCCTCCTGGATCTGGCACAGGGTCACGAGCTGCGGCGGGCAAGGGTACGGGCTGCAGGTCGTGTTGGCGCCGAGCCAGCTCCCGGTGCATCCCGCCTCGGTCGTGACCTGACAGGCGCCGTCCGCGAGGCAGCAGGCGCCGGTCGGCTGCGGACATGGATTGGGATCGCAGCTGGTCCACTCGCCGTGCCAGCTGTTGGGCGCGAGGCAGGTCGACTGCGGCGTCTGACTGCAGCTGCCGTCGGGCGCGCAGCAGGCGCCGAGCACCGGTGAGCAGGGGTTCGGCTCGCAGCTGGAGAAGGGGCCTTGCCAGAGGCCGGTGCATCCCGCTTCGGTCGTGATCGTGCACGAGCCGTCCGGCGCGCAGCAGGCGCCGGGCACGATGCCCGCGACAACCTCGGACCAGGTGGTGCCGACGCGGATTCCGTCCACCACCTGCGTCGGCGCCGCGGTGGTCGATCCCTGGCGCAGCGCGACCCCGATGAAGCTGGTTGCATCGGTGCTGGTCAGGTCGGTCGCGCTGATCAAGGGCGCCGGCTCCGAGGTGCCGATGACCGGGTCGACCCAGAGGTCCGCGAGGTCGTTCTGCGTTCCTGCCACGAAGGTGTACTTGACCACCACGAGGTGCACGGCCCCCTTGGCGAAGGCAGTCGCCGAGTAGTTGGGCGTGCCCGCGCCGCGCGCCACCCCGAAGTTGACGTCAGCGCCCGCGGTCTTCGCGTAGACCCGGCCGAAGAAGCTGGTCGTCGACTGATAGAAGTGGAGGAAGTGATCGCCGTTGGTCTGCGTGGCGGAGACGTTCACCAGAAACGCGACGTAGGCGCTGCCGCTGTTGACCGAAAAGACCGCGGTGGTGTGGTCGTCTTCCCCGTTCGTGGTCATCGACGCCGCGTTCCCCACCCCGGAACCGGGATAGCCGGCGTAGGTGAGGCCACCGTTGGTCGTCGCGATGGCGTTGGTCCCGGCGCCGCTGTGCGCCGCCCAGTTGCCGGTCGCGGTGAGCAGGGTGCCGGGCGCGTAGTTGAAGTCTTCTTGGGTCAGGAGCGAGGCGGCCGCGACTCCTGGCAGCAACGCGAGAGCAAGGGACGCCAGGGGTGATAGCGATCTACTCATCGGAGCATCTCCTTCTTGGTGCCTGCGAACCCGGGACAAGTGAGCGCGAACAGGCCGCCGGCGCGACCGAAGTCGATGAGCTGCTGGTTAGCTCCAGGCCACGATGTATGCGATCCAACCGGCGCAGCTCTTGGCGGACCCGGCGGGACGGAAGACGCCGTTTCCCTCGCCGGTGTCGCGCTCGGTGCCTTCCCAGTACACCTCGGTGTGCGCGAACCCGGCCTCGGCGAAGGTTTCCCGCACCTCCCGAATGGTCCGAAGCGCCAGTCGTAGGTGAAGGCGCGCTTCATCGTGGTGCCGTCGGGAAACGGAAGTGAATGTAAAAGAGCGTGTCGTGCGTAATCGGATCGAAGCGCACCTGCTGCCACTGGTAGCGGAAGCCGTCCAGCTTCTTGGTTTCGGTGGTGAGCTGTTGTGCCTCCCAGCCGCCGAAGATGTCGACCACGCAGATCCCGCCCGCGTCGAGCGAGTCGCGCACCGACTGGAAGTAGCCGCGGAGCTCCTCGCGCGTCTTGAAGACGAAGTAGGAGAAGTTCATCGCGGCGACCAGGTCGACCTTGGGCGAGCGGACGTGACGCACGTCCTCGCGCAGCAGCGTGATGCGCTTCGCCTTCGCCCCGATCCGCGGGAAGTTGTACTTCCGCCCCCAATCAAGGGTCGGCTGGTCCAGGTCGACTCCGATGGCGACGCGATCGGGACGGCTGCGCACCCACTCGCACGAGAGGTGCGCGGTGCCGCAGAAATCTTCCTTGAGCTTGAGCGGATCGCGGTTGCGCAGCGATCGATAGATGCGGGTGAAGAAGCGCACATCCGCCTCGGGACACTGCACCGAGAGCTGGTAGAGGCGATGGCGGTCGCGCTCCTTCGGGGTGGGCGGCTTGGCCGTCACGGCGCGGCTGGCTTCGGTCTTCGTTCTGGGCTTCGGCCTCGTTCGCTTCTCACTCGCTCGTCCAGCCTTCGGCACTCGTCTCCCTGCCTTCCCTGTGCTCAATCCTTGCGCGCGGCGCTCGTTCCGTCTTCTCGGTCGATCAGTTCGCGGCGGAAATTAGCGGGAAGCGTCGGAGGTGGCAAGCGATCGATCTCCGCGACCGCGTGCTTTCAACTTCGCTGCTTCGTCTCGGGCGGATGCGGCCGGCTCGAGCCCGACACCGACTGCGGGAGATCGATGCGCACCGCCCCGCGCGGCTCGGGCATCGCGATCTCGTGCTCATCGAAGGCTCGCTTGATCCGAAGCATGAACTCACGTCCGACCGCGACCTGACGGCTGGGCTGCGTCTTCACCCGCGCGCGCACGGTGTAGCCGTTCTCGAGCAGGGCGTCGATGCCGAACACCTCGATCGGCGCGAGCATGTCGTCGTTCCACTCCGCCTCCGCGCGCATCGCGTCGCCCACCCGGCGGATCAGATCCATCACCTGCTGCGGATCCTGGCGATGCGCCACCGTCACGGCGAAGGAGTAGAAGGAGTACTCCTTGGTCAGGTTCGAGACCTGAGTGATGTTCCCGTTGGTGATGTAGTGGACCGCGCCGGTGCCATCGCGCAGCCGCACGAATCGAAGGGTGATCCCCTCGACCACACCTTCGACCCCGTTGATGCGCGCGGTGTCGCCGACCCGAAGCTGATCTTCGATCAGGAGGAAGAAGCCGCTGATCCAATCCTTGACCAGGGTCTGCGCGCCGAAGCCGATGGCGAGGCCGCCGATCCCGGCCGCCGCGATGATCGGGCCGAGATTGACGTCCAACTCGGCCAGGATGGTCAGAACCGCCACCGAGGTGACCAGGATGAGCGCGGTCGTGCGGAAGATCCCGATCAGCGTGCGGAGGCGCTTTTGATTCTCGATTTCCTCGAGGTCATCACCCGGATCGCGAAGGAGGCGCTTTTCCATGCGCCCGACCAGGAGGCGCCCGACCCGCACCGCCACCATCGCCAGCAGGATGATGAGGAGAATGCGAAGGCCACGCGTAAACAGCCACACGTGCAGCTCTTGTTCCATTCCCTGGATCGGCTTCGGGTCCATCTTTCATCCCTCGGGGAATCGATCGCGCAAGGGCAAGCTAGCCGAGGCCGATTCGATTGAGAAGGGTGTACTCTCGGTTCGGGGGCGCCGCCCTCGACCACGCGTACGCGCGGCGTCCGCCCGAAGGACGCGATCCCGCGACCGGCGCGGGAGGGAAGGAGGATAGGACCATGGCGGTGCAGAGCATTCTCGTCGGCATGGACTGGGGTGAGGCCACAGGGGCGCTGGCCAGCGTCGCGCCCGATCTGGCGGTCGCGCTCGGGGCCACGATCCAGGCGGTCTACGTCGAGGACGTGGAGCTGATCCGCGCGACCCGCATGCCTCCCGTTCCGCTCCTCCCTCCAATGGGAGCGATCCCCTTCGACACCACCTCGACCGCGGAGCTGGAGGCGAAGTTCAAGCGCGAGGAAAGCCGCCTCGGGAAGCTTTTCGTGCAACTGGTGGCCGACACCAGAATCAAAGGCAGCTTCCTGGTCGAGCGCGGAGACGTGAGCGAGATCCTGGTCCGAGAGTCCCGAGCCCACGACCTCTTGATCCTGGGTCGGTTCAGCGAGAAGGCAACCGAGGCGGCAACGCTCGGCGCCCACGTCGAGCGGATCGTGCGGAAGGCATATTGCCCGGTGCTCCTGGTGCCGCCGAGCTGTCAGTTGGGCGAGCGCTTCCTCGTGGCCTACGACGGCAGCGCCGGCGCCCATCACGCCCTGGCCTTCGCCGTGCGCCTGGCTCGCGCGACCGAGGCTCGGGTCAGCGTGGTCTCGATCGCTAACGAGGAATCGCGCCGACATCTCTTGGAAGAGGCGGAGGCGTATCTCGCCAATCACGGGTGCATCGGAAAGATGATCGGCCGACAGGGCGATCCGTCGGAGCAGATCCTGGCGGAGATCCGGGGCGGTGAGTACTCGCTCCTGGCCATGGGTGCCTACGGGAGGAGTCGGCTCAAGGAGTTCTTCGGGGCGACCGCGACGCACGAACTTCTGCGAAGAGCCCCCTGCGCCACGCTGGTCGTCGGTCCGATGGAAGATTGATGCGCGTTGTCGCCGCGCGCGACGACCGATTAGGATCACGGCAGGCAGGGTTGGTATCGATCAGGAAGTGAGGCCTAGGTCATGAGCGTTGCCAAGCTCCAAACCGAGGACCCAGTCGCCGAGCTGTCACGGCTTCGCGCACGGCTCAAGCGGCTGCATGACTATGCCGCGCCGTCCACCTTTAGCAATGCAACCAGTGCGCTTCTCGCCTGCCGCAACGAACTGAAGCTGGTGCTGCCGCTATTGATCGCGCACTTCACGCACGAGGCAGCGCTGCTCTCCGCTCTGGGGCTGGAAGAACCGGAGAAGGGGCGACTCGAGTCCAGCCTGGCGGAGAACCAGTCCCGCGTGCGTGAATTGCGCGCGGTGCTCGAGAGCGCCGATCTGGTCGTAGAGGAGTCGGTATCGGGGCGCGATTCGAGCGCGATCGCGCGCGGTCTCTGCGCCTATCTCGCGGCGTGTGTGGCCGACGTGATGCGGCACGAAGAAAACGACTGCCCGCTCAGGCTTTCACACCCACGGGGCGTGCCCAGTCGAGCGAGCTAGTTGGACCAGTTGGTCGAACGAGCTAGTTGAGCGAGCTAGTCGAACGAGCTAGTCGAACGAACCGTGCGGCCATCCAATCGAGCGAGATCCTATGAGGAACTCGCACGCCTCGCGGCGAGAATCGCCTGCACCAGTTCCTCAGGGATCGCTCGACGGAGCGATTCCTCCTCGTGGCAGCAGACCTTCTTCCCGGCGCGAATCGCGGCGCGATAGGTTTCGAGATAGGCGAGGCAGGGCGGGCACATCTGGACGTGCTCTTCGAAGTGCGTGGCCTCCGCCGGCGGAAGGTCGCCGTCCAGATACTGCATCAGAAATTCGACCAGCTCGCGGCAGTTCATGCCCCGCGTTCCTCGCTGGGGGATCGACGGTCGAGTGACTCGATCCCGAGCTGTGCAATCATCATGAGCCCGAACCCCCTCGTGCTCCGGCGGTGAACTGAGGCATCAGCAGCGTGCGCAGCGCTTGGCGCGCGCGGTGGAGGCGAATCTTGACCGCGTTCTCGGTCACCCCGAGCAATCGCGCGCTCTCCTCCGTGTTCAACTCTTCGATGTCCCTGAGGAGAAGCACGTTTCTGTAGGTGTCAGGGAGGCGGTCGATCGCCGCGCGAACGTAGCTACGGGTCTCGTCACGCTCGAGGTCGAGATCGGGGGCCGCGCCGTACTCGCCCGCCGCCGCCACGCGGTGACCATCCTCGATGAACTTGGGCAGCAGATCTTCGATCGACTCCTCGGGCTTCCGGCGCCGGCGCCGGAGCTTCATCAAGGCGGCGTTCACGACGATGCGGTGAAGCCAGGTCGAGATGCGTGACTGCCCCTCGAAGCCACCGATCGCCCGGAAGGCGGAGATGAAGGCCTCCTGCACGGCGTCGCGCGCATCGTCCTCACTTCCGAGGAACCGTCGCGCCACCGCGAGCATCCGTGGAGTGTGCTCGCGGACCAGTTCCTCGTAGGCCGCGTCTTCCCCCGCCTTGAGGCGAGCGAGAAGGCCGAGGTCCGGATCGGGCAGCGCGTTGGCGTCGGGTGACATGGGGGTAAGGCG
>JAXLXQ010000013.1:0-83130 GCA_046327845.1 Candidatus Eiseniibacteriota bacterium | reverse complement strand
GGTCGGCACGCTCGACACCGCGGGCGAGACCACGCACATCGCGGTGTCGGGCCCGATCGTCTACCTCGCCGACGGACCGCTCGGGTTGCAGGTGGTCGATGTTTCGGTCCCAACCAACCCGACGGTGGTCGGCGCCCTCAACGTCGGTTCGTACGCCGCCGACGTGGTCGTCACGGGCTCGCTAGCCTACGTCCTGACCCGTGAAGCCGGGCTTGTCGTCGTCGATGTCTCGAACCCCGCCGCGCCGGTCGCGGTCGGCAGTTGGCCGTCGTCCGAATTGGGCCTCGGCCTCGTCATGGGTGACGGCTATCTCTATCTGCTCCGGCAAGACGACTTCGTTTCCGATCTCGCGGTGCTCGATCTCACCAATCCGATCGCGCCGATCCAGGTCGCGAGCGTCGGCTCGCTCTTCGAAGCCGATGCCTTCTGGGAGGCCGACATCGCGCGCCACGGCGACTCGCTCTTCCTCTCCCACCCGCTCGGTTCGCCCACCATCATCAACGTCAGCGACCCCGCTCATCCGTCGGCAGCGGGCGAGCTCCTGGTCGGCGCCGCGCGCGACATCTACGTCGAGGGGGATCGAGCCTTCGTTTGCGAGTACGAGAACGGCATCACCGTGCTCGATCTCTCGGCGTGGCCGACGGTGGTCGAGACCGGCGCCCTCCTCGCACCCGAGAACAGCTACGGTTCGATTCCGATCGGCGACCGGCTTCTGGTGGTGAACGGCGACAGCTACCTCGACCTCGGTCGCCTGCAGGTGGCCGCGTTGGGAAACCTGGCGAGTCCGCCCTCGATCGGGGCGGTGGCGCCGCCCGGCACCTGCTATGGGCTCGCGTTTTCGAACTCGCTGCTCGCGCTGGCGCAGGGCACCTCGGGGGTCTCGATCGTCGATGCGAGCGCGCCGAGCGCGCCCGCCGTCCTCGCGACCGTCGACACCCCGGGCACGGCGCGGCAGATTGCGATGTCGGGACCGCTGGCCCTGGTTGCCGACGGTTTCGAGGGGATGGCGGTCGTGGATCTCAGCACCCCGAGTCTCCCGCACGTGCTTTCCACCTTCGACACGATCGGGGAGACGCGCCAGGTGCGCCGTCTGGGATCGCGCGCCTACCTCGCGGCCGGCGCGAGCGGGCTGATCGGAGTCGACCTCACGAACCCGAGCGCGCCCAGCCTGGCGTCGAGCACGCCCCTACCCGGCCTGTGTCGATCGCTCGCGATCGAGGGAACCGTGGCCGCCGTCGCCAGCTCTGCCACCTCGACCAACGATGGCGCGCTTCGCCTCTATGATCTCGGGGGCGACGCAGCCGGTGCTGAACACTGCTCTTCAACGAGCGCGCGGTCTGCACCGACTGGCGTGAGGGACGCGTCTGTGTTGACTGGGGACGCCGCGCTCGGACGAGGTCGGCTTCGGGTGATCGACGTCTCCGTCCCGAACGTGCCGATTGAAATTGGCGGCGCCGAAGTCGCGGGGTTTCCGAGCGGGATCGCCTTCGACGGAGATCGGGCCTACGTCGCGAGCACCGAGTTTCAGCGCGGCACCGTCCAGGTCTTTTCCGTGATCAACCCCGCCGCGCCGAGCGCGGTCGGAGACCTCGCCTATCGAACCGACTTGGGTGAGATCGCGGTAAAGGACGGCTTGCTCTATGCCGCGCGCACCACCGGAGGTCTCGAAATCCGCGCCGCGCAGTGCGCACCGACCGCGGCCGAGGATGGCCGCGCGGAGCGGTGTCTCGAGCTCGATCCAGCCCAACCCCTCACCCGGGCCGGTCGAGTTCCGTCTCTTTGGCTCCGCGCGCGGGGGCGCTGGCCCACGCCGACCTCGCGATCTTGACGCGCGTGGCCGCCGCATGCGTCAGGAGTCGTTCGCGCTCTCGGACATGGGCGCGTCAGCCTGGAGCTGGGACGGACGCGACGCGACGGGTCGCGCACTGCCGGATGGCGTGTACTACGCGCGCTGATCGTCGACAGCAAGACGGGTGACCAAGAGCGTCCGACTCCTGCGCTCGGTACGCTAGAACTTCGCCCGCCGCCGAGCGCGGGGCTTGCCGAACCTTGGCCGCCCCCTATAGCGCTTCTCCGTCTTCGCTCGCGCCGAGGGAACGAAGGAGCCGAATGTCGCACTACTACGAGTCGGAAGACCTCGCCAAGTTCGGGAAGATGGCGGAGGGCTCTGCCCAAGCGGCGGGAGAAGTTTCTCGCCTGGTACTCGGCCGTGTTCGAGGAGGGCGCCCTCTCCGAGCGCGAGAAGGCGCTGATCGCGCTGGCGGTCGCGCACGCGGTGCAGTGCCCCTACTGCATCGACGCCTACAGCTCCGCCTGCCTGGAAAAGGGCTCGAACGAGGAGCAGATGACCGGAGTGCGGTGCACGGCCGCGGCCAGTTCGGGGCGGCGCGGCGAGCTTGCGCACGGCGTCCAGATGCGGAATCACCTGCACAAGCTCAGCATGTAACGATGGCCGAGCCGACGCTCAAGAAGCAGCGCTCGCCGCTGTCCGACCCCAAGACGCAGCCTGCGGATGCTGCACGCCCACCCAACCGCGCGAAGCCTGGATGACCGCCTGGGCTCTCGCCGGGCATGCGCCTTCGCGCCGCCGGCATCCAGGTGCTGCAGATCAACGTGGGCCGCCGCTGCAACCAGGTCTGTCACCATTGCCATGTCGACGCCGGGCCGGACCGCGCCGAGGTTATGCCGCCCGAGATCGTCGACCGCCGTCTCGCGGTGCTCGCGGCCAGTTCGATTCCGACCGTCGACATCACCGGCGGCGCGCCCGAACTGCACCCCGAGTTTCGACGCTGCTTGCGCGCCGGCGTGCGCGCCCTTGGCCGACACGTCATGGATCGCTGCAACCTCACGATCCTGCTCCTGCCGAACTACGCCGATCTGC
The DNA here is from genome assembly GCA_046327845.1 of Candidatus Eiseniibacteriota bacterium. GTDB lineage: Bacteria > Eisenbacteria > RBG-16-71-46 > CAIMUX01 > CAIMUX01 > JADJQY01. Next base: position 80,249 of record JAXLXQ010000013.1, on the reverse strand, counting down.
CGGAATTCCTGGCCGAGCATCGGGTCGAGATCGTCGCCTCGCTTCCCTACTACCTGCCGAAGCAGACCGACGCACAGCGCGGGATCGGGGTCTTCGAGGACTCGATCCAGGCGCTCAAGCGGCTGAACTCGCTCGGCTACGGACAGGAAGGAGCGGACTCCGCCTGACCTGGTGACGAACCCGGTCGGCGCCTTCCTCCCGGCCAAGCAGGCGGCGCTCGAAACCGAGCGGCGGCGCGAGCTGGGGGCGGCGCCACGGGGTGGTCTTCAATTCACTCCACACCATCACCAACATGCCGATCAGCCGCTTCCTCGAGTTCCTGGAGCGAAGCGGCAATCTCGAGGCCTACCTCGAGAAGCTGGTTTCGGCCTTCAATCCGGCGGCGGTACCCGGCGTCATGTGCCGCACCACCCTCTCGGTCGGCTACGACGGCCGCCTCTTCGACTGCGACTTCAACCAGATGCTCGAGCTGCCAGTGAACCACGGAGCGCCGCGCTACATCCGGGACTTCGACCTCGCCCTGCTCGAAGGCCGCGAGATCGTGACCGCCCCGCACTGCTTCGGCTGCACCGCCGGGGCCGGCTCCTCCTGCGGCGGCCAGCTCACCTGAGCGCGAGGAGGACTTCGCCCCTGGGTGCGCCGATCTGATTCGATGTTCATCGAAATGATGATTACCTAAATTGCTGAGATCAGATCGGCTCTTAGTCGATTTGAGGGAGCAAGGAGGGAAAGGGTGGTTCTGACCGATCCCGGAGGCGCTGGTGCAGAGATTCAAGGCGCTGGCCGATCCGGTGCGCCCGTCTGCTCGGGCTCCTGGCCGAGCGCGAACGGAGCGGACAGGAGCTGGCCTCGCTCCTCGCCATCTCCCCCGCGACCGTTTCCCATCACTTGGAAGCTCCTGCGCGCGGTCGGCTTTCTGCGGGAGACGCGGCACGCGCCCTTCATCTACTTCGCGCTCGATCTCAAGGCGCTGCAGCACGCGGTCGAGCCGGTGGCGAAGCGCGAGCGGGTGCAGGAATTCGCCGCCGAGTCGGAGCTCCGCGCGGAGCAGCGGCGCGTGCTCAACGCCTCTTCGAGGGGACCGCGCCTGAAGTCGATTCCGCGCAGCGGCGCAAGAAGGAGATCGTGCTGGAAGAGCTGCCCGCTCCGGCGCTGGCCCGGAAGCGTGAGTACCAGGAGCGCGAGCTCTCCCTCTGGCTCAAGGCGATCCACGAGGACTTTTGCACGCTCAGGCGGGAGTTCTTGATCGGCGTACTGGCATGACGCGTGAGGCCTACGTCTTTCGGCTGACCGACAAGGGACGTCGTGCCGCCGGACGGAGCGGCCAAGGCCGGGAGGATGCGGACTAGGTGCCGATCGTCGCGGTGAAGGGAAGATCCTCGATCGTGAGGGAGGCGCTCCGGCTCCTCGCCCGGCTTGTTCGCCCTCCTCTCCCTGCCAGGCAGACGCCTCAGATTCCTCGAAGGCGCTGCGCAGGGTGGCTCGCTTGAGCGTGCCGGTAACCACGCCGCCCGGTCGGGGCTCGATCGTGTCGAGGGTGAGCACCCCTTCACCACCCCTCACCCTCGCTGGTGAAGATGAGAAGGCGGGCGTGCGCGCCGTCGTGTCCGAAGACCGGCATGTACCGCACCCGACGCCGTCGCTGCGATAGAGTGCGTCGATCTCACCCGCGGTCAGGTTCGGGCTCAGGAAGAGCGAGAGTCCCGGCCTGATCGGTCCGGGTGTCACGCCGGCGGGGAAGTCGATCTCGATCTGCCCTTCCACGTTCATGCCCGACTCGAACTCTTCCAGTGCGCGGTCGGCGTGGCCAGGCGCATGAGATACGGCTTCCCGTTCAACTTCGCGACGACGCCGGGCTCATCATCCTGCCCCGGTCGAGCGCGCATCACCACCGCGGCGGTGCCGAGCGAGAGCACGGTGAAGACCGACAAGTTGAGCACCGTGCGCAGCCGGCCGTAGTTGTCGCGCATCACTCCTCCCCGAGAATCGCCCCGCGCGACGACGGCGGGACGGTAAGGGCTATCGACCGTCCGGCGAACGATCCTTATCGGGGAGTGGCGGCGCTCAGCTCGCGATCAACTTCTTGTGCTCTTCGATCAGGTGGTCGACGACGGTCGGCTCGGCCAGGGTGGTCACGTCCCCCATGCCCTGGTAGTCGCCCGCCGCGATCTTCCGCAGGATGCGCCGCATGATTTTCCCGCTGCGGGTCTTCGGCAAGCCGGGCGCCACCAGGATCTGATCGGGCGCGGCGAAACCGCCGATGATCTGGCGCACCGACTCCTTGAGTTGTCCGATCAGCTCCGGGCGCGGCGCCGATTCGAACTCCGGGTTGATCAGGACGTAGGCGAAGATCCCTTGCCCCTTGATCTCGTGCGGGAAGCCGACCACCGCCGCCTCCGCCACCGCCTCGTGGGCGACCAGCGCGCTCTCTACCTCGGCGGTGCCGAGGCGATGACCGCTCACGTTGATCACGTCGTCGACGCGGCCGGTGATCCAGTAGTAGCCATCCTCGTCGCGACGGCAGCCGTCCCCGGTGAAGTAGAGGCCGGGGAAGCGCGCGAAGTAGGTCTCCTTGAAGCGTTGATGGTCGCCGTAGACGGTGCGCGCCTGGCCGGGCCAGGCCTGCGCGATGCAGAGGTTGCCGCTGATGCCGTTTCCTTCGATCACCTTGCCGTCGTCGTCTACCACCAGCGGCTTCACTCCGAAGAACGGCAGCGTGGCCGAGCCCGGCTTGGTCGGCGTGACGCCCGGGAGCGGCGTGATCAAGATGCCGCCCGTTTCGGTCTGCCACCAGGTGTCGACCACCGCGCAGCGCCCCTCGCCGACCACGTCGTGGTACCAGCGCCAGGTCTCCGGGTTGATCGGCTCGCCCACCGTGCCGAGCACGCGAAGCGAGCGGCGCGAGTAGCGCTTCACCGGGTCATCTCCCTCCCGCGCGATCGCGCGGATCGCGGTCGGCGCGGTGTAGAAGATGCTCACGTTCAGATCATCGATGATGCGCCAGTAGCGGCCGGCGTCCGGGTGGGTCGGGATCGACTCGAACATGACGGTGGTGGCGCCATTGGCCAGCGGCCCGTAGAGAATGTAGCTGTGCCCCGTGATCCAACCGATGTCGGCGGCGCAGAAATAGATGTCCCCCGGGTGATAGTCGAAGACCAGTCGATGGGTCATGGCGGCGTAGACCAGATAGCCGCCGGTGGTGTGGAGCACCCCCTTCGGCTTGCCGGTCGAGCCCGAGGTGTAGAGGATGAAGAGCGGATCTTCCGCGCCCATCCACTCCGCGGTGCAGGTCGAACGCTGTCGCTTGCACTCCAAGTCTAGCCAGAAGTCGCGCCCCGCCTGCATCGACGGCTCCGCCTCGGTGCGCCGCGCCACCAACACGGTGCTGACCTGGGCCAGCCCCTCACAGGCGCGATCGACCGTTTGCTTGAGCGGCAAGCGACGTCCCCGCGCAGCCCTCGTTCGCGGTCATCACCACCTTCGCCCCCGCGTCCAGGATGCGATCGCGCAGCGCCTCGGCGCTGAAGCCGCCAAAGACCACCGAGTGGATCGCGCCGATGCGCGCGCAGGCCAGCATGGCGAAGGCCAGGTCCGGGATCATCGGCATGTAGATGGCGACGCGATCGCCGCGACGCACGCCGTGGTGGAGCAGCACGTTGGCGACGCGACAGACCTCGTGCTTCAACTCGCGGTAGGTGATGTGGCGGTACTGCCCCGGCTCGTCCATCGCCCAGATGATCGCGGTCTGCTCGGCGCGCTCCTTCAAGTGGCGATCGACGCAGTTGTACGAAGCATTCAGGCGGCCGCCCGAGAACCAAGCCATGTCGACTTCGCGGTAGTCCTGATCGAAGACCGACTCCCACTTGTGAAACCAGGAGAGGTTTTCCGCCTCGGCCGCCCAGAACCACTCGGGGTGATCGAGCGAGAGGCGATAGCGCCGTTCGTACTCTTCGCGCGAACGAAGGTGCGCGGAGGCGGCGAGCGCCGGTTTGACCGGGTAGACATCGGGCCTTTCTTCGGACATGGGCTGCTCCCTCGGCTGTTGGATCGGTAGGTCCTCTGCGTCGGCGGGCGGAATGGTAGTGCGCGCCGCGTCGGTCGTCCACTCAGCAGAGGTCGTGGTCGACGCCGGTGAGATCGACCAGCGCCAAGGGCACGGTGTAGCATGCGGCCGGCCAACCTTGGGGGGTCGGATGGAACATTCCTCGATGACAGCGACCTCCCCCGCACGCGCGCGGACGGTCCCGCGCCGATGACGTCACGTCCCCGGCGCGACCTGCTCTTCGTGCTGCCGCTCCTCCACGTCGCGGTCTGGAGCCTCTTCGCGCTCTTCGCCTGGCCGGTCGGCGACTACGGGGTCGAGACCGACTTCTTCGGCGATTACGTTCCGTGGTCGCGCGAGTGGATGGCGGGCCACGCGACGGAGATGAACGGCTTCAAGGGGCCGGGCTACTACCTACTGCTGGGTGGCGTGACGCGTGCCGTGACCGCGTTGACGCCCGGCATCGCTTACCCGCCCCCGCCGGGCTGGGAATACGCGATCGGAAAGCTCCTCTCGGTTCTCTCGGCCGGAGCGGTGCTCTACTTCCTCGGTGGGGTCGTGGCGCGACTCGCGCGCGCGGCGCTTCGCGACGCTCCGGCGGAGGCTCGGGACGATTCCGCAGGCGAGGATCCCGCGCTCCTCCCCGCGCTCCTCGCCCAGTTGATCGTCGCGCTGTCCGGGTGGTTCCTCGACTACACCTATCGCGCCGGCACCGATCTGCCCGCGCTCGCGTTCAGCAGCGCGGCTCTCTTCGTCGCGGTGCGCTCGGCCGAGGGCGAAGGAGATCGCGCGCGAAATCGTGGAGCCCTGCTCGCGGGAATGCTCGCCGGCCTCGCCTACCTCGTTCGCTATCCGCTCGGGATCGTGATCCTGGCGGTGGTCGCCGCCTTCGGCCGCCGCGGCTGGAAGCGCGGCGCGCTTGCGTTCCTCGCCCTTGCCGCGGTGCTCACGCCCTGGGCCGCCCTCCTCGCCGCGCGCGTCGGTGATCCCTTGTTCAATCGCAACGCGACCAACTTGGCGTTCGAGATCTACTGCCCCTACAGCTTGCCCCTGCTCGAGTGGACACGCGGGCGACTCCCCTTCGATTCCTTCTTGGACATCGTGCGCGCCGACCCCGGGCGGTTCTTCGGCAGCGTCGCTTCGAACGTCGGCAAGCACCTCCGTCTCGATGGACTGCGCGTGCTCGGACCACTTCCCGCGCTGTTGGTGCTGGCGGGGTGGGGCCTGGGGATCGCGCGAACCCGCACGCGCGGCGCCTGGGGGGCCGCGCTCACTCTGCTCCTCGGCACCTTCCTGGTCTCCTTGCCGTCGCTCTATGACGAGCGCTTCACCCTGCCGATGCTCCTCGCCTACGCGCTCGGGATCGCGGGGCTCGCGCCCCTCCTCGCACGCGGGTTGCAGCGCGCGAAGCTTGCGCCGGGGCGCTTCGCACCACTTCTCGCGGTCCTCGCGCTTGGCATCGGCTATGGGGTCTACCTCGGCGTGACCCGCGGCCCGGAGCGGATCGCTCGGCCGGTCGAACTCGAGGCGCTTCGCCACGAGATCGCGCGGCGACACGTCACGCTCGATCCCGCCGGCCGCCTCGCGGCGCGAAAGTCGCACGCTAGCTACTGGCTGGGCGTGCCGGGTGCGAACCTGCCCAACGGCCCGACCTGGGGAGCCGTGGTCGACACGCTGCGCTCGAACGGCGTGCGCTACCTCGCAGTCGGAAGCGACATCTTCTACCAACGCGAGGTGCTTTCCCCGCTCCTCGATCGATCGCGCGCCGCATCACCGGGGCTCTCGCTACTGGCCGCGGTGCCTGATCCCGAGGGAGGTTCGCTTCTCCAGGCCGCACTCTACGAGATCGAGGGCGGCACCTGGAGGTCGCGGCCGCTCACGCCGGTCGGGCCGGTGCTGACGAAGACGCCGCCCGGGCTCGAGCGCACCGCCTACGTACGCTGGTCGCTCGGTCGCTTTCTGCTGCAGCGTGGCTTCGTGCGCGAGGCCGCCGCGCCCTTGGCCAGCGCCGCCGCGCGACAACCTCGTTGGGTCTCCGCGCTCGTGTGGGATGGCGACCGCGCCTGTCTCGCGTCCGAGCTCGAGCCTGCCGAGGCGCGCTACCGCGAGGCGCTCGCACTCCGACCGAACGACCCGTCGATCCTCGCGCGGAGCGCCTGCGTTCAGTTGCTGCGCGGAAACCGCGACGCGGCGTTCGACCTGCTCCATCAGGCGCTCCGCCAGGTTGGAAGCGATGAGCCCGCGACCCTGCGCCGCTTGGCTCGCGAGTTCGAGCAGCGTGGCGAATTGGTCGCGGCCTTCGCGCCCTACGAACTCCTCGCCGCCAGCGACTCGACCGACTGGATGTCGCGCCGGCAGCTGGGCCTGCTCGCCTGGACGCTTCGGCGCGATGCGGCTGCCGCGCACGGCTACTTCAGCGAGGCGCTCGCGCTCTGTGCGAGCGAGCGGGATCGGCAGGGGCTTCAGTATCTGCTGTCGATCACCGAGCCATCAGGAGCCGCGGGGTCGAGCCCCCCCGCTCGCGGAGACGGCGGGGTGGAGACGACGCCATGACAGTGGAGACGCGCAAGCCGCGAGCAGAAGGCGAGCCGCCTCACTCCCCTGCAATCGGGATCTCGCCGCGGGTCCAGGCATCGAGTTCCCGGGCGTAGGCCGCGGCCTGGGTCATCGGCTCGGCGTCGCTCGCGTTCACTGCGAGCCGATCCGCTTCACGCCGTCGCATTTCCGCGAGCCGCTCGGTCGATCGGAGCGACATCAACGCGGCCTGCGTGGCGGTCGAGTCGGGGAAGTAGCGGCTCGCGTCCCACTGGCCGTCGCCGTTGCCGTCCCACATCCACGTGTCGAAGTAACCGTCGCCGTTCGTGTCCTCGGTGCGAAGGCGCTGGTCGGCGCGCCCATCGCCGTCCTGGTCGTGCTCGACCTGTCCCCACTCCGCGCCGAAGAGGTGGAGCTTTCGATCCACCGGGCTTTGGTAGAGCGCGAGGTTCTCCGTGAGGTAGGCGCGACGATCCAGCTCGTAGCGCTTCTCGAGCACGCCACAGGGTGGGCCGCCGACCACCGGGAAGCCGGGCACCTCATCGGCGATCACCCCTTCCCACCGCTCGTGGCCGCTCGAGTCGGCCGGATCGACGTTGCGGTCGTTCTCGTCGAAGGCGAAGAGCACCTTCTCCCACCGCGCGGCGGCGGCAAAGTCGCGCGCGCGTTCGTAGCCCACCAGGACCAGTCGATTGGCCATCGGCTCACCGCGACCGCAGGAGGGATCGGGCTCGCGCAGGAGCAGGGTGTCGAGCGCGCTCGGCGGCGCGATGATCCGGCCGACCGCGGTCAGCGAGAGATCGTAGTCGTAGAGACTCCCCGCTGGATTGCTCGGGCCGCGGCGGCCGGCGTCGTGGTCCAAGTCGAAGCTCCAGCGGATCGAGCGCACCTGCGTCCCCTCACCCGCCACACGCAGCGCCTCATCGTTCCAACCATCCGCGTCGTCATCGTAGAAGCAGAAGGGATTCTCGTCGAAGGTGGTCCAGCGGCGGGCGGCGTCGTCGTAGTTCGCGGCGGTGAAGAAGCCGTTGCCCGAAAAGTCGCAACGCCACTGGCAAAGGTTCTGGATGTACTGGTGACGCACCAGGTGCCAAAAGCCGCGCTCGCGATCCCGCTGCTCGATCAAGAGCGCGGCCATGCGGGTCGGGTGCCAAACCCCGGGCGTGACCGTATACAGCACCTGCCGATCGGCGCGCCATCGTGGTCGAGATCGACCCAGTCGACCACGCGGTCGACCACCCCGTCGGCGTCGTGGTCGACCAAGACCGCGTCATCGATCGAGTCGGGCGTGGCCGACTTCGCCGGCCCGCGCGACTCGTCGACCATGATGACCAGGTCGGCCTGATCGCGCTCGACCCAGAGCGTCGGCCCCTTGCCCCGCACCCCCCGCGGCGCGCCCGCCTCGAGTTCGAGCGGAAGCTGCGCCAGCACGCGCGCCACCACCGAGCTGAAGCCCAGCACGCAGAGCCGCTCCCAGTTGTCGCCGCGCGCCGCCTCGAGTTCGCTCTCGGCACGGGCCGGGCGCGGCGCGAGCGGGGAAAGACAAGCGGTGAGCCCTTGGCGTATCGTGTCGCCTTCCGCGAGCGCAAGGAACGAGGCGAGGAGTAGCACGAGCGCGTGACGACGACGAATCAAGACCGCTCCTCCACGCGCAGCCGCGGCGCGCGCGCGAAAGATACCACGCCCGACGCGAACATCTCCGGATGCGAGATTCGTGGGGCGCGCACCCACAACCTCAAGGGGATCTCCTGCCGCATCCCCTTCGGAAGGCTCACCGTGATCACCGGGGTGTCGGGCTCGGGCAAGACCAGCCTCGCCTTCGACACCCTCTACGCCGAAGGGCAGCGGCGCTTCGTCGACTGCCTCTCGACCTACGCGCGGCAATTCCTGCCCCGCCTCGATCGCCCCGAGGTGGAGTCGATCGGCGAGCTGCAGCCGCCGGTCGCGGTGCGACAGCAGAACCTGATTCGAAACGCGCGCTCCACCGTCGGCAGCATCACCGAGGTCTCGGACTACCTCGAGCTGGTGCTGGCGCACGGCGGCACGATCCACTGCGCGCGCTGCGATGCGGTGGCGGAGACGCTGGAGTTGGACGAGGCGGCGGAGCGGCTCCTCGCCCTGCCGCCCGAGGCGCGCTGGATCTTGGCAGCGCCCATTCGCATCGCCGGAACGGCGCCGCGCGCGAAGCCCAAGGTGAGCAAGTCGACGCGCAAGCGACGCACCGAGCCGGCCGCGAAGCGCGACGACGCCTGGAGCGCGGAGAGCCTCGCCGCGCTCGGCCACACCCGCTTCCTCGTCGGAGGAGAGGTGATCGAGGCGCGGCCCGAGGCGGGTCCGGTCTGGCTGGTGCTCGATCGCTTCACCGCGCGATCGCTCGACCGCCAGCGCGCCCACGAGGCGATCGAGGGGGCGTGGCACCTCGGGCAGGGGGACGCGGACCTCTTCGTGCCGGGCGATCCGGAGCCGCGGCAGTGGCTGCGGCGCGGCGTGCACTGCACCGCCTGCGGCGCGCGAAGTGAACGACTCCGACCGCACGAATTGTCGCCCCACTCCCCCCTCGGCGCCTGCGCCGCCTGCCAGGGCTTCGGCCGCATCCCGGTGATCGACCGAGAGAAGGTGGTGCCCGATCCGCGCAAGAGTCTGAGCGAGGGTGCGCTCGTTCCCCTGGCCACCAAGATGGGCGCGGCCTATCTGCGGCGCCTGGTGAAGGCGGCCCCAACGCGCGGCGTGCGGCTCGACGTGCCCTACGCCGAGCTGACGGCGGAGGAGATCGAGTGGATCTGGTCCGGCAGCCGCGAGTCGCCCGGCGTTCTCGGCTTCTTCCGCTATCTGGAGCGCAAGCGCTACCGCTCCCACGTGCGGATCTTCCATGCGCGCTTCCGCGGTTACCTCCCCTGCGCCGAGTGCGGCGGCGCGCGACGGCGGCGCGAGGTGCTGGCGGTGAAGCTGGGCGGCCGCTCCATCCTCGATCTCGAGACGATGCCGATCGGCGCGCTCCACGGGCTGATCGAAAGGCTCGCGCTGAGCGAGGAACAAACGCAGGCGGTCGCCCCGCCGCGGCGCGAGCTGCTCGCGCGCCTCGGCTACCTGGTCGAGGTCGGACTCGATTACCTCACGCTGGCACGGACCGCGCGCACCTTGAGCGGCGGCGAAACGCAGCGCATCCGCTTGGCCAGCGGGCTGGGCAGCTCCCTCTCGCGCACCCTCTACGTGCTGGATGAACCGACCGTCGGACTCCACGCCAGCGACACCGCGCGCATCCTCTCGGTCATGCGCCACCTGACGGCGCGCGGCAACACCGTGGTGGTGGTCGAGCACGATCCCGAGATCGCGCGCGCCGCCGATCATCTCCTCGTGCTGGGGCCCTCGGGCGGCGAGGAAGGGGGCGAGCTGCTCTACGAAGGGGCGCCCGATCGCTTCTTCACGCGCGAGCCGGGCTACTTCTCCGTCGCCGCCCATCGCTCGCCGCGCGCCGTGGTACGCGATGCATCCCCGCGCGCGCTGCGATCGCTCACCCTCCGCGGGGTGCGTTGCCACAACCTCGAGCTGGCCGAGCTCACCGTGCCGCTTGATCGACTGGTCGTGCTCACCGGCGTGTCCGGCTCCGGCAAGTCGACCCTGCTCGAGGATGTGATCTGGAAGCAGGCGGAGCGCGCGGCCGGTCGCGCCGCCGAAGATGCCGCCGAGGTCGCCTCGGTCGAGGGACTGGAGGCGCTCTCCGAGTGCTTGCTTCTCTCGCAGGATCCGCTCGGCCGATCGAGTCGCTCGACCGTCGTCTCCTTCGCGGGGCTGCTTGATCCGCTCGGACCGCGCTCGCGCGCACCGCCGTCGCGAAGGAGCGAAGGCTCTCGCCCGGGGCCTTCTCCTTCAACGTGGCGGGCGGTCGCTGCGAGGTGTGCAAGGGCCTGGGTCGCGTCACCCTCGACTTGCAGTTCCTGGCCGACGTCGAGATCGCCTGCGAGTCCTGCCGAGGCCGGCGCTTTCAAGAGAAGGTGCTCGAGGTGACCTGGCGAGGGAAGAACATCCTCGAGATCCTGGAGCTGACCGTGCGAGAGGCGCGGGCCTTCTTGGGCGAGCTGCCGGGCGCGGCCGCGCGCATCGCGCCGCTCGAGCAGATCGGCCTCGACTATTTGCGCCTGGGGCAGAGCACCTCGACGCTGAGCGGAGGCGAGGCGCAGCGACTTCGCATCGCCTCCATCTTGGGCGAGCCCGCGAGCGGACGGCCGCGACTCTATCTCCTGGACGAGCCCACCTCGGGGCTTCACCCGCGGGACATCGCGCGGCTGCTCGACGCGCTGCGCGCGCTGGTGGCGCGCGGAAACGGCGTGGTGGTGGTCGAGCACCAACTCGACTTCATCCGCGCCGCCGATTGGGCGATCGACCTCGGGCCGGGCGGTGGCGACTTGGGCGGCCGGTTGGTCTACGCCGGGCCGATCGCCGGCCTCAGCGCGAGCCTCGCGTCGATCACCGGTGCCGCGCTCAGGAGCGAGCCCGCCCATCCCGCGCCAGCAGCGCGTAGAGCACCGGCAGCACCACCAGCGTAAGCAGGGTCGAGGAGAGGACGCCGCCGATCACCACCGTCGCGAGCGGTCGCTGCACCTCGGCCCCCACGCCGGTCGAGAGCGCCATCGGCAGAAAGCCGCCCGAGGCCACCAGCGCGGTCATCAGCACCGGGCGCAGCCGCCGCAGACACGCCTCCTCGATCGCTTCGCGGAGCGGCCTCCCCTCTTCCAATCGCTGTCGAATGGTCGAGACCAACACCATGTCGGCCAGCACCGCCACCCCGGAGAGGGCAACGAAGCCGACGCCGGCCGAGACGCTGAAGGGACTCCCGCGCAACCAGAGCGCGATCACCCCGCCGATCGCGGCGAATGGCACTCCGGTGAAGACGCGCGCGGCATCCACCAGGCGACCGTAGGAGACGTAGAGCAGCGCGAGGATCAAGAGGAGCGACATTGGGATCACGATCGCGAGTCGCTTCGAGGCGCGCTCCAGGTTCTCGAACTGCCCGCCGTAGGTGAGCCAGGAGCCCGCCGGCATCACGACCCGCGCTCCGATCGCGGCGCGCGCCTCCTGCACGAAGCCGCCGATGTCGCGACCTCGCACGTTGGCCTGCACGGTGACGCGGCGACGAGCCCACTCGCGGAAAATGGTGGAGGGCCCTTCCGTCAGCTCGATCTTCGCGAGCTCGCCCAAGGGGACGCGTTCGTGCGCGCGCGTCGTGACCTGGATCCGTCCGATTGCCAAGGGATCCTCGCGCGAGGCGGCGTCCAAGCGCACCACGATCGGGAAGCGCCGCTCGCCCTGCTGGAGCGAGCCGACCTCGACGCCACCCAGCGCCTGGATCACCCGCAGCACCTCGGTGGCGTCGACGCCGTGGCGCGCGAGCGCCGCGCGATCCACCTCGATCGAAAGGAGCGGCGCGCCGGTCACCTGCTCGGTCACCACGTCGGCGGCACCGGGAATCTCGCGCAAGATCGCCTCCACCTCGGCCGCCTTCGCCTTCAAGAGGTCGAAGTCATCGCCGAACAGCTTGACCCCGAGGTCGGCGCGGATCCCCGCGACCATCTCGTTCACCCGCATCTCGATCGGTTGGGTGAAGATCGCTCGCATGCCCGGGAGGTTGGCGAGTTCCTGCTCCATCTCGCGCACCAGCTCTTGCTGGGTGCGGGCGCGGCGCCACTCTCGACGCGGCTTGAGCGTGAGGAAGAGGTCGGTCAACTCGACCCCCATCGGGTCGGTCGCGACCTCGGCGCTCCCGGTGCGCGACCAAGCGCGCTCGACCTCGTCGGGAAAGCGATCGAGGATGCGCCGCTCGATCTGCGTGCCGTAGCGCACCGACTCCTCGAGCGAGACGCCGGCCAAGCGCACCGTGTTGATCACGATCGATCCCTCGGAGAGTCGCGGCACGAACTCGGAGCCGAGTCGCGGCACCAGGGCGCACGCGCTCACGAGAGCGCCGAGCGCAAGCGCGAGAAGCACCCCGGGGCGCGCCAAGGCGAAGCGAAGAAGCGGTCGATAGCCGCGCTCCAAGCTCTCGACGATCCGACTCCGCCCCTCCCGCACGCCGCTTCGGAGGGTCAGCACGGAGAGCGCGGGCACCAGCGTGAGCGAGCACAGCATCGAGCCGATCAGCGTGAAGACCACGGTGAGCGCCATCGGCCGGAAGAGCTTCCCCTCGATCCCTTCCAAGGCCAGCACCGGCAGGTACACGACTAGGATGATGAGCTCACCAAAGAGGGTCGGCCGCCGCACCTCGAGCGCGGCATCGCGAATGACCTCCCAGCGAGGGCGCGCGCCGTTCGCCTCGGCGAGTCGCCGCACCGAGTTCTCGACCAGGATGACCGAGCTGTCGACCACCAGGCCGAAGTCGATCGCACCGAGGCTCATCAAGCTCCCCGCGATGCCGAAGCGCAGCATCGCGCTCGCCGCGAAGAGGAGCGAGAGCGGGATGGCCAGGGCGACGATGAGCCCCGCGCGCAGGTTTCCCATGAAGACGAAGAGGATCGCGATGACGAGGAGCGCCGCCTCGAGCAGGTTCTTCTTCACCGTGTGGAGCACGTGGTCGACCAGCTCGCTCCGATCGTAGACCGGCGTCACCTCGATGCCCGCGGGGAGGCTGCGCCTTGCCTCCTCCAGTCGTTGCCGTAGGCGAGTCGTGACGTCGTGGCTGTTCTGGCCCACCAGCATGAAGCCCAGGCCGAGAACCGCCTCGCCTTGGCCGTCGGCGGTGACCGCGCCGCGGCGAAGCTCGCGACCTTCGGCCACGCGCGCGATGTCGTGGAGACGGAGCGCGGTGCCGTCGTGCGCGGAGAGGACGATGGCGCCCACCTCGGCCAGGCTGTCGATCAGGGCGAGGCCGCGAATCGGAATCGACTCGCCCGATCGCTCGAGCGTGCCGCCGCCCACGCCCCCTTCGCCCTGCTCGAGCGCGTCGATCACGTCGCCGAGATCGAGGCCGGCGGCGAGCAGTCGCGCCGGCTCCACCTCGACCTCGACGCGATACTCGTCACCTCCCAGCTGTTGACCTCGGCCACCCTTCGACCGAGCGAAGCTGCGGTCGCAGGATCCAATCCTGCGCGGTGCGCAGTTCGGCCAGCGACTTCCCCTTCCCCTGCACGAGGTAGTGGAAGACCTCGCCCAACCCGGTCGCGACCGGACCGAGTCGCGGGCGTTCGATGCCGGGCGGAAGCGCGACCGTGGCCAGGCGCTCCGACACCACCTGTCGCGCGAGCCAAAGGTCGGTGCCGTCGTGAAAGGTCGCGGTCACCTGCGAGAGTCCCTGACGCGAGATCGAACGCACCTCGGCCAGGCCGGGCAACCCCGAGATCGCCTGCTCGACCGGCGCGGTGATCTGGCGCTCCATCTCGAGCGGCGAGAGTGCGGCGGCATTGGTGTTGATCTGGACCTGCACCGGCGTGGTGTCGGGAAAGGCATCGAGCGAGAGCGAGCGAAACGACAAGACGCCGGCGAGCGCGACGATCGCCCAGAGCGCGATCACCGCCCAGGGGTGACGGAGCGACGCCGTGATGAGGCGGCTCAGCACGAAGCGCCCGATCTCGCCGCGGCGATCGATGCGATCCGTGCCCCCTCGACGACCCAGCGCGGTCTAGTCGACATCGCAGCACCCCGCCCCGATGCTCTCCTTCCTCACCTCGGTCTTGAGCAGGTAGCTGCCGGTCGTCGCCACCGCATCCCCCGGCTGAATCCCCGCGGAAATCCAGGCCAGATCGCCGCGTGCCTCGGCCAGGATGACGTGTCGCGCGATGAAGCGATCCGGAGCGGTGCGCACGAACACGTACGACTCGCGATCGATCTCCTGAATGGCGGCTCGCGGTACGGTCAGGCGCCGCGTGGCATCTCCGAGCGAGATCTGAGCGGTGCCGAAGAGGTTCGCGCGAAGCGCGCCGGCCGGATTGACGAGCGGCACGCGCGCGATCGCGGTGCGGGTGGCGGCATCCACGATCGGCGCGACACTCTCGATTCGCCCGGAGAACGCGCCGGCCGCGCCGGTCAAACGCAGCGTCACCTCCGCGCCCGCGCGCAAACGATCGAGCTCCGCTTCCGGGATCGACAGCTCCGCCACGACGCGTGAAGGATCGACCACCTCGAAGAGTGGCTCGTCCTCCGCCACCGACTCACCGAGGCTGACGAAGAGTGCGGTCACCGTGCCCGCGACGGGAGAGGCGAGGAGGTACTCCGATCCTTCTCCGCCCCCCTGGCCCAACACCGCCATCTTCGCGAGCGCGGAGCGGAGCTCTCCCTCCGCCGCCGCCGACTCCTGCCGCGCGAGTTCGACCTCGCGATCGGGCGCCAAGCCACCGGCATTGAGGTTGGTCACACGCTGCAGCTCGGCCTCAGCCGCCTTCACCCGAGCGTCCGCGGCAGAGTGTGCCGCACGTGCCTCTGCCACCGCCGCGCTCTCCAGTCGCGCCAGCACCGCACCGCGGGCCACGCGATCTCCGACGCGCGCGCCAAGCTCCTGCACCACCCCGGTGGCCCGCGCGTTCACCCGGGCCAGCCGCGCCGAGTCGAAGACGATGCGGCAGGGAACGTCGAGTCGAGTCGCGCGCACCTGCTCGACCACTTCGGCCGTCTCGATCCCCGCCTCGGTCGCGACCGACGCGTCCGCCAGCCTGACCTCCGTGCCCTCCGAGCCGAGGCTCGCGCCCGACTTGCCACCGCGGCAGGTGGGACAGATCGACTCCGGAAACTCGTGCTCGGCGCACCAATCGTTCTTCGCCTTGAAGACCGGGATGAGCGACGGATTGCACTTGGTGCAGAGCGCCTCGGGCACGCCGTGTTCCTCGCACATCGCCCCCTCGGGCGCCGGCGCGGGTGGCGTCATCCCATGCCCACACTGCGGGCAGACCGACTCCGGCAGCTCGTGCTCCGCGCACCAGTCGTTCTTCGCCTTGAAGACCGGAATGAGCGATGGATTGCACTTGGTGCAGAAGGCCTCGGGCACGCCGTGCCCACCGCACCAGGCGTCGCGGGCGTCGGAGTGTCCGGCCTCACGTGCCGCGTTCGTTGCGGGGTTCGCGGACGCTCCCTTCCCCGCACGACTCGACTCCGGGACGCGATTCCCGCAGGCGGCCAAGAACAGAATGGAGAACGCGAGGAGCCAATGGCCCAGGCGCATGATTCCCTCCGAGTGAGAAGGTGATGAGAGGCGCGACGGAAAGCGTGTCGTCGCGCAGCGCGCGCTTACACGAAGAGGGGCGAGGGCGGGGCGCGCGATTCGGCGGGAGGTCGTGAGCTTTGCGTTGCCGGCAGAAGCGGAGGCGCGGCGAACTGCGCCGGGTCGGCCGGCCGAAGATCGAGTCGAAAGTCCGGCGCGATGTCGACTGCTGGGGTCTCGCGCGAGGGGTAGGGGTTTCCGCGCGCGGCGAAGGAGGGATCAGAGAGCGCGAGGCAGCAGTGGGTGCAATCGCGCGACGGACTCGAAGCGGGTCGTTCCTCCTCCTCCGCCGACGAGCGCTCGGCGGCGGCGCAGCACGGCTCCGTAGTCGCGCTGTCCCGCGGCGCGCAGGGCACGTCCGCCAATTCGGCGGAAGCAGGCGCTTCCTCACCGCATCCGGTGCACAGTCCCCCGGCGACGCAGAGCTTGAGTTCGGGCACCCCGGCCGGCAGCGCGACCAGAAGCACGAGAAGGAGGGCGATCCACCGCCGGAGTTGCCGCAGGGAAGGCATGGAGCCACGATAGCGCATCACCCAGGCATCGGCCAACCGGCGGCGAACTTGCGCTCCGAAGCGCCACGGCCGTTGCGGGAGGTCGCACTCCCCGCGTGCGCGGACCTAGAGCTTGGTCGTGGCCAGCTTTCGATTGAGCATCAGCACCTTCGCGTCCGGGTCGACCACCAGCTCCTTCGGCTCGAACGGGGCGCGGATGGTGAAGGATTGCTCCTCGCCCGCCGCCAGCGTGATGGAGGTGCGCGCCTCCTCGTACGGACTGCTCGGCGCCTTCCCCGGCTTGGGGAAGCGCTCGCCGCGGGTCGCCGCAACCTCGACCGTCATCCGGCCGCTCCCCCGGTTCTTGATGCTGCCCGTCACCTCGTAGCGCGCGGTCGCGGTGACCGAGCTGTCGGCGGAGGCGGTATCGCTCGAGAGGGGACGCACCTTCGCGTCGTCGATCCGATACTCCGGCACCACCACCTCGAAGTACCACTGCTTGGTGAAGGCGTCGAAGGCCTCGCGATCGGGCGCGTACTCACGGAGGGTCAGAACCAGATCCTCGAGCAGCGGATAGTCCGGCCCGTTGCAGAAGCGACGCATGAACTCCTGCAGACCGGCCAAGCAGGCGTCACGCCCCATGAGGTTGTACAGCATCCACATCACCCAGCCGCCCTTATCGTAGGTGACGGTGTTGTCCCCCGGCTTCGAGCCGTCGATCTTGACCATCGGCCGCTCGGAATCGGCCTGGCGGCTGTCTCCGTAGCGACTCTCGATCATGCGCAGGAACTCGATGCGCGACTGGTCGCCGTAGACTTGCTGATGCAGGAGCGCGGTCGAGAAGTGCGCCATTCCCTCGGAGAGGATGTCCCCGCCTGGTCCATTCGCCGGTGTGAGCAGGTTGCCCCACCACTGATGCGCCGCCTCGTGCGCGGTCACGGTAAAGGCGAGGCGCGACTTCTCGCTGCTCTTGGTCAGGAAGCCGATCGACTCGGAAAAGGTGATGTTGGTCGGGAAGCCTTGGGCGTAGGAGGCCATGGCCGGGAACTCCGAGAGCTTGAGTTCGCTCCAGGGGAAGGGGCGGAACCACTCGGAGTAGTACTTCCGCGACGCGTCGAGCGCGGTCGACATCTCGTCCACGTTGTACGGGTGCTTGGGCGAGTAGTAGATCGCGGTGCCCTCGCCCCGCTTGACCGCCCACTTCCCCGCGACCACGTTCCAGAAGCGCACCGGGTAGTCGCTCTGCCAGGTCATGGTGCGCTTGCCCGCGGTCGTTTCGTCCGACACCAGCACGCCGACCGAATTGTAGGTGTACTCGGCCGGGCCCGACACCGTGATGCGCGTGCGCCCGGGAGTCGCCGACCCGAAGGCAGGATCGAGGCGCTCCTTGTAATAGTCGGGCGGGAAAACGCGCGGCTCGTAGCGGTTCTTGTCGGTGACGCCGACCGACTCGATGTATCCCATCGACGGCAGGAATGAGGGGTTGCCGATGTAGGTCAGCACCACCCCGGAAGGCAGGATGAATTCGGAGGCACCGCGGCCGTTGCGCGTCGAGCCCTTCGGATACTCGCCGTGAAACTTGAACCCGAGCACCAGGCTGTCATTCGGCGCCATCGGCGTGGGCGGGGTGAACACGAAGAGGTGGGTGCGATCCTCCGGCTTGTACGCCTCGCCATTCATCGTCCACTCGAGGTCCCGCCAGTGGAGGCCGCCGGTCATGGCGAATTGCCGCAGAGGCTTCTCGTGGTGGTTGACCAGCACGAAGCGCCCCTCGGTGTGGAAGGCGTGCTTCTTCGGATCCAGATCAAGCGCGGCGTCACAGTAGCGGATGGACGGCTCCGGCACGTCCTTCCAGCTCGCGAGGTTCTGCACCCAGTAGTCCTTCTCCGTCTTCTCGACCCGCTTGCCCTGGAAGCCGCCGCGCACTAGCACCACCAGCGCGATCACGCTGACCAGCGGGACCACCGCATAGGGCGAAAGGCGAAGCGCGGCGCGCCAGAGGGGGCCGGGGCGGAGCGCGTGCACCACGCGGGTGGCGTCGGCCTCGCGGCGCGGGAAGGCGCGCACGGTGATCGCGGTGAAGAGGACGGTCAGCCCGAGCGCGCCCAGTCGATTCCAGAAGAGCGCCGCGCGATCCATCTCGATCGGCCCTAGGTCGCTCCAGTTGAGCACGCCCCAGAGGTTCCAATTCCCCGCCCAGGTCATCTTGTTGGTGAATTGCAGCACGAAGGTGAGCATGAGCACGCCGAAGCCAACGCCGTAGGCGGTGTAGCGATTGCGCGCGACCGCGTAGATCATCCCGACGAACGAACTCCAAACCAGGAAGCTCGGCACGAGCAGGAGTCCCCAGACGATCAGGAACGGGCCGAGCTCGATCTGCACCCGACCTTGGATCAGGATGGCGATCGCACAGCCCAGAAACGCCGCCAGGACCACGACCACGCCGACCAGGCTGTTCGCCACCGCCTTGCCGAAGAGCATCGAGGCGGTGCGCACCGGCGTCGAGAAGTAGATGCCGGCAAGCCCCGAGCCCTCTTCTCGCCGCAACGACTCGACCGTGTAGAAGAGGAGGAGCAAGCTCACCAAGAAGGTGATGGTGTTCATCGCGCGCACCGCGACCGTCCCGGAGGTCACGAGGAGCGGCGTGTCGAACGCACCGACTGCGACCAACGTGCTCCCCAAGATCTGAAGCAGGATGATCGGCGTGAAGAGATAAAGGCCGGGACTGCTCCAAAGCTCGGTCCACTCGAAGCGCAGCACCGACCGGATGCCGGCCACGAGTCCCGGGCGCGCGGTGGACATGCCGAGCGAGGAGAGCACCGGCGTGCCGGCGGCGCCGCCGAGCGCTAGGTCGTCCAGCTCCGGCACCGGCGCGTTGGGCTGAACGCGCGCGCCCTTCTTTCCCTGCGCCTTGGCCGACACCGCGGTGTGCCCGAGGAGGGTGGCGCGGAAACGCATCTCCGCCACCGCCAGCGCGACGAAGCCCACCAGCACGGTCCAGAGCCGATTGAGTGCGAAGATGGCGTCGAATCCCACCGGCTGGTGATTGTAGAACTCGACTCCCTTGTCGACCTTGAGCCAGGTTTCGTTGATCCAGCGGAAGCCGCCCGGCTCGATCACCTGCAGGAAGCGATTGACCGAAAGGCTGAGCCACGACGGCGACCAGTCCCAGAGGAAGAAACCGCCCACCAGGAGCAGCGCCACCGGAAAGAGGAAAACGAGGATGGGGCGGCGCGTCACCACGCCAATCATGAAGGCGACCCCGGCGACGAAGATGAACGGCGGGAGCGCCATCCAGAACATCGGCCCGAGGTAGTTCCAGAGCTGGAACGGCCCGCGGATCTCCTCGGCTCGCGCGTTCGGAATCAGGTGGTTCGAGACCGCGAGCGCGACGACGTTCAGCACCAGGACGAAGAAGCCGGTAGCGAGCACCGCCAAGAACTTGCCGTAGATGTACTCGCCCGATCGCAGTGGGGTCGAGTGGAGGAGATCCATGATCTTGATCTCCTCGTCGCGCGGGACCGCCATCCCGGCGAGCACGGAGAGGAAGAAGGCGTCCAGGATCAGGACCGTCATGGAGAAGAACTGCGCGACCGCGAACTGCGAGGTGAACCACGCCTTGGTCCCGCCGACTGCGCTGTCACCCGAGGCGATGCGCACGTGGCCGGTCGACATCCCCCAGGACAGGAGCAAAAGGATCGCCACCCAAAACCAGAAGATGGGACGGGTCAGGTTCTCCTTGAGGTCGGCCCAGGCGATGGTGAGAAAGCGCTTCGCGCTCATCGCGCGGCCTCGGTCAAGAGCACGCCGCGCTCGGCCTCGGCCGCTGTGTTCATCAGGTCGAGGTAGGCATCTTCCAGACTCGGCTCCACCGGCGCGAATCCCGCCGGTGCGCGGCCGCTGGTCTCGTGCACGCGAACGCGGTTCTTCCCTTCGAACAGGATCGCGGAGGTGACACGCCTCGCCCGCTTCAGTTCCTCGAGCTCGGCCGGCGAAGCGGTCCCCTCGAAGATCGTCCCCTGGAGCCGCGCGCGCGCCTCGCTCGGGGTGGTCAGGGCCAGGAGCTTTCCGCCGCGGATCACGGCGAAGCGCGGGCAGAGCACTGAGACATCCTCGACGATGTGGGTCGAGAGGAGCACGGTGCGCTTCTCCGCCAGCTCGGCCAGCAGTCGATAGAGCCGGAGCCGTTCCTCCGGATCGAGGCCGGCGGTCGGTTCGTCGACGATGATGAGGCGCGGATCTCCGGCGATCGCCTGCGCGATGCCGAGGCGCTGACGCATTCCACCGGAGTATCCCTTCACCTTGCGCTTGGCCGCGAAGGTGAGGTTGACCCGGTCGAGCAGTTCGGCCACCAGCTTCTTCATTCCGTTCGGCGCGGTCACCCCCTTGAGCTCGAGCAGGTAGGTGAGCATCGCCTCGCCGGTCAGGTGCGGGTAGAAGCCGAATTCCTGCGGGAGGTAGCCGAGGCGGGTCCAGAGGTGCTCGGGATGCGAGAGCACGTCGACCTCGTCGAGCTGAACGGAGCCCGAGGTGGGCTCGAGGATCCCGGCCAGGATCTTCATGAAGGTCGACTTGCCCGCGCCGTTCGGCCCCAAGAGCCCGAACATGCCGGTCGGCACGTCGAGGCTCACCCCTTGGAGAGCGGCCACCGGACCTGGATACACCTTCACGACGTTCCGCACGACGAGCATCAAGACCTCCTCACTCAACGACCACACCCCGGAAAGCTCGCGCGCGGCGGCGCGGCGCGGAAAAGATACGGCGGGCAGTACGGGGTCGCCTCCGGAAAGTTGCTCACCCCGGCGCGCGATGGGGGCCGGTCGGACTAGCGCACGATGGTGAACGGGCGGGTCGAGCGGACGCCGTTGGCCGAGAGGAGCGCGAAGTAGCGACCCGTCGTGAGCGCTCGTGCGCGACCCTAGGTGCCGTCCCACCAGAGGGCGCCGGTCCCGACCGCGCGCGGCAGCTCTTCTTGGAATTGCACGCGGCCGGTCACGTCGATGATCGCGAGCCGCGCGGCCGCGCCGTTCTCGACGCGGTACTCTACGCGCAGCGCGCCCGAAGTGGGGTTGGGCGAGAGCAGGAGCGACGTGGGGTGAAGCCCCGGCTGAAGATTGAGCGTGGTCAGGAGGCTCGGGCTGCCGCTCGGGCCCGAGGCATCGGGCAGCGCCGCGAACATGCGCGCGAGGCCGAGCAGGAGGATGGCGTGATCCTCGCTCGGGTAGTTTGGAAAGGTGCGCGCAACGTAGTCGAAGACCAGCCGCCCCTTCTCGAGCGCTTCCGCCGAGAGTTCGGGCTCCGTGTACTGGTAGCACTCGACCGCCAGCGCGAGGACCGAGAGCGCCTCGCCGTACTCGTAGATCACGCTGCCGAACCCGTCGGGCATGCCCGCGATCTCGCCGCGCGGCTCCACGTGAGCGAGGAGCGAGACCACCTCCCCGCGCGTCGCCTCGGCCAACTCCTCTCCCCCGGTCAGGATCTGGTAGAGGAGCGCCCCCTCCTCCATGTGGAGGGCGTACTTCCAATCGTGCTGGGTGAACCCCTCCCAATGGTCGCCCGTCCACTCGAGCGAGCGGATCCACCCTCCGTACGCCGGCGCGTACCAACCAAACTCGTAGGGAGACTTGCTCGCCTGCGCGGTCAGTCGTGCGAGGTAGCTCGCGATTTCGCCCGGCTGATCGATCCAGCTCGAGCTGCGGTGAAGCGCGAGCGACCAGAGCGCGGCGCCGATCTCGTAGCTCCCCTTGAACGGCGCCTGCTGTTGGAATAGCCCGCTCCGCTGCACGTCGCGATAGGCGAAGAAGGCGCCGTGGCGCGCCTGGTTGTCGAGGTAGAAGTCGGCCATCGCGGGGTTGGTGCCGCGGAGGAAGTACCAGGCGTCGCGCTGCTCACTCTGATACTCGACGGAGAGCCCCAGCTCCTGGCGGATCAGTTCGCTCGCGATCAGAAACCAGTGCTGGTGCACCTCGAAGAAGTTCGGGTTGGTCGCCCCGTCCCAGTTGAAGCCGCCCCCCGGTTCGAAGCGCTCGTGCAGGATCCAGTCGAGATCGCGACGCGCCGAGCGAGCGAGGCTCGGATCGGCCAGGGCCGCCGCCGCGGTGGCCAACGCCATCTCCGTCTTGAGGTGCGACTGCACGCGCAGGCCGACCGCGTAGTCGCCCTGCAGTCCCTGCGTCTTCTGGAAAGTACGCGCGAATTCTCGCACCACCTGGGCCCGCGCCGACGTGCGGAGGATCGGCGCGGCGCGCGCGACATCCGCCGCGGCTAGCGCGATGGTGGCGACGAAAAGTAAGAAATGGCGCGCCGCGCTGCCCTGCCGGGAGCAGGCTGCCCTCGCTACCACGTACAAAAGCCCCTCCGACCAATTTCCCGTGCGGAGAGTCTAGCCGATGGTCGCGCGGGACCGCTATCCTGCGCCGCGATTTCATCCCATCGAGCCAAGGAGGGTCCGGTGTCCCTTTCCCTTTATTCCCGCCTCGCCCGGCGCTTCACGCCGAAGGACGTCCTCGAGAGCCGGCGGCGGTTCCTGAAGCAGAGCCTGGCCGCCTCGGCCGGACTGCTCCTCTCGAGCTGCGCGCACAAGCTGGGCGGCGGCGCGAGCGGCGCGCCGCGCGTGATCGTGATCGGGGCGGGCTTCGCCGGGTTGGCCGCCGCCTACGAACTCAAGATGGCGGGGTACGACGTCGTGGTGCTCGAGGCGCGGGACCGGGTCGGCGGCCGCGTCCTCTCCTTCCCCGACTATGCCGCGGGGCGAAACGTCGAGGGCGGCGCCGAGCTGGTCGGCTCGAACCATCCCACCTGGGTCGCCTACGCGGAACGCTTCGGCCTCACGTTTCTCGACCTCTCGGAAGATGAGGAGTACGACGAGCCGTTCTACCTGCAGGGTCGATTGCTGAGCCCCGAAGAGGTGGAGGCGCTCTACGCCGAGATGGATGCCGCCTACGCCGGCATGACCGGCGATGCGCGGCCGATCTTGGAAGACGAACCGTGGAACAGCCCGCGGGCCGGCGCCCACGACGCCCGCACCACCGCGCAGTGGCTCGAAACCCAGGACATCTCGCCCCTGGGCAAGCTCGCGGTCCGCACCGAGCTGATGCACAACAACGGCGTCGCGATCGAGCGGCAGAGCTACTTGGGCAACCTCTCGCAGGTGAAGGGAGGCGGTCTCGAGGCGTATTGGACCGACAGCGAGGTGTATCGCTGCGCCGGCGGCAATCAGTCGTTGGCCACGCGTCTCGCGGGTGAGGTAGGCGCCGATCGCGTGCACCTCTCGGAACCGGTGGCGGAGATCAAGGTGTCGAAGCACGGCGTGTCGGTGAAGACCGCCAGCGGAAAGCTGTTCGAGGCCGACGACGTGATCCTGGCCGTGCCGCCGACCGTGTGGAGCAAGCTCACGATCGATCCCGCGCTGCCGGCCGCGCTGACGCCGCAGATGGGGATCAGCGTGAAGTACCTGGCCGAGGTCAAGTCGCGCTTCTGGTACGACGCCGGCCTCTCGCAATACGCCTTCTCCGACGGCGAGGTCGGCCTTACCTGGGAGGCGACCGACGCGCAGATCGGCGAAGGCAACTACTGCTTGACCGCCTTCTCCTCCGCTGCGATCGCCGAGATCCACCGCGCGCGGAAGGCGGAGGAGCGGGACCAGGCGATGGCCAAGGCGATGGAGGTGGTCTTCCCCGGTTACGGGAAGAACTTCATCCGCGCCCGCTTCATGAACTGGCCGAGCGATCCATGGACGATGGGCGGCTACTCCTTCCCCGCGCCGGGCCAGATCACGACCCAAGGACCGCTCATGGCGAAGGGCATGGGTCGGCTCCACTTTGCCGGCGAGCACACCTGCTACAAGTTCGTTGGCTACATGGAAGGCGGTTTGAACAGCGGCGCAACCGTGGCCAAGCGCATCGCGACTCGAGACGGGGTACTGAAGGCGTAGTTCCCTTCGCCCCGCGCGAAGCTGTTAGGAGAGCAAAGTGGCGCGATCGGACGCACAGGCTGGAGCCGATCGCGCCGCTGGTTCTTTCCTCATTGTCCTCTCCGCCACGTCGTTCGGCTTTCTCGCCTTCTTCGCCAGCCACGCGCGGGCGCGTGGTCTCTCGAGCGAGACCCTCCTCTTCCTGCGCTTCGCGGTGGCGTCCCTTTTCCTGCTCGCGATCACTTTGGGTCGGCGCGAGCGCTGGCCGCGCGGGGGGCGGTTGCTCGGACTGATCGCGATGGGGGCGATCGGCTACGTCGGCGAGGCGCTCTGCTACTTCAAGGCGCTCGAGCGCATCCCCGCCGGATTGGTGGCGCTCCTCCTCTACCTCTATCCGGGATTGGTCGCGATTCTCTCCCGGCTCTTTTATCGGGCCGTGCTCGATCGAAGGCGCGTACTCGCGCTCGTGCTCGCGATGGTGGGAACGCTCCTCACGATCGGTCCGGTCGGGCGCGGCAATCTCGAGGGCGTGCTCTTAGGCCTCGGCTCGGCCCTCCTCTACTCGCTCTACATCGTCGCGGGTGTCGCGCTCACCCGCGGGGTGGCGGCGATGGTCTCGACCACGATCGTCTGCCTCTCGGCCGCCGCATCGTACGGGCTGCTGGTCGTCGCGCGCGGCGCGACCTGGCCCCATGCGTGGCAAGACTGGTGGCCGGTCCTCGGCATCGCGCTCGTCTCGACGGTCGTGGCGATCCTGACCTTCTTCGCCGGGCTCACGCGGGTGGGTCCGGTGCGCGCCTCGACGTTGTCGACGCTCGAAGCGCTGACCACGGTCGTGGTGGGCGCGGCGCTCATGGGGGAGCGCCTGACCCTGGTGCAGTGCGCGGGCGGGGCGCTGATCGTGGTGGCCGCGGTCTTGATGGCACGGGCGAGCCAGACCACCACGCGCCGCGAGAGCAGCGCGCCTCCCGACTAGTGCGCTCCCACGCGCAGCGACTCGCCGCGCGCCGCCAGCTCGCCGAGCGAAGGCAGGTCGGTCGTGTCCGCCAACCACACGTGCGCGAGACGGCCGAGCAGATCGCCCTCTCCCTCCTCCCAGCCGCGGACGCGCGGACCGACCAGGTCCACCTCTTGACGATAGATGAGGAAGAGCGCGGGGCGGTCGCGGCGGACGCGCGCCTCGATCTCGCGATTGAGCGCCTCGACCCGCGCCGGATCATCGCTTCTGAGCGCCGCATTCAAAAGCCCATCGACGGTGAGATTGTCGTAGCCGCCGCCGTTCCATCTTCCCCACGAGGCCCAGAGCGGCGTGAGATCAGGCGTGGGCGGCGGACGAAAGCCGAGTAGCGCCGCTTGGAACTCCCCCGCCTCGTAACGACGGAAGAAGGTCTCGGCGTCGACCGGCTCCGGCTCAAGCAAGATGCCGAGGGCGAAGAGGTCTTCCTCGACGAAGGTGAGGAGCCGCTCGCGAAATTCGTTCGAGCGATCGTAGAGCACGCGCAGCTTGACCGGCGTTTCGAGGATGAAGCTGCTGTCCCCCGCCGCGAAGCGACCACGGAGGCCGTCGCCATCGGTGTCCTTGAGGCCCATCTGATCGAGGAGGGCGCGGGCCCGCGTGAGATCGAGGCGAGGCGGAGGACTGGCGCGCAGCAGCGAGTCGAGCCGGGCGGAAGCGGACAGGGTCTCCGGCTGCGCAACGAAGAGCGAGTCCTCTAGCGCGAGCAACGAATCGCGCCGCGCTTTCGCCCGTACCGCGACCGAGTCGATCGGCGGCGGCGCCGGCGGCCCGCCCGGTTCGAGCAGTCCCGCCGCCATCCCGCCGTACACCTCCCCGCGGTAGGTGAGGAGGTTCTTGAGCAGCCGCTCGCGATCGAGGCTTAGGTCGAGCGCCTCACGGAGCGCGGGAGGAAGCGTCGGGTCGCCCGACTTGAGCACGAGCATCTCGACCGAGGCGACCGCGCCACGCCGCATTGCAACCGGCGCGTCGTTCCCGATCCAGTTCGCGAGTTGGAAGACCGGCACGTCGTTCACGTAGTCGGCGCGGTTCATGGCCACCCGCAGTACGCGCGAGTCGGGGCCGGGGCAGGGCTCGAGCAGAAGTCGCCGCACCCAAGGGCGCGCGCCGTAGGGCAAGAGCGGATTCGCGCGGAGCGTGAGGTTCTTCCCGGTCAGGTTCTGCGGAATGCGAAAGGGCGCGCCGCTCGGCGGCGGACCGCTCGAGAGGGCGGCGGCCTGGGCATCGCTCGGCCGCTTCTCCAGCCACGAGGCCGCGAGGATCGGATGGCTCGCGATCTCCCACGCGCGCCACTCGGAAACGTCTCCGCGAAAGGCAAAGCGCACCGTGCTGTCGTCGAGTGCCTCGACGCGCAGGAGCGGCGAGCCACTGCGCGGCAAGGGGGAAAGCCCGCGCGCGGCCGCGGGCACTCCCTCGCGTGCGCCGACTGCCGGCCGAGTCGATTTGGGCGGAGCCGAACCGAAGAGCCCTGCCTTCAAGTAGGCGTCGTAGCTCTCCATGACGTCGCGCGCGTTGATGCGGGTGGTGTCTTCCCAGACGCGATAGCCGCGCATTCGAACCGTGAGCGTGCGATCGGCACTCGACCAGTCCCAGAAGCAGCGCGAGGTCGCCAGCACCGCCGGCGGACGCGCGCCGCGCGACTCGAGGCGCAGCAGTGGCGAGGTGGAGCCGTCCGGCTCCCGGCTGGAATCATTCCGTCCTTGCAGCGGGTGAAGGCTTGAGCGGCGCGATCGGCACGACCATCGTGCCGCCGCTCTGCGGCCGCGACTGAGCACGCGCGGCAGCGGCGTTCTCTCCGGTCCCTTCCCCTCGCGTTGACGGGCGAGAAGCCCGAGCATCGACACGAGGACGAGCCGCGCAGGGGCCGCGCGCGCGATGCTCATGAATACGGCGACGCGTCGGCCAACGCCGAGGCACTGGTGAGCGCGAGCTGGCGGGTGGTCGACCAGCACCAGCGCGGCCATCGACTCGACCATCGGCACCCGCGCGGCAGGACGTAGGGATCATGACGCCCGTGCGCCGAGCTGGCGCGCGCGTCCTGGCGATCGACCGTCTCCTGCTCCTTCGGATGGTCAGGTTCGGCTTAGGCGACGCGAAGAGATCGGCTCGCCATCGGAGATGCCGCCCTGCACACCGCCCGAGCGATTGGTGCGGGTGCCGACCCGCCCGGCTTCATCAAGCACGTAGGCATCATTGTGGGTCGAACCGGTGAGCTTCGTCCCCGCGAAGCCCGAACCGATCTCGAATCCCTTGGTCGCGGGCAGGGAGAGCATCGCCTTCCCGAGATCGGCCTCGAGTCGATCGAAGACCGGCTCGCCCCAACCGGCCGGCCACCCGCGCGATGCACTCGATGACGCCGCCGAGCGAATCGCCCCCGCGCCTCGCCCGTTCGATCGCCGCGATCATTTCCTCGGCGCGCGTGGAGGTCCGGGCAGCGGACCGGCGGCGATCTACCTGGGCACGCGTGACGCGCAACGGGTCGACGCTCGCGTCTCGCCCCTCTCGCACGCGGAGCGACCTCGCGCAGCGGATCCAGGAAGCGCCCCTCGATCTCCCCCACGCTCCGCACGTAGGCGACGATTTCGATGCCGTGCGCGAGTCGGAGCAGCTTCTCCGCGATCGCCCCCGCGGCCACCCGACCGATCGTCCTCGCGGCGCTCGTACGCCCGCCACCCGGCCAGGCTCGGAAGCCGAACTTCGCATCGTAGGTGAAGTCGGCGTGGCTAGGCCGATACAGGTCTTTCATCTCGAGGTAGGCGCCGGGCCGCGCATCCTCGTTCGCGACCAGCATCGCGATCGGCGTGCCGAGCGTCTTCCCTCGAAGACTCCCGACAGGATCTTCACGCGATCCTGTTCTTGTCGCGGGGGTGATGCGGCGATCTGCCCTGGCCGCCGTCGATCGAGCTGCGGCTGGAGGTCGGACTCGGCCAGCGGCAGGCGCGCCGGACAGCCGTCGACCACCACGCCGACCGCGCCGCCGTGCGATTCACCGAAGGTCGAGATGCGGAAGAGTGTGCCCCAGTGGCTGCTCATGGTCGGGGGAAGCTAGCACTCGCCCTTCGCCTGCTCAAGGCGCGCGCGGCGTGCTACCCTGCCGCCTGCCATGGGCAACCCGAGCTACAAGACGCTCTATCGCCGGGCGCAGTTCCTCTACCAGCTGGGACGCGAGCTGGAGCGCCTCTCGAGTCAGCATGACCTGAGCCGCGTGGTGCGCTTCTGCCTTCGCGGTCTCGGCGAGGCGCTCGAGGCCGACCTCGCGATCCAGATCGATCTCCGCGCCTCCGATCAAACGCTGAAGTCGATCTCCCGCCTCGGCCTCTCGAGCAAGGGAGTGAAGCTGCTCGAGCGGTCGCGGAGTGCGGGCGGCCCGGGCGATCCCAGCGATCCAGAGGGCGGCGATGCGCGACTCCTGGAGCAGTGCCGCGCCTTCCTTCAACGCGGCATCGGCCCGGAGGATCGCGAGCTCCTCCTGGTGAAGGTGCAGACCGGCGAGCGGGTCGCGGCGGTGTTGGGCTTTCGTCGTCCCGGGCGCAACTTCGGTCGCGCCGACGCCACCTTGGCGCAGAACGCGGCCGAGCTCCTCTCGTTGCACCTGAAGCAGCGCGAGCACGAGCGCGCGCAGAGCTTGAAGGAGCGGATCTACGGCAAGCTCCTGGGAGAACTGCGCGCGAAGGACGTCCTCTACCACGTGCTCCACGGTCTCGAGCGCCTGCTTCAGTTCGATCACAGCGGCGCGGTGCTCCTGCTCGATCCCTCGGGTCGCGAGCTCCGGCTCGAGGCCGAGATCGTCACCTGGACCAAGGCCAAGTCGAGTCGCATCGGCCGCGCCTTCCGCATCGACGAGGAAGGACTGGGTTGGCTCCGCGACAATGCCGGCGTGATGCTGGTGCGGGGCGCCGGCACGATTTCGCCGTCCGAGGGGGGCGAGCCGTCGCGCGGTCAGCTGCCGCGCACCATGCCCTCCTCGCTCCTCGCGGCGCTCGAGCATCAGGTGAGCGGCGCGCCACGGGCCGGCGCGCGAATCATCGCACCACTCCTCCGCGGGCAGACCGTGCTCGGGGTTCTGCAGGTGCAGGGCCGAAGCCCGGCGGCCTTCAACACCGATGACCTCGCGCTCCTCGCGCCCTTCCTGCCGCTGGCGGCGGCCGCGGTCTACAACTCCGAGCTCTACGAGTCGCAGCACTCGCGCCTGATCAGCGCCGAGCGCAAGGTCGCGCTGGCCGATCTGGCGCGCGCCATCTCGCACGATCTGAACAACGCCTTCGGGGTGATGATGCCGCTCCTGCAGGCGCTGAAGCGCGACCTCGCCGAGGGCACGATCGAGCTGGCCGACGTCTCGCGCGACTTGGAGGTGGTCTCGCACTACGCGGAGATGAGCGCCCGCATCTTTCGGGGACTCCTCTCGGTGGCGCGCGGGCGCACCGAGGAGCCGCGCTGGCTGGATCTCGAGGCGGTGGTCGAGGCAATCCTCACCATGCTCGGCCCCAGCCTCGTCGCACAGCACATCGAGGTGAGCCAGGAAAAGTCGGAGCGCCTCCCCACGCTCCTGGCGCGACGCGGCGAGATGGAACAGCTGGTGCTCAACCTCATCTACAACGCGCGCGACGCCATGCCGAACGGCGGCGCCTTGACCGTCGGGACTCGCCCCGAGAGCGAAGGCATTCGGCTCGAGATTCGCGACAACGGCCCGGGTATCCCGACCGAGATCCGGGCCAAGATCTTCGAGCCCTTCTTCACCACCAAGGCGACCGGCTCCGGCCTCGGGCTCGACATCTGCCGCTCGATCGTCTGGGACTACGACGGCCGCCTCGATCTCGAGTCGGAGATCGGAAGCGGCACCAGCGCGATCGTCTGGCTGCCGCGCGAATCGCGGCAGTGGAAAAGCACGCCGGAGGCTCCAGCGATCGAGCCCGGAAAGGCGCGTTAGGTGTCGGGCGGCGGCGCCGGACGGATCCTCCTCGCCGATCGCGTTCCCCCGGCGCGTGGAGAGAAGCGACGCGTCCTCGTGGTCGACGACGAGCCCGGACTGCGCTCCGTCGCGCGTCGCGTGCTCGGCCGCCGCTTCGAAGTCAGCGAGGCCGCCTCCGGCGAGGACGCGCTCGCCTTGATGGAGAACGAGACCTTCCACCTCGCGGTGGTCGACGTGCGCCTTCCCGGCATCTCCGGCCTCGAACTCTTGACCGCGATCAAGAACCTCTCGACCGGCATCGACGTGATCGTGGTGACCGGCTCCGCCGCCGATCCCGACGAAGCGCTGGAAGACGCGGTCCGTCGCCACGCCTTCTTCTTCCTTCGAAAGCCCTTTCCGATGACGGTGCTGGAAACGTTGGCCGAGCGCGCGGCGGAACGACAGGAGTTGGAAGAGCGCATGGCCAGCTATGTCGCCACGCTCGAACAGAACCTCGAAAGCGCGCGCGTCTTTCAGGAGCGGCTGCTTCCGCCGCGGCGCTTCTCGAACGCGCGGGTCGAGATCGCCTCGCGCTATGTCGCGTCGGAACGGCTCTCCGGCGACTTCTTCGACTACTGGCGGCTGCCCGACGGCGGCACCGCGCTCTTCATTGCCGACGTGATGGGACACGGCGCCTCGGCCGCCATGATCACCGGCATCGTGAAGAGTCAGGTGCGGAGCCTCTCGAGCGAGATCACCGATCCCGGCTCGGTCCTCTTCGCGTTGGAAGAGGAGCTATCCAAGATCCGACTCGGCGCCTTCCTCACCGCGATCCTTCTCTTCGATCGGCCGAGCGAAGGCGAGGTGTTCTACGCGGGCGCCGGCCACCCGCCCGCATTTGCCACAGTCCCAGGCGGGCCATTGACCCGCCTGGTCTCGGCCGGCATTCCGATCAACACCGGCCTGCCGATCGTCGCGCGCGAGACCTCCTCGATGGCGCGGCGAGCCGACACCCGCCTCCTGCTCTACACCGATGGCTACGCCGATTCGACCAACCGGGACGGGCACCCCTTCGACGAGCCCGACGACGGGGAGAGCTCTCCCTTCGAACGGGCGGTCCGCGCGGCGCTGGACGCCGACTCGACCGGCGCCGGGCTCGACGCGTTTGAGTCGGCCTGGGCGAGCTTCGTGCCGGGCGGTCGCGCCTCCGACGACCGCGCCGCGGTGCTCGCACGCCTGCGCTGAGCCCAAGTCCTTGTCTACTCGCGCGGCATCTCGAAATTCTCCGGTATCACCGTAGGATGTCTGGCGACCCTCTTCCGAGATGGGCTACTATTTTCGGTGTCGTTTGCCCCCACCAGGGGCCGTCCGGGGCGTCGCGGTCCCGCGCGCCCACCCTGCCCGTCAGGAGGAACTTAGGAGGATGAACATGCCCTCGACCCGTCCGGGAATCCCCCCGCGCGAGACGACGCCGACGCGGCGTACCCCCCAGTGGGTGCACGCCTCATCGCTCGCCGCCGCCGTGCTCGTGGGTGGTCTGGTGGTTGGATCGCCGGCCCAAGCCGGTCGTATCCACCCCGCGCTCCAGGAAGAGCTTTCACATCTCTCACTGAGTCAGCCGGCGAGCGCGATCCTGATCCTCGAGGATCAGGTCGATCTCGAGGCGCTCAAGGCTTCGCTCTATTCCCGGCACGCCAATCGCGCCGACTGGCATCGCGAGGTGGTCACCGCGCTTCAGGACAAGGCCCAGTCGACCCAAGGGTCACTCGTGGCCGAGCTCGAATCGCGGAAGGCCCAGGGGCGAGTCATCGGCTACACCCCCTACTGGATCGGCAACATCGTCGTCGTGCGCGCGGACCGCGCCACGATCGAAGACCTGGCGAATCGGGCCGACGTCGGACAGGCCGAGCCCAACTGGCAGCCTGAGCTGATCAAGCCGATGAACCCGGCGGTGCCGCAACCGGGCGGCGACCCGACGCTCGCCATCGGCATCACCCCGGGCCTCCGCGCCATCAATGCCGACAAGGTCTGGTACCAGCTCAACGTGCGCGGACAGGGCGCCTTGATCGCCGGCTGCGACACCGGAGTCGACGGCAACCACAACGCTCTCAAGACCCGCTGGCGCGGCGCCGGTGGCGCGCACCCCTGGCAGGAGTGCTGGCGCGATGAACTCGGCACCAACACCCAGTTCCCGAGCGACGGCAACGGCCACGGCACCCACACCATGGGCACCATGACCGGCCTCGCGCCCAACGACACGATCGGCGTCTCGCCGATGTCGCTCTGGATCGCTTCCAACCCGATCAACCAGGGCGTCGGCGGCGGCTTCGACAGCGACGTGGTCGACTCGTATCAATGGATGGCCGACCCGGACGGCAACGTCAACACGGTCGACGATGTGCCGGACGTCTGCCAGAACTCGTGGGGCATCAACGAGGGATTCGGCGGCAACTACACCGACTGCGACACGCGTTGGTGGGTGGCGATGGACGGGCTCGAGGCGGCCGGGTGCGTGATCACCTTCTCGGCCGGTAACGAGGGCCCGGGATCGCAGTCGCTGCGTTCCCCGGCGGATCGTGCCACCACCGTGTACAACTGCTTCTCGATCGGCGCGGTGGACGCGACCAACGATCCGACCTTCCCGTATAACATCGCCAGCTTCTCGAGCCGCGGTCCCACGGGCTGCAACGTGGCGCCCGAGCTCAAGATCAAGCCGGAGGTGGTAGCGCCGGGCGTCTCGGTCTACTCGAGCTGGCCGGGCAACAGCTACACCAACCTCGACGGCACCTCGATGGCCGGTCCGCACGCCGCGGGCATCGTCGGCCTCATGCGCTCGATCAATCCCGACCTCCCGGTCGACGACGTCAAGCGCATCCTGATGGAGACGGCCCGCGATGAGGGCACGGCCGGCGAGGACAACACCTACGGCTGGGGCTTCGTCGACGCCTATGAGGCGGTGCTGCAAGCGGCGGTCAACTACGGTTCGATCAGCGGCTCGGTCACCAACGCCTCGAACGGCGGAACGCCGATTCCGGGCGCGTCGGTGCTGTTGGTCGAGGCCAACCGCGCCTTCACCACCAATGGATCCGGCCTGTACAACGGTTCTGCGCCGGCCGGGACCTACACCGTTCAGTGCAGCCATCCTTCGTTCGCGACCCAGTCGGTCTCGAACATCACCATCGTGGCGAGCCAGCTCACCACCCAGAACTTCTCGCTCACCGACACCGGCTCGCCGGTCATCTCGAACGTTCGCTTCTCGCACAAGGTGCAGAACGAGAACGATCCGATCCCGGTCACCGCGGCCATCACCGACTTCAGCGCGCTCAACGTGAAGGAAGTGGTCTATCGCGTGAACGGCGGCGGCTTCTCGGCCGTGCCGATGGCCTTCGTCACCGGCAGTGACTACACCGGCAACATCCCGCACCAGCACATCGGTGACCACATCGAGTTCTACATCCACGCCACCGATATCGCGGGCAACGGCGCGGTCGATCCGTCGAACGCTCCGATCGGCCTCTACGACATCCTGCTCTCGCAGACCTTCTTCACCGACGACGCCGAGACCGACAAGGGCTGGAGCCTGGTCGCGAGCGGCGATGCGGCGGCGGGTCAATGGGTGCGCGATGATCCGCTCGGCACCGTCTACAACGGCACGCAGTGCGAGCCGGCCGACGACCACACCCCGACTCCGGGCGTGAAGTGCTTCTTCACCAAGAAGGGCGCGGTCGGCGGCAGCGCCGGCCAGTCGGACGTCGACAACGGCTGTGTGACCCTGACCTCGCCGACGGTCAACCTGCAGAACGCCTCGGCCGCCCTCGTCTCCTACTGGCGTTGGTGGGCGCGGGTCGGCAACAGCCAGACCGGCAACTTCCAGATCTCGGTCTCGAGCAATAACGGTTCGAGCTGGATCGACATGGAGAACCTGGGCAACACCGAGAACTCGTGGGTGGAGAAGGTGCTCGACCTCTCCGACTTCATCACCTTCACCAGCCAGGTCAAGGTGCGGTTCAAGGCCTGCGACACCGGCGTCGACGACATCGTCGAGGCGGCGGTCGATGACTTCTCGATCGACGGCGTGCAGAGCTCGGTCGCGGTCGAGGAGATCCCGACCAGCGGTTCGTGGCTCTACGTCAACCGTCCGAACCCGGCGCGTCCGGAGACCATGATCCGCTTCCGCCTGGCCAGCTCCGGCGCGGCCAAGGTCACGATCTTCGACGCGAGCGGTCGCCGCGTGCGGAGCTTGATCGACGGCAGCCAGGCCGCCGGCGAGCACAGCGCGGTCTGGGACGGTCGCGACGACGCGGGTCGTCCGGTCTCCTCGGGCGTGTACCTGTACAAGCTCGAGAGCGGTGACTACAAGTCTGAGAGGAAGATGCTGCTCGTTCGGTAATCCGAACTCGCGTCAGCCTCGTTTGTGCGAAGGCCGCTTCTCGGGCTCTGGCCCAGGGAGCGGCCTTCTTGTATCGTCGTGGCGCTCGCCCGGCATCGATCGCCGAAGGCATCCCGGCGCCCCGCCGATCCCCGTGGAGATTTCCAACCTGGGGGACCTCGATGACGCAGAACTCTTGGCATCACTCGCTCCTCATCGCATCGTTGGCCGTCGCATTCGCTCTGCCGCGTGGCGTAGAGGCGGGCGAGCTGTCGGAACCGCTGGCGGCACGCCTCGCAACCTTGGCCGACGGGGCGACGACCAGTGCGATCGTCGTGCTGCGCGACCAGGTCGATCTGGAATCGCTCACGCGCTCCTTGGCCGCGCGCCACACCTCGCGGAAGGAGTGGCATCGCGAGGTCGTGAGCACGCTCCGAGCGCGTGCGGAGGCAACCCAGGCACCATTGCGTGACGCGCTCGAGGCGGCGCGGCCGCGGGGCGCGGTTCTCGGCTACACCCCCTACTGGATCGCGAACCTGCTCGTGGTGGAGGCGGATCGAGCCACACTGCAAGCCATCGCCGCGCGCGCCGACGTTGCGTGGGTGGAAGCGAACTTCGGCGCGCGGGCGGAGGCTGCGCCTCAAGGGGCGAGTCGAAGCGCGGAAGGCACGGGGCGGAAGTCCGCTCGCTCGGTCGGGATCACGCCCGGGCTCCGCGCGCTGCGCGTGGATCAGGTCTGGTCGAGCCTCGGCACGCGCGGCGAGGGAACACTGGTGGCGAGCCTCGACACTGGTGTCGATGGCAACCACCCGGCTCTCGCCGCCCGCTGGCGCGGCGCGGGCGGCTCGCACCCATCCTCCGAGTGCTGGCACGACGTGCAAGGGGGCGGAACGCAGTTCCCCTTCGACTCCGACGGCCACGGCACGCACGGCATGGGCACGATGGCGGGAGCCGCACTCGGCGACAGCTTCGGCGTGGCCCCGGCCGCGCGCTGGATCGCGGCCAATCCGATCGGCGGAATCGTCGGACCAACCTTCGACAATCGGGTGATCGACTCCTTCCAGTGGATGGCCGATCCCGACGGCAACGCCAACACCGTCGACGATGTCCCCGACGTTCTCGAAAACTCCTGGGGCGTGAACGAGCAGCTGGGCTATCCCGACTGTGATCCGCGCTGGTACGCCGTGATCGATGGCTGCGAGGCGAGCGGCGTGGTGGTCATCTGGTCGGCGGGGGGCGATGGACCAGCGCCCTCCTCCATTCGTTCGCCGGCCGATCGCGCCACCACCGCGACCAATACCTTCTCGGTCGGCACCGTCGACTGCAGCAACGGCGCGACCTTTCCCTACGCCCTCGCCTCCTTCTCGAGCCGCGGCCCGACCAGCTGCGCGCAGTCGCCGGAGTTCGCGAAGAAGCCGGAGGTGGTGGCGCCGGGAATCGGGATCTACTCCTGTCTGCCGGGAAACGCGTACGGCGTCTACTCCGGCAGCGCGATGGCCGGGTCGCACGTCGCGGGGGTGGCGGCCTTGATGCGCGCGGCCAACCCGGACCTTCCGGTCAATGACGTGAAGCGCATCCTGCTCGAGACCGCGCGCGACGAGGGATCGAGCGGCGAGGACAACAACTACGGCTGGGGATTCGTCGACGCCTACGCCGCGGTCGCGAGCGCGCTGCAAGCGGCGGCGAGCGCGGAGAGTGCGACCAGCGCGGCTCCCTGGCTCGGCCTCGCCCATCCCAATCCGACGCGGGGCACGGTGCGCCTGCGCTATCGACTGCCGAGCGTGGGCGAGGTCGCGATCACGGTCGTCGATGCGAACGGTCGCCGCGTGCGCGAGCTCTTGGGCGGCTCGATCGAAGCGGGCGACGGGCTCATTCGGTGGGATGGCCGCGATGATCGAGGACGCGCCGTCTGCTCCGGGGTCTACCTACTCCAGCTCACGGCGAGCGGTTTTCGGGGCGAGCGACGGGTGCTGGTCTTGAGGTAGTCTCCCGCTCTCCTCGTTCGGATCGCGTGCTCGACCGACTGCGCGCCGCGAGGAGTTTGGAGGGAGCATGTCGGAGTATCCGCTGGTCCAGGACTACGTCGCGCGAGAGATGGCGTGGCACGAGCTGATGCCTTTCCTGCGCCAGCATCGCGACGCGGTGTTCGGGGACACCTGGTCGGCGGACACCGCCTCCCTCCTTTCGGAAGAGGAGCGGGCCGCGCAGGAGAAGCTCGGCGCGCTCATGGCGAGCGCCTACCGCTTGACGGTCGGCATCTTTCGCGGAGACACGCTGGTCGGCTGGTCCTTCGGCGTGCAGCAGAGTCGCGAACACTACTACATGATCAACAGCGGGATCCTGCCGGAGCACCAAGCGAAGGATCTACACGGCGCTTCTCCCGGTGATTCTGTCGCGTCTCGCGCAAGAGGATTCCAGGTGATCACCAGCCGTCACGTGGTCACGAACAATCGCGTGATCATCCCGAAGCTGCGCGCCGGCTTCGTCATCACAGGCTGCGAGGTAACCGATCACTTCGGCACCCTGGTGCTCCTCGCCTACTTCACCAATCCCAAGCGCCGCGCCCTCTACGACGTCCGCGCCGGCCAAGCCCGGCCGGAGGGCGAGGTGCGCCGCTCGCTCGGGCTCGAGTAGCGCATGAATCGGGCACGCCATCGCCAGGCAAAGGGACGCCTGACCGGCAAGCGACGCTCGAAGAAGGCGGGGCTCCCGCCCGGCTCGCTCGTCCACATCGGCGAGAAGCGGCGCGAGGAGGTGGTGATCTCCTTCCTCGACTACGACGCGGAGCAGCTGCACGAGCGGACGATGGCGGCCGTCGGCGAGTGCTTCGCCCTCCGCGACACCGCCACCGTGAGCTGGATCAATGTCGACGGGCTCCACGACGTCGAGGTGGTGCGCGCCCTCTGCGAGCGCTTCGGCATCCACCCGCTGGTGCAGGAGGACATCCTGAACACCGACCAGCGCCCCAAGATGGAGGACTTCGGCGACTACCTCTACTGCGTGCTCGACATGCTCCACTGCCGGCCGCCGCACCACGACGTGCAGTTCGAGCAGGTGAGCCTGATCTTGGGGAAGAACTTCGTCCTCTCCTTCCAGGAAGACGTGGGGGACGTCTTCGATCCGGTGCGCGAACGCATCCGAAAGAACCAGGGAGCGGTGCGGAAGAGCGGGCCGGACTACCTCGCCTATCGACTGATCGACGCGATCGTCGATAACTACTTCTCGGTCGGTGAGCGGCTGGGCGAGCGGATCGAGACGCTGGAGGAGACGCTGCTCGATCGCTCCGCGGCCGAGGCGCTCCACGAACTGCACCAGCTGAAGCGCGAGACGATTCGACTGCGGAAGGCGGTCTGGCCGATGCGCGAGGTGATGGCCGCCTTCACCCGCGGCGAGTCGGCGCTCCTCAAGGCCACCACCGCGATGTACTACCGCGACGTCTACGACCACTGCGTGCAGATGATCGACACGGTCGAGACCTACCGAGACCTTCTCTCCGGCCTCCTCGATCTCTACCTTTCGATCCAGAACAACAAGCTCAACGAGACGATGAAGGTGCTGGCGGTGATCTCGACCATCTTCATTCCCCTCTCCTTCGTCGCCGGGGTCTACGGCATGAACTTCGAGTGGATGCCGGAGCTGCACTGGCGCTACGGCTATCCCTTCGTGCTCGGCGGAATGGCGCTGGTCGGCTTCGGCTTCGTCTACTGGTTTCGCCGGAAGCGCTGGATCTGATGACGCGAGTGCAGCAGTCGAAGGGATCGCCGCGCGTGAACGAAGCGGCCTGGCGTGCGGTGCTGCGCGCGCGTGGCTGGCAGATCGCGCTTCTTGTGGTGGTCACGCTCCTCGCCTACCTCCCCGCCTTCTCAGGCGGCTGGGTCTGGGACGACGACGAGTACGTGCTCAACAACCCCACCCTCGCTAGCCTCTCCGGTCTCGGCAAGATCTGGTTCGATCCTTCGACCACGCCGCAGTACTACCCGCTGGTCTTCACCACCTTTTGGGTCGACGCGCGCCTCTTCGGCTTGGACGCGCGCGGCTACCACGCGAGCAATGTCTTCCTGCACGCGGCGGTCGCGGTGCTGCTGCTCCTCCTGCTCGACCGCCTGCGGGTGGCGGGAGCGTGGGCCATCGCGCTCCTCTTCGCGGTGCACCCGGTTCACGTCGAGTCGGTGGCCTGGATCACCGAGCGGAAGAACGTGCTCTCGGCCCTCTTCTACTTCGGGGCGGCGCTCTCCTATCTCCGCTTTGACCCGCCGGAGGGGAGCGAGGCGAAGCGCGACTGGCGCCCGTATGGCGTGGCGCTCGGGCTCTTCGTGCTTGCGCTCCTGGCCAAGACGACCGCGGTGAGCCTGGCCCCGGCGCTGCTCCTCATTCTCTGGTGGAAGCGTGGGCGACTCGAGATGAAGAGCCTCGCACCGCTCACTCCCTTCTTCGCGATCGGAGTCCTGGGCGGCGCGCTTACCGCGTCACTCGAGCACGGCAAGGTGGGCGCGCAGGGCGCCGCCTGGTCGCTCCACGCACTGGAACGCGTGGTGCTGGCGGGACGCGCCTTCTGGTTCTATCCGATGAAGCTCCTCCTGCCGCATCCCCTCGTCTTCATCTACCCGCGCTGGCAGATCTCGGTGAACGCGCTTCAACTCGTGGCGCCGCTCACCGCGGCGGCGGCGCTCATTGCGCTCTTCGCGCTTCGCGCGCGGCTCGGCAAGGGGCCGGTCGTCGCGGCGCTCTTCTACGCGGCCGCGATCTTTCCGGCCCTCGGGTTCTTCAACGTCTACTGGATGCGCTTCTCCTACGTCGCCGATCACTTCCAGTACCTCGGCTCGATCGGCATCCTCGCGCTCCTGGTCGCGGCCTGGCGTCGCGTCCGCGCGCCGGAGCAGACGGCCCTCGATCGTCCAGTCGCGGCGGTGGTGGTTCTCGCCCTCGCCCTCCTCACCGCGCGGCAGGCCTCGGTCTATCGGAGCGGCGAGGATCTCTGGCGCGACACCTTGGCGAAGAACGACCAGGCGTGGATCGCACACAACAACCTTGGCTTCCTCCTGGCCAACACTGGAAGGGGCACGGAGGCGGAGCCGCACTATCGCGCGGCGCTCCAGCTCTATCCCGACTTCGCCGAGGCGCACAACAACCTCGCCACGCTCCGTGGCCAGCAAGGGCGCTTCGACGAGGCGATCGCGGCGTGCGAACGCGCCATTGCGGCCGATCCCAAATTCGCGCGGGCCTACTTCAACCGCGCCTTGGCCGAGTTCCGTCTCGGACGACACGAGGAAGCACTCCGCGATCTGGATCGGTTCGAGGAATTGAGCGGGCCGTATGCGCGCGCCCGCCTCTATCGCGGTTTGGCGCTTCAGGCGCTTGGCCGCACCAGCGAGGCGATTGCCGCCTTCGATGCGTCGCTCACGCTCGACCCGAACCAGTCGGATGTGCGCGCGGCCCGCGCGAAGCTCGTCGCCGGCAGCGGCGTTGTCTCGCCGGGCCCGACGACGCCGCCGTCGTCCGCTCCGCGCTGAGCCTCAAGAGCGCGGCATGGCGCGACGGAGGAAGGGTAAGCCGATCACCGCCGGTATCCAGTAGCCGAAGAGCGAGTAGAGGAGCCCCACTCCCAGCGAGACGTCGTGCGGAGCGTAGGGCAGGAAGAGAAAGATGAGCGCGGAGTCGCGCGTCCCCATGCCGCTCAAGGTGAAGGGAAGCAGCCCGGCGAAGATTGCGAGCGGCAGCGCTCCCATGGCGAAGAGGATCGGGACCGGCGAACCGAGCGCGGCATAGCAGAGGACGAGCTGCGCGATGCTGGCGAACCAGTTGAGCACGGTGTAGAGCGTCACCGCGAGCAGCAGCTCCGGCGAGGCGAAGATCACGCGAAGCGCCCGCAGCATCGGCTCCACCTTGGGCTCGAACTTCTTCGGCACCGGCAGGCGCAGCGTCAAGAGCGCGAAGATCCCGAGCAGACCGACGAGAAAGCCGCCGCCGGCCAAGAGCACGTAGTGCCACTGCGCGTGCAGCATCGAACCAAGCGCCGCCAAGAGGAGCAGCACAAGCACATCGAAGAGCCGCTCGGCCAGCACGCTCCCCAGCACCAGCGTCACCGGCACGCGCTCCTTCAGGTAGTAGGCCTTGACGAAGTCGCCGGTTTTGCTCGGCGTGATCGTGCCCATGGGCCAGGCCGCCATGATCATGTCGAAGCAGTCGCGGTACGGCACGACGTAGCCGAGCGCCTTGAGCACGCGCCGCCACCGAAGCGCCGACAGGGTGGGAAAGAGCAGGCTGACCGCCGCCGCCGCGAGCAGCATCGGCTTGTCGGCTGCGGCCAGGCGGCCCAGCACCGTGCGGTAGTCGAGCCGGAGAAAGCGGAAGAGACCCCAGAAGACTCCAGCGGTCAGGAGGGCGAAGAGGGCGAGCCGGATCCACCCGCGGCGATCGCCGCGGATCTTCTCCAGGAGCGCGTCGCTCGAGGTGGCCCTTCGCTCACGCGCCCCACTCGAGCGGACCGGAGCCGTCGTGCACGTCGATTTTCCTCTTCAGCACGAGCCGGCCCTCACGATTGAGCCGCGCCAGAAGCTCCGGCGGCACCTCATGCCCGCGCATGGCCAGCTCCTGCGGTTGGAAATAGCGGCTTTGCGGCACGTAGCGCACGTGGAACTCGTCGCCGAGCTTGAGCCGCGTAATGGCCGGGCCCTTGCGGCGAATTTCGTCCTCCACCACCACCGCGTCCGCTTCGAAACGGATGCGCCGCGTGAACTCGACCGGGGCCTGGCCGCTGCGCGTCATGAGGAGGTTTCGGATCCAACCCTTGATGTCGTAGGCCAGCTTGGTTTGCCAGCCGACCGCGAGCATGAAGAGGCGGAAGGCGATCATGGTCATCGGGGTGAAGAGTTTCATCACCATGAAGTGGGTCGCGCCCGAGATCTCGAACTGATCGCCGGTCGGAACGAGGGCGCCCGGCGCGTTCGGATCATGGTCCGGCTTCCAGGGGAGCTGCATCTCCCCCGCCTTCACCTGAAACTCCGCGTCGATCCACTGCGAGGTGACCACCTTGCCGTCGTCGAGCGTGGCGAGGAAGCCGCAGTCGTTCTCGACCGCCGCGCCGCTGTCGGTGCGGAAGAGCTTGAGCACGCCGCCCTTTGCCAGGTTGATCAGCGCGTAGTAGTCCCGCCCCTTGGGGTCGCGCCCCTTTCGCGCATGCATGCGCGCGCCGGCCCAGGTGCGCGCGAAGGGCTCGCGTTCGAACGGCAAGGGTGGGAGCGGCGAGGGCCGCTCGCTGTAGTCGATCCACGACTGCATCAGCTCCGGGATGCGATAGAGGAAGTAGCGGTCCTCCTGGATCTCCGGGGGCACCAACGCGCCCTGCGAGAGCCCATTCAAGAGG
The DNA here is from genome assembly GCA_046327845.1 of Candidatus Eiseniibacteriota bacterium. Classification (GTDB taxonomy): domain Bacteria; phylum Eisenbacteria; class RBG-16-71-46; order CAIMUX01; family CAIMUX01; genus JADJQY01. The sequence continues at coordinate 38,453 of JAXLXQ010000013.1, read as the reverse complement.
TGCTCCGCCACCGCCGAGGCCAGGCCCACTCCCTTCCCGCCGTAGACCTCGAAGCCGTGCGGATAGAAGTGCAGCGTCTGCCGCGAGCCCATCGAGCCGGCGTAGTGCCCGTTCGGATAGGCGAAGTAGGAGGCGAACTCGATCGCGCGGTGACAGACCCGCTCGAGCCGCTCGTCCGGGTAGATCTTCTGCAGCTTGGAGAGGAAGCTCACGGTCGCGGAGAGGTAGCCCAAGTCGGTGCCGTCGTACTCGAGGCACCAGCCTTCCGGATAGCAGTAGCTCAGGAAGTCCTCGAGCCTGACCTCGAATCCCTGGCGGATCTTCTCGTCCTTCACCAGGTGGTACGCCTCGTAGATCGGGAGGATGGCCATCGCGTGGTGGTTGGCGAGCACGCCCGGCTCGTCGTACTTCGCAAGGAAGCGTCCGGCGCGAGCCACCGCCTCGAAGAAGCGACCGCGCAACGACGCGGGGAAACGATCGCCGAGCAGTCGATAGCTGTCGCACATCACGTAGAGCAGGAAGCCGGTCGGCCCGGCCCAGCCGCGCTCGTTCGGATAGAACTCGTCGAAGGAGCCGTCGCTCTTCTGGATCTTCATCCAGTAGTCGATGCCGGCCAAGGTCCAGGCGAGGACCTTCTCCTCCTGGTAGTACGGGTTCTCCGGCATCGGCGTGGCCCAGGCCAGGGCGAGCGCGTGCACCCCGAACTGCGCGATGGCCGAGGGGAAATCGAGCGTGCGGCAGAGCCAGTACTCGCGGTTGAAACAACCGTAGGTCTTCGAGAACTCGTTCCGGTCTTCCAGTGAGAGCAGGCGGGGAATCTGCGAGAGGGCCTTCTGCGCGTAGACATCGCGGAGGCTCGCGCGCGACGCGCCGGCGCGTTCCGATTCGCTCACTCCTCAGTCCTTCCCTGGCGCGAGCGTCGGCTCGAGCCAATCTTCGAAGGTGAAGGGACGAAGCCGCGCCTCATCCTTCCCCTGTTCGTCCTGGGCCGCCAACCGCGCCCGCGCGGCCTCGACCGCCGACGACTCACGATCGACGGCGATCCACCGGCGTCGCAAGCGTCGCGCCACGACCGCGGTCGTGCCCGATCCGACACAGAAGTCCGCCACCCGATCCCCCTCGTTGCTCGCGCACTCCACGATTCGCGTCAGCAGCGCTTCCGGCTTCTGGGTCGGATAGCCGGTGCGCTCCTTCGCGTCCTGCGTGAGCCAGGGGATGTCCCACACATCGTCGAGCGAACGGAAGCGGTACCACCCGCCGTCGTCCTGGTACTCCGGCACGCCGCGACGTGACATGCGGTGGGCGAGGTACTTCTTCACCGACTGTCGATGGAAGGTGTGGTCGCCGCCGTTTCGGTAGTAAAGCAGGGTGTCGTGCTTTCGGGCGAACCATCGCTCGGGGATGCCCCCGGTCGCGTAGTGCCAGACGATCTCGTTCAGGAAGTTGTCGGCGCCGATCAACTCGTCCAACAGCACCTTCGCGCGATGCACCGTGCGCCAGTCGAGGTGGAGGAAGAGGGCGCCCCCGGGCCGCAGCACGCGGGGCATCTCACGCAGGAGATCGACCAGCCAAGCGGACGGCGCCCCCGCGTGGCTCGGGTCCTCGTAGCGACGGGCGCCCAGCGCGCTATTCCGACCTCCGCGTCCCTTGGGTCCGAGTTGCGCGCGGCCCGATCCGAAGGGCGGATCGAGGTAAACCAGGTCGAGCGACGCGTCGCCCAGGGATCGCGCCACCTCAAGCCCATCGGCCCGCACCAGGAGATCCTGGTCTTCCACGGCTCGAGTCATAGAAGCGCGCAGTCTACGCCAGGCGCGGGACTCGAGGGAACGATCCGTTACCGATCTGTCGCGAGTGCGAAGGAGTTTCGCTACGACTCCAGCTCGACGTTCCAGTACTCGTGCGAGATGAAGTGCTCCCACGAGGTGCGCCGGTGCCCGAGCGGCACGGTGATGCAGGGCGTCCAGGTCGGTTCGACCGGTGCCTTGAGCAACCGCATCCCCGCCTCGGACAGCGTGCGATTCGACTTCTTGCGGTTGCACTTCAAGCAGGAGAGCACGCAGTTGGTCCAGGTCGACCGGCCGCCCAGAGAACGCGGCACCACGTGGTCGACCGAGAGGTCCTGCAGCGGCGGCTTGGCCGCGCAGTACTGGCAGGTGTAGCGATCGCGCCGGTAGATGTTCTTGCGGGAAAACGTGACCTTGCGGTGGGGAATCGACGAGTAGCGGGTGAGGAGCACGACCTCGGGCACGCGGATCCGGAAGCTCACGCTGCGTATGCAGGGCTCCTCCTCCGCCACGCGCAGGCTCGCCCACGAATCGAAGTCGTGGAGCGAGTAGTCCTCGGGATCCACCGCGCGTGCCGCCGAGCGATAGAGCAGGCAGAGCGCGTCGCGGACCGAGGTCGTTCCGATCGGCACCCAGTGACGGTTGAGCACCAGGGCACGTTGGTCGAGCATCGGTGCAACTCCTAAGGTCCCAGACCTGATCGACAAGAGGCTAGCAAAGCGATTCGCGCGCTGTCCAGGCGAGGGCCGGTTTGACCGCTCGGCCCCTCCAAGCCCGGGTAACCGTGAACGATCGAAGAGTAACGAGCCGGGCTACAGTCTGACTTATCGGTTGACGGCTGCAACATCAGCGCAGTAACGTCCTGCGCGTTGTTCCCTGGTGAACCTGTGATGGAGCGAGTGTGAAGTCCGGGGACGAGCGTGAAGGGGCCACACGCTGACGACCTGCGCGCGCTGACGCCTGGTCGAATGATGTAGCTTCTGCTCGGGTAGTTCTCGCCGCGCGATGTCGCGTCGTTACGCGAGCGAGCCCGGTATCGGGACATTGTGTCCACCAGCTTCAGCTCGCCGCGATCCTCCGTGATCACGCACAGGCTTGCCACGCCCGCAGAACCCGAGCGGCGGTAGAGCGACCCGGTTCGCCTGCCTGACGCGGTCGAAATCCACAGGAGGTCGTCCCCCACCAAGCCCGCCACCACGTACCCGAAGCCTTGAACTCCGATCTAGCAGATCAACCGTTCCACCAACCGACAGAGTGTGATGCTGCCCTTCCGCCCGGCGGGAGGGGTGGAGAGGAGAAGGGTATGAAATTGGAGGTCTCTGCCTCCGCGCGCCACATGATGGCGACCGCGGTGGCCCTTACGGCTACGCTGCTCGCGAGTCCTGCAGCCCTCGCCGCCACCATCAACGTTCCCACCGACCAACCGACGATTGCCGCCGCGGTCGGGGTCGCCCTACCGGGCGATGTCATTCAAGTCGCCGGCACCCACGTCGAGTCGCTGGCCAGCGTCATCAACGTGAACCAGCCCAACCTGCAAATTCTCGGCGCGCCCGGCTCGACGATCAACGTGACCGCGAATACGATCGCGATCGCGGTCTACGCGAGCGGCGTGACGATCGATGGGCTGACGATGACGAGCGCCACCCCGTGGAGCGCCGCCTTCGTGCAGATCACCGCGAACAACTGCACGATCAGCCACACCACGATCTACGGGCCGCCGCAACCACTCCCCATGTCCGGCTGGGTGGTGAATCGCGCGCTGGTGGTTTCGCCTTCCTACACCGGGCTCCAGGTCCTCAACAACACCTGGCACACGATGCGATCGGGCGCCTATCTCGATCACAACACCGGCCTGGTGAGCGGCAACCTGGTGTACAACACCAAGGGGGGCTTCCTCGGTGACGGGGCGACCGTGACCTACACCGGCAACAGCTGGGGCCCTCTCGCCACCGCGAACGAGTGGGACATCGTGATCTTCCCCAGCACGCTGCCGGGCAACTACCCCGACATGGTCGCGCTGAGCAACGCGAACAACGGCGGCACCTGCTGGGATCAGCGGCTCGCGAGCAGCAGCCGCACGCCGGTCTACGTCGACGCCGCCGCGGCGCCAGGCGAGATCGGCAGTCCGCGTCTGCCCTACCAGACGATTCAGGCGGGCATTGCTCAGGTGTACGTGGGCGGCACGGTGAACGTCGCAGACGGCACCTACGCAGAGTCGCTCGACGTCTACAAGTCGATGACCCTGAACGGCACCTCACGCGTCGGAACGTTCATCGACGCGAGCAGCTTCGCCGACTACGGGATCGACGCGATGGGCGACTTCAACTTCGTCTTCCAGCACTTCACGCTGAAGGGTCACCCAACCAACTCCGCCTCCTACGGCCTCAAGATCACCGGCGACGCCGCGACCGCGATCGTCGATGACGTGCGGGTCTTCAACAGCCGCCGCTCGGCCATCGACCTCAACGGCGTGAACAGCGGCACGATCTCAAACGTGTGGGGCGAAGGCGCCGCCGTTGGCGTCGGGTTGGCGCTGACCAATTGCACCAACTTCACGCTCTCGAACATCCACACGACCGGCAATGCCTGGGCGGGCGTGGCCTTCTACACGAACACCGGCCCCTACACGCCAGGCACGAACAACATCACGCTCCTGGCCGGGGGCAACAGCTTCGGCGAGGCGGTGCCGCTCTACACCGAGCCGCATCCCTCGGTGCCGCTCGGCACGATCAACATCAGCACGAGCGAGTTCGGCTATCTCGTTGGATCGTCAACCCAGCCGTACCACCGCTTCTACTTCGGCTCGGAGGCGGCTGGGTTCGCCACCATCGTGGCCGGGGGCGTCGCCAACGGCTGGCTGCAGAACCGCGTCAGCGGCGTCTACGCAGTCGATCCGACGCAGGCGCCGGGAATGCACTGCTCCCGCTCTGGCGGTCGCCGCGCCCAACGCGACGATCGACTTCCGCGCCGGCGTGGTCGAAGAGCAGGTGGTCATCGCGCAGGCCGGGATCACCATCGACCGGAGCGGGCATGGGCACGAGCATCATCCGTTCGCCGGTGAGCGTGCCGAGCTACTTCACCCTGAGCGGGGTGGACAATCACCCGGTGGTCTTCGTGAACGGCGTGCAGGACGTCGTCGTTCGCGACCTCACCGTCGACGGCTTCGGCCGCGCCGCGGGCAACTACCGCTTCTGGGGAGTTGCCTTCTGGAACGGCGACAGCAAGCTCCTGAACTCGCGGGTCACCGGAGTCCGGGAGAACCCGTACAACGGAGCGCAGCACGGTAGCGGCCTCTACGTGAATCACGGCGTCGCCGGGACCTACGACGTCGAGATCGGCAACTGCACGATCGATGACTTCCAGAAAGCACGGCACGGCGTTTGGCGGCACCGGCACCACCGTCGATCTGCACGACAGCGTGATCACCGGTCAGGGGCCGACTGCGATCATCGCTCAGAACTGCGTGCAGTACGCGGCGGGCGCGGCCGGTTCGATCGCACGCTGCTCCGTCTCGAACTCGGTCTACACCCCGAACAGCGTCACCTCGACCGGCATCCTGCTCTTCGGGGCGGGCACCATGACGCTCACCGACCTGAATGGCGCCAATGGGGTCGACAACTGCCAGACCGGGATCTACGCGCTGGACACGAACGCGACCATCGACGGGCTCGACATCTCCACCTCGGTGGCGGCGCCGGAGTCGTACGGCGTCTACTTCTACAACACGAGCGCCTCGTTCAACGGCCCGGGGTCGACCGGCACGCCGGGAGAGCACGCTCGACGAGTGCAGGCGATGGACTACGCATCGCTCGAGGAGCACGGCGGCACGCCGCTCCTCACCGCCATGTCCGGCAGCGTCACCAACGCCTGCATGGACGGGTTCGACGTGCCCTTCTCGACCGGCATCAGCGCGTATAGCGCGGGTGGACCGCTCACGGTCACGGCGACCTATGACAAGGTCCGCAACTTCGACTACGGCTGCTGGGTCGGCGGGACCGGTGCCGTGCTCACCGCGAACAACAACGAAATCGCCTCGAATCTCACGGCCGGCTACGACAACACCTTCACCGGCGCGGCGCAGAACGCCGAGCAGAACTGGTGGGGCGACGCGGCTGGACCGGCCGGGGCCGGCGATGACGTGCTCGGACCGAACGTCGACTACACCCCGTGGCGGATCAGCGGCGCGTCCGCGACCCCCTGCGCCTTCACCCCGACCTTCAACAACCAAGTCGGACCGGTCGCGCCGAGCGGCTGCATCTCGATCGCGAACAGCTGCGTCGCGGTGCCGTTCACGATCGCACGCACCGACAATGCGCCGCTCCGTGGCTTCAGCGCGACCTTCCAACTGGGCGGCGGGCTCACGCTCTGCGGCGCCAATATCGTGTTCGGGAGCTACCTCATCGGCGGCACGCACTACGAGATCGTGAACAACGGCGGCGGTTCGTACACCGTCGACGGGACCACGCTCGGGAGCCCCTGCGGAACGACCACGCCGACCGGCACGCTCTTCACCGCCTACGTCACCGCGCCCGGTGTCGGTACCGGCACCGTCACGATGACGAACCTCTTGCTTCGCGACTGTGACAACGCGCCGATCGCGGCCACCATGGGCGCACCGATCTCGATCACGATCGACAACGTCGCGCCGGTTGCCGTGGCGAACCTGGCGTCGGCACAGAAGAAGACCGGCAACGACAGCAACGGCACGACCAAGATCCAGTTGACCTTCACCGCGCCGGGCGACGCTGCTACGACGGAGGTCTACCGCAAGGGATACGGCCAGTATCCGGAGTACGACGACTGCGCCGGCTCTGGCGTGCCGACTCTTCCGACCTACGTGACGCTGGGCGCGCAGGGCTGGACTCTGACCGGCGTGACCGCGACCGGTCAGTACGATGAGCCGGCCACGCGCGACTTCTGGTACTACGTCGTCTTCACCAAGGACGCCTGCGGAAACGTGTCGTCGGTCTCGAACCTGGCCGGCGGGACGCTCAACTACCACCTGGGTGATGTCTCCGATGGCGTCACGCCGGGCGCGGGCGACAACCTGGTCAACGCCGTGGACATCAGCCTCCTCGGCGCGCACTACGGCATCACCCTCTCGCCCACCTGCGGAGCGGCGTTCAACTACCTGGACGTCGGGCCTACGACCGACTTCTCGGTGAACGCGCGCCCCACCACCGACAACAAGGTCAACTTCGAAGACCTGATCATGTTCGCGATCAACTACGGCACCGTCTCGTTCAACGGGCCGAGTTCGAATGGCGATCTCGCGGGGAGCGGCGCGCGTGGCGAGCAGCCGAAGCTCGCCCTCGCCTTCGATCCGCAGACGCCTGCGGGCATGATGAACGGCACGCTGACCGCGCGGCTCAACCTGATCGACAACGTCTCGGCGACCAAGGGCATCCACGGCGTGGTGGCCTTCGATCGCGCGAGGCTCGAGCTGGTGAACAGCACCGAGGGCACGTGGCTCGCGCAGCAGAACCCCTTCTGGAAGGCGATTGCCGACGAGAAGGGCATCGCGATCGACGCCGCGGCGCTGGGCAACGGTGTCACCCTGCACGGCTCCGGTGAGGTGGCGGTCTTGACCTTCCGGGTGAAGCAGGCAGGCGCGCGTCCGACGCTCGCGACCAGCGATCTTCGCGACGCCGACAACCGCTTCCTCGCCGACCGGCCGGCCGGCGCCGACCTGGCGCAGGATCTGACCAGCTCGCGCGAGGCGACGGTGACGACTGCTCTCGACGTCTTGACTGCGCGGCCCAATCCGTTCCAGGGCACGACCGAGATCGCCTTCTCGCTCGCGGCCGCGGGACCGGTCGAGCTTCGCATCTACGACGCCGGTGGCCGCGCGGTGCGCACGCTTCTGCATGGGGCGATGGGCGCCGGCAGCCACGCGTTGGTTTGGGATGGACGCACAGACGACGGCATCAAGGTGGGACCGGGGGTGTACTTCAGCGCCCTCCGCACCCAAGACCGTGAACTGTCACGCAAGCTCCTCCTCGTGAGGTAGATCGAAACGCGGACCAACCACTCTGGGCGGCCCTTCGCGACTCGCGACTTGGGCCGCTCGGAGTGGAGTCCTTGGATCGAAGCGATCGCCGCGACGGCGATCACGAGCCGCACGCCTTGGAGGAACTCATGCGAAGCATCTGGATCGCGCTGGCTCTCTGTCTGTCGAGCCTCGCCGCGCAGGCGGCGCCATCTCGAGCGACGGACGCTTGCCGGCGGTCGCGCCCACCCTCGAATCGCAGGAAGAGCCGATTCTGAGCGGGCCGATCTATCTGTACAACAGCGGCACGCCGCGGACCGACCCGGCCAACATGTCGGGCGCGTGCCTACCCTGCTTCCCCTGGAGCAGCACCTTCCCCAGCTCGCCGACCAACGCTACGACCTGACCGCGCGCCGGATCACCGTGCCGATCGGCTCGGTCGCAACCGACGTGCGCGGATGGGCCTACGGCAACGTCTTCTCACCGGCCGCCTGCGTGGTGTTGGGTGGTTCGCCCGCGGACTTCTCGAGCTACGCGATTGACCTCTACGCCGATACCGGCTTCGGGCAGGGGCCCTGGTCGCTTCGCTCGGCGGCTTCAACACTTTGAATGCGGCCACGCACTACCGCGAGCTGCACCTCGACACGCCGTGCAGCCGGCTATTCGCCGCCGGAAGCTACTACGCGTCGCTCCGCGCGACCACGGCGGTGCCCGACTTCGGCGCGGTGCTCCTCTGGATGGCCTGCGCTCCCCACGACAGCGACCTCGACTACGAGATGATCAACGTCGGCTGTCGGAGCGGCTTCGGCTGGACCGCCTACAACGCGATCCCGTCCTCTCCCTGCCCGGCCGACTTCGACTTCGGCTTGCAGGTGATGAGGCTACCCGGCGCCCGACCAAGTGCAGATGGAGGCGGACAACGACTGCATCTCGTCGATCCATCCCTGCGCCAACGTTTCGTTCGACTTCGTCCGCGGTGACACCACCCCGGTGCGCCTGGTCAGCACCACGTTTCAGCTGAGCGCCAACCTCGAGCTGTGCGGCTCGCTCGGCGCGAGCATCCACGACGTGAACGGATCGCCCGGTGCGTGGCTGGGCGCCGGCTTCACACCGACCTTCCAGGCCTATGGCCAAGGGGGCGGCATCTACACCGTCGACGTCGCGGTGCTCGGACTCCCCTGCGGTCCGATCAACAGCGGCACGCTCTTCACCGTCGACGTGAAGAAGGCGACCGGCGCGCCGGACGGCTTCGGCACGATCACGATTACGCAGGTGGTGGTGCGCGATTGCCTGAACGCGCCGCTCCCCGGAAGCGCGGGGGCGCCGGCCAACCTCACGCTCGACGCGGTCGGGCCGACTGCGGTAGCAAACCTCACCGCGCCGCAGAAGAAGATCGGCAACGACGGCGACGGGACGACCAGATTTCAGGTCAACTTCACCGCGCCGGTCGACGCGGCGGTGACCGAGGTGTATCGCGCCGTTCGGTAACTACCCGGAGTACGACGACCCGCCCACGGGCTTAGCGCCAGCGGCCGAGCTGTCGCCGGGCGCGCCCTGGACGCTCACCGCGGTCAACGCCCCGGGGCAGTACGACGAGCCGGCCGCACGCGACTTCTGGTACTACGTCGTCTTCGCAAAGACGCCTGCGGCAACGGTGTCGTCGGCTTCGAACCGCACGAGCAGCACGCTCAACTACCGCTGGGCGACACCGCGACCGGGTTCGGCACTTGCACCGGCGACAATGCGGTCGGGTTGGCCGACATCTCGTTCCTCGGCGCGAACTACGGCGGCGCTGCCCCGAGCAATGCCTGCCTCGACGTCGGCCCCCACCACCGACTTCTCGGTGTGCGCGGCCGACCACCGACAACTGATCAACTTCGAGGATCTGATCCTCGCCGCAATCAACTACGGCAGCGTGGTCAGCCTGAACGGAGAAGGGAGCGAGGTCGCCGCAGTGCCGGAGTCCCCGCGCCTTCGCTTGAGCTTCGATCCGGCGCGCGTCGACGGAGCACGCGTCGCGCGGCTCTGGCTCGACGGCAATCTCGAAGCGGTCAAGGGAGTGCACGCGGGATTGCGCTTCGATCCGCGGCAAGCGGAGCTCTTGAGCGTGAACCCCGGCGATCTCGTCGCGGCGCAGAGCACGGAGACCTTCTTCCGCGCGCCCACCGCCGACGGGATGCTGTGGGTCGATCTCGCCGCGCTCGGCAACGGCCGCACGCTCCACGGCTCCGGCGATCTGGCGATCGTGACCTATCGCACGCGACTCGCCACGGGACCCTTCACCCTCGCCACCTCCGATCTGCGTGATCGGGAGAACCGTTTCCTGCTCGATCGACCGGCCGGAGCGCCGCGTCACGACGTCTCGAACCGTCACGACCTCGCAGATCCGTCCCCCTCCGTTTCGGATCGCGAGGAGCTGCGGTGGCTCGGCGCCCGGCCGAATCCTTTCCCCCGTTCGACCGAGCTTCGCTTCGCCCTCGGAAGTGCCGGCCCGGTCGAGATCACGATCTACAACCCGGCGGGCCGTCGCGTGCGAGGCCTGCTCCATGAAGCGATGGAGGCGGGTGAGCACGTCATCACCTGGGACGGCAACGATGACCAGGGCCGCGCGACCGGCGCAGCGGTCTACCTCGTGCGCGTTCAGGCGGGCGACGCGACCACTACGGCCAAGCTCTACCGGTATCGATAGACGATCGAAGGTTTCGTTCCCGCCGCGCGCGGCGGAAGGAGAAAGCACATGACGAGCCCCCGTCTGGCAATCCCGATCACAGTGGCGGCGATCGCGCTCGCGCTCGCCGCACCCTTCGCGCCGGCGGTCGAACCGTTCCACGCGCTGATGGACCCGAACTTCCTCTGCGTTCCACTGGGGTCGACGATCACGGTTGCCTTCGCGGTCGACTCCACCGCGCAGCAGTTCAACGGCTACGAGGTCACGATCAAGCACGATCCGGCGATCCTGACCTATCTGGGCCTGCAGGAAGGGTCGCTCATGACCTCGGCCTGCCCCAATCGCTTCCACATCGAGACCACGACCGACTCGACCGTGACCTACGCGCACGTCGTCCTCTGCAACGGCGTGTCGCTCGATGGTCCGGGCGAGCTGTCGCTCTACACCTTCCGCTGCGATCACGTCGGCGACACGCACCTCGAGATCGTGTCGAACCCGGATCGGACCTTCTACGACGCGGGGCTCTACATCTGGCCGCTGCATCCCACGCGTCCGCGACAGGTCAGCTTCTCCAACGCCGAGATCGTGGTTTTCGACGCCTCTTCGGTCGGTGAACTTCCTCCGGGGCTTCGCACCGACTCCACTCTGCGGCTCGAGGTCACCCCGAATCCGAATCGCGGCACCGGCGCGCTGTCGTTTCGGATCGAGGCCCCCGGGCCCGCAGCACTGACCCTCTTCGACGCGGGTGGCCGCCTGGTCGGACAGAGGGTGTTGGACCAAGTGCCGGCCGGCCCACAACGAATCGTCTGGGAGACTAGGGACCTCGCCCCCGGACGGTTGTCGGCCGGCACCTACTTCGCGCGCGTCCTCACCCGCGAGGGCTTTGGGGTCGCGCGCTTCGTGGTCGTGCGCTAACGCGCGCGACCGAAGGAGGAGACTCGGTTCGAAAGCACGGGTGGCCGCATTCGCCGGTCTGGGGGACTCGCATCGGCGGAGGTTGGAAACCCGTGCTTCGTCGCACGGCGGGCCCCGGCAAGGCCGCAGCGGGTCCGTAATGGGACTGCCAACCGAAGCCGGGCCCGCCGAGGATTTGGCGCGGTGCCGTGCGGACCGGCTCGCGCATTCGAGCCGGAGGACAGGGCCACCTCCGGCTTCGTTGCCTCCCGCCCGCGCTACTCGGCGCGGTTCGCGACCACTTCCAGTCGTAGTCCATGAACTCGAGCGAGGTCTCGGTCTCCTCGATCGCGCGCACTTCTTCGGTCGGTGCGTAGCGGGCGACGAAGGCGCGCACCCCGCCGGCCCAGGCTTCGAAGTCGCCGCCGTACCAGTCGAAGATCTTGGTCAGCCGCGCGTGACGCCCCTCGACGGAGAACCAGCGCGCATCGGCCAGCGCGCGGCGACAGTTCTGGTCGAGCTCCAGATCGAGCGAGTCGGGTTCGTAGGCGGCGCCGGATGGGCAACCAGGAAGCCGGTCGACTGAAGTGCACGCGCGCATCCTTCATCAGGCGCGCGATCTCGTTTTCGATTTCATCGAGCGAAGGCTCGCGCCCTCGACCTTGACCTTCTTCTTCCAGGGCGATTTGAAGGTGCTCGATCATCTTGATGCTCGCGACCGGATAGCGACCGAGCACCAGTTCGAGGTGGCGTAGAGGTTGATCGGTAGGCCAGGCCCGCCTTCGGGTCGAAGCCCGACGGGCGGCGCGCCACCGCCTCAACGTCGACGTAGCCCAGGCGCGAAGGTCGCCGGCGTTCGCCTTCAAGCCGCATAGCGCACCTTGTCGCCGACCACGCTGGCGCTGGAGAAGCTGGGTGAAGGGGCGTGGAGCGAGGTGCTCTGCTAACGCGAGGGTCACGGTGCGCGCGGCGTAGGGATGGGCAACCGCGACGAGCGGCTCGGTCGGGCGAGATCGGACCAGCTCCGGCGGCGCGGTTGACCGCGAGGAGCAGGTACTCCTTCCGCCTCTGCCGGCACCGTGCGCCAAAGATGCCGTCGCGCGGCGAGATCACCTCCGTCTCCGGCCACTCGGCCGCGAGCCGACAGGCGAGTCCGTAATCGTCGGAAACGAGGCGCGTCGGGCGCGCGACGTCGCGCGCGGCACGGGCCGCATCGATCTCCGCGCGCGGAAACGTCGAGCGAGCGATATCGCCGAGCCGCTCAACCAACGCGAGGCGGCCGAGACCCGCGCCTCACGCTCTCCCGCCTTGGTCGCGTAACCGCCCGGGAGCGCATCCTCGGCCCAGGCGATCGATGCGGGGTGGGTCATGGCGATCGTGACGAGAAGCGACGCCGCCGCGCAGAGCGCGAGCGCGATCCGCCGCGGCCGCGCGAACGGGAGCGTGACGGGCCAAAGCAGAACGAGTGCCGGGAACATCCAGTTCTCCTTCCATTGCTGGTTCAAGAGGGCGGCCCCGCCGAAGACGAGCAGGAAGCTCGCCGCGAATCCTAAGGTGAGGCGCGCATCGCAGAGGCGTGAGGGATCCTCGCCACGCCGCGTCGCCGCGCGCATCGCGTCGCGCGATCCCAGGAGCGCCGCGATCGGCAGGAGCAGTCCGGCCTGGAAGAGCACCGATCCGCTCCAAATGATCGGTCCGCGGAGGGGCGACTCGGTGACGATGCGTCCGAAGCGAAAGAGCTCGCGCCAAAGCGGTGCCCGGAGTTCGAGGAGGACCGGCGCGATCATCGCGATCGAAACCGCGAGGGCCGCGGCGCGGCGCCCGGGAGACGCCCCGCGCGCGAGCAGCAGCGCGGTCAAGGCCACCGGCGCGAGGAGAAGCCCGCTCAGCTTGGCCCAGACCGCGAGCCCGAGCAGGAGGCCGGCGGTCAAGAGGCGCCCGGCACGGAGCGCCAGGAGAAGAGCCAGCATCGCCGCCAAGAGGAGCGCATCCGGGTGGAGCACGCTCCCGACCAGGGTCTGCCACGGCGTGAGCGCGAGCGCGAGGCAAGCGAACCAGCGCGCGCCGGACGTCGCGCCGCGCACCGCGAGCAGTCGATCGAAGAGGAGGAGCACGATCAGCCCCACCGCTAGCATCGGACAGCGATGAGCCCAGGCCGCGCCGAGGTGACGCGTCGGCCAGAGCAGCAGCTGCAGGAGCGGCGAGTAGGACGGCTCGGGATGCGAAGCCCAGTAGAGGTAGGCCGCCTCGTCACGTCCCAAGCCCGGCAGCGCGACGATCGGCAGGCGGAGCGGCAGCGCGAGGAGCCAGGCCCCGAACCACGGCGGGAGGGCGCGCCCTTGACTCGCGCGCGCGGCCCCCTCGCTCAATCGCCGCCCTTAGGCGCCGCGCCCGTCAGCTTCTTCACCTGACGCACCGAGTCGATGACGGTGCCGTCGACCCACTTGATCGCGGCCACCACCTTGTCGGTCACGTCCGGCTTGGCCGGTGGGCCGCCGCAGAGCGCCTCGACCTCGGCCTTGATCTCGGCCAACGGTCGGATCGGCAACGTGCTCTTGTTCGCGCGGAGCGCATCGAGCAGATCCTGCCGCCGCGGATTGATCGCGATGCCGCGCTCGGTCGCGATCACGTCGATCAGCTCGCCCGGGCCGCAGGCGGTCGTGACCTCGTCGACGATCACCGGCAGGCGATCGCGGAAGGACGGCACCGCCAGGATGGTGCAGCCGCCGAAGAGGCAGTTCTGCCAACCGCCGATGCCGTGGAGCAGGCGACCGTCGGAGTGGGTCACCACGTTCGCGTTGAAGTGGAGGTCCACCTCGGTCGCGCCCAGCACCACCGCGTCGACCATCGAGGCGAAGTTTCCCTTGCCGTGGTAGTTGTACGAGGTGAAGGGCGTGGTGTTGACGTGCCGCGGATTCGCCCCCATCGAGCGCACGCCGAAGAGATCGAAGGTCTGCCCATCCAGGATGTAGTCGGTCAGTCCTTCTTCCAGCATCTGCACGAGGTACTTGGTCGAGCCTCCGCGGACGAAGCGCGCCTTGATGCCGCGCTCCTTCATCATGTCCTTCAGGAACATCGCAAACGCGAGGGCCGTGCCGCCCGCGCCGGCTTGAAAGGACATCCCGTCGCGCAGGATGCCGGTGTCTCGGATGAAGCGCGCCACCATTTCGGCGATCAAAAGGCGATCGGGGCTCTTCGTGATCTCGGTCGTGCCCGAGACGATCTTGGACGGTTCGCCGATCTTGTCGATCACCACCACGCGGTCGACGTGGTTGCCCTGGATCTGCCACGGCACGCAGGGGAAGGGGACCAGGTTGTCGGTCACCACGATCACCTTGTCGGCATACATCGAGTCGGCCAGCGCGAAGCCCAAGCCACCGCACGCGGATGGGCCGAAGAGGCCGTTGGCGTTGCCGAAGGGATCGGCGGTCGGGGCGGCGATCACCGCGATGTCGATGTGCACCTCGCCGTCCTGGATCGCCTGGTAGCGACCGCCGTGCGAGCGGAGCACCGCCATGCCGTTCATCTGCCCGGTCGAGCAGTAGTCGCCAAGCGGTCCGTTCATCGACCCTTCGATGTGGTGCACGACGCCACTCTTCAGGTGCTCGATGATCGGCGCGTGACAGGGAAAGGAGGCGCTCGGAAACCAGCGCACGTCCTTGACCCCGAGCGCCGCCACCGCGTCTATGAGCGGCACCGCGAGGAGGTCGCCGTTTCGGAAGTGGTGGTGGGTCGAGAGGGTCATGCCATCCTTGAGGCCGCACTCCTTGAGGGCGATCTTGAGCTTCTCGACCACTTGGTTCGGCGCAAGGTGCTTCGCGACCTCCTTGTCGCCGCTCGAGGGGAAGTCGGCAGTGGTGTCGATGGGGGGCGCGGCCTTCTTGCCCGTGGGGTGATGCTTGCCGGCGCCTTGGAATGGAGTCTGCTTCACGCCGTTGATCGCGGTCGGGACGGCACGGCCGAGCGCATTCTTCGTCATCTTCGCCTCAGCCACGAGCCACCTCCCCATCGGCATGAGCCATCCCGTCGGCCAATCGCACCGTGCGTAGCGCCCGCTTCACCACAGGCGGATCGATCATCTTGCTCCCGAGCGAGACCACGCCGTCGCCGCGCACCTCCGCCGCCTGGTACGCCTCGACGATCCGCTTCGCCCTCTCCAACTCTTCAGGCGACGGCGCGAAGCCGCGGTGGATGACGTCGATCTGCCGCGGGTGAATACACCCCTTCCCCTCGAAGCCGAGCGACTTCGCCTCGAGCACCGAGGCGAGTAGCGCGTCCATGTCGGCCACATCAGAGAAGACCGAGTCGATCGGCGCGACGCCGGCCGCGCGGGCGGCGTTCACCACCTTGCTCCGCGCGTAGAAGGACTCGCGCCCTTCGTTGGTGCGCTGGGTGCCAAGGTCGGCGGTGTAGTCCTCGAGCCCGATGGTGAGGCCGACCACCTCAGGCGCGGCCGAGGCGATCTCGTAGGCGCGCTCGACGCCAAGTGCCGTCTCGACGATCGGCATGAGGAAGACCTCACCGGGCTGGAGCGCACCCTCGGGCAACACGCAGGAATCGTCGCCGGCGAGGAGCCCGCGTTGGATCTCGCGTACGCGCTCGGCCACCGCGCGCACCTCGTCGGCGCTCTCGCATTTCGGGATGAGGATCAGGTGGACGTTCTGCGGCACCACCGCGTCCAGGTCGTGGAGCCCGTGGGTGCCGGGGTTGATGCGCACCATGCGCTCGGCCTCACCGAAGTCGAGCACGCGAAGGGCGTTTCGCACCAGGAGGCGCGCCGAGTCCTTCTCCGCAGGGGCAACCGAGTCCTCGAGGTCGAGGATGACGGCGTCCGCGTGATAGAGGCCGGCGCTCAGCATGAACTTGGGCTCGTTGCCCGGGAGGTAGAGGCGCGAGCGACGGAAGCGCTCGCGGCGAGAAGCACGACGCGCGCCGGCGAGGCCCGTGGGCAGGGCGTTTCGAATCGGCGCCGGCTTCGCGCCGTGCAGCGCGCCGGCGGCGTGGGCCCGCGACACCGCCGCCTCGATCCGCGCGAGCAGCACGAACGGAAGCGCCCCTTGGTCCTCGATCGCCAGCAGGCCATGCTCGATCCCGAGCGACTCGAGTGCGGTGCGCGCGTCGCGACGGATCGCCTCGCCGTACATCGACTCGACCTTGCTCTTCGCCTCGATCACGAGCCCGCCGCTCTTGGCCGGCGTGAAAGAACCCAGCAGTCGGAGCGAACGGCGTCGCCGCGCCGTCCGGCCTCGTAGGAACTCATGCCTCGTCTCCCTTGGTTCTCGCCGGTCCGCTCGCGCCGAGCGCGCGACGGGTCAGCTCGATTCGATTTCCCGCCGGATCGCGGGTGAAGAAGCGTTCGATCCCGGCGATCTCGCGCGACCCCTTGACGTCGTGCCCCGCGTCGAGCAGCCGCGCCGCAGTGCGTCGAGGTCCGGAGCCTCATAGGCAACGTGGCGCCGCGACCGCGAGTTGTCGAGGTCGGCCTCGACCGAGATGTGGAGCTCCGCGTGTCCGATGCGGAACCACGCCCCCTCGTCGCCCGCCCCCTCGGGCCGTGCGGTCGCGGCAAGGCCGAGTCGCTCCGCGTAGAAGGCGCGCATCGCCGGCAGCTCCTCGAGCCGGCAGGTGACGTTCACGTGCGCGAGCGCGATCAGCGCCGGCTCGTTCACCCGCTCGACGAAGGTCACGAGGTTGCCGTCCGGGTCTTGGGCGGAGAATTCGCGGAATCCCCAGCGACGGGTGGTGAGCGCGCCGTTCGGGTGGATCACGCCGGCCGCTTCGAGCTGGCGGTAGAGCGACTCGACCGCCACGACCTCGATTCGACAACTGGAGTTCGGCGGCAGCGCGGCGTCGGTGGTCAACCAGAAGTGGATCTCGAATTGATCACGCGCCACGCCGGCGTACTCCGCCGCGTCGATCACCCGCTGAAATCCGAGCTTCGACTCGTAGAACGCGAGGGTGCGCTTCAGGTCCAGCGACGGCAGCACTGGGATGGCACGGGCCAGACGCGGCGCTGGTTCAAACGGAGGTGCCCCGCTCAGAGGGCACCTCCGCCCGCCCGCTCACAGCGCGGCCAGGATCGCATCGGTCATTTGCTGCGTGGTCGCCGCGCCGCTCGCGATCGACTTCGGCCCGCCGGGCAGCTTCGCCATGTCGTAGGTGCGGACCTTGCCGTCGGCCACCACCTTCGCCACCGCCTTCCGGATGCGCGCCGCCTTGTCGTGCTCGCCGATGTGGTCGAGCATCATGACGGCGGAGAGGATCATCGCGATCGGGTTCACGATCGAGGGATTGAGCGTCTCGTACTTCGGCGCCGATCCGTGGGTCGGTTCGAAGACCGCAACCTCCTTGCCGAGGTTGGCCGAGCAGGCGAAACCGAGGCCGCCGACCAAGCCGGCGAAGCCGTCCGAGACGATGTCGCCGAACATGTTTCCCGCCACGATCACGCCGTAGTCCTCCGGGTTCTTGGTCAGCCACATCATCTGCGCATCGATGTTGGTCGACCAAAGCGCGATGCCTGGGTACTCGGTCGCAATCTTCTGCGCCTCCTTCTCCATCATGCCGGAGGTCTCGCGCACCACGTTCGGCTTCTCGCAGATCGTGACCGACTTGTAGCCGTGCTTCTTCGCGTACTCGAAGGCGGCGCGCACGATCCGTTGGCAGGCGCCGCGCGTGAAGATGCGGGTCGAGATGGCAAGGTCTTCGCCCGGAGTCGAGGCGAAGATCTTGAAGTTCTTGTGGGTCTCGAACGCCTTCTTCACCTCGGCCGGCGGGTTGGTCCACTCGATGCCGACGTAGAGGCACTCGGTGTTCTGGCGGAAGATCACCGCGTCGACCTTCGGCTCCTCGAAGCTGTCGCCCTTCCGTCGAATGAAGTTGAGCGGGTTGCCTGGGAAGCTTTGGCAGGGGCGGATGCAGACGTCGAGATCGAAGAGCTGCCGCATGCGCACGATCGGCGACTGATAGACCAGCCCCTTGCCTTGCAGCGACGGCGATAGCTCCGCGTCGGCATCCCACTTCGGCTTCGAGGTGATGGCGCCGAAGAGGCCCAGCTTGTGCTCGCGCAGGAGATCGATGGTGCGATCGGGAAGCGCGTTCCCCTCGCTGCACCAAAAGTCCCAACCGATGTCGCCGTGGACATAGTTCGCCTCGAACCCCACGGCGTCCAGCACCCGCACCGACTCGGGCGTCACCACCTTGCCGATGCCGTCGCCGGGCATCGTTACAACCGTCCGCTTAGGCATGGAGATCTCCTCGCGTGTCTTCATGAGTTTGGATGGCCGTCATGGCCGAAGAGAGAGCCCGCGGCCGCATTCTGCCGAGCGGGGCGAAGCGGGTCCACGGAAAAGGTCGCTCCGGGGCACCGCCGGACGGGGAGCGTACCGGGCGGGTCAGGCCGAGGGAGAAGGGCGCCCCGACGCGGCCCCGGGGCTCGGCGATCGCGGGATGCCGATCTCGACGACATCCGCTGTCCACCTTGAACTTAGCCCCAGCACCTCAGAATGAACCTGCAACGCCGCTGTCCTGGCACGACGCATGAATTGAGGGGGGCAAAGCGATCGCAGGACGGTCGCGCGAATCTTCGAACCACTCGCCTGGAGGAACGCCATGAAGCTGCTCAAAACGCTGGCCCTGGTCGCGGTCAGCGCCCTCGCCCTCGCCTTCACCAACCAACCCGCCGAAGCGTTCTGCGGCATGATCCACTGGACGCGCGCCCACGCCCGACCGGTCGTGGTCATCCGCCCCGGCGCCGTCTGCGCGGCCCGCGCGGTTGTGGCGGTCACACCCCACCGCGCGGTGTGGGTGCCGGCGCACTGGCAGTGGGCGGGGCGCCATCGCGTGTGGGTGCGTGGGCACTGGCGCTAGTCACGAAGGCCGAGGAGACGATGGTCCGCGGGCGCGGTTACTTTCCGAGAGGGCCGCGCCCTTCGCTTTTCACTCCCCCGAGATCAAGCGCGCGAACGACTCCTCATCCATCGGCGCGTGCCGCGCCACCTCCGCGTTCTCGACCACGTGCGCCTTCTGCTTCATGCCCACCAACGGCGCGTAGACGCCGGGCGTCGACCGCGCGAACTGGATCGCGCGCTGCGCGCCGGTCGAGAGTTCGGGCATCGCCGGCGCGAAGTTCGCGGGCAGATGCGGCAAGATCTGCGTCTGCATGAGCGGCACGCTGGTCACGGTCAGCATGCCGAGCGCGTAGGCCGCCTCGAGGAAACTCACACGCTGACCGTGCAGCTTTTGCGTCGGCTGGGTGAGCGCCTCCGGCATCGCCAGGTTGAACGGCAGCTGCAGCACACGGAAGTGATGCCCCGGCCCCACGACCTCGGTCGCCAGCTCGTCGAGTCGCTCGAGCGAGAGGTGCTCCGCGTTCTCCGGCGGCACGCGGAATCCATTCCAGGTGGCGGCGCCGTAGAAGCCGAGCCGCCCCTTCTCCACCTCGCTCTCGAGATAGCGGAAGGCCGCGCGGACTCGTCGATCGAACTCCTCGCGCGCCACCTCTTCCAACTGCTGCTCGACGTTGTGCAGGAAGTAGACGTCGAGCGCGTCGAATCCGAAGTTGTTCAGGCTGCGCTCGAACTGGTCCGCCAGGTAGGAGGGCGCGATCGAGTGGCAACCGGCCACGATCTCGTTCGGCCTAAGAATGCCGCGCTCGACGTAGGTGTCGCGGATGAAGCTGTTCCGATCGCGCGGCACCTCGCCGTCGAACGGAATGTACCCGGCCTTCGACATGACGAAGACCTCGTCGCGCGAGGCTTCGCCCGAATCGAAGAGGCGTTTCAGGCCCGCACCGAGCGCGCGCTCGCTCCGCATGTGGCGGTAGTTGATCGCGCAGTCGATCAGGTTGATGCCGCGCCGCACCGCCTCGGCCACCGCGCCGGCGTACTGCTCATCCGCCTCGTCGGTGGTGGGGCCGGTGTAGAGCCCAGGCCAATCGAGGAGAGCCGAAGGGTAGGATCCTCGTCCTGCTCCACCGGCGGCCAGCGACGAAAGTGGCGAGGCGAGAGCTGTCCGGCGAGGCGCGCGGCATAGCGCGCCGTTCCCTCCGGCGTGGCGAGCGTGGACACGGAAGCCTCCTCGGTGCAGGGCGAGCGGATCCAGGGGATCGACGCGAACTGACTACTCTAACGAAGAGGCTCCCGCTCTGCCTACACGCTTCACCGGGTCGAGGACTGACGGAGCGCCAACCAGCTCTCTGAGTCGGACGGTGTTGCTCTTCTCGGGTGCGCCGAGCCGTGCGGGTGCCCGCTTTCTTGACCTCCCCTACCCCCTGTGCGAACCTGCGCGCGGCGAAGAAAACCGGCCTCTCCCGGCAGTTGCCTCGATCAGGAAGCCCGCCGATTCCGCGGGCTCGGCAAGAGAGAAAGGGCTGTCCCGTGCAGAACATGACGACCGAACGCGCCTCCCAAGTTCACGCCGCCAACCGCTCGCACTTCCAGCACTGGGAGAAGATCAAGGACTGCATCGACCAGTACATCGACATGATGCTGAACTACCGGCAGAGCGGACACCCGGGAGGTTCGCGGTCGAAGGTGCATGTGCTTCTGACCACGCTCATGGGCGACGTCATGCGCTGGGACATCCGCCACCCGGAGAAACGCTGCAACGATCGCTTCATCCTGGTCGCCGGACACACCGCGCCGTTGGTCTACGCGACCCTGCCGGTCCTGAACGAGGCCTTCCGCGAGATGCATCGCCGCACCGGCGATCCCAAGTACTTCATCCCCGAAGATCGCGCGGTGCTGTGGGAGGACCTGCTGCGCTTCCGCCGCCGCGGCGGACTCGCGGGGCACGCCGAGCAGGAGGGCAAGACCCTCTTCTTCAAGTTCAACACCGGCCCGTCGGGGCACGGCAGCCCGGCCGCCTGCGGCGAGGCGATGGCACTCATGCGCGCCGGCCTCTCCGATGTGCGGGTCTACGCGCTCGAGGGCGAAGGCGGCCTCACCGCCGGCGCGAGTCATGAGGTCAAGAACTCGGCCTGGGGACTCGGCCTCGAGAACCTCGTCTACCTGATCGATTGGAACGACTTCGGCATCGACAGCCATCCGGCCTCGAGCGTGATCCACGGCACGCCGCGAGACTGGTTCGAGCCGTACGGTTGGCGCGTGACCGGCGCGGAGAACGGCAGCAACTTCGACGAGGTGAGCGCGGCTTTGAGCGAGCTGCTCCACGGACAACACCCGGCGCGCTCCCCGCGCATGTGCTTCGTCAAGACGCGGAAGGGTCGCGAGTACGGCAAGTTCGATTACAAGAGTCACGGCGCGCCCCATCCGCCGAATCACGAGCTGTATTGGGAGACGAAGCGGGTCTTCGCCGAGCGCTACGGCGTCGACTTCGCGGGCTTCGGCCAACCGGCGCCGAGCGATCCCACGGAGTGGCGCGCGCAGGTCGAGACTAACCTCCGCAAGGTCGCGGAGGTGATGCACAAGGACGACGCGCTCCTCGAGTACATGACCTCGACCTTGATCCGCCTTGGCGACTCGGTGCCGACGAAGACTCAGACCTTCCGCTTCGACACCGCGAAGAATCCGTGGCAGGACACAGAACTCACCGACTTCAAGAAGTACCCCGACGCGATGTGGGCTAAGCCGGGCGACAAGCAGCCGAACCGCGCCGGCTTCATCAAGTGGGGCGCGTGGGCCAATGCCTGGGCGCGGAAGAAGTACGGCCGGCCGCTCTTTTTGGGCCTCTCCGCCGACCTCGCCGAGTCGACCGGACTCGCCGGACTGGGCGAGGACTTTGGTGATCTCAAGGGTTGGGGCAAGTACGAGTGGCAGCAGAATCCGGAAGGGGTCGTGCTGCCTCAGGAGATCACCGAGTTCACCAACTCGGGCATGGCGGTCGGCATCGCCACGGTCAACCTGTCGGAGAAGCCTTTCGATCAGTGGGACGGCCTCGGCGGCGTTTGCTCGACCTACGGTTCGTTCAGCTATCTGAAGTACGGCCCGATGCGCCTCTTCAGCCAGCTGGCGCAGGACTCGGAGATCCAGGTCGGCAAGGTCATCTGGATCGCGGGACACTCGGGGCCGGAGACCGCCGACGATAGCCGGACCCACTTCGGCATCTACGAGCCGTACGTCACGCAGCTCTTCCCCGACGGTCACGTGGTCGACGTGCACCCCTGGGAGATGAACGAGGTGCCGGTCGTGCTGGCGGCGGCCTTGGCCAGCGGCGAGCACATCGTCGCGCTCCACCTCACGCGGCCGCCGGTCACGATCCCGGATCGCGCGGCGCTCGGCATTGACTCGCACTTCGAGGCGGCGCGCGGCGCCTACATCATCCGCGACTACACGCCGGGCAAGCCGCGCGGCGGCACGCTGATCGTTTCGGGCACCATGTCGACCTTCAACACGATCAAGCTGCTCCCCGAACTCGAGAAGAACGGCCTAAACGTCAAGATCGTCGCGGCCATCTCACCGCAGCTGTGGAAGCGGGCCGATCGCGCCTGGCGCGACCGCGTGCTCTCCGAGGCCGACTGGTTCGACTCCACCGTGATCTCGAACCGCGGGCGGCGCACCATGGCGGACTGGATGCCGCACCAGATCGCGGCCGAGTACGCGATGACGAGCGACTTCGACGACCGCTGGCGCACCGGCGGAACGCTCGATGAGGTGATCGAGGAGGCGCACCTGTCGCCGGAGTGGCTGCTCAAGGGGATCGAGCGGTTCGTGCGCGAGCGTGAGGCGCGGCTCGCGCGGCTTCGCGGGATGCTCGAGGGCGCGTCGCGCTAACGCCGCGCTAGCGCCTGCGCCGCAGCGAAGGCCAGGCGCGCCCGAGCGACCAGGGCATCGGCGTCGATCATCTTCGGAAGATCGCTCGCGGTGCCGTCGGTGGCGGCGCCCGGTCCAACCAAGGCGATCGTCTCCGCGCTGCGGGCGCGGAAGGGGATCAGCTCATCCCAGCTCGATAACGTCGTGGTCGGTTCGAGTTTGATCGGGGTGGGCAGGCTCGCGTTCGCCTCCGCAATCGCGGCGAGCAGACTCTCGTCGGCGCACTCGACGCGCGTTGCGCCGCCGTGCCCCATCGCGTGAACGAAGAGCACGGTCGCGATGTCGTGCAGCTTGCCCGCGATCGAGCGAGCGCCGGCGCCGCCCAACTCGTGGCCCGAAACGAGGCGAGGTAGACGGTGCGCGAGCGCGGCACCATCGGCATGACCTCCGCGATCTGCAGCAGCGTGGCCACCGCGGCGGCATCGTCGTTGGCGCCGGGATGAAGCTCGGGATGCGCGCCGTCCGGGCCAACCCCTCCCGCGTTGATCGAGGCGATCAGGAGGAGGGCGCCGCTCGTGTCGTCGCGCGCCGCAAGATCCAAGGGCTGGTCGGCCGGAAGCATCAGCAGGCTGCTCCGCGCCACCCCGTCGTTTCGCCGAAGCTGGGTCAGCACCTCGGCGCGGCGCGCCGGCGCGAGCTGGGAGCGGGGCTCGAGCCGCGCATCGATCGACTTCTGCGCCGCGTCGAGGTCGAGACCTTCGAGCAGCGAACGCGCGACGCGGGTCGACCAGGGCCGGAATGCCGGCATCGCGCGCGGCGAGTTCGGAGGAAAGGCGCCAACCGCGATCGCTCGTGCTCGGGGCGCTGGGCGGCGGCGTGACGATGAGCGCGGCGGCGCCGTGGAGTAGCGCGGTCTCCGCCTTCCGATACAGACTGCCGTAAGGCTCCGCGCCTCCGCCGAGGAGACCGCGCCCGCTGCTCCCGCCCGGTGCGCCGTGGAGAAAGGCGACGACGATCTTCCCCTTCACCTCCTGGCCCGCGTAGTCGTCGTATCCGCGCTCGGGCGCCGAGAGCCCGTAGCCGACGAAGACCACCTCGTTCAGCGCGTGGCCGTCGGAGCTGATCGCGACCGGCGTGTAGTCGGCGCCGAAGAGGTAGCCGTGCTCGTTGTCGCGCAGGCCGACCTGCCCCTCGACCCGCACTTCGGTGGCCACCGGGTAGAAGTCGAAGCCGCTCGAATCGGAGAGGACCGGCTTCCAACCGTCCGCGCGCAAGCGCGCGGTGAGCACGCGCGCGAGGCTATCGCAGACGACGCTGCCGGTGGCACGGCCCCGCCAACGCGGCGCGGTCAGCCACTCGATGTCGCGGCGGAGCGCATCCGCTGTGATGCGGCTGGAGCAGGGCGGGCGGAACGGTGCCGGCGGTGCGCCCTTCGTCCGCGCGCGCGCGCCACGGCAATGCCGCGCTCCCGAAAAGGAGAAGCGCGGCGAGGAGAAGGGTCCGGCCTTGGGGCCGATGGATCACGGCTGCGCGAAGGTGCCGGCCGCCGCCACCGCCATCTTCGAGCGATCGGTGAAGCGGGCCACTGCCGCCTGCACCTCGGGCAGCGTCACCTTGCGCATGCGCGCGGCGAAGGTCGAGGCGTAGTCGAGCCCAAGCCCGTAGGCATCGGCGAAGAGCAGGAGAGCCGCCACCTCATCCTTTGACTGGAGACGAATCGGGAAGGAGCCGGCGGCGTACTCCTGGCCGCGCTTCAGCTCGTCCTCGGTGAACCCCGGGCTTACGACCTTGTCGAGCTCGTGCTGGACCCCCTCCAACCCCTTCTCGACGTTCTCCGGATTCACGCCGAGCGAGGCGGCCCAGTAGGTGCCGCCGAGTCGATCGTTGAGGCGCGAGCCCGCGCCGTAGGTGAGCCCCTGGTTGTCGCGCAGCTCGCCGTTCAAGCGCGAGGTGAAGGAGCCGCCCAGGATGACGTTGGCAAGAAACGCCGCATCGCGCGACGGATCGCCCGGCGCGACCCCCGGCCCGACATAGACGATGTCGGTTTGGGACTTGTCGGGCATCTCGACGCGAATCGGATCGCGCGAGGAAGGAGGATTCCAGGTCGGCGGGGTGACGGCGAAGGGAGTGCCGGCGGCACCGACTTGAGCGCGGTGCCGAGCAGCTTCTTCGCCTTGTCGGTGGTGACGTCGCTAACCAGCGCCAAGCCCAGCGGCTCCCCGCGAGCATCGAATCGCGGTACTTCGAGATCGGCCGAGGTGAGCGCGTTCAAGCTCTCCTCCGTTCCTCGGCAAAGCGCGCGTAGGGGAGTTCGCGCCGTATCCCGCCTCGAGCGCCGCGCGCCGCGATCGCGAGTCGGTGTCCTCGGTCCTCTCCTTGAGCGACGCCACCAGCTGGGCGCGCGCGATGTCGACCTGATCGGCGGGGAAAGTTGCGCTGGTCAGCACCTCACCGAGGAGCGCGATCATCTGAGGGAAGTCCTCGGCCAGGCAGCGCGCGCTATCGAGATGTGATCGGCGGCCGCATCGAAGCTGAGCGAGATGCCGTTCGACCTGAGCAGCTCGGCCAGCTCGGCGGCGGAGTGCTGGGTCGTTCCCTTGGTCAGGGTCTGGCCACCAGCGCCGCCACCCCTTCCTTCCCCGCCGGCTCGGTGAGAAGCCCACCGACGAGCCGTCCCTCGAGCGCGATGGTCGGGTTCTCGTGGCTCTCCTGCACGATGAGGCCGATGCCGTTCGCGAGCGTGGTCTTGGTCGGCAAGGCCGCGGGCCGCGCCTCGATCCCCTTGGCCGGCTGTAGTTCGGTCCGGCCCGGACGCGCCGCCGGTGCGGTCCCCCGAAGGAGCACCGAGGGCGTTCCCCACACTCCGTCCCCGCGGGATCGACTCGGTTGGACCGACGCGCACGAGCGAGGCGGGCTCGAGCTCACGCGGATCGAATCGCCAGGCGCGCGAATCATCGAGGGTGAACGGTCGCGCCGACCCACTTCGCGTCCGCGGCGCGCTCGCGACGGCCGTTGCGGTTCGACTCCGGGTCGGAGTCGGCGGTCCAGCTTCCACCAGCCTGACCGTCGGGGAGATAGAAGCCGACGGTGCGCGCGTGATCGACCAGATGTGTCTCGGCGGCCGCGCGCACCTCCGGGCGCCCGCCTGCCTGGGCGAGTCGAGGTAGGTCTCGTAGAAGTGATAGTTGCCAGCGTTCTCCGCCTCGCCGATCGAGAACATGAGCGAGGTGACATCGTCGCGCTCGAAGAGGGTCTCGACCTTGGCCTGCTTGATCGCGCGGGCCAGCTCGGCCTTGCTCGGCGCCTCCGACTTGAGCCGCGCGATCTCGGCGTAGACCGCGCGCTCGGCGGAGTCGGGATCTGCCCCCTCCGCCACCGTGACATAGGCCTCGAAGAGGTAGGGGTACTTGAACCAGGATCGGTTGCCCGCATTGACGTCGGTGGCGAGCCCTGACTCGACCAGCCCGTGGTAGAGGCGGCTCGTCTCCCCCGAGCCGAGAATGCGGCCCAGGAGATCGAGCGCGTAGCCGTCATGATCGCTGCGCGCGACCGAACGCCACGCGAGCCCCAGGATGCGGGTCTGTCCCGCCTCGCGAATGAGGAAGCGGCGTTCGCCCTTCTGCTCCGGCTCGACCGTCGCGACGCGCGGAGATTCGCCCCCGGCCGCGAGCGGCCCGAAGAACCTGACCGCCTTCTCGAGCATCGTCGTTGCAGGTCACCGACCAACACGAGGTAGGAGTTGTTCGGCCAGTAGTACTTGTCGTAGTAGGCGTGGATCTGCTCGGCCGTGATCGACTCGACGTCGGTCTTCCAACCGATCGTCGGCCAGTGATAGGTGCTCTAGGATCGCCATCGATTGGAGGCGATCGTCGAGCTCGCTGTAGGGGTCGTCTTCCCCTTCTCCATTTCGTTTCGCACGACCGGCATCTCGTCATCCAGGTCCTGCTGGGTGAAGAGGGCGTTGCGCATCCGGTCAGCTTCCAGCTCGAGCGCGAGGTCGGCCCGGTCGGCCGCGATCAGCACGAAGTACTGCGTGCGATCGAGCCAGGTGGACGCGTTGTTGACCGCTCCGTTGGCCTCGAGCAGTCGGTCGTAGACCCCCTTCCCGTACTGTTCAGTCCCCTTGAACATCATGTGCTCGAGCAGGTGCGCGAGCCCGGTCGTGCCGTTCGACTCGTGCGAGCTGCCCGCCCGATACCAAACCGAGACGCAGAGAAGGGGAGCGGTGTGCACCTCCTTCATCAACACCTTCATTCCGTTCGCGAGCGTCGCCTCGTACACGCCGCCCGAGGACGGCCCGCTGATCGGCGGCAACTCATCGGCGCGGGCGGAGGGCACCGCGGCCACGGCGAAGGCAAGGGTGAGCAAAGAGGTGAACGAAACGAGCGCGTGCGACAACCATCGATGGTTCACGGACACCTCCTTGTTCCTGACTCGAATGCGCGGCCCGTGATGCTCTGACGTGCGCGGCCGTGAGGAGTACGGTCGAACGCGACGAAGCGTTGCACGAGGCTTCCGGCCAGCCGGCGCCGGATCAACCTCAACCTTCGCTCGCGTCTCGCGGCTTATCTAGGACGAAGACCTGACAATCGAGGCCGTGCTTGGCCCCGACCGCTTGCACGATCGCCTGCAGCGAGTGGATGTTCCTCCCGCCTCGGCCGATGATCTGACCCACTTCCGGCGGCTGTGCCGAGATCTCGATGACGGTGGACCGCTCACCCATCACTGGCACAATGCTGACACGTTCGGGGGTGTCGACCAACGCTTCCACGATCCTCCTGACCAGCTCCAGAACCGCGGCCTGCGCGTGTTCTTGGCTCGTACTCAAGCTGTCTCCCAATGCGGCGCAGATTACGTCAAGGTTCGAAGTGGCGACCCGACGGATCGGGTCGCAGGGATGTCGTAACCAGCAACGGCGGAAAGATGGGGGCAGTACCCGGTCGGATTCAAGCGCTCTTTCGGCTCTTGGGACGCAAGTCCTACTTGTCTTGCGCCGCCCCGGTCCGGATCATGCCGAGCGGACCAAGGGAAGGAGTCCGCGATGACCTGTTTCGCCCCGCGACACCGCATGTTCTGGGGAGCGCTCGGCCGCCCGCTGCCGCTCCTGCTGGTCACCTTCGCCCTCGCCGCCTCGATCCGAGCGCAGGCCGCACTGCCGGACGCGTACCCGGAGATCCTGCGCGCCGAGGATCGCCGCGAGCCGGACGCCGGCCTCCGTGACCTCCTCCGCGATCCCTCGGCCGAGGTCCGCGGCCGCGCCGCCCTCGCTCTGGGTCGGATCGGCGCCGTCGCCGATGTCGCCGCGCTGACGCCACTCCTCGCCGACAAGGAGGTGGAGGTGCGGCGCTGGGCCGCCTTCGCCATCGGCGAGATCGAGGACTCGACCTCGGCGACGCCGCTCGAAGCGCTCCTCCTGAACGGAAAGGAGTCGGATGCCGAGGTCCGCGCGCTCGCGGTCGAAGGGCTCGGCAAGCTCAGGCGCGGCGCGGCCGGTTGCCGCCGCGCGCTGGACGACGGCAGCTCGCGCGTGGTGGCGGGGGCGCTCCTCGCCGCGTGGCAGATCCCGGTGCGCGACGCCCTCCCCCGCGTACTCGAACTGTCGAACGCGGAGGATGTCGAGCTGCGCTGGCCGGCCGTCTACTGCCTAATGCGCTTGCTCGGCGCCCCGGCCGCCGGACGGACCCCGATCGCCGGCGGCGTCGACCTCAGCGCCGAAGATCGCGTGCGCGCGGTGACGCGGCTTCGTCAGTTGACCGCCGACAGCGATCCGCGCGTCCGCATGAACGCGGCCCGCGGACTGCGCGGCGCGGCCGACAGCACCGCCACCCTGGCACTCCTCGGTCTGGCACGTGATGCCGATTGGCGCGTGCGAGTCGAGGCAGTGCGCGCCCTCGCCGCGGCGCTCCCCGAGGGAAAGACGCGCGGGCTCGCTCTGGATGATCTCCGGCCGTTTCTGACCGACGCGCAGCCCAACGTGCGGGTGACCGCGGTCGAGGCGCTGGGATCGGTGCCCGAGCGCGCCGCGGCGCTGGAAGAGATCGATCGATGGCTCGGCGATCCTCGTCCGCGCCTGGTCGAGGTCGCGTTCGGCGCGCTGCTCACGCGTCTCCAGGCCGGGTCGCGACCTCTCGGCACCTCGGATCAAGCGCGACTCGACGCGGCGCTCACCAAGCTGGGCGCGAGCAAGGACTGGACCCTGCGCGCCGCCACCGCCGGCGCGGCCGAACTCTTGACCGACGCGCGGGCGCAGGCGCATCTCGAGTCGCTCTTGAAGGACGAACCGCGCGTGGCGAAGGAGGCGATCGACCCGTACCTCACGCTTCGGGCCAAGGGCGAAGGACCCTGGTTTCCGCGGCTCAAGCCGACCCTCTCCGATCTCCTGACGCGACCCGACGTGGTGCTCCGCGCCGTCACGGTGGGCTCGCTCGGCACGCTCCTCGCGGACACCAGTCGCGTGGTGAGCGACTCCGATTGGGGCGAGATCGAGTCCTTCGCGGAGAAGACCTGCAAGATCTCCCGCGCCCGCGATACGCAGAACGACGTGCGCCTCGGCTGGATCGAGCTGGCCTCGGCACACCTCGATCGTCCCGCGCTCAAGGCGCTCGTAGTGAGCGCCTGCTCCGATCCCGACTACGTGGTGCGTCGCGAGGCGTCGGCCGCGCTCCGCCGCACCGGAGAAGTCCCGCCGCGCGAGGCCGCGCCGGTCGAAACCGGACGAAGCCTCGACGACTACCGCACGATCCTCGAGTGGGCGGAGTCGTCGCACTGGGCCGAGATCCAGACCGAGGGGGGGCGCATCGTGGTCGAGCTCTACACGCGCGAGGCGCCCCTCACCTGCTGGAACTTCGCGCAGCTCGCGGGGAGCGGCTACTTCGATCGCGGCGTGTGGCACCGCGTGGTGCCCGACTTCGTGCTGCAAGACGGCTGCCCGCGCGGCGACGGCTACGGCGGGCCCGATTGGCAGATTCGCTGCGAGATCAACCGCGAGCACTACTCGACCGGCGCCCTCGGCATGGCCCTCTCGGGTAAGGACACCGGCGGGAGCCAGTACTTCTTCACCCACTCCGACCAGCCGCACCTGGACGGGCGCTACACCGTCTTCGGACACATTCAGTCGGGGCAAGAAGTGGCCGATCGTATCGTGCAGGGCTCACCGATCTTCTCCATTCACGTCTCGAGCGAAAGGCCCTAGCATGTCGACACCGGGGATGAGGGGGAAGGCGCCCACCATGAAGCCGCTCTCTTTCGACCGCGCCGCCGCGCTGCTCCTCTGCGCGAGCTGGCTCTTCCTTCCCGCCCTCGCGCCGCGCGCGCGGGCCGGCGAAGGGGTGAATCCGATCCAACTCCTGCAAGAGATGGCGGAGACCGAGGGAGACGACGAACGCCGGGCCAAGTGCGCCGAGGCGCTCGGGCGCGGCGCTGCACCCTTCGTCGAGACCTTCTGCAATGGCTACGACGCGATCTACCAGGGCTTCGATCAGGTCGCGTCGGAGTACCTCGAGTTGACCTTGAAGCAGAAGCCCGACTTCGCGCTCGCCTGCATCCTCTACGGCGACGCCTACCACTCGCTGGGGAAGCTCGATCAGGCCGAGCAGTACTACCGCCGCGCGGTGGCGATGCAGCCGCAGCGGATCGACGCGCGCTTCTCGCTCGGCCGCGTGCTGATGGAGCGCGGACAGAGCGAACCGAAGTACCTGGCCGAGGCGCTCGAGGCGTTTCGCCAGATGACCGAGGAGAACCCGGCCTCGAGCGAGGGCTGGAGCAACATGGCGAACGTCCTGGTCTACATGAACCGCCTGGATGACGCCGAGTCGATCTACAAGAAGGCGCTGGAGAAGGACCCGAACGATCCCTTCCTCTACGACCAGATGGCGTCGCTCTACCTGAGGAAGGGAAGGACGACCGACGCCGAGGAGAACTGGAAGCGCTCGCTCGCCGAGAGCGCGAGCTACGGGCCCGCGGTGGTGGAGCTGGCCGGTCTCTACGGCCGGGCCGGCCGCTTGATCGACGCGCTCGAGACGATGGAGAAGGGCCGCCAGGCGGTGGTGGCGCCGCCGTGGGGCCCGCGCATCCGCCGGAATCTGGGCTTCCTCTACCTCGCGCTCGGCGATCGCGACCGCGCGTCGGATCTGCTGCTCGATGCGTGGAATCAGGGGAGCGATCCCCTGGCCACGCTCGGGCTGGCTCACCTTAAGTTGATCGCCGGTGACGATGCGCGGGGGCTCAAGTACTTGGAGCGCGGCACCACGCTCGACGCGAGCCTCGCCCTCCCCTTCCTCGAGGCGTGGCGCGGCAAGCTCACCGATGCGCTGAAGTCGACCGAGTATCCCGCGCTGGTCGTGGCGCGAAAGGCGCTCGCATCGCCCAAGGGCGCCGAGGGCGCGGCGGCCACCGAGTCGCTTGTCGCCTTCGTTCTCGAGAACTGGTCCTTCGCGGGGATCGAGAGTGCCAAGGACAAGTTGCTCGATCGTCCGACCGAGGGGGCAAGCGCGGAGTACGACACCCCGCCGGTCGCGCTCGAAAAGGTCGCGGCGGTCTACCCGGAGTCGGCCCAGGAACGCGGCCTCGAGGGACAGGTGACCGTGCTGGTCACGATCGACGAGCAGGGCAAGGTGATCGCGGCCCGCGTCGACAAGAGCCGCGCCGAGGCGGAGCTGGAAGAAGCGGCGCTGTCCGCGGCGCGAAAGTGGACCTTCAGCCCCGCCATGCGCTACGGGCAGCCGGTGCGATCGACCATGTCGCTCCCCTTCCGATTCTCCCGCGCGAAGAACTGAAGGACCCGAGGTGCGATCGCGGCTGCTCCACCTCGCCGACCTTCATCTCGGCGATCGCCACGACTACCTGGGGCCCGCCGCCGCGACGCGCCGGAGCGAGGCCGACCTGGTTCTGCGGCGCACGATCGACTTCGCCCTGGCGGAGGAGAACCGGATCGCCGCACTGGTGATCGCGGGTGATCTCTTCGACCACCACCGTCCGCCCCACGCGCTGGTCGAGTCGGTGCTAGCCGACCTGGCGCGCGCGGTCGAGGCCGGCATCGCGGTGATCACCGTGCCGGGCAACCACGACGAGTGGAGCTATCCCGACTGCGTCTATCGCCAATACGCGGCGCGTTGGCCCGGCCTGCTCGTGGTGCAACCGAACGCCGGGTTGGTCTCACGCCTCGAGATCGCGGGCGTTGCGGTCGAGGTGTACGCCTTGGCCTACGTGGCCGGGCGAACTCGCTTTCCTCGAGCCGCCGCCGCTCGTGCCGGGCAACGCGCGACGGCTCCTGATCGCCCACGCCTGCCTGATGACTGGTCCGATCGCGCGCTGCCGCTTCCGTTCGGCCTCGCTCGGCGGCTTCCACTACGTCGCGCTCGGCCACATCCACAAGCCGATGGAGAAGCGGCTGGCCGACGGCTTCGCCTGCTATCCCGGACGCATCGAGGGGGGCGGGTTCGACGATCCGCACCGAGTCGGTGGTGGCGCTCGACTTCGCCTCGAGCGAGCTTCGGCCGGAGCGGCTCGCCTTCGCCTCGCGCGCGATCGTGCGCGAGGAGGAATCTCTCGACTTCGCTCGCTCGACGAACTCCGCGCCTGCCTCACGCGACTGGGCGAGCAGCGGGAGCTGGCATGATCGCGCGGATCGAGCTGCGCGGCCTGCTTCCTTCTCGCTGCCGCTCGAGTCGCTCCTCGAGGAGCTCCGCTCGCAGTTCTTCTTCCTCGAGCTGGTCGACGCGCGCGAGGAGGCGGCGAGCGGCCGGCTCGAGGATCTGGCGGAGGAACCAACCATCCGCGGCGCGTTCGCGCGGCGCGCGCTCCAAGCGATCCTCGAGGCGGACGAAGAAGAAGATCGCGCGCTGGCCGAGGCGGCGGCGCGGCCGCGCTCGCCGGCCTTGCCGCGCGCGGCGCGGCGGCAGGTGCGGCGAGCGGCGACTCCGCGACGGGAACACCCCCGCGGTGAGCGCGCCGGCTGCGCCGCCTCGTCCTCTGCTCCGGCCGCTTCACCGCGCCGACCGAGTTCTGCCTTCCCGCGAGGCGGGGTCTTGATCGCGCCGAACGAGTCGGGCAAGAGCACGATGGTGGCCGGCATCACCGCGGTCTGGTTCGGCCTCCCCCGGCGTGAGCGATCCGAGCGCTTCGGCGTGGGACGCTATCGATCGTTCGAGGAAGCGGTCGCCCTTCTTCGGCGAACTCGAATGGGAGGTGGACGCGCGGTGGTCCACCATCTCCATCGCCGCTTCGACTCGCATCGCGTGCGTCTCTGGCGTGAGGTGGAAGGAGGCTCGCAGGTCCTCTTCGAGGGCGAGCACAACCTCAGGCGCGTCGCTGAGTGCGGGGGGCGCCTTCGCCGAAGGCTGCGCGCGCTCCTCGGCTTCTCCGACGTCGAGCTATTTCGCGAGACCTACTGCGTGATGCAACTGCTGCCGGCGGCCGATCGCTTGGGCGACGAGCTGCAGCACCTGCTGACCGAGCGGTGCGGGCCGGACTTGACCAGGTGCTCGAGCAGCTCTTCCTCGAACTCATGCGTTGACCCGGCGGACCGGCGATCTCGGCGTGCCTGCTCCCGGGGCGACGCGGCCGGCCAATCAAACCCAGGACGGACGCATCGAGCAGCTGGAGCGCGAACTGGGCGGTACGTGGCTCGAACTGGGCGAGACCACGACCGACCTCGATCAACTCAATCGCGGCAATCTCGCGATCGAGGAGAACGACGCGCGGCGGATCGGGCTCAAACGATCGCGCGAAGATCGCGCGGCGTGCCTCGCGTCGCTCTCCGCCTGGGTGCGGTTGGACGAGGAGCGCCGCCGGCGGGTCGATGAAGAGGGGCGATGGGCCGCGGCCGAACGCGAGCTCAGCACGGTCGATCAGGAGCGCGCGGCGTTGCGCGCGATCCTGGGCGGCGAGGGGGAGCGCTTCCGCGCCTCCGGACCGGAGCTGCCGACCGCGCTCGATGCCCTGGCACGCGCGGCCGACGAAGAGGCGCGCGCCCGCGACGAGGCGGCGCGGATTCGCCAAGAGCGCGCGGAGCTGGATCAGGCGTTGGCGCGGGCTGAGGCGGCCTGTCGCGAGGCGGGCGAAGCGCTCCCGACTCCGGCCTGGGACACGATCGAGTGGGCGTCCAAGGCCTTCCTCGGCGAGCTCGACCGCTACGACCAGGCCACCGCGCGACTGTCCCTGCTCGAGCGCCACGGCGAGGCGCGCGCCTTCTTGGAGTCGGAGAATCGCTCGGCGCGCCTCGAGGCGAAGCTCGCGTTGGTCGACGCGCGGAAGGAGCTGGCCGGGCAGCTACGGGAGGCGAAGAGCGAGCTCCTCATCGCCGAGGAGCGGCAGAAGGAAGCGAAGCGCGGCTCCACGCCCTTCGTCCAACCCCGCCGGCCAAGCGGCTCGAGTTCTACCTCGCGCTCCTCGCGGCCGCCGCGCCCGTTGCTTACTTCTTTGCGCGTCGCGGGTGGCCGGCTCCAACCTGGCTCGCAGTCGCGGGAGCCGCCTTCCTCCTCCTCTGCTGCGCGCGCTGCTTTCGGTGGCGGGCGCGAACGAGAAGAGGAAGAACGCCGCCTCGCGGGGCACGTGCAGCGGGCGGGTGAGGCGCGGGCCCACGCGACCAACCTGGAGAACGAGGCGGCGCGGATCGAACGAGACATCGCGAGCCTCGATCATCAGCTCGGCCCCTTCGCTGCCCCGACCGCGGCCGAGTTCGCGGAGGAGTCGCGCGCTGGCGGCAAGCGGACGAGGAGCGCGCGCGGGTCTGGCAGGAGCGCGCGGATCAGCTTCACCTGATCTTCGCGCTCGAAGCGGAAGAGAATCCGGGCGGCGCGCGCTGCCTGGCGCCGCGCTCGCCGACCGCACACCGCGCGCTACCTTGTCGCTCGTGCCCGACTCCAACGCCGACCTCGGCGCGATCGAGCAGATCCTTCGCGGGATGGACGGCGCGGCCTGGGATCTCGAACGGGCCGCCGCGAGACGGAGCGCGCGCGGCGCGAAGACGCACTCCGCGCGCGCGACGAGCTTCGCGCGCGGAACGCCGCGTTGCCGGCCGAAGCAGAGCTGGACGCCCGTCGCCTCGCGGCGGAGGCGGCAAGCGTCGCGGCCGCGCTTCGCGTGGTGCGCGCGGCGTGGCCCGAAGCGGAGCCGGATGCCGACCTCGCGAGCTGGGCTCGCCGCGAGCGCGAAGCGGAGCGACGGGCGCGCGAGCTTCTGATCCAGGAGAGCGCGCTCGAGGCCCGGCGCGCCGGCACCCTCCGCGCCCACTCGCTCGCCACCTCGACCGAACTCGCCACCCGTCGCCTCGAAACGACCGCGGCGCTCGGCGCGGTGCTCCGCGAGCTCGAGGCGCTCGAGGCAAAGGACCCGCTCCTCGCCTCCTCGCGCGAGGAGCGAGATCCGCTCGTCCGCGGCGAGACGCTCCGGCGCGTCATGCGAGAGGAAGCGCAGTCGGACGAGGCGGAGCAGGCGGAGGTCGTTCGCCTCGAGGAGGCGAATCGCCAGCTCCTGCGTGAGCAGGCGCGGCTCGAGGGGAAGCAGGGCGTGAACGTCGCGCGCCTCGAGCTGGGGGCCCGCGCCTTGGAGAGCGAGATCCGTGCGCGCAAGCAGGAGGCGGCCGCGCTGGTGCTCGCCTCGAGCTGGCTACGCGAGGCCGCCCACGACTACCAAGGGGATCACCGCGCGGAGCTGGAGGCGCGGCTCTCGCGCCACTTCCGACACCTGAGCTTGAGCGACTCGCGGCGGGTCACCCTCGGCAGCTCCTTCGATCTGGCGCTCGCGAGCCACGCCGGGCACGCCATCGCGATCGCGCAGCTCTCCCAGGGGACGCGCGATCAGCTCTTTCTCGCGCTCCGCCTGGCGGTGGCCGACCTCTTGAACGGGCCGGCAGCCCTGCCGTTTCTCTTCGACGATCCCTTCGTGCACTTCGACGAAGAGCGCTTGGCGCGGGTCAAGCAATCGCTCGAGCAGCTCGGACAGGAGCGGCAATGGCTCCTGCTCTCGCATCGCGGCGACCTCGCCTCGTGGGCGCGAGCGATCGAGATTCGTCCTCTCTAGGGCCCTTTCCCCCACCAACGTCAATCACAATTTCGCCGCGTAAACACTGGCCAAGATCGCACTGGACAGACCACCTGCCCCTCCCGATGATGCAGATGGATGCAGGAATCCTCCCCGGCGTGTGGAGTTTTCATGCAATCCCTACGGTTGGCGGAAGAACGCCTCGATGGATTTCTGAACGCCCTCCGCGACGAAGGCGAGCTGTACGCTCCGGTCGCGCGCGAGGTGCAGAGTGGCAAGGCCCAGGGCACGGAAGTCTTCGCCCTGGAGCGAATCGAGGATCCACGCCGGGCACGCCCCGACGCACTCAGAACCATCCTCCCCTTCAAGAAGCTCCTGCTGCCTCCGCGCGTCACGGTCACGCGGGGAGATGCACGCGGTTGGCGTGACGGCGACGACGAGCCGATCGCGCCGATGATCTTCTACGGCGCCCACGCCTGCGACGTGCACGCCTTGAAGATCTTGGACCTGCTCTTCCTCTCCGACTTCCCCGACCCGAGCTATCGGCAGCGGCGGGAGAAGCTGACCGTGATCGGCTACGGCTGTGCCCGACGAGAAGTGCTTCTGCCAGTCGGCACCGCGACCGTGGACGACGGCTTCGATCTCTTCTTCACCCCGCTCCGCGGGCGCTACCTCGTGACGATCGGCAGCGCGCGCGGCGACGACAGTTGCGCCGCCACGCGGTCGGTTTCAGCCGGCCTCGCGCGGCGACACCCAGGGAGTACCTGGCGCGGCTCAAGGCGCACCGCTTCCTTCGCTCTCGCTCGACACGCACGATCTCCCCTACGTGCTCGAGCTCAAGAAGGGAGATCCGGTCTGGGAGGAACTGGGACGGAAGTGCCTCTGCTGCGGCTCCTGCTCGATCGTCTGCCCCACCTGCACCTGCTTCAACCTGTGGGACCAGATGCCGAGCGAAGGTTGCTCGGAGCGTCTGCGCTGCTGGGATGCCTGCCTCTACCGTGACTACGCGGTGGTGGCGGGCGGCCACAACTTCCGCGAGCGGCGCGCCGATCGCGTGAGAAATCGCTACTACCACAAGCAGGAGGCGTTCGTGCGCGAGTTCGGCATGCCCTCATGCGTCGGTTGCGGGCGCTGCATCGAGAACTGCCCAACCGGCATCCACGTGGTCGAGGTCTTCCAGCACGTGCGAGGTGAGGCATGAGCACGAACCAGGCGCGTACCTTGCGACATGCGGCCCCGCGCGAGCTGCCGACCGGACAGAATCCCTACCTGTCGGCGCCCGCGCGCGTGCTGCTGCAATCCGATCTGGTCCCGGGGGTGAGGCTTTACGACCTTCGCTTCGTCGATCCGATCCTGGCCGAGCGCTTCACCTGGAAGCCGGGCCAGTTCGTGATGCTCTCGATCCTCGGAGTGGGCGAGGCACCCTTCTCGCTTCCCTCCTCCCCCACGCGGCGCGGCGTCTTCCAGCTCGCGATCCGCGAGGCGGGGGCGGTGACCGGCTACCTCTTCGACCGCATCAAGGAGGGAGACATCGTCGGGATTCGGGGTCCGCTCGGCAACGGCTTTCCGGTCGAGCGCTTCTTCGGTCACGACTTGCTCTTGGTGGCGGGCGGGCTCGGGATGGTGCCGCTCCGCGGGCTGCTGCAGTTCGCCATCGATCACCGCGAGCGCTTCGGGCGAATCGTCCTGCTCTACGGCGCGAAGTCGCCGGAGCAGGTGCTCTTCCGCAGCGAACTCAAGGGATTCGAGCGGCGCGGCGACGCCGAGATCGATCTCGCGATCGAGCGGACCACCATGGAGCACTGGGGCGGTCGCGTCGGCCTGGTCACCGATCTGCTCGACGATCTGGCCAAGGGGAGCGAGCCGCTCGACGTCGCGCGCACCCACGCGGTGGCGTGTGGACCGCCGGTCTTCTACAAGCACGTGCTCGATCGCCTGGTTCGACTCGGCTTCTCCAAGGACCGCGTCTACCTGAGCCTCGAGCGGAGGATGGAGTGCGGCGTCGGCAAGTGCGGCCACTGCGCGGTCGGCTACACCATGACCTGCCTGCACGGGCCGGTCTTCTCGCTCTGGGACGCGCTCAATCTCCCCGAGCTGATTTACACCTAGAGGAGCTTCCCATGCCCGCGACCAAACCCAAGGTCGGCATCTTCGGGCTGACCGGCTGCGCCGGAGACCAACTGCAGATCCTGAACTGCGAGGATGAACTCCTGCGCTTGGCCGAGCGCATCGACCTGATCGACTGGGTCATGGTGCGCTCGAAGAACGATCACGCGACCCCGCTCGACCTGGCCTTCGTCGAGGGGGTGGTCGCGACCGAACGCGACCTCGATAGCTTGAAGGCGATCCGCGCGCGGAGCCGCGTGTTGGTGGCGATCGGCACCTGCGCCGTCTTCGGCGGCCTGCCCGCGATGCGCAACCAGATCTCG
>JAXLXQ010000012.1:0-88943 GCA_046327845.1 Candidatus Eiseniibacteriota bacterium | reverse complement strand
AAGGCCACCACGCTTCAGTGAAAGCGGGCATCTATTTTGTAAGGTGAATATAGATGCCACCTTCTTTTTCAGCTTTCTCGATCGCGCGCTCCCAGGCAGGCCAAATGGCGCCGTCAACGGGTCGACCGTCGGCCATCAACTGAGTGTCAGAGAGTAGAGCGTGGACATCGTCTGAAATCTCTTTTCGGAATGAATAGTAGTGTTCGAGAAAGTGCTGCATCGCTGCGTAAGCTTGCTCGGGCGTTAAGCTCTTCATCGTCCGTTCCTTTGCCTTAGGGCTCAAAAGTCGAATCGCGATCCCGGCAAACCCGACTTACGCATATTGGTAGCGAGAACTGGTCGTACGGCAATTCACTCGCGATCGTTGCCGCGCGGTACCAGCGCAATTGTTTTTATTTTCAATGCAACGTTGGTCCAGTACCAGCTTGTCCGACCTTGATAAAGAGAACCTGTTACGACCACCTCCCGGCCGAGCGAGCGGCGGAGGTTTTTCCATTACTTCTTTGGATTGTCGTTCGTTATCACCACCAATTGAATTAACTGGACATTCGTCTCTTCTTCGCCGTCATCGGGGTCCGATTCACCCCGGATGTTGATCGGTGTGGAGAGAAAGAGCAGCCATGCCTCAGCCTTGTGGTCTGATTTCGGGAAATCTCCGAAGCTGGGCGGTCCGTAGAAGTACTTGACGGCTAGAAATCCTTTAAGCGAGACCACCGCTGGTTCGTAATCGTACCAACGTGGCTCCTCGGCCGCAGCGGCGCCTCGTGCAAGCGCCAGCGCTACGATCATCGCGGCCACTAAGCGCGACATGGTGCTACTCGGAGAGCTTGAAGTGCAGCGACGCAAGTCCATGACGTCTCCGGCGGAAAACCTCAGTCGCGATCATTACCGCGTGGCGCCAGGGAAATCGTCTTGACCTGCATTGCGGTATTCACCCAGTACCACCCCGTTCGGCCCTCATAGAGCGAACCCGTCACGATTACCTCTCTGCCACGAAAGCGAATGAAATCGTTTCTCACCGTCTTCTCGTGCTTGCCAAAGGGTGGCACCAAGTCAATTTGCAATATGTTGGTCGCTTCACCGCCGTCATCTGGGTCTGGCGCCCCCCGGATGTTGATTGGCGTCGAGAGAAGGAGCAGCCATGCCTGAACCTTATAATCGGTTTTCGGGGTTTCGCCGAAACCAGGCGGCCCATAATAATACTTTACGGCCAAGAAGCCTTTTAGAGTGGCGGTCGCCGGCTCGTAGTCATACCAACGCTGCTCTTCGGCCATGGTTGGCGATGGAACGATCACAGATGCCGCCAGAAAAGCGACTAAGATGCGGAACACCCATCTCATCGAGCATAACGCGTGACTGTACCTGGTGTGGATCTTTCGAACCTTCTAATCGTATCATAAAGACGCTCGATCTCGGGTTGTGTCAAGGAGCTCAACGGCTTGAACCGCCGTCCATACGCATTCGCTCATAGTGCAGATTTATCTCGTGAGATGAATGTAAATGCCGCCTTCCTTCTTAGCTTTCTCGACTGCCTGCTCCCATTCAGGCCAAATGGCGCCATCGGCGGGCCGGCCATCCGATAATAGCTGCGTGTCGGAAAAGAGATCGAGAACGTCCACAGAAACTTCTTTTCGGAATGAATAATAATGTTTGAGGAAATGTTGCATCGCTGCGTAGGCCTGCTCGGGTGTTAAGCTCTTCATCGATCAATCCTTTGCCTAGAGCCTAAATGTCGGATCGCGTTCCCGACAAACTCCATTCACGCATTTCGGCACCGAGATTGCTCTAACCAACTGGTCATCCTTTCGCGTATCCAGCTTGACGACCTGCCGCAACAGCTCGTTTGGTCGCCATCCATACGCATTCGACACGAGCGCGCATTTATTTTGTGAGTTGAATATAAATGCCGCCGTCCCTTTTGGCTTTATCTATCGCGCGCTCCCAGGCCGGCCAAAGACCACTATCGGCAGGCCGGTGGTCGCCTAACAACTGCATATCGGAAAGCAGATCACTGACGTCGTCCGAGATTTCTTTTCGGAACGAGTAGTAGTGCTCGATAAAATGCTGCATGGCTGCGTAAGCCTGTTCTGGTGTTAGGCTCTTCATCGTCTTCTCCATAATTCGACGCTTCTGCGTTAGCGTTGCGAATCAGGCTGATCGCACTTTCGTACCAACGTCCAGATCAGTTTTTCTAGAGCCGGCCTAGATATGGCGGCGACATCGTGATCAAGGCCGTTCGCCGAAGCGAACGACCAGCCACAGTGTCGCTCCGGCGACACTGGCCTGAACGCCGCTGTAAAGAGCACCGAAAAAAATGGCGCTGCCAGCCAATCGGGGTCAGTTTCCAATCTTTGACGATAAAGTCTTCTCTGATCTTGTACCATTCGACCGTCGGAAAAGCGAAAAGTGTCATTTCAAGTATGACCATAGCCACAAATGACCCGACCACCATCGGCACAGACCAAGTTCAATCGCCTAAAGAGAGCAATACGTAGCGGGGGGGGGGGGGGGGGGGGGGGGGGGGGGGGGGGGGGGGGGGGGGGCGTGTACTTCGTTCAGTTGCATTATTGCTCGATACCTGCCTCAGTCGCGCACCCAGGTCAACGCGCTCGCGTGGGCGGACTCGGTCGCCAACCGCATCCTGCGTCCGCAATCCCCGTATCGAAGGTGCTGCTCGAGCGCGCGACTCGCGGCGCTTCGAGTGGAAATCCACGCTTCCGAATTCGCGCTGCGCGCCGCGCGATCGACGATGCGGCAGCTTCAATCCCGGCGGCGGAGGATCCGTCGTATCATCGAAAGCTCATGGAGCTTCGTCGGGTACTCTCTCCCCGCCCGCGGTGATCGCAGGTGGGGCCCGCGTGTCAGATCATCCGAAGAGGAGTCAGCAGACATGAACGAGATCACCAAGCGCTACAGCAGCGGCGAGTTACGGTGGTGTGGAAGCCGCTTCGCTCTGCACCCTCAACCAACTGCTTCCGCGGCCTGCGCCGGAGGGTCTTCGATCCGCGAAGAAGACGACCGTGGGTCACGATCGATGGGCGGAGAGCGCGGCGGTGGTGGCGCAGGTCGAGCGCTGTCCTTCGAGCGCGCTCTCGATTCAGCGGATCGACGCGAACGAAGCCGACGCCGCGAGCCGGCGTACCTGCGCCGCGCGAGTCCGACGAGGTGCGGATCGAAGCCGCCGCGAACGGCCCGCTGCTCGTGCGCGGCGAGGTCACGGTGATCGACGCGGCGGGAAACGAAACACGCCACCTGGAGAAGGTGGCGCTGTGTCGCTGCGGCGGGTCGTCGCGGAAGCCGTTCTGTGACGGCTCCCACAAGACCAACGGGTTTCAGGGCTGAATCGCGACTTCGAGGGGACAACGCCGCCTTACTCCCAGCGCCCGAGCGTCGCTACGGCACCGCCTGCTACCACCCGCTCGACCCGGCGCCGCAAGCCGGGATCCACTGCTGGAAACCGAAACAGCCCGGGCTCGATTGCCTCGAACAGCAACATGAGCCGCGACGGCTCGACAAGTCCCTCCGCCAACATGGCGGCGACGTCATCCCGGTCCTTCTGGTGGTCTCGCTCGATCTTCGAGAGCGCCTGAGCATAGAAGTCGTAGTGGTAGAAGGAGCCGACGCCCACGTCCTTGATAAACACCGATCGATCCGCCCAGCCGGGCAGTTCCGGGAGGAAGTCTGCCGGGCAGGCCAGCTCCACGTTCACAAGGAGCAGTTCTTTCAAGCGGGGGATTTCCCGAAGGGCTCATCGTCGTCGGTAAGACTAAGCAGATCCGAGTCGATGGTCGAAGATCGCCAACCTCGCATGACTTGCCGCCGCGCCGCCAGTGAAGTAGACCCGCGCCGGGCGGCGGGCTGCTTTCCCCAGCTCGTGCATGAATCGCTCGATGCGGTCAATCTGTGCTAGCTCGCGCAAGAGAGCGCTCTCTCGAAGCTGACCAGACGTCGAATCAATGCGTTGTACCTCGCGTGAGCACCGTCCGAATCCGAGCGTGCGAGTCGGGCATAGAGTCGATGTTCCGCGTCGCGCAGTTGAGGATCCGGAACATCGATCCCGGCCTCGCGCAGTCGCGCCG
Organism: Candidatus Eiseniibacteriota bacterium; assembly: GCA_046327845.1. Taxonomy (GTDB): domain Bacteria; phylum Eisenbacteria; class RBG-16-71-46; order CAIMUX01; family CAIMUX01; genus JADJQY01. The sequence goes on along the minus strand of JAXLXQ010000012.1, from coordinate 84,864 downwards.
CGCCGATGGACACGAGGAGTGCCTCCTCCGTTTCTCGACCGGCCGCCAAGTCGACCAGCCCGCGCTGAATGAGGTCGCCGCCGGGGAAATTCTCGAGGATTCCATCGTCAATGACCTCGGTGGTTCGACCCGGCAGTCAATGCGGCCTGCCTCACCCCGCCACCAGATTAAGCTCGGTGCCCACCCGATCCGCCATGTGGAGCGCGGTCTGAAGATCGCCGTGCCGCACCATCACGAAGCCGTCGCCAATCAAGGACTGCTTGGCCGAACGCTTCGGCGAGCCGATCGGGGTGAGTTCGACCGCGAGATCGACTCACCGAACTCGGCCATCAGGCGCGAGAGGCCGTCGTAGCTGGATCGTCCCTTCGCCGGCCGCGCGCTTGAAGATCGCGATCGAGTTGTAACGCCGCTCGATCGGTTGCGAGAAGGTGCCGTGGGTCGCCGCCTCGGCCCAACCGCGGAAGAGATCTAAGTCGCTCGCCCAATTCATCACGTCGACGGTGCGCGCGCCCGGGGGCCGGCCGCCGATCTCGCCGAAGACCGCCTCACCGTTCTCTTTCCGATACCACTCCATGTGGGTGAAGCCGGTCTTGAAGCCGAGCGCCTGCAGAACCGCCCGTCCCATGCGCACGCCGTCGGCGAGGCGCGGATCCTCCACGTTGCGCAAGGAGATCGTCTGCGGGCTGATCCAATCGTTGGTCCGCGAGATGAGCGCGCGCGGTCGATAGAACGACACGTTGTAGAAGAGGATCTTTCCGTTGGCGCAGATGGTGTCAAAGGTGAAGTCCTCGCCTTCGACGAACTCCTCGACGCTCACCTCGGGCACGTGGTGCATGGTGCGAAGGATCTCGTCGAGCTGCTCGGCGCTACCGACCTTGTGCGTGTCCATCGACCCGGCACCCGCGATCGGCTTCACGATGATGGGAAAGCCGATCCAGTGCGCCGCTTCCTTGACCTGGTTGATGGTGGTGGCGCTGGCGTGACGCGGCGTGCGGATCCCGGCCTTGTCGAGCACCTTCTTCATCTCTTCCTTGTCGCGGAAGGGAACGGTCTCGGCGACCGTCATGCCGGGCAGACCAAGCGTCTCGCGGATGCGGGCGGCCGGGAGCATCAGCGCTTCCCACAGGCACTCGACCCGATCGATTCGCACCTGCGACGCGATGCGCTGCGCCTCGGCGATCATGCCGTTTTCATCTGCGAAGTTGACGCGGAAATACGCAGAGAGCGCCTCGCGCGCCATCGGCGGCAGATTCCCTTCGGGTTGATCCCCCATGCCGATCACCCGCGCGCCAACCTGCGAGAGGCCGCGCGTAAAGTAGGGCTGTTCGACCGGAAAGCCGGGAGAGATCATCAGGACGTTCATGCTTCCTCCGCCTAGTTGGCCATCTCGAAGAGGCCATCCACCTTCGCCACCACCAGCACGTCGCGGATCTTCTTGTTGGCCTCGTGCAGACTGATCTTGCCGTTCGCGCCGCGCGCCAGCACCGCAGTGCGGAGCAACGCGCCAATTTCGGTCGAGTTCAAGTACTTGAGCCCGCCGAGGTGAAATTGAAATCGCGTGCGCCCGCGCGCGATCGCCTCGCGCAGGAATTGCTCGAGCTCCGAAGTGCCGGCTCCGTTGTCGAGCAGCCTTCGCGTGAGCGTGATCGCGAGCGTGTCGCTTCCGACCTCGCGCGCCTCGATCGCGCGCGTCGCGTCGTGATCCCGGTGTCCTGACTCGATCGGCATGGTCCCCCTCAGTACCCGGCCGATGCTGACCTTCGCAAGCACCGCCTCGTGCGGCAGGTTCTAGTTCCTAGCGTCGACCAAGGAGGCGCGAGTCATTACGCGCGCGCCCGCCCTAGCCCAGCTCGACCCGAATCGTGCTGATCAATTTCCTGAGGCCGTTCTTCACCACCTCGGTGTCGGGGTGGCGCAGGATGACGTACCCCTCGCCTTCGTAGGTCCCGGTGGCCGACTGACCGGCGCGCGGCAGCTTGGCCTCGACCACGATCGAACCGAGCTCGCGTTGCGCCTCTTCCAGGCCGTGCACCGCGACCACGCGTCCCTGTCCTTGACCGCGCAGATACGCGGCTCCTGCGGCGAAGCGCCGGGCCGGGGCGGGAAACTCGTCATAAACCATGAGGTGCGCCCAAGCCCGATAGAGATCGATGTCGTGCGCGTAGGAGATGAGCGTGGTGAACTGCGCACCCGGCGGTCGCGCCGCCACCTCGGAGACCGCGACCGATCCATCGGAACGCCGGAACCACTCCATGTGCGAAAGGCCGGTCTTCATCCCGAGCACCTCGAGCGAGCGCGCCGCCACCCGTCGGATGTCGTCGTACTCCGGCTTGTCGGCCTCGCGCGGCAGGAGCACCGCCCACTGGATCCACGGGTTCTCGATCACCTCGAGCGGTCCGGGGAAGTAGTGGTTGATCGAGTACCAGACCGGCCGACCGTGGATGAAGACGCTGTCGAAGGAGTGCTCTTGCCCGGTGATGAACTCCTCGAAGAGCGCCGGCTGCTCGGCCGAGAAGCTGCTCATCGCGAGCACCTCGTGGAGCTGCTCGGCGCCATCGACGCGGAAGGTATTGCGTGAGCCGGCGCCGGCCGGCGGCTTCACCACCACCGGGTAGCCGACCAGCTTCACGAACTCCCACGCCTCGTCCTTGGTCGAGACGAGGCGATGGCGCGCGCAGGGCAGGCCAGCCGCGGAGAGCACCGTCTTCATGCGCGACTTGTCCCGGAAGTTCTTCGCCGCCTCAACCCCCATGCCGTCGATGCTCAAGTGCTGGCGCACCTCGGCCAACGGCACCTGCAGCTCTTCGAGGGTCCCGAGCAGGCGTTGCGCTGGACCCATGCGGGTGCCGAGGTGCTGCACGGCGTGGAGAATCTTCGCCGGATCGAGCGCGTCATCGACCAGGAAATGCGACGCCAGCTTGGCGCGCAGAACCTGGGGCAGCTTGTGCTCCGGATCTTGACTGACCAGACCGAGACTCACGCCCGGGAGATCAGCCGCCGCTTGCACGAAGCGCAGCGTGGTCTCGGCGAAGAAGGGAGCGACGAAGACGACCGAGGTCATCCCGACCTACTCCACCCACTCGTAGCTGGCCATCTGCACGTGATCGAGGCCGTCCTTCGCCGCGACCGTTCCCTTGACCTTCATCTTCTTGCCGGAGAAGCGCTGGTTCCAGACCTCGGTGTCCTGACCGACGCCGTCGACGACGTAGAAATGGCCGTCGGCGGTCTCGAGGCCGACCGCGCACGACTCGGTCTTGTGGAAGTTGCAGTGACCGCAGCCGGTCGTTCCGACCAGCTCGATCGCGCCCGCGGTCGATGCGCTCATCGCCTGGTCGGCGGAGGGCTTCGCCGCGGTCATTCCGCCGGCGGGGGCCGCGTGGTTCTGCGCCACGCCGCCGTTCTCCTTCGACGAACCGCCGCAAGCCACGAGCGACCCTGCGACCAGGGTGGCGGCGGCGAGCGCCAGACCGACGCGTGCAGGCTTGAGTGTCATGGGTACCTCCTCGTTTTGGTTGGGGAAGCGCTCGCCCTCGGCTGTCGGACGCAATCAACTTCCCGATGAGAGAAGCGGGGCCAGGGTATCGGTCCCAAGAGATCGGGGCAAGGGGCTGTGCTAGACTCCGCCCGCGCGGCGCGAGCGTCGCCCCGGCGCTCCCTCCGGCGTCCGCGCGACGGAACTACCGGCCCAGGAGTGAGCGATGAACGTCATCTTCGTTGAGCCCTTCTTCCCCAAGAACCAGCGCGAGTTCGTGCGCGCCCTGCACTCGGTTGGCGCGCGCGTCGTCGGCATCGGCGAATATCCTTTCGACGCGTTCGACGATGATCTCAAGGGGTGGCTCTACCACTACGAGCAGGTGAGTTCGGTGGTCAACGAGGAGGCGATGGCGCGCACCGTCCGCTGGATCCAGGAGCGGCTGCCGATCGATCGCCTGGAGGCCACGGTGGAGGCACACATCATGGCGGCCGCGCGCATCCGCGAAGCGTGCGGGATCCCCGGCACCTCGGCGCGCACCGCATTCCTCTGCCGGGACAAGCCGGCGATGAAGGAGGTGCTGCGACAGGCGGGCGTTCCGACTGCCGCCTCGATCGGCGCGAAGTCGCCCAACGATGCCTGGAGCTTTGTACACGAGCACGGCTATCCGATCATGGTGAAGCCGCGCGACGGCGCGGGCGCGGCCGGCACCTACAAGTGTACAAACGACCAGGAGCTGCAACGCGCCATCGGTGAGAGCGGGCTGCAGCAGGGTCGCTCGGTTGCAATCGAGGAGTTCATCGAGGGGCACGAGGGCTTCTACGACACCATCACCATCGACGGCCGCGTGGTGCACGAGTTCGCGACCCACTACTACCCGAACGTGCTCGAGGCGATGCGCACGCGGTGGATCTCGCCGCAGTTCATCACCACCAACCGCATCGACACCGCCGAGGGCTACTCCGAGGTGAAGGAGATGGGCCGGAAGGTCATCGAGGCGCTCGGCATCGGCACCTCAGCCACCCACATGGAGTGGTTCTTCGGACCGAAGGGACTCAAGTTCGCGGAGATCGGCTGTCGGCCGCCCGGCGTTCGCTGCTGGGATCTCTACGCCCACGCCAACGAGATGGACATCTACGTCGAGTGGGCCATGGCGATCGTGCACGGCAAGAGCGCCCAGCACGCCTCGCGCCGCTACGCCGCCGGCATCGTGGCGCTCCGCGCCGATCGCGACGGCGTGATCGATCGCTATGACGGACTCGAGGAAGTGCAGTCGCGCTACGGCGAGTTCATCATCGACTACCACCTTCCTTCGCCAGGTTCGCCGGCCGGCACGGTCGAGGGCGGCTACATGTCGGGCGCGTGGATTCGGATGAAGCACACCGACTACGACGAGCTCCGGAAGATGCTCGACACGATCGGACAGACCGTGAAGGTGAAGGCGCGCTAGCCGCCGTCTCGTCGCGGGCCGCGCCCTACGAATGATCTTCCGGCGCCTGCTTCCTCGCGCCCGTGCGCTTAGGACCGAGGTCTGGGCCATTGCGTTGGCCGCGCGCGATCCGCGCACGCCCTGGGCGGCGCGCGCGCTCGGCTGGATCGCGGTGGCCTACGCGCTCAGCCCGATCGATCTCGTGCCCGACTTCATTCCGGTGCTCGGGCAGCTAGATGATCTCGTGTTGGTGCCGGCCGCCTTCGCTCTGGTGCTGCGCCTGGTGCCGCCCCAGGTGATGCGCGAGTGCCGCGAAAAGGCCGCGATCCAGACGGCCCGCGTGAAGCGCGCGGCCTGGATCGCGGCCGGAGTAATCGTCGCTCTGTGGTTACTGTCGCTCTGGGCGATCTACCTACTCCTCCGCGCGCTCTTTCGAACGCACGGCTGACGGAGCCTCGCGCGCCGCCGGATTCTCCGCCGTCAGTGCCCTTCGCCGAAGCGCTGCCAGATGAACTGGTGACACGGCTTCTCGACCGGCCAGACCTGTTTCATCGTATCCGCCTCCCAGATCTCGCCGTTCTTGATCACGTAGCGGAGCGAGAGGCTGTTGTGGATGTCGTCCACCGGATTCTTGTCCAGCACCAGCAGATCGGCCAGCTTGCCCGCCTCGATCGTGCCGAGATCATGGTCGAGCCCCAGCTCCCAGGCGCCGGTGATGGTGGCGCAGCGCAGCGCGTCGAAGTTCGACATGCCGCCCTGCGTTAGCCCCCAGAGCTCCCAGTTGGGGCCGAGCCCCTGGAGCTGACCATGCGCGCCGAGCGAGACGTGCCCGCCAGCCTCGACGATCTTCTTGCAGCCGGCCGCCACCTTGATGTGATGCCAGTCGCCGTCGATCGTCATCAGCGGTCGGCGGATCGATCGCGCGTCGAGCGGACCGCGCGGGTAGAAGCGAAGGAGCTTTTCGTTCTTCCACACCTCGTCGTGCTGGTAGAACCAATTCTCTCCCATCAAACCGCCGTAGGCGACCAGCAACGTCGGCGTCTCCACGGTCCCGCTCCGCGCGAAGAGCTGGACCACGTCGTCATAGAGGGGCGCGACCGGGAGCGCGTGCTCGTTCGAGGTGTGACCGTCGAGCACGTGGGTGCAGTCGTACTCGAGGTTGCCGCCTCCCTCGGGCACGACCAGGATCGACTCCTCGCGCGCCGCCTGAATGATCATCTGACGGGCATCGCGACGCGGCTGCATGTAGGACTTCACACTCCAGGCCCCGAGCTTTTTCATGCGTCGCAGCGTGTCGCGCGCGTCGTCGAGCTTGTCCACCTGCACGTGTCCGTTGCCCGCCGCGCCATAGAGGATGTACCCGGTCGAGAAGGTGCGCGGGCCGTGCATGACGCCGGCCTCGATCATCTCCGACTCGGTGAAGACCGCGTAGGTCGAGGCGGAAGGGTCCTGGGTCGTGGTCACGCCGAACGCGAGGTTGCACCAGTTGGGCCACTGCTCCTCGGGCAGGATGTCCATCGAGTTGTAGTGGAGATGCGCGTGGGTATCGATCATGCCCGGCATGAGGGTCTTGCCGCTCACGTCGATGACGCGCGCGCCCGGCGGGACGGAGACGGCATCGCTCGGTCCCGCCGCGACGATGCGGTTGTCGCGGAGCACGACCGTTCCGTTCTCCACCACCTCTTTCCCCTTCATCGTGAGGAGGCGGCCCCCCTTGAGTACCACCGTGCCGGTCGGGTGGGCCCGCGGGACGCGCAGGTTAACGACCAAGGTATCCGGGTGGAGCACGATCGCCGGAGTCTCGTCCTTCTTCGCGTCGTCCTTCTTCGCCTCCTCCTGCTTCGACGCGGTCGAGTCGGGCGCCCCGCCCGACTCTTCCTTCTCGCGGGCCCGCTTCGCCTCCTCGCGCACCTTCTCGCGCTTCTCTTCGCGCTCCTTGACCGAGTGCTCCGCCTTCCGATCCCAGAGCGCGAGGATCGAGTCGATCGAAGCGCGATAGAACTCGGGCCCGTACGACCAGGTCACCACGCGCCCGCGCGCCGCCCAGTTGACCCACTCGCCGCCGTCCTTGGTGAAGCGAATGCCCGGCAGCGCACCGTCCTCGCCGTTCACCTCGACCGCCTCGCGACCGGCGGGTGGCATCGCCACGAGATAGGCATTCCAGCGCTCACTCCACACCGCCCATTTGCCGTCGGGCGACGGGATCACCTCGTCCGCCTCCTTGAAGCGAAGGTGCTCTCGACGATCGGTGCCGTCGAGCTGTACCGACACGAGGTTGACGTGCTCGTTGGCCGGGCTGCTTTCCTCGGTCTCGAGGTAGTAGAGGCGATCGCCGGCCGCGTTCCAGGTCGGGCGGTGCATGCGACGCGCGGAGCCGCGGCTCGGCAGGGACAGCACGAAGTTCTCCGGCCCGCCGCTCGCGTCGATCCAAACGAGATCGAAGGACCCGTCTTCGCCGAGATCGGCGCCGCGCAGCACCGCGTTGTTGCCGCGGAGGAAGGCGATCTTCTTTCCATCGGGCGAGAAGACCGGGTTGGCGTACTGCGCGACCAGCGTGGTCAGCTTGGTCGAGGCGCCTCCCTTCGCCGGCATCTTCCAGAGCGCGCCCCCTTCCGCGTCGCTCCAACTGACGTAGGCGATCCACTGACCGTCGGGCGAGAAGGCGGGGGCATAAGCCAGCCCGCCGGTGGTGTTGAGCTTTCGCGGCGCGCCGCTCGGGGCCGGCATCGACCAAAGCGAACCGATCGCGGCGAAGACGATCGACTTGCCATCCGGCGACTCGCTCGGCCATGACACCATGCGCACGCGGAACATGTCGGAAGAGATGTCGCGAGGAAAGCGAAGCGCGCGAGTGACCTCCTGTTCAACCTTGATGTGGAAGGGAATCTGGTGCGCTGCTCCGCTCGCGACGTTCACGCGGAAGATCTTCCCCTGCGCCCAGATCACGATGTCTCTGTCGTCTGGGGTGAAGGAGAACACCGGGTAGGTGCCGGTGAAGGCGAAGTTCTCCTGCATGTCTTGATCGAGTCCGTCCCAGACCGAGCGCTCGAGGCCAGTCACGAGGTCGTGCACGAAGAGCACCGACTTCAATCGATCGCGCCGGACGAAGGCGAGCAGCTTGCCATCGTGAGAAAGGGTCGGCCGACCCGCCCCGCCGTAGCTGTCGGTCACCGCGTTGAACTGCCCGCTGACGCGATCGAAGCGATGGATCTGGTAGATGGCGCCGTAGGGGTTGTTGTTGTACTGGTAGCGTGACGGCCGATTGCTGAAGTAGATGAAGCGGCCGTCCGGCGAGAAGACCGGCTCGTTCACCTCGGGCCGATCGTCCGCCTTGGTGATGGGGACGCCGCTGCCGCCGCGGGTGCTCACCATCCAAAGCTCGGTGCGGCCCAAGCTCGAGTAGTCGGTGATGCGCTTCCGCGCCACGACGTACTCTCCGTCCGGCGACCAGGCCGGGCAGTTCATCACCTGCGTGCCTTCGCTCGTGATCGGGCGGGCATCGCTGCCGTCGGCCTTGATCTCCCAGATGTTCTCCGCCCCACCGCGATCGCTGGTGAAGAGGATGCGCGTGCCGTCGGGCGACCAGCGAGGTTGGAAGTCGTAGGCCGCGCCCGAGGTGATGCGCGTGCCCTCGCCGCCCGTGATCGGCAGGGTGTAGAGATCTCCCAGCACATCGAAGACCAGCAGCTGACCGCTGGGATGAACATCGACACTGATCCAGGTCGCCTCATCGGTGTCGAAGCGAAGCGTGTCGACCGGTCCGTGCGGCTCGTCGACGAACCAGTCGCTCGGGGTCTGTCGTTGGTCCTGCTTCCCGGAGGCGCCCGCGCTGTCGGCTCGGGCTCCCGCGTCATGCTCGTCGTCGAGCAGGCCGAGGGCGGCGACCCCGGCGCGCACCGTCGCCCCGTGCATCGAGCACATATATAAGGACGCCGACGACGGCTGGGCCAAAATCCCCAGCGCCATCAACCCAGCCGCCAGACTCAACGCCGCCGCGCGACGGCACACGAGCAAGCTCCGCCCCATGACATTCCTCCTGCGTTTGGTGGATTGGGACGCGATTCTATCGGAGCGAGGGCCAGTGGCGCAGCGCAGACTCAAGACCCCTTCCGGCCCGGTCGAAAACCACCCCGAGGAGTGCTATGACCGGTTCCGCCCCCCCGTTCAACGAAACCGCTCGCCTGGAGGCGCTTCGCCGCCTCCGGATCCTCGACACACCCGAAGAAGCGGAGTTCGATCGGATCACCGGCCTGGCGGCCCGGCTCCTGGGCGTGCCGATCGCCCTCCTGAGCCTCATCGACCGCGATCGCCAGTGGTACAAGTCGCACCACGGACTCGAACTTCGCGAAGCACCGCGGGGCTGGGGACTCTGCTCGCACGCGCTCGACGCCAACGCGACGACGGTGGTGCCTGACACCTCGGCCGATCCCCGCTTCACGAACTCCCCGATGGTGACAGGAGAGCCGCACGCGCGAGCCTACGCCGGGGCCATCGTGCGCTCGCGCGACGGGCTGCCTCTCGGCGTCCTCTCCGTGATCGACGTCGCGCCCCGCCCCTTTGGTCAGGATCAGATCGAAACGCTGGAGACCTTGGCCGAGTGGGCCGGGAACGCGGTGGATCGGCGCTTCAGCAACGACGAGCTCGCGCGCTCCGAACGCCTGCTCGACGTGCAGGACGAGGTGCTTCGGCTCCTCGCCAGCGGCGTGTCGCTCGAGGAGGCGCTGACCTGCGTGGTCCGTGGCATGGAGGCGATGCTGGTGGGAGCGCGTTCCTCCGTCGCCCTCTACGATGCCGAGCGCAAGTGCCTCACCAGCTGGATCGCCCCTCGATGGACCCGAGCTACGTCGAGGCGGTGCGGGATCTGGCGGTTCGCTCCGGAGTCGGCTCCTGTGGCACGGCGGCGGCCGAGCGGCGTTGCGTCACCATCCGAGACGCCGCGGTCGACCCGTACTTCGCGCAGTTCCGCGACCTGTGTCGCCGCCACGAGATCCACGGTTCGTGGTCGCGCCCGCTCTTGCGGGGCGACGGCGCGCTGCTTGGTGTCTTCGCGACCTACTATCGGACCCCGCATGAACCACAGCAGGATGAGCTGGACTTGACCGAGCGCTTCGCCCGCCTGGCCAGCCTGGCGATCGAGCGCAAGCGAGAGGAAGAGGAGCTCGAGCGCGCGCGCGACGAGGCGCTGCGCGGTGCCCACCTCAAGTCACAGTTCCTCGCCAACATGAGCCACGAGATCCGCACGCCGATGAACGGGGTGATCGGCATGACCGGCCTCTTGCTCGAGACCGAGCTCGACGAGTACCAGCGCGACTGCGCCGAAACCGTCAAGCAGTCCGCCGACTCGCTCCTCACCATCATCAACGACATCCTCGACTTCTCGAAGATCGAAGCGGGGAAGCTCCAGCTCGAGATCATCGACTTCGATCTCACCGCCACCGCCGCGGAAACGGTCGAGCTCCTGCGGGCGCAGGCCAACGAGCGCGGTCTCCGGGTCGAGTTCGAGCCTGACGGCGCCATCCCGAACGTCCTGCGCGGCGATCCCGGCCGCCTTCGCCAGGTCCTGCTTAATCTCCTCGGCAACGCGATCAAGTTCACCGAGCGCGGCCGCGTGCGCCTCTCCTCGCAGCTCGTGGGCAGCGATGAGAAGAGCGCGCAGATCCGCTTCGAGGTCGAAGACAGCGGCATCGGGATCGCGCCGGACGTGCTGCCGCACCTCTTCGACTCGTTCACCCAGGCCGACGCCTCGACCACGCGCCGCTATGGCGGCACCGGACTGGGCCTCGCCATCTCGCGGCAGCTGGTCGAGATGATGGGGGGCGAGATCGGGGCGATCAGCGAGAAGGGGCGCGGCTCCACCTTCTGGTTCACGATCCGCCTGCAGATCTCGAGCCGTAGTCGCGTCGACAGCGAGGTGCACCTTGCGCCGGAGACGGGTAGCTCGGGCCGTCGTCGTCGCATCCTGGTGGCCGAAGACAATCCGGTGAATCAGAAGGTGTCGCGCAGCCAAATCGAGCGGCTCGGCTACCGCGTCGATGTCGTCGCCAACGGCCTCGAGGTGCTCGAAGCGCTCGGCCGGATTCGCTACGACCTGATCCTGATGGATTGCCGCATGCCGGAGGTGGACGGCTTCGCCGCCACTCGCGCGATTCGCGAGGCGGAAGAGGGGGGCCAACACATCCCGATCCTCGCGCTCACCGCCAGCACCATGCCCGAAGAGCTGCATCGCTGCGAGGAGGCGGGCATGGACGACTTCCTGATCAAGCCGGCGCGCCTCGAGGATTTGCAGCGCGCGATCGAACGGCACCTGCGTCGAGGCGACAACAGCCACTGGACCCCCTTCGCCTCCGAGCGAACGCGGCCCACCATCGGCGCGAACAGCCAGGCCGCCGACGTCTCGCAGCCGATCGATTGGGAGCACATCGAGAACCTCCTCGGCATCGCGCCGGCGCGCGAGTCGGAGCTGGTGCAGACGCTCTTCGAGACCTTCCTGCGCGACGCGCCCATCCGCCTGGCCAAGGCCTGCGTCGCGCTCGATCTTGGACTCGGACCCGATTATGCGGGCGCGCTCCACGCGCTCAAGTCGGCTGCCTCGAACGTGGGCGCCCTTCGACTCTCCCGCCTGGCCGCGCAGTACGAGCAGGTGGCGCAGAACGGCGAGATCGAGGAGGCACGGCGCGGTTGGAACGAGATCGCGCAGGAAATCGAGCAGGTGAAGAAGGCACTCCGCGAGGTGACGCGCGGATCACACCGGCGCGCGGCCTGACCTTGGCCCGGGCGGGTGAATTGCGTATTCTCCCGCCGATGAAAAGCAGCTCGCCCGTCATCCTCCTTGGCCCCCAGCGACTCAAGCCGACGCTCGGCGCCGCGGTTCGCGCGCTCGGCATCGATGGCCGCATCGCCACCATCACCGCCGGCTGGCAGGAACGCGAAGAGGACGATCAGGAACTCCACTATCACCTGGACGGCCGCAGCATCAATCTCCGCCTCTACCAGCGCGCGGAGGAGGTCTTCGCCGCCGATCCGGAGTTCGCGCGCGCCCATCGCACCCGCCAAGAGACCCTGCAGAAGATGCAGGAGCTGTACGACCTCCGCCTCCTCCACGCGATCGACGCGGTGAACGCGCTGCTCCAACGGGACGAGCGAAGCACGCTGCTCGACGCCGAGCGGGCCGAGGCCCTCGAAGCGGTTCGCGCGCTCGACGCACGGCACCTCGACCGCGTCCGCAACGTGCACGAGGAGTTCGAGGCGAAGTGGAAGCCCGGCGAGCGCGATGCCATCGCCCAGGAGCGCGCGCGCCTCGCCGACATCCTCTGCTGGACTCCAGCCGTGGCGATCGCGGGCGGACACGTCGCGGTCCTGCTCAATCGACTTCGGCTCTTCAACCTGGGCGGTCTCCTCCGCGGGCAGCCGGTCATCGCCTGGTCGGCCGGGGCCATGGCCATCTCCGAACGGGTCGTGCTCTTTCACGACACGCCGCCGCAGGGCGCCGGTAACGCCGAGGTTCTCGACCTGGGCCTCGGGCTCTGCAAGGGCATCGTGCCTCTGCCGCACGCCTGGCGGCGCCTGCGCCTCGAGGACACGGCGCGGACCTCGCGCTTCGTCAAGCGCTTCTCGCCCGCGCTCTGCGTCGCATTGGCCGACGGCTGCAAGATCACCTGGGACGGCAAGCACTGGCGCGGCGACGGCAGCGCGCAGAAGCTCCGCAACGACGGCAAGCTCGAGCCGGTGGCGGCATGATTCGATCCGCCAAGCCGAAGCCGACGGTCGATCGGGCACGCGGAGCTCTCGCCATCCTGGAGCTGATCGAGGACGAGGGGCTCACGCGGCAGAAGGTCGACGCCTTCGTCGCGAAGCACAGCTTCCCGATCGTCGAAGGTTCGAACTGCACCTTCCTCTTCCGCGGTGAAGCGGAGGAGGTGACGCTTCGTCACTGGATCTTCGGTCTGCCGTCGTCGCAGCCCTTCCAGCATATCGGCGGGACCGACCTCTGGTTCTTGGTGATGGAGATCCCGGCCTGCTCCCGCGTCGAGTACAAGCTCGAGGTGGTGCACCATGGGCACGGCCGGTGGATCGAAGACCCGCTCAATCCGAACCGCGCGCGCGATCCCTTCGGCGCCAACTCCGTCATCTTCGGCGCCGGCTACGAGGCGCCGCAGTGGGCGGAGACCGATGCGGAAGCGCGGGCCGGCACCTTCCAGGACATCACCTTCCAGAGCGAAGCCTTCGGCGACGAGCGGCGGTTGACCATCTACCTGCCCGCTCGCTTTCGTCGCACTCGGCAGTATCCGCTCTTGCTCGTACACGACGGCGGCGACTATCTCCAGTACTCGGGCCTCAAGAACGTCCTCGACAATCTGATCTATCGCCTCGAGATTCCGGAGCTGGTCGCCGTGTTGACCTATCCCAACGATCGCCTGCGGGAGTACGCCAACGACGAGCGGCACGCGCGATTCCTGACCGAAGAGGTGATCCCGAAGCTCGAGACCGACTACCCGCTGCGCCGGGCGCCGGGCGCGCGCTGCTTGATGGGCGCGAGCTTCGGCGCGGTGGCGGCGCTCTCGACCGCGGTGCGCTATCCGCAGGTGTATGGACGCCTCCTGCTCCAGTCGGGATCCTTCGCCTTCACCGACATCGGGACGAACCACCAGCGCGGGCCGGTCTTCGATCCCGTGGTCGAGTTCATGAACGCCTATCGCGCGCGGCCCGCCAAGGTGGCGGAGAGGGCCTTCGTCTCGTGCGGCATCTACGAGTCGCTCATCTACGAGAACCGTTCCCTCGTGCCGGTGCTGCAGTCGACCGGGATGGACGTGCGCTTCGTCGAGGCGCGCGACGGCCACAACTGGGAGAACTGGCGCGACCGTTTACGCGAAGGACTCTCGTGGCTCTTCCCTGGTCCCCTCTGGATGGTCTACGAGTAGATCGCTCGCGTTCAGCCGCCGATTGACCGCCGCTTCCGACCTCCGTACCCTCCTGCGCCATGCCACTCGATGCCGAGGAACGCGGCGCTGGCCCGACCCGCCGCGCGCGACTCCCGCTTCACACGCGGATGCTGATCGGGCTGATCGTCGGCGTGGCCACCGGAGTCGCTGCGTTCCTCTTGGCGCACGACAGCGCGGGCTTGGGAAACTTCATCCGCTACGTCACGCAGCCGATCGGGCAGATTTTCCTTCGCCTGCTCTTCATGCTGGTGATCCCGCTCCTCTTCTCGGCGCTCGCGCTGGGGGTGGCCGGTCTCGGCGACGTGCGCCAGCTCGGGCGGATCGGCTGGCGCACGCTGGCCTACACCGTCCTCGTGTCGTCGATCGCGGTGCTGCTCGGCATCGGCCTGGTCAACCTGATCCGCCCCGGTGAGGGGCTCTCCGACGCCACGCGCGCGCGCTTGACCGCGGGCGCGGCCGAGCGCGCGGCGACCATCACCGGTGGCACCGCGCCCAAGACCGGACTCGACCTGCTCGTGCAGATCGTTCCCGACAATCCGGTGAAGGCGATGGCCAACGGCGACATGCTGGCCGTCATGTTCTTCTCCCTGATGGTCGGGATCGGGCTGGCGCTGACCGAGACGGAGGCGGCGCGGAAGCTCGAAGGCGCGCTCGAAGGATTGTACGACCTGTCGATGAGGCTCATCGCCCTCGTCATCGAGTTTGCCCCCATCGGCGTGGCCGCGCTGCTCTTCACCTTGACCGCGCAGCTCGGTTACGAGGTGCTCGGTCACCTCGCGCGCTACGTCTTCGTCGTCGTGCTGGCCCTCGCCCTGCACCAGTTCGTCGTCTACTCGCTGGCGGTGCGAATCTTCGGCGGCATGAGCCCGCGCCGCTTCTTCCGCGACATCGAAGAAGCGATGCTCACCGCCTTCTCCACTGCCTCGAGCAACGCGACCCTGCCAACCGCCCTGCGCGTGGCGGAGGAGAAGCTCCACCTCCCCTCGCATGTCAGCCGCTTCGTGCTCACGATCGGATCGACCGCGAACCAGAACGGCACCGCGCTCTTCGAAGGGGTGACCGTGCTCTTCCTCGCGCAGTTCTACGGAGTCGATCTGTCGCTCGGGCAGCAGGCGACCGTGGTCCTGATCTGCATCCTCGGGGGGATCGGAACGGCCGGGGTCCCAGCCGGCTCCATCCCGGTCATCGCGCTCATCCTCGAAATGGTGAAGGTGCCGCCGGAAGGGATCGGCCTCATCCTCGGCGTCGATCGCTTCCTCGACATGTGCCGCACCACGCTCAACGTCACCGGCGACCTGGCCGCCGCCGTGGTGGTCGCGCGCGGTGAAGAGCGAGCCGGCTAGCAACGCCTGAGCCGCAACGCGCGATCGCCGCCGGCGCGCGGATGGTGTATCTATTCCCCGGCAGTCTCCGCTCCCCCAGGGACTCGCCGCGCGCCGGTCGCGCCCCGTGCCGGTCGCGCCACTACTCCGGGCACGACCGACAACCAGGAGCGATCGATGGCAAACGTCACGCGCAAGATCGGCCTCTCCTTAGGCGCCGACATCTGCTGGCCCATGTGCTACGAGGCGATCATGAAACGCCTCGACCTCCGCCTGCCGCTTGGCGGCGACACCGTTTCCTTCGAGGTCGACCGCGTGACGATCGAGCCCTTCGATCTACGTCAGCCGTGCAAGTACGACCTGGTGGTCGATCGCTTGACCCACTGGTATCACACCAGCCGCGAGTGGATCAAAAAGTCGGTGCTGATGGACGATCTCTACGTCTTCAACAACCCCTGGTCGGTGCAAGCGATGGAGAAGCACTCGAGCTACTGCGCGATGATGGCCCTCGGCCTGCCCATCCCCGACACCTGGATGATCCCGCCCAAGGAGTACGACCCGAAGGACGACCTCGAGCCGACGCTCAATCGCTACGCGCGTCTCTTCGATCTTGGGCAGATCGGCGGCAAGCTCGGCTATCCCATGTTCATGAAGCCTTACGACGGCGGTGGCTGGAAGGGAGTCAGCCGGATCGACGACGAAGCAAAACTTCGCGCCTCTTACGAAGAGAGCGGCAAGAACGTGATGCACATCCAGCGCGCGGTGGAGCCGCACGATCTCTTCGTGCGCGTGATCGGCCTCGGCCCGCAGCTTTACTTCGTGAAGTATGATCCCTCGGCGCCGCTTCATGACCGTTACACACTTGATCGCGACTTCCTGCCGCCCGATCAGAAGAAAGCGCTGGGCGACATGTGCCTCACCATCAACACCTTCTTCGGGTGGGACTTCAACTCGTGCGAGTCGCTCCGACAAGACGAGAACTGGTACCCGATCGACTTCGCCAATGCCTGCCCTGACTCGCAGGTCACCTCGCTTCACTACCACTTCCCTTGGCTCGTCATCTCGAACCTCAAGTGGTCGATCTTCGTCGCAGCCACCAAGCGACGGATGCGGCGCTCGCTCGACTGGGATCCGTACTACGAGGTCGCGGCGCGCGGACTCTCCTTCGCCGATCGGTTGGACGGCTACGCGCGGATCGCTCGGCAGCGCCTGGAGGCCGATCGGTTCGAGGAGTTCTGCGGCACGTTCCTCCGCCACCTCGACGAGGTCGCGTGGGAGTTCTTCGCCACCGACACTGCGCGCGAAGCGGTGCGCCAGAAGGTCGCGGCCCTCTTCCCCGCGCACGAGGTGGAGGAGTTCACCGAGCTCTTCTGGAAGCGTATCCAGCTCTGGCGGAGCCACCAGCGCGGGTAGGCGCCGGAACCGGAATCCCCGCGATCGGGGCGGTGCATGCCCCGATCGCGCGCCGGCACTCGTTCGTCCCGGATCCGGAGCGTCTCGTCGCACGGCGTCGTGAGCGCGCGCTCGACCGGCATATGCTCCGCACCGATGAACCGGATCTCCTTTGGGCACGCGGCCACTGCGTCGTTCGCCGGCACTAGTCCTACTGCTCTCCGCGCAGTCGGCCGTGCTGCGAGCGGCGCGAGCTTGCCATGAACTTCGCTGTGCTCAACCGCCGGTCGCTCGCCGCGGCGTCCGTGTTGGCCCTCCTTGCCTCGGTCTCGTCAGGGCCAATCGGAGCCGCTCCCCAGGATCCGCCCCCCGCGCGCGTCATGCTCCTCGGCACCTTTCACTTCGACAATCCCGGGCACGATGCCGTCAAGTTCACGCCAATCGATGTGATGCTGCCGGAGCAGCAGGAGTACGTCGTCGACCTGGCTCGGCGCCTCTCCGACTTCGCGCCGACCAAGGTGGTGCTGGAGTACCCAAGCAGTCGGGACTCTCTCATCAACGCTCGCTACGCCGACTACATCGCCGGACGACTCGAGTTGCCGCGCAATGAGATCTACCAGCTTGGCTTCCGCGTCGCGCGACTGAGGAAGCACGCGCGGGTCTACGGATTCGACGCCGCTCTCCGCGAGCATCCGAGTCCGCTCTGGGAGTACCTCGGGACCGACTCGCTGGCAGGACGAAAGTTCGATGCGCTCATCCAGTCCGAGTCGAGTCGCCTGCAAGCGCTCCACTCCACCGCCTCTCTCAAGGAGGTGCTCGCGCAGTGCAACGATCCGCGCGAGGATGACCGTAACAAGGGCTTCTACATGCTGCTGAATCCGGTCGCCGCGGAGTCGGGACAGTTCCTCGGCGCGGATGTCTCCGCCGACTGGTGGCAACGGAATCTCCGGATGTACGCCCTCCTGCAACTTCTCGCCACGCCGGGCGAGAGGTTGTTGGTCATCGCCGGTTCCGGTCACACCGCGCTGCTCCGTGATTTCCTGCGCGCCGACGGTGAGCGTCGAGCCGAGGACGTCCGGCCCTACTTCTAGTCGGTCCCTTCCGCCTCGCTCGCCGTCGCTACGCGGCGACATCCCCGCGCCCTTGGAAACGTCGCGCGGCGAGGTGGAACTTTATCTCGGCGTTGACATACCTAGCAGCTCTAGGTATCGTGCATTCGAACGCACGAAGCAGACTATCGGTGGCGCTCGCGGGGAGTCTCAATGCAGATCAGCAAGGACCTGATGGCGGCCTCCTCCATGCCGATCGTCCTCGCGATCCTGGCCGAGGGAGACAGCTACGGGTACGCCATCTTGAAGCGCGTGCGCGAATCATCCGGCGGGCACATCGAGTGGACCGACGGCATGCTCTATCCCGTGCTCCATCGATTGGAGCGCCTCGGCCACATCCGAGCGCGCTGGGAGACCGCGGAGAGCGGCCGGAAGCGGAAGTACTACCGCATCACCGCGAGCGGACGCACCCAACTCGCGGAGGAGCGAAAGCAGTGGCAAGCCGTCGATGCCACCCTTCGCGGCATCTGGTCCGTGCTTCACGTCGCGCTGCCTGACCTCGCTTCGGCCGCGCCACTCCCGGAAGGAGCCTGATCGATGACCACCCCCGGTTCCACCGCCTCGCTGGAGGAGCAGATCGACCGCTGGCGCGACTACTTGAGGCGGCGGCAAGCGATTCACACGGTCGACGTCGCTGAACTCGAGGACCACCTGCGCGAGCAGATCTCGGGGCTGACCGACGCGGGGCTCGCAACCGACGAAGCCTTCCTCGTCGCGGTGAAGCGCATGGGCAACCTCGACGCCTTGTCGCGTGAGTTCGCGCGGGAGCACTCCGAGCGGCTTTGGAAGCAGTTGGTCCTGCCGGTCGATGTCCCCGCAGCGCCCGGGCGCGCGCGCTCGGACGGCCTCGTCGCCTTCGCCCTCGCGGCCCTCGCTGCGATCTTGATCAAGCTCCCCGCGCTCTTTGGGCTGAGCATCAAGGACGACGCGCCCTTCTACCTTCGGAACCTGAGCCTCTTCGTCTTGCCTCTTCTCTGCGGTTACTTCGTGTGGAAGCGGCGGGCCGCCACCAGCGCGCCGCGCTGGTTGGCGCTCGGATTCGCGGTGGCGCTGCTCTTCGCCAACGTCTATCCCTTCGCGCCGCACGGCCACACCGTCGCCTTGACCGCGCTGCACCTGCCGATCAGCCTCTGGCTCCTCGTTGGGGTCGCCTACGCTGGTGGCCGGTGGGGACAGGTCGCCGGCCGCATGGACTTCATCCGCTTCTCGGGCGAGTTCTTCATTTACTACGTCCTGATCGCGCTCGGTGGCATGGTCTTCACGGCCTTCATGGCGGTGATCTTCAAGGCGATCGGGCTCGACGTCGAACCGCTCTTCCAATCCTGGCTCATCCCCTGCGGGGCGATCGGCGCGGTCGTCGTCGCCTCCTGGTTGGTCGAAGCAAAGCAGAGCGTGATCGAAAACATGGCCCCCGTCCTCACGCGTCTCTTCACGCCGCTCTTCGCGACGCTCTTGGTGGTCTTTCTCGGCACCATGCTCTGGACCGGTCGCGCTATCGGCATTGCCCGTGACGAACTGATCGCCTTCGATCTACTGCTCGTGGTGGTACTCGGACTCCTGCTCTACTCCGTGTCGGCGCGGGATACCGCGGCGCCCCCCGGCCCCTTCGACACGCTGCAAGTGATCCTGCTGATTAGCGCCCTCATCGCCGACCTGGTCGCTCTCTGGGCGATCGCCGCAAGGATTTCGGAGTTCGGATTCACGCCCAATCGCGTCGCCGCGCTCGGCGAGAACGTGATTCTGCTGGTGAACCTCGCCGGGTCCGCGATGCTTTACCTGAAGTTCCTGCGAGGTGGGGCCGTCTTCGCTCGTCTCGAGAAGTGGCAGACCGACTACCTGCCGGTCTACGCGGTTTGGGCCGCGATCGTCGTGGTTCTGTTTCCGATCATCTTCAAGTTCATCTGAGCGCGGCTGCTGGCCGGCTCATCCCTTCGCGCAGATCTCGCGGACACAGCCACGGAGCCAACGATGCGCCGGATCGGCCTCGAGTCGCGGATGCCAGAGGAGCGATACGGTGAATCCCTCCATGGAGAAGGGCAGGGTGAAGGTGTGCATGCCGAAACGGAGCGCCGCGGTGTGCCTCTCGGGAACGGTGGCGACGAAGTCGGTCGCGCGAGCCAGCGCGATGGCGGAGGCGAACCCGGCGACGGTGACCGCCACCTCGCGCCCGCGTCCGAGCCCCTCGAGCGACGCGTCGATCGCGAGTCGCTCCGTAGCGCGGCGCACGTCGACGTGCCGGCACCGCAGATAGCGCACCACCGTGACGCGGCCTCCACTGAGCGGGTGATCGGCGCGGGTCACGCCGACGAAGCGATCGCGAAACAACGACAGTGCCCGCACCTCGGGCCCAATCGACTCGTCGACCACCCCGGTCTCGAGGTCGACCGCGCCTTCCCGCAACGGCGTGCTCGCCTTGTCCGGCTTCTGCAGAAAGCGAAGCCTGACCCCCGGCGCTTCGGCGGCGATGCGAACGAGGAGGCGCGGTCCGAAGGTCTCCACGAAACCCTCGCTGGTCCGCAGCGTGAACTGGCGATCGAGGCTACTCGGATCGATCGGGCGGGCCGGACGGAGTGCCGCCTCGGCGTCGCGAACCAGCGGACTCACCCGATCTCGAGCTCCAGGCACGTGGGGTCGGCACCAGGCCGCTACCCCGCACCAGAAGCAGGTCCCAGTCGTATCCCGCAGCCTGGCCGGAGTTCAGCTCATCGCCCAACGCGCTGAGCGCATCCGCCGCGCCGCCCGCGCCGTTCATCTCCTGGAGCAGCACGTCGAGCGCGACGAGCAGATTGAGTCCGGCATCGACACGGCGCACCATAGCCTCGCGCCTGACATGGCGTCAAACGCACGAATCGAATGCGTCTAGTGCGCCTTCCGCCGCTGAAGTATTCAGGCGCCACTCTCCTCTCGACACGCAAACGGTAGACGGAAGGTGGCAGATCGATGATGCGCATGGAGAGGGCAAAGTCGTTGACGCCCGAGCGGCGGCCTCGCGCTCGGCACGCTGCTGACATCCCTCGGCTCGAGCGTCGCTAACATCGCGCTGCCGACGCTGGCGGGCAGCTTGGCACCACGTTCAAGACAGTCCAATGGGTTGTGCTCGCCTACCTCGCCTTGGCAATGACCAGGGCGATGCCCTTCGCCGGCCGCCTCGGTGATCAGTTCGGACGCCGCCGGCTGCTTCTCGGCGGACTCGCTCTCTTCACCGCCGCCTCCGTCGTCGGGAGCGTCGCGCCCGGATTAAGTTGCTTGTCGCGGCCGCGCGGTTGAAGTCGGGGCCGCCCTCGTCACCGCGCTCGGCCTCGCCTTCGTCGCCGAGGTCGTGCCGCGGAACGCCAGGCGAGCGATGAGGTCTGCTGGGCGACCTCCGCCGTGGGCACCGCGCTGGGCCCGTCGCTCAGCGGCGTTCTCGTCCAGCTCTTCCAGTTGGCTGGCATCTTCGCCACCGTCGCCGCACCGCTCAGGTGATTGCGATCAGGATCGCGCGATCCTCCCCTTCCGGCCTCCGCACCGAGCGCTTTGCAGGCGGAAGGAGGCGTGCTCGGCTACCTACGCGACACGTTCGCGCCGCTTATTCGATCAACCTCCGACCCGGTCTGATCGGAACCTGCTCGTGTCCATCGTCGCGGTGGCCACCCTGGTGGTCAGTCCCTTTCACCTCTCCCCGTACCTGGAAGCCGACGCGGCGGTCATCGGAGCCGTGATGTCGATCAGTCCGGTGGCGGCGGCGTTGATGGGGATTCCCGCGAAGTCTCGTGGATCGATTGGGGCAGATCGATGATCTTCGTCGAGACCTCCAGGTCGCCACCGGCGCGCCAGCGCTTCTGGCGCTCCTGCCCGATAGCGTCGGGTCCTTGGGTACATCGCTTCCATCGTGATGATGACCACGAGCTACGCGCTCTTCCAGGCCGCGAACAACACCGCGATCCTGCGCGACCTCGAGCCCGAGCGTCAAGGGCACGGTGTCCGGCGCGCTCAATCTGTCCGCAATCTCGGTCTGATCGGCACCTCGCTGATGGGCGGCGCATTCGCCGCGGCCAGCCTGCGCACCACCTTTGCGCTGGGATCGGGGCTGGTCTTCGTTGCTCTCCTGACGGCCATTCGCCTCGGCCGTCAGGCGCCCCGCTTGGAGGTGGTGGACCGCGCCGTCCTCTGGTCGCGCTCTCGGCGGTGCCGGCGATCTTCGGGACGATTCGACTGATTCGAATGAGCAGCGGTGCGGCGGCCACGCCCGAAGACGCACGCTTCCTTGCCGCCCCCGTCCCGGTCATCGCGCACATTCTCGCGGCCATGCTGTTCAGCCTGATCGGCGCGTTTCAGTTCCCGGCCGAGGCCCGGCGACGCTGGCCGCGAGCCCATCGGATCGGTGGCCGCGCGGTGCTCGTCGCCGGCATCGTGGTCGGCGTTTCCGGACTTTGGATGACCGCCTTCTACGAGCTCCCCGCTGCGTTGCAGGGGCCGCTCCTCTACGCGGTACGTGTGCTGGTCGGACTCGGAATGCTCGCGTCGCTCTGGACCGCGTTTCGCGCCATTCGACGTGGAGACATCGCGCGACACCGTGCGTGGATGATCCGCGCCTACGCCCTCGGGCTCGGCGCGGGCACGCAGGCGGTGCTCATGCTGCCGTGGTCGCTCGCCTTCGGTCTGCCGACGCATCTGCCGTATGAACTGTTGATGACCTTGGCGTGGTTGATCAACCTGGCGGTCGCGGAACGACTGATCCGAACAAGACGCGGGAGGCGGCACGGAACGCTGTCGACAGATCTGTCGATTCGACCCGTTCCGAGCGTCGCGTGATGCGCGGAGGGCATGACGATCGCGCGAGAGTCGCGTTCGCATTCCTCTTGGAAGGATGCGCGGCCCGCGCGCATCGGCTGACGACAAGCCGCAACATCAACTGGTGAAGTCGAGGTGATCCCGTGATCCGAGCAGCACTTCTCGTCATCGATCTCTTGAATGACTTCTTCGAGCGGAGCCCCGTCCTTGCCGGGGAACGCGCCCGGCTGGTCGCGGCGACCAATCAACTCGCCCAGTCGTTCCGCTCTCGCGGACTGCCCTTGTTCTGGGTTCGCCAGGAGTTCGCGCCGGACCTGAACGACGCCTTCCTCGACATGCGGCGACGACACATCTCGATCACGATCGCGGGCACGCACGGGAGTGAGTTCCTGCCGGAGCTCGAACGAGCGCCCGAGGATGTGACGATCGTCAAGAAGCGTTACAGCGCGTTCTTCCAAACCACGCTCGAGGATCGCTTGTCGGCGCTCCAGCCTCAGCTCTTGGTCGTCGCGGGTGTGAACACGCATGCCTGCGTGCGAACGACGGTCATCGACGCGTACCAGCGTGACTACGACACGGTGGTGGCGGCGGAGTGCGTGGCATCGAACGACGCTGAGCATCACGCGGTCACCGCTCGATATCTCGACGAGGCGATCGCGCGCCTCTTGTCGAACGCAGAGATCACCGCCCTGCTCGACGCGCGGTGAGCGGCCTCGGGGAAAGACACGTGCTTACGAAATGCTCGAGCGCTAGGCTCGAAGCCCGGCCAGGATCGCCAGCGACGGGGCTCCCGCCCTGGCTCCGAATCGACCGATCACTCCCATAATCGGCGGAGAGAACTTTCGATGAGAGTCTGCATCGTCGGGGCCTCGGGCAAGTTGGGGATGTACATGGTGCGGCACGCACTCGACCGCGGTCACGAGGTGGTTGCCGTCTGTCGGGCACGGAGCGTGGGCAAGCTCGACGGGTTCCAGGGCCGCATCTAGGTTCACCCCGCGCCAACCAATGACCGCGAAGCGATCAAGCGAGCCGTGTCCGGTTGCGGGTGCTCGACAGTGCTCTTCCTTGGGGACGCATCACCAGCTCCGGCACTGCGCAGGCGGTCCTCGACTTCGCCGCCCGGAGCGCGCTTGATCTTCTCCTGCGGCTGGCACATCAGCTCGACGGCAAGGACGTTCCCCCGTCGTTCGCGCGAGACGAGTGGATCGCGCGCTGGATCGGCCGACTGACCCATCTCATCGACCTCGACGATCAGGACGAAGCTCGCCGGCGCATCTTCGCCAGCCCGACGCGTTGGACCAGGTTCGAGGTAGCGACCTCGAAGAGGAGACAGCGAAGGCCTTCCTCTGGAGCCAACACGTCGGCGATCCTGTTCTTCGTAGCAATAAGACCTGTCGGACTGATTTCTCGCTCCCTTCATGGTGGCAGCCTTGAGAACGACGCTCTCGTTCACCAGGCGCCGGCCATCGTGGGATGCAAATCGCAGTCGGCCCTGGCGGCGCTCTCGCGTGAAGCTCAACTCATGACGCCTGAGTCGGGACTAGTCCGACCAGCAGAGGAAGAAGTTGTGAACGCACCGAAGAGAAGTCGCGGCGCGGTGGCGATCGTGTTGGCGTGCATCCTCGCCCTGCTTCCGCCGGATGTGCACTCGCCTGGATCGACACGAGGCCACATTGGGACGACACGGGGATTCTGGTCGGGCTGCTCTTCCTGTCTGCAATGGGGCAGGCGCGTTCGGTGCCCAATGGTGGCTGGCGGCTCTGCTCACTGCAGGTCCTTTCGTCGCCGTGGAGTTTCGTGCGCTGGGCGTCACGGCTGTGCTCCCCTTGGCCGTCGCGGCGGGAGGTGCGCTCCTCGGCACAGGCTTGCAGCGAGCGATGCGCGGGCCGGCGGAGCGCTCAGGCGTGGCCTGGAAAGCGGTGAGTTCAAAGCCGTCGAGGCTGACCGACTCCGTCATCGACTGGCTGCTCGACTCCGACCCTGCGATCCGCTGGCAGGTGATGCGCGATCTCGTGGACTCATCGCCTGCCGAGATCAGAGCGGAGCGTGCGCGAGTCGCCGACGAGGGCTTCGGCGCGCGGCTCCTCGCGCTCCAAGCGCCCGACGGCTGCTGGGGCGGCACGGCGTGGAATCACGGTTGGGACTCGACCATGCATGCCCTGATGCTTCTGCGCGACTTCGGCCTCGATCCGAGAAGCGCAGCGGCGCGAGTCGCCCTGGCTCGAGTTCGTTCCCAGGTATCCTGGAAGGGCTGCGGCCCGGAAGAGTGCGCCGCCCACTCCTTCTTCCAGGGCGAGCTCGAGCCGTGCATCAACGCGCAGGTCGCGGCAAGCGGCGCATACTTCGGCGAGGATGTTCGCGGGCTGATCGATCGACTGCTTCGCGAGCAGCTCCCCGACGGAGGATGGAACTGCCAGGCCGAGTTCGGCTCGACCCGCTCATCATTTCACACGACGATCTGCGTGCTGGAGGCACTCCTGGAGTACCAGCGAGCTGGCGCGGCCAACGAGGAAGTGCGTTCGGCGCGACGGCGGGGCGAGGAGTACCTGCTCGAACGACGCCTGCTCAGACGGTTATCGACCGGCGAGGTGATCGAGGATCGGAAGGCGAAGAGCGCGGTGTGGACTCGCTTCGCCTTCCCCACCTGGTGGCACTACGATGTGCTGCGCGGACTCGACTACATGAGGAGCGCCGGGATTGCACCTGACGAGCGCGTCGTCGAAGCGGCCGCGTTGGTCGAGTCGAAACAAGATTCGTCAGGTAGGTGGCCGCTGGAGGTGCGGTACGAAGGTAGAATGCCGCTCGAGATCGACGGGATCCAAGGCGAGCCGAGTCGATGGAATACGCTCCGAGCCCTTCGCGTGCTGCGGTGGTTGTCCGTGAAGCCCGGATAGCGCGGCGCGCAGTCCCTCACGTTGATAGTCGGAGAATCTCACGTGCACCCAACGCGCAAGTGCGACCCCCAGTTGCTGCAAAAGGACCTGTCCGGGCGCACCTACATTGTGACCGGCGCGAACTCCGGTACCGGACTCACAACCACGGCGCAGCTCGCACGACAGGGTGCGCACGTGATCGCGGCGTGTCGCCGTCTCAGTGCGGCTCAAGAAGCAATGAAGCAGCTGGCGGGCAGCAGCGGCTCGATCGCTGTCATGGAGCTCGACCTCGGCAGCCTCGCCTCGGTGCGTCGATTCGCCGAGGCGTTCCTGAATGGACACGGCGCGCTTCACGGTCTGGTCAACAACGCCGGTGTGATGAACTCTCCGCGAGGCCGCACGGAGGACGGCTTCGAGACCCAGATCGGCATCAACTACCTCGGTCACTTTCTCCTGACCGAGCTGCTGCTCGATCGGCTCCAGGCCAGCGCACCAAGTCGCATCGTCTGTGTCTCGAGCGTGGCGCACGCCGGGATGCAATGGAAGCCGGCCACCCTCGAGCTCGACGACCTGCACTTCGAGCGGCGTCCTTATGATGGAACGCTGGCGTACAACCAGTCGAAACTCGCGCTCGTGGTCTACGCGCGACACCTGGGCGCACGCTTGCAGGGCACGGGCGTGAGCGCCTTCTCCACCCATCCCGGCTGGGTCAGGTCCAATCTGGTGCAACACACCGCGCCGGCCTGGGTGCAGAATGTTCTGCTTCGCCCCTTGGGTGGTTTGTTCGGCTTGATCTCACCGGAAGACGGAGCGGCCACCCAACTCCACTGCTTGCTCGATGACGACGCGCCGAAGCACAGCGGCGGCTACTTCAGCCAAATCGGCATTCTCTACGCGAACGCGAAGGACCGCGATGGAGGTTGGCCGATGCGCTCGCCCAACCCTCTGGTCTACGACGACGCGCTGGCGGAGCGGCTTTTCTCGCTGAGCCGGAGCCTGGTTGGGCTCGCGCGCGTTCCGGGAGATGCTGTGTGATGACCGATGCGCGCCCATCGCGCGATGACCCTCGCCACGGAGACTCTGCGGAGCCCAAGTCAGACCCCGAGCTCGACGAGGCCGTGCACCTTTCCGCGTTCGACCCGTCCTGGACGCAGCTCTTCACTCGGGAGCGAGATCGACTCGCCGAGGCGCTCCGCTTGCCACCTGAGGCCTTCGAGCACATCGGCAGCACCGCGATCCCGGAGCTCACGGCGAAGCCAATCATCGACATTCAACTGGGGCTCGAGGCATTTCCTCCGGAGGGTTCGCTGATCGCGCGAGCCGAGCGAGCCGGCTATCACTGCTTCGGTGAGGCAGGCGTCGCCGGGAGGATCTACTTCACGCGGCGAGGAACCTTGGCGGTCAATCTGCACATGGTCGAACGGGGCGGAGAGCACTGGAGGAACAACCTCGCGCTCCGCGAGTACCTCAAGCGCTCCCCCGAGGCGAGGGCACGATACGCCACAGCCAAGCGCGCGGCCCTTGATCAAAGCTCGAGCGGACTCCTGCGCTACTCAGAAGCCAAGGCCGGTTTCGTCGCACTGCTGTGGGAGGAGGCACGCACGCAATGAGCGCGGCGATGCAGTTCAGGTTCACAGGCGAGGTTTGGTTCTGGCGTGGCTCATCTCCCTACTACTTCGTTACCGTTCCCGAGAAGCAGTGCGCCGCGCTCAAGGCGATGTCCGGCTCGGTCACCTATGGCTGGGGCATGATCCCGGTCGTGGCGAAGCTCGGTCGCACCGAGTGGAAGACCTCGCTGTTCCCCAAGGACGGGCGCTACATCGTTCCCCTCAAAGACAAGGTGCGCACGGCGGAGAAGATTCAACAGGGCGATCGCGTCACGCTACGGCTCGAGGTCGGCTAAGCCGCTCGCAGGCGACCCTCTCCCCGCGATCGCACCTAGGTGATTCCAAATCGGCCAATGGCATTTACACTGACCGGCGTTCCTCTCCGGCTAAGAAGCGGCAACGCTCGAGGTGGTGCCATGGATCACTCATCGATCGACCCGAGGGGCGCCATCGCGGCGCGCGACGCGTTCCCGGTCAAGACCTGGCTCATTGCCTTCGCCGGGTGGATGTTCGATTTCTACGACCTCGTCCTCTTCTCGTATCTCTTGCTGCCGATCGGGCACGAGCTCGCGCTGAGCGAGACGCAGGAAGCGTGGCTGCTCGGCGTCGCCCTCGGCGCTTCCGGCATTGGCGGGATTCTCTTCGGCTACCTCGCGGACATTCACGGACGGAAGAAGGTGATGATGTGGACGATCTGCCTCTACTCGGCAGGCACCGCACTCACCGCCTTCGCGATGGGACCGCGCACGCTGCTCCTCTTTCGTTTGATCACCGGCCTTGGGGTCGGCGGAGAGTGGGCGGTCGGTCACGCGCTTCTCGCGGAGTCGTCACCGGCCCGAATGCGCGGGCGAGCATCGGCGTTGCTGCAGGCGGGCGAGCCGGTGGGCGTGGCGCTTGCGGCGGTGATTGGGCTCTTGGTCGCGCCGCTCATCGGGTGGCGCACCGTGTTCCTCCTTTCCTCCGCCTCGGCCGCGGTCGCGATCGTGGTGCGCCGCCATCTACCCGAGTCGCCGCTGTGGGAGAGGCAGCGAGAAGCCCGTCTCTCTCCTGCCGCCGCGCTTCGGCGAGTCGCCGCGGCTGGGCTTTTGGTCACGATGCTCAAGGGCTTCATCCTTGGGGTGTGCAAGCTCGGCACCTACTGGACCTGCTACACCTGGCTGCCGAAGTTCCTGCAGAAGCAGATGGGGCAGCCGGTCGGACGATCCGCGCTTTGGATTGCGAGCGCCCAGGCCGGGCAGCTGCTCGGCATGATGGCCTTTGGGGTAATCGCCGATCGACGCGGTCGTCGTGCCGCCTTCACCGGGTACTCGCTTCTGACCGCGGCCGCGATCTACGCGCTGGCCTTCCATTGGCAGTGGCTGCTCGCGCGACCCGCCCTCTTCTGGGCCGCACTCTTCACGATGGGTTTGGGCTCCGGCTGCACCGCGGGTTTCGGCGCGCTCTTGGCAGAGCTCTTTCCCACCGACGTCCGCAACTTCACCATGGGCACGGTCTATAATTCGGCGCGTGGCGTTCAGCTCTTCGCGCCGGTGGTGGTCAGCTTCTTCGTCATGCGCGGAGGACTCACCGGTGGGCTGAGCGTCCCGATGGTGCTGGCCCTCCTCACCGCGAGCTGGGTGTGGACTCTGCCGGAAACTCGCCTCTGTGACCTCGCGTCGATTCGGCGGGGCACTCCACGAAAGGACGATGCCCATGCATGAGGATGGACCAGACAAGTTCGGCGGACCGATCTGATGGCGCGTCGCCGCTGGATCGATGACGTCGACGCCGCGATCGCCGCGCACTCCTTCTCCGGAGTGGTCTCGATTCGCCGCGGGGACGAGCGGCTCATGGAACGCGCGGTGGGATACGCCGACCGCAGCAACCGAGTGGCCAATGCACTCGACACGCGCTTCGGCATCGCTTCCGGAACCAAGTTTCTCACGGCGCTCGCGATCGGCACGCTCATCGCCGAGGGGCAGATCACGCTTTCCACCCACCTTCGCGAGTGCCTGAAGGTCGAGTTTCCCCGCTACGCCCCGAACATCACGATCGAGCACCTGCTCACCCACACCTCCGGCATCCCCGACTACTTCGACGAAGAAAAGGTCGCGAACGTGGAGCACTTTTCGGTCGGGCGCCCCTGGTACGAGTTCCGCGGCCCACGTGACTACCTGCCGGTCTTCCCCGATGAACCGATGAAATTCGAGCCTGGCGCGCGCTTCTCCTACTCGAACGGAGGCTTCATTCTCCTCGGCGTAATCGTGGAGGAGCTGACCGGCGGAAGCTTCCAGCAGTACGTGGAGGAGCGGTTGCTCCGACCGATCGGAATCACTCGATCGGGCTTCTACTCGTTCGACCGCTTGCCGGAGAACACCGCATTTGGCTACATCGACGAAGAGCGGGGTTGGAGGACCAACATCTACAGCCTCCCGATCATCGGCGCGTCGGACGGAGGGATGTACTTCACCGCCCCGGAGCTCGTCACGCTTTGGCGGGCCTTCTGGGCCGGTGAAGTCCTGCCGATGGAATTGGTCGATCAGTTCGCAACCCCGCGGGTGTGCGTGGATCCGGAGCGAAGCTCAACGCGCTACGGGCTCGGACTGTGGATCCACCTCGAGCCGGGCGCTCGCCCGATCCACTACATCGAGGGGAGCGACGCCGGGGTGTCGTTCCGTTCTCGCTGCGCACGTGATTCCGCGCTGGTGACCAGCGTGATTTCCAACACCACTCGTGGGGCTTGGCCCGTCCTCCGCGCAATTGCCGAGGCCCTGCGCGCGGAGGGGCTTGAGTAACCGGTGGAAGGCGTCCGCGCGCCTGGGCACCAGTTGGAGGACGAATGAAGCCACGCACCCTGGCAATCGTCGCGGTGCTGACACTCGGCCTGATCGCGGCGGCGGTTCTGTTCGTGAATCGCCCTCGCACCTACGACACCCGCTTCGACACGCGAGTGGCGAACGCGGCGTACCGTTCCGATGGACCGGTCGTGCTCTTCGATCTCGGGCACAACAATTCACACGGGCCCGAGAATGCGTACCGTCCCTTCGCCGAGATGCTGCGACATGACGGCTATCGAATCGCCACCGTCAAGACGACACTCTCCGCCGAGGCAATCGGGTCGGCGGCGGTGCTCATCGTGGCGACGCCGCGTGGTGCGAACGAGACGAATGACCAACCGGCCTTCACCGACGAGGAAACGACCGCCGTCATGCACTGGGTCGAGCAGGGCGGCGCCCTTCTCCTGGTCACCGACCACTGGCCCTACGGTCTCGCTGCCCGCTTGCTCGCCGCTCGCTTCGGCGTCGAGATGGGTGGTGGCATGGCCGAGGATCCAGAGCAACACGACGCGGAACGTGGACCGAGCCACCTCGTCTTCTCGATCGACAATGGGTTGCTCCGCGATCACGCGATCGTCCGCGGCCGCGACTCGGCCGAGGCAATCCACCGCGTGCTCACCTTCACGGGGCAATCGATCTCCGGCCCACCGGGCAGCGTTCCGTTTCTGCAACTGTCGAGCACGGCGATCGAGTACCCGCCAACCAAGCCGACGGCTGAACACAGCAGTGGGAATGTCCGAGTCAACATGGAGTACGGCACCCCGCACAGCGCCGCCGGCAGGGCGCAGGCCATCGCCTTGGAACAGGGCGCGGGTCGAGTCGTGGTGCTGGGCGAAGCCGGCATGCTTCGCGCGCAGCGCGAACGCGGCGACCGCCTGGTCGGCATGAACGTGCCCGGCTTCGACGACCGGCAGTTGGCGCTCAACATCGTGCACTGGCTCTCTCGCGCGCTCTGAGTTCCTCTGATCCATCTGGAACCACGCGGGTGCGTCTGACGACATTCCGCAGGCCTTCGATCGGCCATAGGTTCACCTTGTGCCTCGACCGAGGAATACGGTCTAGTGCTGCGCCGCGGAGCCAACCGTGCCCTCGAATCTGGATGAACCCACCCTGCCCACGGCCGAAGGTAGCGCCGACCGAACGGCCGATGCGCGCAGCGGTGTGTGGGCCTTGGGCGCACTTCTTTTCGAGTGACTCGCCGGTCGGCTGCTCGTCACGGGTGGATCGCCGATCGAGAAGCTGAAGGCCACGCTCAGTTTGGATTTGCCGCGCGCACTGTCCCGACCCTTCGTCATCGGTTTCGCCGGCCCCCCGTGTCTCTGGCTTCCTCGCGCGCTGTGTGGCGCTGGATCACATCGGTTCGAAGCGGCTGCTCCTGATCCTCGACAACTGCGAGCACCTCACGGAAGCCCGCGCCGCAGCGGTCGGCAAGATCCTCTCCGCCTGCCAGGGGGTGCACCTGTTCGGCACCTCTCGCGAGGCACTACGCGCCGAAGGCGAGGGGATCTTCGTGTTGCCGCCGCTGAGCCTCGGTGGAAGCCCAGCGAGTGCGTTCACTCCGCCGCCCGCGGGCCAGACGCCGCCATGGAGCGGTCCGATGGCGAGCGGCGGGCCGAGCGACGATGGTGACGAGGTAGCGACCCGGGAGGCGCTCGATCTATTTACTCGCTTGGCCGAAAAGTCGCTCGTGGTCCGCGACCTCGTCGCCACCGGCCCCGGGCGCTATTGGCTCCTCGAGTCGATTCGCGAGTACGCGCAAGAGAAGCTGCGCGCGCACCCGGCGGAAGCGGAGCCGCCCGCGCGCCGCTCACCGAGCAGGTGACGAGCCTTCGCGAGATGCGGGATCCCGCGCGCTGCATTTCCGCCCTCGAGAACACCGCACACCTCGCGCTCTCCACTCAACCGGAGCTTGCGGCCGTTCTCCTCGCGACCACGGAGGCCGAACGCTTGCGACATCAGATGCCCGGCCTGTCGCACGAGCGACGTCGAATCGCCGAGTGCACGGAGCGCGCTCAAGTCGCGCGGGGCGACGCGCGCCATGCCGAGACCTCGGCGGTGGGCGCGACCCTCACCTTGGAAGAGGCGCTGGCGAGGGCGGAGGCCTTCCTTGGAATCCCGCCGGCCGCGCCGCTCGGGTCATAGCAGGCGCGCCCGTCGCCCGAGCGGACTGCTACAATCGCTCCTCCAATAGAAGACGCGCCCCGCCGGGCGGCAACGCGCCATAACGTTCTCAAGCGAGGTGAGCCATGATTCGCGGAATGCACGGCATGTTCTACTCATCCGAGGCCGACGCCCTTCGGACGTTCATCAAGGAGAAGCTTGGGCTCTCCGGCACCGATGTCGGCGGTGGCTGGCTGATCTTCAACGCGCCCGAGGCCGACCTTGGGGTTCACCCGACCGAGGGAAACGATCCCCCCTCCGGCACGATGGACATTTCCTTCTACTGCGACGATATCGAAGCCACCGTCGCCGAGCTCAATGGGCGCGGAGTGGAGTTCACGCATCCGGTCGAGGACCATGGTTACGGCTTCGTCACGCACTTCAAGGTTCCGGGCGGATTCAAGGTGCAGCTCTACCAAGCCAAGTACAAGAAGTGACGCATGACCTCGATCGACAGCCCCGCGCGGCGCTATGACGCGATCTACTCGAGCTTCAAAGACTATCCGAAGGAAGCGGGCGCCATCGCCACGCTTCTGCGCCGCGAGCATCCGACCTGTCGCTCGATCCTGGACGTAGGCTGCGGCACCGGAAAACACCTCGAGCTTCTCGTAAGGGCGCACCGGTTCGAGGTCGACGGCCTCGACCTCGAGCCCAGCTTCCTCGAAATGGCGCGATCGCGCGGCGACACCTCGCGCTTCTTCCGTGCGGACATGGAAGACTTTCAGCTTCCCCACCGCTACGACGCGATCCTCTGCCTCTTCAGTTCGATCGGATACATGCGCACTCCCGAGCGCCTGTGCCGAGCGCTGGCCTGCTTCCGCAGTCATGTCGCGGCGGATGGCGTGATCCTGATCGAGCCGTGGTTTCAACCTGGAGTTCTCGATCCCACCCGCGAAACACGACAGGTCGCGGAACTCGAGGGAGTGAGGATCGAACGCCTCAGCCGACTCGAAATCGTAGGCAGCCTATCGCGGATCCACTTCGACTACTCCATCGAGGACGGGGATGGCCGTCGCGTCGCTCATGAAGTCCACGAACTCGGTCTCTTCACGGAAGAGGAGATGCGTTCGGCATTCGCATCCGTCGGGCTCAAAGTGACGTACGACCCGTACGGGATCGATGGCAGAGGCTTGTACATCGCTCGCCTCGCCGGGGCGCCGTCCGAACCCCAAGCAGACCATGAAATGGGAGGCTAAGTTGCCACTCGCGAAGCTCCATCAACTCGCGGAACCGCACGTCTGATGCCGCGTCACGTCGCGTTCCTTCGTGGGGTCAGCCCAACCAACGCCAGGATGCCGGAGCTCAAGCGCGCCTTCGAGGAGGCAGGCTTCTCGAACGTTACGACGATCCTCTCGAGCGGCAATGTCGCCTTCGACGCGCGCGCTTCATCCGGGGAAGCGCTCGCGCGGAAGTGCGAGCAGGCCATGCAGGCCTCGCTCGGTCGGAGTTTTCGCACGATCGTCCGGTCCACTGCGTTTCTGGAGGCGTTGCTCGAAGCCGATCCGTTCTCCGCCTGGCGCGTTCCCGCGACCGCCAAGCGAGTCGTCACCTTTCTCCATGCCGCACCCGGAGGGCGTATCGCGTTTCCGATCGAACAGGATGGCGCGACGATTTTCGGAGTGCGCGGCACCGAAGCCTTTACCGCCTATCTGCCCAGTCCGAAGGGTCCGGTTTTCATGGTACTGATCCGGCGCACCTTCGGCGCGGAGGTCACGACGCGCACTTGGGACACGATCAAGAAGTGCGCTCGTGCCTAGCGCGTGGTGTCACAGCCGGCGAATGGAACGAGCCGCTGGCTCGCCCTGGAGAGTTCCGCGCGGCGAGCTTCGTGCATCCGACCGGCCACATCTGGGAGATCGCGAAGTAGCGCTCTCCCCGGAGCGTGAAAGCACCGTCGGTCTCCGCGGATCGGCGGTGCCACAAAGAACGAGGCCTGAGGCCATCCGATGACAAACACAGGCGCCGATTCGATCCTCCGTGCGATCGGGAACACGCCGCTAGTCGAACTCCGCCGCGTGGTGCCGGCAGGAGCAGGGCGCGTTCTGGTCAAACTCGAGAGTCAAAACCCGACCGGCAGCATGAAGGATCGCATGGCGATTGCCGTGACTCGCGGGGCGCTCGCGCGAGGCGCGCTCACTCGCGAGGGACGCGTGGTCGAGTACACCGGCGGAAGCACCGGCACCTCGCTCGCGTTCGTTTGCGCCGCGCTTGGGCACCGCATCACGCTGGTCACCTCCGACGCATTCAGCCGCGAGAAGCGCGACCACATGCGCGCCTTGGGCGCCGAGGTGATCGAGCT
The DNA here is from genome assembly GCA_046327845.1 of Candidatus Eiseniibacteriota bacterium. Taxonomy (GTDB): domain Bacteria; phylum Eisenbacteria; class RBG-16-71-46; order CAIMUX01; family CAIMUX01; genus JADJQY01. The sequence goes on along the minus strand of JAXLXQ010000012.1, from coordinate 50,673 downwards.
GCCGAGCGAAGGGGGCAAGACGACCAAGGAACTGATTCAGCGCATGATCGCAAAGGCGGCCGAGATGTGTCGCGAACTTGGCAGCTTTTACGCCGATCAGTTCAACAACCCGGACGCGGCCGCCGGCTATGCTCCGTTGGTCGATGAGGCTTGGACACAGTGCGGGGGGCGCATCGATGCCTTCGTGCAATCGGTCGGCACTGCGCAGTGCATCACTGGCGTGGCGAAGGCGCTCCGGCGCCACAACCCCTCGGTGCGGATCGTGGCGGTCGAGCCCGCGGAGTCCCCAGTCCTCGCCGGCGGAGCCCCCGGGTCCCACAAGATCGAAGGGGTCGGCCCAGGCTTCGTCCCACCGCTTTGGCGTGCGGATCTGGCGAACGAGATCATCAGCGTGAGCACCGAAGAGGCGAAGGGGATGACGCGTCGGCTCGCGCGTGAGGAAGGGATCTTCGCGGGCACCTCGACTGGCGCGAATGTCATCGCGGCGATTCGGGTCGCGATGAGTCTTGGGCCGGAGCGCGTCGTGTGCTCGATCGCTTGCGACTCAGGCCTCAAGTATCTCTCGACCGATCTTTACGCAGGGGGTTGATCGCCGCGCGGGAAGTCCGTCTTGACCAGCTGCGCCGACTCTGTAACAAGAGGCTACATGCTCAAAGCCACTCCGACGATTGCCGCGACCAGCACCCTGGCGATGGTCCGTACCGCCGAGGAGCGTGGGGTTGCGACCGCCGATCTCCTCGCGGAAGCCGGGCTGAGTATTGCATTTCTGGAAGATCCGGATGCGCGCATTGCGGCACCTGTCGTGCTGGCGCTCTGGAACGCCCTCCGCGAGCGATCGAACGATCCGGCGCTCCAGCTCTACGCGCCCACCACGCTCCCTTTCGGCGCCTACCGGGTGATCGACTATCTCTGCGCCGCCTCATCGACCGTGGCGGAGTGTGTTGGGCGTTTCGCGCGTTTCTTCAGCTTGATCGCCCCCGCCGTCGTCGTGCGCGTGGACCAGGATGGACCTTGGCATTGCATGTCGCTTGCACGAGAAGACGGCGGCCCGGTCCCGCCGATCTACGTCGACTACGTCTTCGCCGCCTTCGTTCGACGCGTGCGGGCCCGCATTCGCCGAGAGCTTCGCCCCTCGCGCATCGAGTTTCGGCAGCCCGCACCGCCCGAGAGCGATGTCTACGAGACGGTGTTTGAAGCTCCGGTTCTCTTCGGCACACCACACGACCGGATCTGCTTCGATCAGGAGGAGTGGGACGCGGAGATCGACACCGCCGACGCGATGCTCGCGCGCGTCCTAGAGGAGCACGCGGAGATCTTGACGCGCCGCGCGCCGAAGGCCAACGAGAACTTCGTTCGGGAGGTCGAGCGCGCGATCGCCGCCGCCCCACCAGAGGGGGGCTCGATCGGAGACATCGCACGCGCGCTCAACATGAGCGCGCGGACCCTGCAGCGGAAACTGATCGAGCTCGGCACCACCTTCCGCACCGTCGCGGAGGGCGTCCGCGGCCAGCTCGCGCAGGAGTACCTGGACGATCCCAAGGTCGGGATCGCCGAGGTGGCGTTCATGCTCGGCTTCAGCGATCAGAGCAGCTTCAATCGGGCCTTTCGCCGTTGGACCGGTATGTCCCCCGGGCGATGGCGACGACGCTTGCCGTGAACGACGCACCGCTCTACCACGTGAGCGAGGAGGCCGGCATCGATCGCTTCGTGCCGAGGGCTCCCGGGGGCGTCGGCGAGCCCTGCGTTTGGGCGATCGACGCTGTGCACCTCCGGAACTACCTCGTACCGCGCGACTGCCCGCGCGTGACCTTCGCCGCCGGCCCGAGCACGACCGAAGGGGACCGCCGGCGCTTCCTGGGCTCCAGCCGCGCCGTCGTGGCAATCGAGGCCGCGTGGTACTCACGCCTCGAGCGACGCTCGCTCACCTGCTACGAGTTCGGCCGAGAAAACTTTCACTGCGTCGATCCGGGAGCGGGCTACTATGTCTCCCGCGAAGCCGTAGTCCCCCGCGGGGCGCGCGTGCTGCATGACTTGATCGATGAACTACGCGCGAGGGGCGTCGAACTCCGGGTTCTGCCGAGCCTCTGGGCGCTTCACGACGAGGTGGCCGCTTCGTCGCTGGAATTTTCCATCATCCGAATGCGGAACGCCGCGCCGCGCGACCAAGGAGGAACGATGATCTTCGAGAAGCAGGAGGTGATCGCGCTCCACTCGGGTGAACTCGACCTGTGGGACGCGATGATCGGTCACCTAAACGCGGAGGAAGCCACCACGCCCATCCAACCGAACGGCTGGTCGGTGAAGGACGTCATGGCTCACCTCGCCGCGTGGCAGCAACGCACCATCGCGCGCCTCGAAGCAGTGGTGCAAGGCGAGGAGCCCCGCTTCCCCGCTTGGCCGGTCGACGGCGACGTGGAAGAGTCGCTCGACGTCGTCAATCGCGCGAACGAGTGGATCTATCAATCCAATCGCGACCGCTCCTGGGGCGACGTGCATCGCGCGTGGCGATCCGGGTACCTGCGCTTCCTCGAATTGGTGCGAGCCACTCCCGAGGAGGCGATGCGCCCGGAGGGTCCCGCCCCGTGGCTGGCGAGTTACGAGCGCATGGAGCGCGACCCCGAGAACTACGACTACCATCACGCCGAGCACCGCTTGCTGCTCAAACCCTGGCTCGCGAAGCTCGCGCGGCCCTGATCGCGCCGAGCCTGTGCTAACCTCGCCGGTCCGTTCCATCGTTCACCAACCCAACACTCCATGGAGACCCAGATGGCTGGCAGCACGATTCGTCTGCATCGCGTGCTTCGCGCTCCCGCGGAGCGCATCTACCGAGCATTTGTTGATCCCAGCGCCTGGGAGAAGTGGCTTCCGCCCCACGGCTTCACCGGCAAGGTGCACCAGATGGATGCTCGCGTCGGAGGCAGTTACAAAATGTCCTTCACGAATCTGACCAGCGGCAACGGTCACTCCTTCGGCGGGGAGTACAAGGAGCTGGTCCCACACTCCCGACTTCGCTACACGGCGAAGTTCGACGACCCCGGCCTGCCAGGCGAAATGCAGACCACCGTCGTGCTCAAGCCTGTGTCCTGCGGGACCGAGATCGACATCACGCAGGAGGGCATCCCCGAGATGATTCCGACCGAGATGTGTTACCTCGGGTGGCAGGAGTCGCTCGCGCTGCTCACGCTGCTGACCGAGCCCGAAATTCCGGGATGATCGAGCACGGCGCGACGGGTATTCTGGCGCTCTTCTCGATTGGTCACGGAGTTCGGTTCACAGGGTAGGAGGCGTGTGTGGAGAAGAAGTCGAGCACTTGGTTTTCGGAGCGGGTGAACCGCGAGGTCACGACGGTGCGGTGGGGGTTCTACGGAAAGCCGGTGCTCATCTTCCCGACGGCCGGAGGCGACGCCGAGGAGATCGAACGCTTCCACGTCCTGAGCGTCCTCGAAGACTTGATCAACGATGGAAAGATCAAGGTCTACTCGTGCGACAGCGTGGCGGGCAAGGTGCTCCTGACTCGCGAGGGAAGCCACACGCACCAGTGCCGCATGATCCGACTCTTCCAGGAATTCGTGTATCACGAGGTGGTGCCGGCGATCCGCATGGATTGCCAGTCTCCCGACGTCGAGCTGATCGTGAGCGGCGCCTCGATCGGCGCCTTCAACTCACTGGCGATGATCAGCCGCTACCCCGATGCCTTCTCCCACGCCCTCTGCCTCAGCGGCACCTATGACATCGAGCGTTTCCTCGAAGCACGCGGAACGCAAGACTTCTACAGTGCGTCGCCGGTGCACTGGATGCCGGACGCCCCGGATGACGCGAGCTTGGCTCGGTTGAAGGAGCGCTTCGTCCTGTTCGTTTCGGGGGAGGGTCGCGCCGAGGACATCGGGGAGTCGTGGCGCGCGGCGCAGATCCTCGGAAGTCGCGGCGTGCCGAACCGGGTGATTTCATGGGGCACCGAGTGGCCGCATGACTGGCCCACCTGGCGAAAGATGTGGCCGCAGTACTTGGAAGAGCTGACGAAGTAATCCGCTCCATTCGTGGCGGCGCCCCGCCTTGCTCCGCGGGGCGCGGCCACTGGATCCCACTGGTGGAGGTCTGGTCTTCGCTTCCATCGAATCCGACTCCTTTCGTGCGGTCCCGTCTGCGCGGCGACCGCGCCTCGCGCTCCTACTGTCTCCTGCCTGCGCCCGCGGTTAGTGAGGCTGAAAGACACCCAGTACAGCCGCCCGAAGTTCGTCGAGGTCGAACGGCTTGTCGAACACGGCAGTGGCGCCGAGCCTTCTCGCCTCTTCATGCGTTTCTCGATCGCCGAAGCCGGTGATCAGGATGAAGGGGAGACTCCACCCGGCCTGTCTCAGGCCGGAGAGGATCTCGAGTCCGAGGAAGCCCGGCATGCGCTGATCCGAGATGATGAGGTCGACCGGAGCCGCCTCGCCGTGCTGCAAGAGCACGCCCATCTCCTCGAGGAGGTTGAAGCCGCTGTGTGCCTCGATGACCTCGTAGCCGTCGCGACGAAGTGCCGAGGCGAGGAGAGCCCGCATTTCTCGATCGTCTTCGGCTAGGAGCACACGGGCCGCACGTGTCTCCTCGCGCTCCAGACGCAACGGGACCTCCCGCCTCGGCGTCGCTTCCATCGCTTCAACCTCCTCGAGTTCCACCAGAGCCGCCGTCTGCCACCGCATCGTTGCCTCCAGGTTGACCGCGTTCGTCTCTTCCCATGCAGTCGGCGTGCCAATCGGGTCCACGCGTCACCCGGAACCATGGGACGCGCGGAAACCCAGGAATTCCACGGTGAAATCGATGTCCATCGAGGGCCAAGGGTCGAGCGGGGTGGATCGTGGCGATAGCGCGCGCGCCGACGTGTCACGGGCGAGCGGGGCAGTCCGCCACGGTGAGGCAGATTGCCACAGGGAGAATCAGCTCTCCCCTGCCCCGAAGGTCTCGAGCTTGCGATAGAGGGTGCGCCGGTCCAGACCAAGGAGACGCGCGGCCAAGCTCTTGTTGCCGCCGCACTCGTTGAGCACGCCCAGAATGTGGCGTCGCTCGACCTCCTCGACCGTGAGCGGTCGCCCTTCGTTCGCCGCGGTCGTGGGGAGTGAGGTGAGCGCGCGCGGCGCGAGGGTTCGGCGTACCCGCTCGGGCAGGTCCTCGGGGAGAAGTAGGTCGTGATCGGTCATGGCGACCGCGCGCTCGATCGCGTTGGACAGCTCCCGCACGTTGCCTGGCCAGGGATAGTCGAGCAGCCGCTCCGCCGTGGTCTGCGCCAGGCCGCGAACCGGCTTCCCCTCGCGCGCCGCGATCTCGTTCAGGAAGTGCTGGGCGAGAAGGAGGATGTCATCCCCGCGCTCGCGGAGCGGAGGCACGTCGACCCGGATCACGTTGAGCCTGAAGTAGAGGTCCTCCCGGAAGCGGCCGGCCTCGACCTCGAACTCGAGATCCCGGTGGGTGGCAGCCACGATCCGCGCGTCGAAGGCGACCTCTTGCCCCGAGCCGACCGGGCGGACGCGGCGCTCCTGCAGCGCGCGGAGCAACTTCGGCTGCAGCCCCGGACCCAGATCACCGACCTCGTCGAGGAAGAGGGTCCCGCCGCTCGCTTGCACGAAGAGCCCGACCCGTTCCGACTTGGCGTCGGTGAAGGCGCCCCGCGCGTGACCAAACAGCTCCGACTCGATCAGCTGTTCCGGCATGGCGGCGCAGTTCAGCGCGACGAACGGTCCGCTGGCGCGGCGGCTCCGCTCGTGCAGCGATCGCGCGACCAGCTCCTTTCCGGTCCCACTCTCCCCTTGAATCAGAATAGCGGCATCGCTTCCGGCCACCCGTTCGAGCTCGTCGAAGAGCCGGCGCATGCGCACGCCCCCGCCAACCATCGCGCCGAACCGCTCGCTCGGCGCGGAGAGGGAACGCAGCCGCTTCACCTCGCTGTGGAGGGCGCGGTGCCGCACCGCCCGCTCCAGCACCAACCCGAGGTGTTCGGCCTCGAAGGGCTTCACGATGAAGTCGTAGGCACCGGCGCGAATCGCGGAGACCGCGGCTTCCATGCTGCCGAATCCAGTGATGATCACGACCGGAAGGTCAGGCCAGTTGCGGGTCAGGACCGAACAAAGATCGAGGCCGCTCGACTCCTTGAGGTGGATGTCGGTCACGACGACGTCGAAGTGACCACCCCCCATCGCGGCCAGCGCGGCATCGGCGGACTCACGCCAGGCGGGCTCGAAACCCTGGGCGCGAAGCGCAGTCTCGAGCAGGGCACCGAATTCTCGCTCGTCCTCGACGATCAGGATGCGGCCGCGCATGGATCCTCCGCGAAGGGCAAGCAGACCCGAAACGTGGTGCCCTCGCTCACGACGCTCTCGACTTCGATCCAGCCGTCATGTTCGCGCACGATGCCGTAGCTCACCGAGAGGCCGAGTCCCGTCCCTTCTCCCACCGCCTTGGTGGTGAAGAATGGATCGAAGATGCGGGGCAGCGCCTCCGCGACGATTCCCTCACCGTGATCGCGCACCTCCACCACCGCGCAGTCGAGCGGCACCCCGCCGACGTCGGCGGGCGGGCGCGCGCTCATGGAGGTGCCGCGGAGATGTAGGACGCCTCCTTCGGGCATCGCCTGGATTCCGTTCATGAGCAGGTTGGTGATGACCTGCTGGATCTGGCCGCCGTCCACCCGCGCCCAGAGCGGCTCCTCATCCAGTTCGAGCTGAATCACCACTCGACGCTTCTGGGCGAAGGACTGCAGGAAGCCCGCGGTCTGGGTAACGAGCGGCCGCAGATCGACGCGGCTTCTCTCGGGCTCGCTCCGACGCGAGAAGTCGAGCAGCCCGCGCACGATCTTGGCGATGCGGTCGGCCTGCTCCCGGATGATCCGCGCGTTGTCCGGAACCTCACCCGACGCAATCGCGCCGGTCTCGATCAACTTGGCGCGCCCCGAGACGACGTTCAGCGGAGTGCCCAACTCATGCGCGATTCCTGAGGCCATGGTTCCGACCGCGGCCAATCGATCGGCGTGACGCAGTTGCTGAATCGCCTCGATCTTCGCGCTGTTCTCCCGCGCGGCCGCCTCGCGCGCGTCGGCCAGGTGCTCGCACATCAGGTTCATCTCCTTGGCCAGGTCCCCGATCTCGTCGTCGTGCGCCGCGGTCAGGTGGCCCTCGATGTCTCCGGCGCCGATCCGGCGGGCGGCGGCCACCAGGATGCGCATGGGCCGCCCGATGAAGACGATGCCGATCACCGAGACCAGCACCGCCGCCCCGGTCGCGAGAATCGCGGTGATGGTCAGCATGTGGAAGATGGTTCCGCGGAGGAACTCGCGCTCCTCGTCGAACAGCTCCGACACCTCGATCGCGGCGAGCGACTGACCCTGGATCATGAGCGGGATGAAGGTGCGAAGCGAGCCGGGTACACCCTTGTGGTCGGTCAGGACGTAGGGGCCGCCCGCCTCGAGCACCGCCACGCCCGACGATCCCACCTCGCCGGCGACCGAATCCCCCCGCAAGAGACGCATGCGCACGTGGTCCGCCACGAGGTTCGCGTTGATCAGGACCGACTCCGCCCCGAGCCATCCGCCCGACGCGTAGGCACCGGCCATCACCGTCGCGACCGTTTGGCCGATCAGGCGCTGGTCGCGGGCCATGTCGCGCTCGTACAACCCGACCTCGCGGTTGAGCCAGAGCCCGGTGTGGGTGAGAAGCACGATGAGAATGAGGGAGAGAAGGGCGAGGATCAGCCTGCGTGCGAGCTTCAACTTGGAGACCCCCCTGCCGGTAACGCGAGGAGTACTTAGCCTACAAATCTAGGTTCCCTCGACCCCGCCGCTCGCGGTGGTTGCGGCTGGGGCGTGGTATTGCTAGCTTCGCCGCGCGGAGATTCCATGGCAACCATCTCGCGACCCAACGACCTCCCCGAAAGGCGCATCTTGCTCGGACCCGGCCCGAGCGACGTACCCGATCGCGTGCTCCAGGCGATGTCGCACCCGGTGATTGGGCACCTCGATCCGCAGTTCCTGGCCCTGCTCGAACGCGTTCAGCTCGGATTGCGTGCGGTCTTCCAGACGGAGAACGCGCTCACGCTCGCCGTTCCCGGCACCGGCACGTCGGGCATGGAGGCCTGCCTCATCAACCTGGTCTCGCCGGGAGATCGCGTGCTGGTCGGCGTCGCCGGCTACTTCGGCGCGCGCATCGCCGAGATCGCGGAGCGGGTCGGAGCGGAGGTGCATCGACTCGAGGTGCCGTGGGGCGAGGCCATCCCGTTGGATCGCGCGAAGGCGGCGATCGAACGCGCCCGCCCCTCCCTGGTCGCCCTGGTGCACGCGGAGACCTCGACCGGCGTGCTCCAACCGGTGGAGCAGATCTTCGGCGCGGCCCGGGAAGCGGGGGCGCTGACGCTGCTCGACTGCGTCACGTCGCTGGGCGGCATCGCGGTGGAGATCGATCGATGGAAGGTCGACGCCGCCTACAGTTGCACGCAAAAGTGCTTGGGCTGCCCGCCGGGCCTCGCGCCCATTACCTTGAGTCCGCGTGCGGTCGAGAAGATCAAAGGCCGCTCGGCCAAGCCGAGCAGCTTTTACCTCGATCTCCTGCTGCTCTCCGAGTACTGGAACGGAGCGCACGCCTACCATCACACCGCGCCCTGCTCGCTGCTCTATGCCCTGGCCGAGGGGCTCGCGATGATTCGCGATGAGGGACTCGAGGCGCGCTTCTCGCGGCACCTTCGCAATCACGAGGCGCTGGTCGCCGGGTTGGAGGCGTACCAACTCTCGCTCTTCACCCCGATGGCGCTGCGCCTGCCCACGCTTCACGCGGTGGAGGTACCGGCCGGAGTCGATGAGGCCGCGCTTCGTCGTGAGCTGTTGAATGGCCACGGAATCGAGATCGGAGCGGGACTGGGCCCGCTCCGCGGCAAGATCTGGCGTGTCGGGTTGATGGGGGCTTCGAGCACCAGTCGGCACGTCCTGCAACTTCTGGCCGGATTGGAGCAGGCCCTGCCGCAGGTTGGAGCCGGCCCGCGCACCGGCGGCACCAGCGCGGCCCTTCAAAGCTATCGCGCGGCGGGCGCCACGGCGTGAACGATCGGGGCGCGCTGCTCGCCGCCCTCGGTGCGATCTTTCCCCCCGATCGCCTGATCCTCGAGCCGGAGCAGCTCCTCACCTACGAGTGCGACGGCCACACGCTCGAACGCGCCTTGCCGAGCGCGATCGTGATCCCGACGTCGACCGCCGAGATTCAAGAGACCCTTCGCGTCTGTCACGAACGAGCGGTCCCCTTCGTCGCCCGCGGCACCGGCACGGGGCTCTCCGGCGGCGCACTCGCGCTCGATGGTGCGGTCGTGATCGCGCTCACCCTGCTCGACCGGATCCTGTCGATCGATGTGGCCAACCGCTCGGCGGTGGTGCAACCGGGGGTGATCAACGCGCGGCTGAGCAGGGCCGCCGCCCCGCACGGCCTGTGCTACGCACCCGATCCTTCGAGCCAGGGCGCGTGCACCCTCGGCGGCAACGTGGCGGAGAACAGCGGCGGTCCGCACACGCTCAAGTACGGCGTCACCACCAATCACGTGCTCGGGCTCGAGCTGGTGCTGCCGGACGGCGAGCTGCTCCGCCTCGGATCGGAGAACGGCTCCTCTCCCGGCTACGATCTCCGCGGTGTACTCATCGGCGCCGAGGGGACCTTCGGCATCGTGAGCGAGATCACTGTTCGCCTGACGCCGCTCGCGCCGGCGGTCGCCACCTTCCTCGCGGTCTACGATTCCATCGACGCCGCGTGTGAAACGGTGAGCGCGATCATCGGAGGCGGCACGGTACCGGCGGCACTCGAGTTGATCGATCATGTTGGGATCGTCGCGGTCGAATCGCATCTCAAGGTCGGATACCCGCTCGATGCCCAGGCCGTACTCTTGATCGAACTCGAGGGGAGCGAACTCGAGGTCGATGCGGCGGCCGAGCGAACGGTTGCGCTCTGCCGCGAGCACGCGGCGCGGGAGGTGCGGCGGGCGGCCAGTGCGGAGGAGCGAGCCGCGCTGTGGAAGGGCCGCAAGCAGGCGCTCGGCGCGCTCGGGCGGCTCGCGCCGGCCTACTACACGCTGGACGGGGTGGTGCCGCGCGCGCGGGTGCCGGAAGCCATTCGTCGGATCGGCGAGATCGGCGCGAAGCACGGCCTCCGCATCGCGAATGTGTGTCACGCGGGCGACGGCAACATGCACCCCCTGATCCTCTTCGATCCCGAGAAGGAAGGCGAGGTCGACCGCGTGCACCAGGCGGGCGAAGCGATTCTTCGGATGTGCGTCGAGCTGGGCGGCGCCCTGAGCGGCGAGCACGGCATCGGCATCGAGAAGCGCGAGCTGATGCCGCTCTGCTTTAGTGCCGACGATCTCGCGCAGATGATGAGGGTGCGCGACTGCTTTGATCCCGAGACGCGCTGCAATCGGGGCAAGATCTTCCCGACCGGCGCGCCGACGCCGACGTCGCAGTTGCCGCGTCGGGTCGGCGGGTGGATGTAGCGCGATGCCGATGGTGCACCGCCCCACGAGCATCGAAGATCTGTGCGCAGTGTTCCAGCGCATGGGATCGGAGCGGCGCATCCTCCGCGGTGGAGGCACTCAGTTCGCCGACGATTGCGAACGAGACGGCGACGTCACGCAAGTGGTCGATCTAAGCACGCTCGACGGGGTGATCGAACACCGCGCCGGCGACCTGGTCGTGCGCGCGCGAGCCGGCACGACCATCGACGTGCTGCAGCGGGAACTCGCAGACCGAGGGCAGCGGTGGCCGCTCGGCGTTGCCGCGTCGGATCGGTCCACCCTGGGGGGGCTGCTCGCGACCGATGCGCGGAGTGCGCGCACGCTTCGCTACGGTCGCGCGAGAGACTGGGTGCTTGGCAGCACGCTGGTGCGTTCCGACGGCAAGGCGGTCCGCGCCGGCGGGTCGGTGGTCAAGAACGTGAGCGGCTACGATCTGACCAAGTTGTACATCGGATCCTTCGGCTCCCTCGGCGCGTTGGTCGAGGTGAGCTTGAAGCTCGACCCGCTGCCTGAGTCGACGCGGGTGCTCCGCATGGAGCTCGCGGATTTGCCGAACTCCTTCGCGGAGCTGTACAGGCCGAGGACGACGCTCAGCGCCGCGCTCGAGCGGGATCATCTCGTACACCTTCTCTTCGAGGGAACGATGGCGGCGGTGGATCGCGATGTGCGTGAGGTGACCGCCGCTCTTCCGCGGGCGACGCTCGAACCAACGCCCGAGCGATTCGACCGGCGGGGCCCGTGCTTCGGTGCGGCGTGGCTGCGCCTCAGGATCGAGCTGCCGCTCCGCGCGGAGTCGACTCTCTTGCCGAGCCTCCGCGCGAGCGTCAAGCCCGCAGCATTCGAAGCGCACCTCGGCTGCGGCGTGGCCTGGCTCGTATGGCCCGAGCCGGCGACTGCTGCGGCACGCGAGATCCTCGCGCGGGCGACTCAACTCTCGGCATCCCACGGCGCTTGGACCGCGGTCGAGATGTCGGCGGAGCCGCTCGATGCCCTTCCCGGTCCGCACCCTGCCACGCTCCTCGAGCTAAATGATCGGATCAAGCGGGCCTTCGATCCGGACGGCCTCCTTCCGCCCGGGCCGCTTCGCGCTCAGGCCCCGCGGCCCCGAGTCCGCGCATGAGCGGCGAGGCGAGGAGCTGGCGAGACGCCCTACGCGATCTCGACGCGCGCACCCACGAGTGCGTGCACTGCGGCCTGTGCCTGCCCTCCTGCCCGACCCACGCCCTCCTCGGCACCGAAATGGACTCGCCGCGCGGCCGCATCTATTTGATCCGGGCAATGAGCGAGGGGCGGATCGATGCGAGCGCAACCACCCTGCGGCATCTCGACCGCTGCCTCGATTGCCGCGCCTGCGAGACGGCCTGCCCGTCGGGGGTCCGCTACGGCGAGATCATCGAGGGGGCACGCGCCGTACTTCGGCCGCGGAGGCGTTGGTCCGTCGGATCGCGACTCCTGGGATCGACGGGGATGTGGATGCTACGCCACCGCGGGGCGCTCGCGGTGATGGCGCAAGCGCTCGGGCTCCTCACCACCGCCGGAGTTGCGCGCTTGGTTGCGCGCGCGTTGCCCCCGGCCCTTGGGCACGGCCTCGCGCTCGCGCCCAAACGCCGCGGAGCGGCGTTCTTGCGGCATCAGGATCTGCAGGTACCCGCGGTTCCGCCGGTCCGCGGCCGCGTCGGGCTCTTCGTTGGCTGCATCATGAATGAACTTCAGGGGGACGTTCACCGCGCTACGGCGCGCGTCCTCGCGAGGCTCGGCTACGACGTCGTTGTGCCCCGAGGCCAAGGATGCTGCGGCGCACTTCACGCGCACAACGGGGAACGGACCTTGGCCAGCCGGCTCCGCGCAGAGAGCGCGCGGGCCTTCTCCGGGCTCGAGGAAGTGGTGGTGAACTCCGCCGGCTGCGGCGCGCACCTGGCGGAGGGCGGGGGCGAACCCTCCGACCCCCGGTTCATCGACTTCTCGCTCTTTTGCGCGCGCGAGTCGCAGGGCGGAACGCTCGCAGGCAATGAACCGCCGGGGGGTGAAGCGAAGATTCGCGCGGTCTTCGATGAGCCGTGTCACCTGCTGCACGCGCAACGGATCGCGCGCGAACCGCGCGAGCTCCTAAGTCGCGTCCCCGGGCTCGAGCTCCTCCCCCTCGAGGAATCGGACTGGTGCTGCGGCGCCGCCGGGGTCTACAACCTGACGCAGCGAGACCTCGCAGGCAGATTGCTCGATCGGAAGGTCGAGAACATCGCGGCGAGCGGCGCGGAGCTGGTCGTGACGGCGAATCCGGGCTGCGCAATCCAGCTCGAGGCCGGACTGCGATCGAGACGCCTGCCGACCGAGGTGCTGCAGCTGCCAGAGGTCCTCGATCGTTGGGGGCTCGGCGCGGCGGGTGGATCTCCCGGGCCGTAGCGCGGGTCCGGGACCAATCCAGGGCTCAATCGGTTGGCCCGCATCGATCTGGTGAAGTTCACGCGAATTCCCGCACCACAGCTAGAGGGGGGGATCCATGGAGTTTGAACCGGCTGCAAACCTGATCCGTGCGGAGCTTCCGGCCGGCCCCCGCGTGGCCGTGCTCGGCAGCACCAGCTTCTTCAGCCCCCTCTCCGAGGGGGTCTCGATCGCCCTCGGCCGAGGCCTCGCAACGCTCCCGGGCCTCGCGCTCCTGACCGGAGGCGTGAGCGGCGTCGGCCAGACGGTCGCCCGGGCCTTCCACGACGCGCGCGACCAGGCGAAGCTCGAGCGTCGCGTCTTTCACCTGCTCCCGCAGGGCATGGATGAGTTGGACTACGGAACCACCCTCTTCACCGGCTCCTCCATGTCCGATCGGCGAGAGGTCCTGGCGCGCGTCGCGCCGATCTATGTCGTGATCGAAGGGGGGCCGGGCACCGCGCACGAGTCGGAGGTGGCGTTGGCCGCCGGCGCGACCCTGGTTCCGATCGCCGCGACCGGCGGTCACGCGCTCGACCTCTACGGTCGACTCGCGCCGCCCGGGACGATTGCGCTCGGCGACTGGCTCGCCCTGGGGCAGGAGGAGCTGGGACCGGACATCCTGGCCGCAACCGCGACGCGCATCACCGCTGCGCTACTCGGGGTCGAGCCAAGCTCCGATTGACCCTTGCTCGCTCCGGCCGATACGATCCGGCCGCCATGAAACCGAATCAAGTCGACGAAGAATTTGCGGGAGAACGCAGGCGCGATTTCATGCGCGCCTTGCTCGACGATCTTCAGGCACTCGAGCACATGCTCGACGAGGGCATGATCGAGGAGGGGGTTCGCCGCATCGGCGCCGAGCAGGAGATGTTCCTGATCGACGAGACCTGGCGGCCGGCGCCGGGCGCGCTCAAGATCCTGGAGCGGAGTCACGACCCGCACTTCACGACCGAGCTGGGTCTGTTCAACCTCGAGATGAACACCGACCCGGTGCTCTTCGAGCCGGACTGTCTCAATCGCCTCGAGACGCAGCTGAACGCGCTCCTGGCCAAGGCCTACGCCACCGCCGCTGAGTTGGGCTACGGCATCGTCCTCACCGGGATCCTGCCGACGATTCGAAAGACCGACTTGGGCCTCGAGAACATGACGCCCAAGCCGCGCTACCTCGCGATCAATCGTGCGCTCAAGGAACTTCGCGGCGGCGACTACGAGTTTTACATCAAGGGGCTAGACGAGATCCTGTTGAAGCATGACTCGGTGATGCTCGAGGCGTGCAATACTAGCTTCCAGCTGCACTTTCAGGTCGGGGCGAAGGAATTTCCAAACCTGTACAACGTGGCGCAGGTCGCGGCCGGTCCCTGCCTGGCCGCCGCCACCAACTCGCCTCTGCTCTTCGGTCGTCGTCTCTGGTCGGAAACGCGCATCGCCCTCTTCCAGCAGTCGGTCGACACGCGCTCCTCGTCGCACCATATTCGCGACGCCAGCCCGCGCGTCACCTTCGGCAATCACTATGTGAAACAGTCGGTGCTCGAGATCTACCGCGAGGACATCGCGCGCTTCCGCACCTTGATCGGCACCGAGCTGGACGAAGATCCGGCGGCCAAGCTGGCGCAGGGAATCCCACCGGAGCTGAAGGTGCTTCGCCTGCACAACGGCACCGTTTATCGGTGGAATCGCGCCTGCTACGGCATTACCGACGGCAAGCCGCATCTTCGCATCGAAAACCGCGTGCTGCCGGCCGGGCCGACCGTGCTGGACGAAATCGCCAATGCCGCCTTCTGGTACGGCATGATCATCAGCCTCTCGCACGACTACCAGGACATCAGCAAGCTCATCCCCTTCGACTACGCCAAGGCGAACTTCGTCAACGCGGCGCGCCACGGCTTGAACGCGCACTTCACCTGGCTGGAGGGGCGCGAGTCGCTGGCCGATCGGCTGATCCTGGACGAGCTCCTGCCGCTGGCCGAGGCCGGTCTCTTCCGCCGTGGAGTCCGGCGTGAGGACATTCAGCGTTACCTCGGCGTGGTGGAGAAGCGAGTCCGCACGGGCATGACCGGATCCAAATGGATCATGAAGTCGCTCGAATCCCTGCGCGATGCCGGGACGTTGGGTGAAAGGCTCAACGCCCTGACCGCCGCAACCGTCTCACGCCAGAAGGAAGGAAACCCCGTGGCGGAGTGGCAACCGGTCGAGCTCAGAGAGGCCGGCGGTTGGAAGCACAACTACTTCAAGGTCGAGCAGTACATGACGACCGACATCTTCTCGGTCCGCGAGGACGAGTCGGTCGATCTGGTTGCCAACCTGATGGAGTGGGAGAAGATTCGCTACGTCCCGGTGGAGGACGACGATCACAAGCTGATCGGCCTCATCTCCTATCGCTCGGTGCTGCGGCTCCTCGCGCACGGCAAGTACGGCCAACGCACGCACACCGTGTCGGCGGCCGACATCATGAAGCGCGACCTCATCACGGTGCAGCCGGAGACGCCCACCCTCGATGCCATTCGCCTGATGCGGCGCAACCAGATCGGGTGCCTGCCGGTGGTGTCGGAGGGACGTTTGGTCGGCATCGTGACCGAGCACGACTTCATGGACATCGCGGCCAATCTCCTCGAGCAGAAGCTGGACGAGTAGCCGCGGTGGGCGACTCCCTCGATTCGACCGCGGCGCCCGAGTCGCTCGTGACCGAGCGCGTGCTCGCACGCGTTGGCGATCCGCGGGCCGGCAACACGGTCCTGGTAGTGGCCGGAATCCACGGCAACGAACCGGCCGGGGTGATCGCGGCCAGGCGCGTGCTGGCGCAACTCACCGCGTCGGGCGCCGAGCTGGCGGGCGAGCTGGTCCTGCTCTCCGGCAATCGCCGCGCGCTGGCCGAGGGACGTCGCTTCGTCGAACGGGACCTCAATCGCGGTTGGAGCGCGCCCCGCATTCGAGAGCTTAGGCACGCCACGTCCCGACTAGAGGGGACGCCCACGCCGCTCTCCTCCGAGGACTCCGAGCAGCTCGATCTGCTCGCGGCGATCGACCAGGTGATCGAACGGTCTTTCGGCGCCGTCTACTTCCTCGATTTACACACCACCTCGTCGAGCGGCTATCCATTCGCCATGATCATGGATGGTTCGCCGCAGCGGCTCTTCGCCTATCACTTCCCGCTGCCGATCATCCTCGGGCTGCTCGATCAGATCGACGGCGTGCTGCTCAAGTACATGCATGCGCGCGGTTGCGTCGCGCTGGGGATCGAGGGAGGGCAGAACGAGGATCCGCGTTCGGTTGCACACCACGAGGCGGTGCTCTGGATCGCGTTGGGCGCGGCCGGGCTCATCCCCTCGCGCAACGTGCCGGAGGTGGGACGCCATCGCGCGGTGCTGACGCAGGCAAGCTATGGCTGCCCGCGCATCCTGGAGGTGGTGCACCGCCACTCCATCCGCGACGAGGATCGCTTCCGCATGGAGCCGGGCTTCGCCAACATTCACCGGGTCACTCGCGGCACCCTGCTCGCGCAGGATCGGAGCGGCGAGATCCGCGCGCCGGAAGATGGCGTCGTGTTCCTCCCCCTCTATCAGGCCCAGGGGGACGACGGCTTCTTTTTTGGACGCGAGATCCAGCCTTAGCGATTCGCGCGTTCCCTCCGCTCGATCTGCGCGGAGCCGCTATGCCTCGTCCCGCTTTTCCTCCGATGCTTGCCCGTACTGCTTGAGCTTGCGGTAGAGGGTCGCCTGCCCGATCCCGAGGAGCCGGGCCGCCACCGCGCGATTGCCGCGCGAGGCCTCGAGCACATCCAGGATGTGCAGCCGTTCCACCTCGTCGAGCCTCCGGCTTCGGGGAGCGGGCGTGGGGCGCGACGCCGCGCGCTTGAGTTCGTGCGGCAGATCCTCGAGTTCGATCCCCTCCTGCCCGGCCAGGGCAGCGGCGTGCTCGATCGCGTTTTGGAGTTCGCGCACGTTGCCCGGCCAGTCGTGCGCCTCGAGGTGGTGCGCCGCCCGCCTGCTGATGCTGCGTGCCGGTCGGCCGCCGCGCGTCGCCGCGTTCGCCAACTGCGCCCGCGCCAGGGGCAGAATGTCGCCCCGACGTTCGCGGAGCGCCGGCACCCGAAGTTCGATCACGCGCAGCCGATGCCATAGTTCGCGTCGAAAGCGCCCCGCCTCGACCTCGGCCTCGAGATCTCGCGTGCTCGAGGACATCAGCCGAAACTCGATCGGACGCGCCTCCTCGTCCCCCACGCGCCGGACGATCCTCTCATCGACGGCGCGAAGCAGCTTGGCCTGGAGACCCGCGGGCAGGTCCCCGACTTCACCGAGGAAGAGCGTTCCCCCGCGCACCGATTCGAGGAAGCCGATCCGCTCGCCACCCCCGGCCGAGCCGCGTCCCTGACCGAAGAGCTCCGCTTCGAGCAGCGACTCCGGCGCGCCAGCGCAGCTCAAGGCGACGAACGGGCGCGACGCCCGCTCCGAACCGGCATGGATGAAGCGAGCGACCAGCTCCTTCCCCACCCCGGCCTCGCCGGCGAGGAAGGTCGGCGAGTCGGATCGCGCGGCCCGCCGGGCCAACTCGAACAGCCGACGCCCGGCCGGACTCGCCGCGATCACCCCCGGGGCGATCTCCGCCGCGCCGACCCGGCCGAGCCGACCGGCGCGTGCCTCCAGCTCCCGCTCGGTTGCGCGCAGTTGATCCCGGAGATGCGCCAACTCGGCCGAGAGACCGTCTTCCTCCAGGTAGCTCGCCTTCCGCCGCTCGGACTCCGGCCACTGCGCGAGGGGACGTCCGACCACCCGGCAGACCGCATCTCCCTTGGCGCGGCACTCGGTCTCGATGCAGAGGACCTGGCTGTCGCTGGTCCGGCTGAGGTACCCGGCGGCCCAGCCGGTCAGCCACCAGCAGGCCGGCTCGCTCGACGAGCCGAGGGTCAAAAGCTGCTGCTCGGCTTCGAAGCTGTCGGTCCACAACAACTCGACCTCGCCCGATCGTCCGAGGCCCTGGGACGAGGCCAACCCCTGGAGTCGTTGGAGCTCGACGCCGGCCAGCCGCCACTCGCCCGGGTTCTCCCAGGGGAAGGCATCGCGCAGGGCCTCCGCCATCCTCCATCCATCGGCGAAGCCTGCTCGAGAGAGGATGGCACGAGCGGCGGTCGGACCGAGGGCCCGCGCCAGCTCCTGCCGGACCAAGCCCCAAGCCGCGGTGGTGAACAGCCCGGATCGTTCGCCGGCGAAGCGAATCTCCCCGCCCTCGGCGGAGATTTCGATCAGATTCCTCAGTTCAAGGTGGCCCGCACGCATGACACGCATGCTATCGAATCGATCCAGACGGACTCACTATGAGTTTTCATTTTGATAGTATTTTTCTAACCGTTTAATTCCGAAGGGTCAGACGGAGGGCATCCCAGCCGGATTCCGAATCCGGAGACGGATTGGTCCCGTGGATTGAATTCCCCGGAGGCTGTCGATTTTGGTCTCGTCCGAACGACTAGGAGTGCGAAGCTGGCCGCACCCCAAACCAGAAAGGAGCACCGATGCGCTACCTCTGTCTGATCTACGACGACGAGACGATCTGGGAAACGATGCCCAAGGCCGAGAGCGACGGGATCATGGGCGAGTACTTCACCTTCACCAAGGAGATCAGGGAGAGCGGGAACTACGTCGTGGGGGAAGCGCTCCATCCGACCAAGACCGCCACGACCGTCCGCATCCGGAGCGGAAAGCTCTCCACGACCGACGGTCCCTTCGCCGAGACGAAGGAGCAGCTGGGCGGCTTCTACCTGATCGAGGCGCGCGACCTGAACGAGGCGATCCAGATCGCGGGGCGCATCCCCTCGGCGCGCTACGGCTCGATCGAGATCCGGCCGGTGGTCGACTTCTCGCAGTCCTGACGATGGGCGACCCTGAGGGCGCGCGCGGCCTCGCCGGCCGGGTGGAGGCGATCTACCGGGCGGAGTCGCGGCGTGTCCTGGCCACCCTCATCCGCCTCCTCGGCGACTTCGACCTGGCCGAGGAGGCGGTCCACGAGGCCTTCGCCGCCGCCCTGCATGCCTGGAAGAAGCACGGGGTGCCGGCGAACCCGCGGGCCTGGTTGGTCTCGACCGGCCGCTTTCGGGCGATCGACGTGCTGCGCCGCCGCGCGCGATTCGACGCCCGGGCCGAGCAGCTCTCGAAGGAACTCGAGCAGAGAGGTGAGACGGAGCCGGCGGAGCGCGACCTGGCCGACGATCAGCTTCGACTCATCTTCGTCTGCTGCCATCCCTCGCTCCCGATCGACGCCCAGATCGCCCTCACCCTCCGCGAGGTCTGTGGGCTGACCACCGAGGAGATCGCGCGCGCCTTCCTGACCGGCGCCCCCACCATTGCCCAGCGGATCGTGCGGGCGAAGGCCAAGATTCGCGACGCGCGAATCCCCTATGAGGTGCCGGCGGCGGGCGAGCTGCCCGAGCGGCTCGATGCGGCGCTCCATGTCCTCTACCTGGTCTTCAACGAGGGGTACTCCGCGACCGCGGGGATCGACCTCACCCGCCCGGACCTCTCGAGGGAGGCGATTCGACTGACCCGGGAGCTGCACGCGCTCCTGCCCGATCCGGAGGTGCTGGGGCTTCTCGGCCTGATGCTGCTCCAGGAGTCGCGGCGGGCCGCGCGCGTCGACGCGAAGGAGAGCTGGTACTGCTGGCCGATCAAGACCGCGCCCGCTGGGATCGCGCGATGATCGAAGAGGGGAGCGCGGCGGTGGAGCAGGCGTTTCGGTCGCGCCGCCTCGGGCCTTACACCCTCCAGGCAGCGATCGCCGCGGTGCACGCGGCGGCTTCGGAGAGCGCCGGCACCGACTGGACGGAGATCGTCGCGCTCTACGACCTCCTCCTCCGGGTCGACCCGTCGCCGGTCATCGCCCTCAATCGAGCGGTCGCGATCGCCATGCGCGATGGTCCGGCCGCCGGGCTCGCGGAGATCGACACGATCCTCGCGCGCGGAGAGCTCCCGCACTACCACCTGGCGCACTCGGCGCGGGCCGATCTGCTGCGCGCCCTCGGCCGGAACGCGGAGGCCGTCGACGCCTACGACCGAGCCTTGACCTTGGCGCGACAGGAACCGGAGCGACGCTTCCTCCTCCGCCGGCGCGCTGAGCTCGACGGAGGCGCCCGATGATTGCACGGGGTCTCGACTAGGGGCTCTCGTTCCGAAAGAGCTACACTGCGGCTCTATGTTTCATGCGCCCCTCTTTCTGCTGAGCGTCGCCTTCCTCATCATTTGGATCAAGCAGTCGCGCGGCACCTCGCCGATGCGCTTCATCGCGCTCTGGTGGGTCGGCCTTCTCCTCGCGCGCATCGCGCCTGTGCTGCTGAGTCCCGTGCTTGTGAAAGTCTTGGGATCGCAGTCCCGACTCGCCGGCGTGACCATCGCGATCACCTACTGGCTGGGCGCGCTGCTCCTCCTCCGCGCCATCATGACGCTGGCGCTGTGGAAGCGACCGATGCGGAAGCGCACCTACTTCGCGCTCGGGCTCGTGCTACTCGCCGTGGTGATCACGGCGGGCAAGCTCGAAGCGGGGCTTCCGCTCATGTTCACCCTCTCGATCCCCTGGCTCGCATCGTCGCGTTGGCGCGATGGATTGGGTGCGCGGGACCTCAGCATCGCAAGCTTCACCGGTTTCGCCAGCTTCGTGCTCTCGATCGTCAACTTGTCCGCGGGCGGCGGGCTGCACACGATTCCACGCGAGGGGGCACACGCGAGCCTGACGGTGATCTCGGTCGGAGCCGGCGCGGTCTACGGTGTGATCACCGTCTTCGCCGCGGCTACGCGGATTCACCTCTCGATCCGGCATGTCGGCCGGCGCCTGGTGGTATCCCACATCCTGTCGGGCTTCGTGCCGACCTTGGTCGCGGTGCTGTTTCTCCTACTCGCGGGCAACCTGTACCTCTCGAGCTATCGCGGGCAGCTGGCCGGTCGCTACCTGAACGACCTCTCGGATCAAGGGAGGGCGCGCCTTTCCGCTTCGCTCGCTCAAACCGGACACCCGCCGGCCCGTCCCTTCCCGGTCGACAGCGAGCAGCAGACCGTCCTCGCCATGCCGGAGAACGCGCCGGTCGAGACGCTGGGACAGCCGACCGAGTTCCCGCCGGAGGCGCTCTTCGCCCGGAGCGAGGTGACGCCCGACACGCCGCTCCTGTGGGATCGGCACACCCTCTTCGTGCGGGCGCGGCTCGACACCCTCCGCGACGCGCGCCCGATTCGCTACGAGGCGCTCGCCCCGATCGACTCGATCGACGTCGCGAGGATCGCGCGCATCGTGGGCACCGCGGTGCAGCTCCATCCGCGCATGACGGTGACGCGCAAGGGTGGCGGCGTCTCGATCGGATCGGACGAGGAGCCCGACTCGGTGGTGGCGGCGCGCGATCGACTCGACAGCCTCGCGGTGCAGCGAGCGCTGGCCAGCGGGAACACCGCCGCGGTGGTCGACAGCGCGTGGCTGGCCTCGAAGATCGAGAAGCGTCGCCTGCTCCAGGCGGCGAAGGTGCTCGCGTCGCGGGCCGACAGCCTCGACGATGTGGACAGCGCGCCGGAGGCGATGGTGGAGCGCCTGACCGCGCAGGCGGAGAGCCTGAGCGCGGCGGCGGAAGAGGCCGGCCGGCCCGGCGAAGAGGACACGCGACCGCTGGGCGCCTCGATCACCGGCCGCGGCAAGCTGCCCGGCGGCGCGGTGGTTCGCTGCCTGCGCTGGCGGGGCGTGACCTTCGCCGCCGGCGAGGTGCCGATCCTGACCAACGCCGACTTCGCCGAGATCATCGCCGCCCTCTTCCAGGTGGCGCGAGAAAACCCGGTGGCGACCGTCGCGGTGATCTTGCTCGTGATGCTCGCGATCATGCTGATCGGCGCAATCGGCGTGACCGTCAGCATGGTCTCGGGCATGGTGCGCTCGGTCACGCGCGCCGTGCAGGTGCTGAAGGAAGCGACCACCGCGATCGGAGAAGGAAAGCTCGACCATCGCATCGCGGTCGAGGGTCAAGACGAGCTCTGGAGCGTCGCATCCTCGTTCAACGAGATGGCGGCCGGACTCGAGCGCGTCCGCTCGATGGAGCTCGAGAATCAACGACTCGAGCAAGAGTTGAATCTCGCGCGCGAAATCCAGAACCGCCTGCTCCCCTCCGCCGCGCCCAACGTGCCGGAGTTCGAGATTGCCGGGGTGAGCATGCCGGCGCGCGAGGTGGGCGGCGACTACTTCGACTACTTGGTGCTGGAGGGCGGCCTGGTCGGCATCGCGGTCGCCGATGTGAGCGGCAAGGGAGCGGCCGCCGCGCTCCTCATGTCGAGCTTCCGCGCCTCGCTCAGGAGCTACGACCTCGCGAACCTCGGGCCGGCGGAAACGCTGGCGCGGCTCAATCGCTTCGTGCACGGGAGCGTCACGCCCGGGAAGTTCATCACCGCGTTTCTCGGCGTGCTCGATCCACGGAGCGGCGATCTGCGCTACTCCTGCGCGGGGCATGAACCGCCGGTGGTGGTGGCGCCCGATGGCTCGGTCGAGATGCTCGACGCCGGCGGCCTCGTGCTCGGGCTCTTCCCCAACGCGGCCTATGAGGAGGCGACCGCGCGCCTCCCGAAGGGTTCGCTGCTGGCGGTCTTCACCGACGGGGTGACCGAAGCGCAGAGCCCGGAGGGGGAGTTCTACGGCGACACTCGCTTGCTCGACGCGCTCAAGCGCGATCGGGGCGTGGCGCCGCAGCCCCTGCTCGACAAGTTCGTCAAGGCACTCAAGGATTTCGCAGGCGGCGCGGCGCAGTTCGACGACATCACGATGGTGCTCGCGCGCCGGCTGTAGCAGGCGACGCGCCACCGGGGAGCGGAGATGGAACGAGCGACTCTCTATCGCCTCTACGGCGAAGTGCGGAGAGGAAGCACCGCGCTGTCGGCGCGCCTCTCGCCTGAAGACTGCGTCGCGCAGAGCATGCCCGACGCGAGTCCGGTGAAGTGGCACCTCGCGCACACCAGTTGGTTCTTCGAGACCTTCGCGCTTCTCGAGTTCGGCGCCGACTATCGTCCCTTCGATCCCGCCTTCGCCTATCTCTTCAATTCGTACTACAACACGGTGGGCGAGCAATACCCGCGGCCTCGGCGCGGATTGATCACTCGACCCGGCATGCGCGAGGTGACCGCGTACCGCGAGCACGTGGACGCGGCGATGTCGCAGCTGCTCGAGGAGGTGGACGACGCCGTGCTGCGGCGCCTCGCGCCGGTGATCGAGCTGGGGCTCAACCACGAAGAGCAGCACCAGGAGTTGATCCTGACCGACCTCAAGCACCTGCTCTCGCAGAACCCGACCCATCCGCGCTATGTCGATCCGCTGCCGCCCAGGGTCACGCACGAGGTGCCCTGTTCCTTCCGCGGCTTCGATGGCGGTCTTCTCGAGGTCGGCTACGAGCGTCGCGCCGATGCCGACGGCTCGACCTTCTCTTTCGACAATGAGGGACCGCGGCACAAGGTGTGGCTCGAACCCTTCTCGCTGGCCGATCGCCTGGTGACCTGCGGCGAGTACCTCGCCTTCATGCAGGATCACGGATACGAGCGGCCCGAGTTGTGGCTCTCGGACGGATGGGCGGCGCGCCAATCGCGCGGATGGACGGCGCCGCTCTACTGGCGTCGTCGCGACGATGGCTGGTGGCACTACACCATGACCGGACTTCGGCGCATCGATCCCAACGAGCCGCTCTGCCACGTGAGCTTGTACGAGGCGGATGCCTACGCACGCTGGGCCGAGGCTCGTCTTCCGACCGAGTTCGAGTGGGAAGTCGCGGCGGTCCTCGCCGGCCGCGGCGATCACTTCGCCCCGAGCGCGGAGCATCACCCGCGCGCGCTCGAGCGCCGCGAGGGAGATGGCCTCGCGCAGATGTTCGGTGACGTGTGGGAGTGGACCGCGAGCGCCTACCTCGGCTACCCGGGTTACAAGCCGGTCGAAGGAGCGCTCGGCGAGTACAACGGGAAGTTCATGTCGAATCAGTACGTGCTCCGCGGTGGATCCTGCGCCACGCCGCGGCGTCACTTCCGCGCGAGCTACCGCAACTTCTTCCCGCCCGACGCGCGCTGGCAATTCACCGGCCTGCGTTTGGCGCGCTGAGGTTGTACACGCGCGGCGATCCGCGAAGAGGGGCCCGCCCGGAGCCGCGCGACGGCGAGTTCGAGCGCGCGCTGCGCGCGAACTCGGCGCGCATGCGTTGTACGGTGGCGCCGGTCCGGCACCCCGAGCCACTCGCACATTTCGACTACGAACTCGAACTCAGGTTGAAGCATGCGGCGCTCCGCACCGTCTGGCACCCGGACTGGCCCCGCTTCGACGCGATCCTCCCGTCGCCAAGACCGCGTGGCTATCGGTCCACCTCGAAGCGGCGCGCCCGACCTCGGGGCACGGGCGTCGCACTCGACTTCCCCGGAGAGCGGACCTTCGCCGCAATCGCCTCGCAGCTCGATCGACCCGAGCACCTGAATGTCTACCAGCGCCTGGTCGAAGATCTGCACTCACCCGCGACCTCAGCCCTCACCCGCACGCTCAACTGGGTTGTGTTGCGTGGCGAAGGACAGAGGCTCGCGCTCGTGCTCAATGTGGCCGCGAGCGAGGCCGCGGTAGTCCGCGCGGCCAAGCTCCTGATCGAGCGTCTGCTCGCCCGCCCTTGCGGGATCGAATCGGCCTGGCTCTATCTCGATCCGACGCGGTCTGACTACTACCTCGAAGCGCGACGGCCCGACGCGCCGGTCACATGCAAGCGCCTCTTCGGCCCGAGCGATTTGCGGCTCGAGTTGGACGGCGTGAAGCTGCACTATCCGCCCGTCGTCTTCTCGCAGGTGAACCCCGAGATGCTGCCGGCGATGCTCGACGCGGTGCGCGTGGCGCTGCCGCTCGAGGCGGAGGATCGGCTGCTCGATCTCTACTGCGGGTACGGGCTCTGGGGATTCACCCACGGACGCGCGGCGCGCGCGGTGCTCGGGGTCGATCACGACGGCCCGGCCATCGCCGCGGCGAAGAAGAACGCGGAGCACCTGGGCGGCGGCGCCCGCTTCATCGCCGGCAAGATCGACGCGACATTCCTGCGTGAACAGCTCCCCCCGCCCCGGGGGCGCGAGTGCCTGCTGCTCGACCCACCGCGCCAGGGGACCGCGCCCGGGGTCATTGCGGCGCTGGCCGCGCGCGAGCCGCGCCGCGTCCTCCACATCGCCTGCGGCGTCGACGAGATCCCGCGCGAAGTCGAGGCGTGGTCGGCCGCTGGGTATCGCCTCGAGCGCGCCATCCCCCTCGATCTCTTCGCGGGCACGATCGGACTTGAGACGCTGCTGGCGTTGGTGCCGACGGGAGCACGGCCAGTTGCCGCTCGACATCCCGCCCGCGCCTCTGCCAGCATGGACCGGTCACGTTCCACCCCGCGAGAGGAGAGTCCCCATGGTGACAGCCGTGATCCTGCTCAACGTCGAACGCGCCCACATCAAGACGGTCGCCGAAAGCCTGGCCGGGATGCCGGAGATCACCGAGGTGTTCTCGGTCGCGGGGAAGTTCGACCTGGTCGTGAACGTCCGCGTTCCGGCGAACGAGGCCCTCGCCGACCTCGTGACCGATCGCATGAGTGAGCTGCCGGGGATCACGCACTCGGAGACCCTGATCGCGTTCCGCGCCTACTCGCGGCGCGACCTCGAGGCAGGGTTCTCGCTCGGCGGATCGAAGTAGGCGGCGCTACTTCTTCTCCTGCTTCTTGAGCCGCGTGTAGTCGAGGTAGTGCAGGTTCGCCTGGATGTTGTCGGTGTTGGAGTAGACGTAGGCGAGGAAGAACTCCGTGATGGTCGCTTGACGATTGCGGAGTTCCTCGCAGAGGCGAAGCACCAGGGAGAGCCGATTCGAGTTCTCCTGCTCGAACGCTTCCCACCACTTTCGCGCGCTGCCGGTCGTCGCGTCCCATCCGAGCGAGTCGCGCTTGATCCGCTCGATCGCCTTCGTGAGTTCCTCGTCGGCCCAACCGCGTGCGTCGGTGAAGCTCGAGGTCGCCGCTTGCCCTTCGGCAGCGGTGGCCGGACGCGGCGGCAGATCACGCAGGCACTCTTGCCGCAATTCCTCGTCGCGTCGCGCGAGCGTGCGCTCGCCGCGCACGAACTCCGGGTCGACGCCGCTCAGGATGGCGTCGCGCCCCACGATGACCTTGGTCACGCCGTCCGCCGCCAGCTCCGGCCAGCGATGATCGACGCTATCGACCGCGCGGCCCACCAGTCGATGAAGCCCTCGCGCGCCCGTGCCCAGCTCCTCCGCCTCCGCGGCGATCGCATCCAGCGCCTCCTCGGTGAACGCAAGCTCGATCCCGTGAAGCGCGGCGAGCTCCTGCTGCAGCTTGAGCGCCGAGCGTTCGATGTCGTCGCTCATGATCTTCCGCAGCGCGACGCGCGACAGCTCGTGCAGCACGGTGATCGTGGCGAAGCGGCCGATGAACTCCGGGATCATGCCGAAGTTGATCAGGTCATCGGTCTCGGTCTGACAGAGCGTGCGGTAGAGCGGCAGGTCCGGCACGTCCTCGGTGCGCGCCTCCTCGCGATGGATGAAGCCGATGCGATTGCGCTCCTCTCCAAGCCGCGCGCGCACGATGTCAGTCAGGCCGACGAACGCGCCGGTGCAGACGAAGAGCAGCCGGCTGGTGTCGATCGCGGGGTGACGATCCCCTTCCATCCCCTGCGAGATCCGCCCGTCCAACAGCGTGAGCAGCGCGTTCTGCACCCCCTCGCCGCTCACGTCGCGAAAGTCGGTTTCGCCGCGACGGATCTTGTCGATCTCGTCGATGAAGATGATCCCTTTCTCCGCGCGCTTGGGATCGCCGCCCGCGCGATCGAGCAGCGCGCGAATCAACGACTCGACCGAGTTGCCCTTGTAGCCCGCTTCGACCAAGCCGGCCGCGCTGCTGAAGCCGACGGGGACGCCCAAGAAGTCGGCGAGGGTCTTGACGAGGTAGGTCTTGCCGACGCCGGTCGGGCCGATCAGGAGGATGTGGTGCTTGCCGAGGTCAACGCCCTCGCGGTCGCGATAGGCTTGGGACAGGTAGTGGTTGTACACCGCGACGGCGAGGTCGAGCTTGGCGCGGGATTGGCCGTAGACGACGCGGTCCACGTGGGTGATGAGTTGGGATGGGGTTGGAAGGGTGGGGCGATCGGCCACCGGTGCTGTCCTTTCGTTCGATTCGCGGTCCCAGGCGGACGGTCGTGTCGGGATCTATCGAGTGAAATAGTTAGGCCGTCGCGAGGTCGGATGGGACATCCCTCCCTCCGCGACGGCCACACTGTGCGGCCTACGTTCTGGATCTACTCCAACCCCGCCAACTGCTCGTACATCCGCCAGCGGAAGTCGACCACCTCCTGCGCCTGCTTGAGCAGCTCCTCCGCCTCTTCCGGCTTTGACTGGAGCAGCGACTTGTACCGCCCCTCCATCATCGCGAACTCACGGAACGGCAGCGACGGCTTGGGTGAATCGAGCTTCAAAGGATGCTCGCCCGTGTCGCGCTTCCGCGGATCGAAGCGGAAGAGCGGCCAGTAGCCCGACTCGACGGCTGCCTTCTGATCACGCAGCCCGAGACCCATGTCGATCCCGTGTGCGATGCAGTGGCTGTACGCGATCAAGAGCGACGGCCCGTCGTACGAGTCGGCCTCGCGGAAGGCCTGCAGCGTTTGCAGGTCCTTTCCGCCGAGAGCGATTCGCGCGACGTAGACGTTGCCGTAGCTCATCGCCATCAGCGCGAGGTCCTTCTTCGGCGTGTGCTTGCCGCCCGAAGCGAAGCGCGCGACCGCGCCGAGCGGCGTCGACTTCGACATCTGACCGCCGGTGTTGGAGTACACCTCGGTGTCGAGCACCAGGATGTTCACGTTGCGACCGGAGGCGAGCACGTGGTCGAGCCCGCCGAAGCCGATGTCGTAGGCCCAGCCGTCGCCGCCCACGATCCAGACGCTGCGCGGCAGGAGGAACTCCGAGAGCTCGAGCAGGCGACGCGCCTCGGGACGATCGATCGTCGCGAGCTTGGTGCGCAGGGCCTGCACTCGCTCACGCTGCCCATAGAAGTCCGCCTCGCTCCAGGCCTCGTGGCCGTGGATGACGCCGCTCGCGAGATGCGGTTCGGACATGAAGGTGTGGTGCACCTCGGGCGTCTGCCCCGCCTTCAAGAGCCCGCCGGCCAGCTCGTCGCCGAGCGCGCCGCCGAGCTTGGCCACCAGCGCGCGCGCCTCCTCGTGCAGCGTGTCGAGCGTCAAGCGGAAGCCGAGCCCGAACTCCGCGTTGTCCTCGAAGAGCGAGTTCGCCCAGGCGGGCCCGCGCCCGTCGCGGTCCTGCGCCCACGGCGTGGTCGGCAGATTGCCGCCGAAGATCGAAGAACAGCCGGTCGCGTTGGCGATCATGGCGCGATCGCCGAACAGCTGTGAAAGCAGCTTCAGGTACGGCGTCTCGCCGCAGCCCGAGCAGGCGCCCGAGAACTCGAAGAGCGGCTGCAGCAGCTGCGACCCCTTGATCGTCGTCACCTTGACGTCGCGACGATCGAGATCCGGCAGGTGCATGAAGAAGTCGAAGTTCTTGACCTCCTGATCGTGCAGCGGCTCCTGCGATTCCATGTGGAGCGCCTTCACCGTCTGCTTCCGGCCGCTATGCTCGACTTCCTGCGATGCCGGACAGACATCGACGCAGAGGGTGCAGCCGGTGCAATCCTCGGGCGCCACCTGGTAGGTCAGCAGGTGTTCCTTGTACTCGACCCCTCGGTAGTCGGTCGCCTTGAACGAGGCGGGTGCGTGGGACAGCTCGTCCTTCTCGTACACCTTCACGCGGATCGCGGCGTGCGGGCAGACCAGCGCGCACTTCGCGCACTGGATGCAGATGCCCGGCTCCCACACCGGAATCTCCTGCGCGATGTTCCGCTTCTCCCACTGGCTGGTCGCGGTGGGAAACGCGCCGTCGACCGGGAAGGCAGAGACCGGCAGTTCGTCGCCGCGCCCCTCGAGGATGAGCGAGGTCACGCGCTGCACGAAGTCAGGCGCCTCGACCGGCACGGTGCGGCGGAACTCGATCGAGCTCCACTTGCCCGGATGCACCGGCACCTCGCGCAGGTGCGCCAATGCCGAGTCGATTGCGCGGTAGTTCTTCTCGAGTACCTCGGGCCCCTTGCTCTTGTAAGTCTTCTCGGTCGCATGCTTGATCGCGGCGATCGCCTCATCCTTCGGCAGCACGCCGGAGAGCGCGAAAAACGCCGCCTGCATGATGGTGTTGACGCGTCCACCGAGCCCCGCCTCGCGCGCGACGCCGTAGCCGTCGATCGCGTAGGGCCGGATCTTCTTCTCGACGATCTCCATCTGCACCGGATGGGGCAGGCGATTCCACGTTTCCTCAGGGTCGTACGGACTGTTCAAGAGGAAGACCGCACCGGGCGCGGCGTCCTTCAAGATGTCGTAGCGCTCGAGAAAGCCCCACTGGTGCACCGCGATGAAGCTGGCCTCGCGGATCAGGTAGCTCGAGCGGATCGGCTTTGGCCCAAAGCGCAGGTGCGAAACGGTGATCGCGCCCGACTTCTTCGAGTCGTAGACGAAGTAGCCCTGGGCGTAGAGGTCCGTCTCCTCGGAGATGATCTTGATCGTGTTCTTGTTCGCGCCGACCGTTCCGTCGGATCCGAGCCCGTAGAAGAGGGCACGCACCGTCTCGGGCGGTTCGGTCGAGAAGTGCGGATCCCACGGCAGGCTCCGACCCGTCACGTCATCGGTGATGCCGACGGTGAAGCCGTGACGCGGGCGCTCCTTCTTGAGCTCGTCGAAGACCGCGCGCACCATCGAGGGCGTGAAGTCCTTGGACGAAAGACCGAAGCGTCCGCCCACCACCAGCGGGTCCTTGGTGAAGCGCGACTCGCCATCGCGGCGCGCCTCGGCCAACGCGGTCAAGACATCCTGATAGAGCGGCTCGCCCAGCGACCCCGGCTCCTTGGTGCGATCGAGCACCGCGATCGAGCGGGTCGTGAGCGGCAACGCCTTCAAGAAGGCATCGCGATCGAGCGGCCGGTAGAGGCGCACCTTGAGCACGCCCACCTTCGCGCCGTGCTCGACCAGCGCATCGATCGCCTCGTGCGCGATCTCGGCGCCCGAACCCATCACCACGATCACCCGCTCGGCATCCGGCGCGCCGTGATACTCGAAGAGTCGATACGCGCGTCCGGTGCGCTCCGCGAAGCGATCCATCACGCTCTGCACGATGCCCGGCACCTTGTCGTAGTACGGGTTGATCGCCTCGCGCGCCTGGAAGAAGACGTCCGGGTTCTGCGCGGAGCCGCGAAGCACCGGGCGCTCCGGCGTGAGCGCACGATCGCGGTGCCGCCGCACCGCGTCCCCCGGCAGGAGGTGCTGGAGATCGGCGTCGGTCAACGCCGTCACCTCCGCGATCTCGTGCGACGTGCGGAAGCCGTCGAAGAAGTGAATGAAGGGCACGCTCGACTCGAGCGACGCCACCTGCGCGATCAGCGCGAAGTCCTGCGCCTCCTGCACCGAGCCGCTCGCGAGCATCCCCCACCCGGTCTGGCGCACCGCCATCACGTCGGAGTGGTCGCCGAAGATCGAGAGCGCGTGGGTCGCGACCGTGCGCGCCGCCACGTGCAGCGTCGCCGGCAGAAGCTCGCCCGCGATCTTGTACAGGTTCGGGATCAT
The DNA here is from genome assembly GCA_046327845.1 of Candidatus Eiseniibacteriota bacterium. GTDB lineage: Bacteria > Eisenbacteria > RBG-16-71-46 > CAIMUX01 > CAIMUX01 > JADJQY01. The sequence goes on along the minus strand of JAXLXQ010000012.1, from coordinate 20,095 downwards.
GAGGAGGAGGCCCTGCGACGAGGTGAAGGTCGTGGTCAGGGCTCCGGTGACGAGGGCGCCGTGCACCGCACCGGCCACGCCCCCCTCGCTCTGCATCTCGGTCACGCTGGGGACTGCGCCCCACAAATTGGTCTTGCCTTCCGAGGCCCACTGGTCGCACCACTCTCCCATCGGCGACGACGGGGTGATCGGGTAGATGGCGACGACCTCGTTCAGGCGGTAGGCGATCCGTGCGACCGCCTCGTTGCCGTCCAGTGCAATTCGGTTCGACATCAGAATCTCCCAGTCTGGCGGCCGGTGACGACACTCGCGTCTCCCAGGCTACCTTTCGGCAAACCTACGCCGGGGATAAGGGGTGGGCAATGCTGAAGTCCTCTACGTTAAGATGTTCTTCAAATACTGAGACTGGAACGCAGGCGGTTCACGCCTCGGCACCAATGACGGAGGATTCGATGCTTCGACGCCGTGGAATCGGTCGGGCGAACTACACGCGAGGGCTCGGGGCGCTCGTCCTTATTACTGCGTCGCTTTCGCTCCCGCTCATCGCGGCGGCGGAGGAGACCGGCGCCCCGGCGCCCTTTGCGCGCGACAGGTCGGGGCGCTTCAAGCAACAGCTCCGCGGACTCTGGGTCCAGAAGGAGTACGTCGATGCGCTGCGGAGCGAACACTCCCCCTTCCGCGCGTCCGAGCTGCTGACCGGGGTGACCGATCTTCGCTACGACTCGATCGCGGAGAGCCTAGTCGTCGGGATCAATCACCACGAGTGGGTCGGAGGACCCGTCGCACTCGATCTCGAGGCGTCGCGCGCCGCGCTCAAGCAGAACCCCAAGGCGACGCTCGGCGTCTGGAAGGGCACACTCGAGGGATACGACGTGGCGATCACGGCCGGCGACAGCGACACGACCCTCCGCTGCACCGGGTTCGATGGGACATGGACCCTGACTCGTGTCGGAAGCAACCCCGCGCGCACCTTGCAGGAGTTCGTGCAGGCTCAGCTCTTGGGCGGCCGCTTCGTGGTGCAGGATGACAAGGGGCAAACCTTGAGCCGTGACCTCGCGCTCTACGCCGACGGTCAGATCGAAGGTTTCGCGCCCTACGAGCGCTTCGAGCTCTGCACCGACTTCATCGACGACGTGCCGCGGATGGATACGGTCGTGCTCGTCGATGGTGCGGAACACGAAACGCGCTTCGCGCTCAAGTGGGCGCCCGAGACCATCGGCTTGTACAAGCTGGTCGGCGGCGGCGATCCTCCGAACGCGGCGAGTCAGGGAGGACAGTTGGTTTACACGCTCATCCGACTGACCGATCCGGTGCACGTGATGGGGAGCGAATAGCATCCCCACCAAGATTGCTCACCCGCTCTAGTCGCGGTACCGCGCCTTGATCCCTCCCCAGGTCGACTTCTGCGTCGGAACCGGCGGATAGCATGGATTCGGATCGCATCTCGTGCCGTCGCCCTGGTACTCCCCACCGTAATTCGCGCAGTCCGCGGCGCTCGACTCGACGCAGTCGAGGCCCAGGCAGCAGGCGCCTTGGTGTGGGAAGCTGCAGGGATCGGGATCGCAGGTAGTCCCCTCTCCCTGGAACTGCCCGTAGCACTCCTGCGCGAGGGTGAGCTCGCACTCGCCGCCAGGCTGACAGCAGGCGCCTACGACCGGGCAGTGATCCTCGCAGACATTCAAGCCATCGGTGCCGAAGCCGAAGTAGCCATATCCAAGAATCGGATTGAGCAACGCCGGCGTGGAGTCATCGGCGAAGTAGCCGCCCTGCGTGGGATGCGTCCAAAGATAGAGTCGGTCGACGGTCAGATCGGTGGTGTACGCCGCGAACCAGTAGAGTTCGGTGAGGTGAGTGGTCCGCGCGACATTGAACGTCAACGCCGTTCCCTCGCCGGAAGCCGGCCAGTTGGCGGTCGGCAGCTCGAAGTCACCACAGCTTCCCCACGCTTCGATCGTGATGCACTGGTCATAGAGGAGCCCGAAGTTCACGCCGCTGAGTCGCGGGTTCGCGTCGGGAGCAAACGCCGCCAACACGAAGATCACGGTCGATGACGCGCCGTCCGACTGAGGTACAGCGTCGGCACAGGCCATGAGTCCGGACTGACCGCAGTATCCACCATCCCCGCTGGTGTAGGTGAGCGACGGGTTGGTGTGCACGATCAGCGTGCCGCCGCAGTTCGGACCCAACTCGCCTCGAACGGGATTGGCCGGTGGCGTCGGTGCGATCGCGCTTCGCAACCCTTCGCAGGGATGCGGACACGGATTCGGATCGCAATCGGTCGCATCCCCCTGGTATGCGCCACCGTTGCTCTGACACTGGAACGGAAACAGCACGGAGCAGGACCCGCTTGGGAAGCAGCACGCTCCGGCCGCTGGGCATGTCTCCGTTGCACAGAGTGACCCGACGCCGTGGAAGTCACCAAGGCCAGTGACGCAGCTGTCGTAGTCGATCTCCTGGCAGGAACCGTCGAGGAAGCAGCAGGCTCCGGTCGGGCAGGGACTGGGAGCGCACGACGTGTTATCCCCTTGATAGACGCCGGAGTCGTGCATGCACTGGGCCTCAAAGGTCACAACGCACCGACCCTCGGGCAGGCAGCAGGCACCATAGATCGGCTGTGGGCAGGGATTGGGAATGCACGTGTACGCTTCTTGCCAGAGTCCCCCGCCCTGCTGCGAGCACTGGTAGAACGTCAGCACCTGGCAGGTGCCGTCGGCGAAGCAGCAACTTCCCGTCGGCGGCTGATCGCATGGATTCGGAGTGCAATCGGTGAAGTCGCCCCGATAAACCCCGCCGTGCTCTTCGCACACGTCGCGCGTGAACCAGGAGCATGCACCCTCCGAGAAGCAGCAGGCGCCCAGCGGCTGCGGGCAGGGATTGGGGTCACAATCTGTGTAGCTGAGGAACGTCGCCCCCTCTTGCACACACTCGCCCTGGGCGAGGAAGAGACAGCTGCCCTCGATCTGGCAGCAGGCGCCGTAGATGGGACACGGGTCGGGGTCACAGTCGGTGTAGTCGCCTTGATAGCTGCCGCCGGCCGATGTGCATTCCGCGGGGCTGACGTAGCGGCACGGCGCTCCGATCACGCAGCAGGCTCCGATCGGAGGCAGGTCGCTGGGACAAGGCGCGGAACCCGCTTCTCCGAATCCAAGGCTGCCGAAGGCCGCGATCGGATCGAGCTCCGCGGGCACGCTATCGTCGGCGAAGTAGCCGCCCTGCGTCGGATGTGGAATGAGGTGGAACGACGCGGGGCCGGCGCCGCTCGCCAGCGCGGCGGCGAACCAATACACGGGGACCAGCGTGGTGTGCACGGGCACCCCCCAGGTCGCGCCGACTCCGGTTCCGGGCGACGGCCAGCCTGGGTCCGTGACCGTGAGGTCCGAGCACGACCCGTAGCCGTCGATCTCGATCGAGGCCGCCGGATAGTCGATCCCAAAGGTGATCCCCTTGAGGCGCGGCAGACTGCCGAGTGGGAACGCCGCAACCGCGAAGAACACGGTCGGCGTGCTTCCGGAGATCGTCGCCGTCGCCGACGCGCAGTCCGTGAGATTCATCTGCCCGCAGTCGGTCTGCTCCCCGCTGAAGACAATCGCGGGGTTGGCGTGCAGGATCAACGTGCCACCGAGGTGCGGCCCCGCGACGACGCGCGTGGCGGAAAACGCGAGCAACAAGACGGGAATCATCCGAATCATGGGCCGCACCATGGCAAGCCTCCCGCGAGTGTGGCCAGGGGTGCTGTGCGCCTGTCGGGATGGGGGGGCGGCGATCAGGCTGCTATTTCGTGCGTGATGAGTATGACGCCTCGCGACCGCGCTGAGCAACGCAGAATCGAGGCGCCACGCCTACCTCACGATCACCACCCGAGTCGCCGGCCCACCGTCGGCCGAGACGAAGTAGACGCCGGCCGCAACGGTCATGCCCTCCGCGCTCCGTCCGTCCCACCGCACACTGCGCGCGCCGTCGAACGGGAGTCGTCGGACCACGCGCCCGGTCACGTCGGCCACGACCGCGGCTTGCGGCGAGAACTCGCTCCGCACCGCGCGGATCTGCGCACCGAAGCGAATGGGATTGGGAGCGACGAGCAGACCCGACGCGAGCCAGGTGCCGGCGAGAGGCAGCTCGATCGTCGGCGGCGCCTCGGTGGTCCGATCAATCAATGCGGTCCAGAGCGAGAGGTCGTTTCCATCGAGCCGCATCCAGAGGGTTCGAATGCGTCCGGCAAACGCGGAGATCCCGATGTAGTCGCCGAAGAAGACCGACTCGTTGGGCGTGAAGGGGGTCGCGCTGACCTTCTCGTTCACCCAGTGATCGCCGCCATCCTGCGAGTAGGCGAAGTAGACGTCGGTCGCCACGCCGCTCTGCCCGCGGCGATCGTAGAAGACCGCGTAAACCGTTCCGGTGGTCGGGTCGACATCGATCCAGCTGAAGAACTGGTCCTTTCCGTTTCCGAGAGGATCGTCGTTGATTCGCTTCCGCGCGCTCCAGGTGGTGCCGCCGTTGTCGGAATAGATGAGGAAGCAGTCGTAGTCGCCGTTGCGCTTGTCGGCCCAGTGCACGTAGACGCGACCGCGGTGCGGGCCATTCGAGAGATCGACCTTCGTCACCGGCAGTCCGTTGCACCGGTAGATGCCGGGGATCGGAAAGTCCCAGCCACCCGGCTGATCGCTGATCACGCGATCGACGCCGAAGCTCACGCCGCCGTTGGTCGAGCGGTCGAACTCGATGCCACGCGGCCCGGCCCAGGCGCAGTAGATCGTGCCGTCGACGCCCACCGCCGGCATGCACCCTTCGACCGTGTTGTCCGAGTCGACGGCGTCGCCGCCTCGGTCGCTGATGCGGACGGGCGCGCCGAAGCTCGCGCCGCCGTTGGTCGAGCGCGCGAAGAGGATGCGGCTCGAGTCGGCGGGGTCCGCGCTGCCGTAGTCGTCGAACTGGGTCCACGCGATGTAGAGCCAGCCGTGTCGCGCGCCGGTGTTCCAGTCACAGACCGGCCACTCCTTGTCTTCGAAGGGCGCGCCCGAGGCGTGCTCGATGACCGGCGTGGCGTTGGCCTTCCAGGTGAGTCCGCCGTCGGTCGACTTGTTCACGTAGATGCCCGAGTGATTGAACGTCCCGATGTAGGCGAAGTAGGCGTTGCCGTCGGCGTCGAAGGTGAGCGCGGGATCGCCGAGGTTGAATTGCCCCGGCAGCAGGTTGTCGCCCCAGCTCGCGCCGCCGTTGGTGCTGAGGTAGTAGCGCGAACCGGTGGCCTGCGCCCCGCCCAACACGATGTTCGGGTTGATCGGGTGCACCGCGATCGTGCACTCCTCCGGAAAGTTGGCGAAGGTGTTGACCTTGACGTTGGTGTAGGCCCAGGCCGGCGCGACCAGCGCGAGGCTGAGCCAGGCCGCCGCGGAGCGGAGGAGGCGGGTGCCGAGTCGACGATGCATGAATCACTCCCTCTGAGAGCCCGTGCCTAAGAGGATAGCCTCTCGGGACCGCCGGGCTGAAGCCCGGAGCGTGGCGCTTGGTCGATTCGCCACCGGTGCGTATGATCGCGGGTCCGAATCGAGGAGGAGGTAACGCGCGTGGCTCGCGCAACGACGAAGACGCCGAAGCAACCGCCCGCCAACGGCGCGGACGCGAAGTCAGGAGCGCAATCGGAGGGACGCCCGGCGGCGTCCCCTCGGGCAGGCGCGGCATCGGTCCAGGCGCCGTCGACCCTGGACCTCGCGGCGGCGCTCAAGCACCTCCGTGGCACCTCGCCTCGGATGGCGGCGGTGATCCGCTCATCGGTCAAGCCGGAGCTCAAGCGCACGCGGAATCCGTACCGCGAGCTGACGCGCGCGATCATCTACCAACAGCTCTCGGGCAAGGCGGCAGCCACCATCTGCGCGCGCTTCGTCGCGCTGTATCCGGGCGTTACCTTTCCACGCCCGGAAGCGGTACTGGAGACGCCGCTCGAGACGCTGCGCTCGGTGGGCCTCTCCAAGCAGAAGGCGTCGTACGTAGTCGACCTCGCCTCGCGGTATTGCCGAGGCGAGATCCAACATCGACGCTTCGCGCGTTTGAGCGACGAGGAGATTTCGGCCGAGCTGGTGCAAGTGAAGGGCATCGGGCAATGGAGCGCCGACATGTTCCTTCTCTTCGGCCTCAACCGGCCCGACGTGCTGCCGGTTGGAGACCTCGGCGTGCGCAAGGGAATGCAGCTCTACTTCGATCTGCCCGAGCTGCCCAAGCCGGCGGAGATGATGACGCTGGCCGAGCCCTGGCGACCCTTTCGTTCGATCGCGAGCTGGTACATGTGGCGCGTGGCCGAGAACGGACTCGAAGAGTAGAGCCACCTCGCTCCGCGCCACTCTCGAAGAACGAGCAGTAGAGAGAGTTCGGGGATTCCGACCCGGATCGACCTTACCCGACACGAAAGAGGGGCAACTCGAATGCGTGGTCTGCTTCGGATCTTCCTCGCCTTCCTTGCCGCGTTGGCGCTGACCCTGCTGGCCTTCTTCTTCTACGTCAACTCGACCAAGATCCCGCGCTATCCGCTGCTGCCGGTCTCGGTCACGATCGAGTCGACCTCGGAGCGCGTCGCCGAGGGGCGCCGCATCGCCAACATTCTCTGCGCCGACTGCCATCGCGACAAAGCGAGCGGCAAGCTCGCGGGGAAGCCGATGCTGGAGGTGCCCGACAACCTCGGCCGCTTCTACTCGGCGAACATCACTCGCGATGAGGTACACGGCATCGGCGGTTGGAGCGACGGCGATCTCGCCCGCATTCTTCGCACCGGCATTCGCCGCGACGGCAGCTTCGCTCCGGTCATGGTGCAAGTGCCGCGCATGTCGGATGAGGACGTCGCCTCGATCATCGCCTTCTTGAAGTCGGACGACCCCATGCTGACCCCAGTCGAGGTGGATCAGCCGGCGCAGCAGCCGACGTGGCTGGGGAAGGCGATCCTTCGCTTCATGATGAAGCCGAGCCCCTATCCGAGCGGCCCGGTCCCCGAACCGAACCGCGGCGATCCGGTGGCCTTCGGGCGCTATCTCGTGCGCGACAAGTTTCTCTGCTATGGCTGCCACACCGCGAGCTTCAGCGAAGACCCGGAGAACCCGGAGCGGATCAAAGGCTACCTCTCCGGCGGCTTCGAACTGCTCGACCCGAGCGGCGCCAAGGTGCTCTCCGCCAACATCACGCCCGACGACGAGACCGGCATCGGCAAGTTCACCGCGGAGGATTTGGGCCGCGCGCTTCGCAAGGGAATCCGTCCCGATCACACGCCGGTGCGCCCGCCGATGCCGCGCTTCTACGGCATCACCGACGAGGAGATCGCGGCGATGCACGCCTACCTCAAGAGCCTGCCGGCGGTGAAGCGCGCCATCCCACGTCCTCCGCTGCCGCCGATGCCGGAGACCGATGACGAGGGCGCCAAGGTGTACGCGAAGTACGAGTGCGCGCAGTGTCACGGCGAGTCAGGCACCGGCAAGTACGACCTGACGACCGCGGCGGTGAAGTACTCGACCGATCAGGAGATCATCGACTACATCCGCCACCCCTCGCGCGTGAAGCCGAACACCGAGATGCCGGACTGGGACGGCGTGATTACCGACGAAGAGTTCGGTCCGCTCGCCGCCTACGTGCGGAAGCTCGGCGAAGCGAAGCACGACGGGGAGAACGCGAAGTAGCTTCGGAGCGCGACACCCGGCACGGGGAGAGCGCAGAAGGGGCAGGCCACGCGGCCCGCCCCTTCTCGTCTCGTGAACCCTTCGGTTCGACTCAGCCGGCCTGATTGATCGCCGTCTTGAGCCCCGGCACTGCGTCCGCGCCCTCGCGCACTTCGACGCTCGAACCCTTGAGCGCGTCGCCGATCGGCTCGCTGCGCCCGCCGAGGTACTGCTTCAAGAACTGCTCGGCGACGGCGTAGCAGGCGATGTTGTTCTGCGGGTGGAAGAAGGTCAGGTGCCCCTCGTCCGGATAGACCATGTAGGTGACCGGCGTCTTGTTGTTCTTCATCGCGGCGACCAACTGATCCGACTCCGCCAGGCGCACGCGCACGTCGTTTGCGCCGTGGACGATCAGGAGCGGCTTCTCGATCTTATCCGCGTAGGTGAGCGGCGAGCGGTCATCCAGGAACTTCTTCCCCTCCGGGGTGCGCGGATCGCCGATGCGTCGATACATCAGCTCCATCGCCGGACCCCAGTAGGCCGGGAAGGAAGCGAGCATGGTGTTGAGGTTCGACACTCCAAAGATGTCGACGCCGCAGGCAAAAGTCTTCGGCGTGTTGGTGAGGCCCCAGAGCGTCGCGTAGCCGCCGTAGCTCCCGCCCATGATGCAGACCTTGTCACGCTGCGCGATGCCCTTCGCGACCGCCCACTCGACCGCGTCGATCAAGTCATCGTGCATCTTGCCGCCCCACTCGTGGTCGGCGGCATTCAGGAACGACTTGCCGAAGCCGGTCGACCCGCGGAACTGCACCGCGAGAATCGCGTAGCCGCGGTTCGTCGCCCACTGGTGGTACGGGTTGTATCCCCAGTTGTCGCGGTACCACGGCCCCCCGTGCACTTCCAGGATCATCGGGAGCGGCTTCGACGGCATGCCGTCGCCCTTGGGATCGCTCCCGAGCGGCACCGAAAGGTAGCCGACCATCTCGAGCCCGTCGCGCGTCTTGATCAGCGGCGTGTGCATCTTGACCAGCGGCTGGCCTTCGAGCGCCTTCCGATTGGTGAAGAGCGCCGTCGTCTTGTGCGCCGGGCGATCGTAGAGGAAGTACTGGACCGGCCCGTTATCCATCATGAAGGCGGCGACCCAACGCTTGTCGTCGCGCGAGGACGAGGTGACGAACAGTTCGCCGTCGGCCACGCCGCGCAGGTACTCGAAGTCCTTCTTCACCTCCGGGTCGAGCGCCTTCCAGGTCCGCCGATCGTAGTTGAACGACACCGCGCGCACCTTCCCGGTGGTCGGGTGCTGCATGATGTTCTCCGCGTCGGCGCGCGCGTCCTCGGCGATCACCGTTTCCTTCTTGGTCGCGACGTCGACCGCGGTCAGGACCGAGGTGTTCCGTCCGCGGCTGTCGAACATGTACAAGGTCTTCCCGTCCGCGTCGATCGCCGCCGGGCCGGTGTTAAACGAGTCCTCGGAGGGAATCGCGCTCCACTGAGTCCAGGCTCCGGACGCGTCGTGCATCAGGATGTTCTGCGTACCATCCGGTTGCACCTCGATCGCGAAGCGGAGCTTGTAATCATCGTCCGCGACGTAGCCGGCATAGCCCGGGTTCTGCTCCAGCATGTCGAGAGCGCCGGTGTTGTAGTTCAAGGTGTAGACGTCTTGGAGCGACGGATCCCGCTTGTTGAGGCGCACGAGGATCTCGTTCGGACGCCGCGGGCTCACCCCCATGATCTCGGCGCGAACGCCGTCGAAGGGGGTCAGATCCTTCGCCTCGCCGCCCGAGGTCGGCAGGACGTAGATGTGATGGTTCTCGTCGCCGTCCTTGTCCTTCAGGTAGAGGAGATGGGCGCTGTCCTCCGCCCAGAAGTACTGGGTGACGCCGCTGCCGCCCAGGTGCGTAACCGCCTTCGCGTCGGCCGGCTTCTCCGCCGGGCCGACCCAGACGTTCAGCACCCCGTCGATCGGGGCGAGGTACGCAAGCTGCTTGCCGTCTGGACTGAGCTGCGCGCCCGCCTTGTCCGGGCTCCCGAACAGGACGGTGCGAGGGATGATTGGCGTTTCCGCGCGCGCCGCCGGGGTCGCAAGCGCGCACAGCGCGACCGAAGCAACGGCCGCGAGGGTCAAGGTCTCAATGTTCACTTCTTCCTCCTGTGATCACGGATGGGGTTCGCCCAGAGGCCCGGCGCGGGGGCCGGGTCTCCTACGATTCGGGGTGCCCCTTTGGTTGCGCTCCGTCGTCGGTGGCGCATCATACGCCTGCGCTGTTCCTGCGAAGGAGAGGACTCGTCGGCCGCTGTCCCGCGACCTCGTCAGGATGGGCGGCGGCACCCCGCGTGTGGGGGTAGCGACGGGCTAGACGTACCCCAACTCGATCCCCTTCAGCACCGCGCGCGTCCGGTCGCGCACGCCAAGCTTCGAGAGGATGTGCGAGATGTGGTTCTTGACCGTCCCCTCGCTCGAGTAGAGCGCGTCGGCGATCTCGCGATTGCTGAGGCCGCCGGCCATCAGCCTGAGGATCTCGGTCTCGCGCGTGGTCAGTCGATCGGGCAGGTCGAGCGACTCGAAGGCGGGCGGCGCGTCGGTGAGGGCACGCACCGCACGTTCGGTCACTGCGGGAAGTAACGCCGTGCCCCCGCGGCCAGCGTGCGAACCGCCTCGGCCAGCCGTTCGAAGGCGACATCCTTGAGCATCCACCCTCGCGCACCCGCGCGCACGCCGGCGAGGAGCGCGGCGTCGTCGTCGAAGGTGGTCAGGAGGAGTGCCGGGATCGAGCGTCCGCGGCGCCTGAGTTCCTCCAGCACCTCGACACCGGTCTTCTTCGGCATGCGCACGTCGAGGAGCAGCACGTCCACCTCGTGATGCTCGAGCAGAGCCAGCGCCTCCTCGCCATCCGCCGCGTCGGCCACCACGCGAATATCGGCGCTCAGCTCGAACATCCCCTTGAGCCCGCGGCGAAGGAGAGTCTGATCATCGGCCAAGAGCAGGCGGATCATCGTCCGGCCCTCGCGCAGGGGACGCGCGCCACCACCGCGAAGCCTTGGCCCCGGCGTGTCTCGACGATGATAGTTCCACCGAGGGCCTGGAGTCGCTCGCGCATACCGGCGAGGCCGTGCCCCTCGCGCAGGGGATCCGCGCCCTCGCCATCGTCGCGAATCGCCAAGGCGACGAAGTTCGCGTCCTGCCGCAGCTCCACCCGTACGCGCGTCGCCTGCGCGTGGCGAAGCACATTGGTCAGCGCCTCCTGCGCGCAGCGATAGAGCGCGTGTGCACACGCGGCGTCGCGCACTTGAAGATCGGGCGTAATCGAGAGAGCGATTTCCAAGCCTCCGAGCCCCGATATCAGCGACGCGATCGCGCGCTTCAAATCGATCGGCTGCTCCTCTCGCATCGCGCTCACCACCTCGCGCACCTCGGCGAGGAGTTGCTGCGTGGAATCGCGCGCCTCCCGCAGCGACGCCGCCGAGGCCCCCTCCGCGCGCCGGCTCTCGAGATCAAGGCTGACCCCGAGCGCGGCGAGGCGATGCCCGACCGTGTCGTGCAGCTCGCGTGCGATGTGCAGACGCTCCGCCTCTCGACTCGATTCCTCGAGCTGCGCGTTGGCGAGGGTGAGTGCCGCCGCCAGTCGATCGACGTCACGACGCGCGCGAATCTCCGTCGCCGCGAGCATGCCGCCGCAGAAGGCGAGCAGCTCCCAGCCGGCGACGAGGCCGAGGGTGAGGCCGACCTGAAGCTGCGGCGGAACCCCCGCCAGCTCGGGCGCGGCAACGAACTGACCCGCCCGCGCCATGGCAAGGCCGACCGCAGTGAAGAGCGCGAGCAATCCGACGAAGCTCACGACCGCGTTCCGCGGCTTGAGCACGAGCGGCAGCTCCATCGCGACGATCAACATGAGGTCGGTCGCCATGGTGATCCCGGCCAGGAGCTGCACGCCGAGGAGGAGCCAAATGCGCGGCGTCGTCCGCGCGCGCGGCGCCCGATGCAGGTTGGCCCAAAGCGCCACGATGAACCCGCCGAAGCCGAGCAGCTGCCAGCCGAGCGCGAGTCCGCTCCGCGCGCCGGGACCCACCAACGTGGTCACCGCGATCCACGCCCACGCCACCGTCATCGCGATGCGAAGCGCGAGGAGCGTCGCGGAGGAGCCAAACCAGCGGTCGAGGGTCGCTTTCATGGGGACCATCTTGCGGATCTCGGGCGGCGGCCACCAGTGCCGAAAGTCACGGTTCACTTCGTGACCACCGGCACGCTCGGCGAGACGTCCCCTTTCGCGAGACTTCCTCCGTGGTTGCGAACCGGCCGATCGACGGCCGACACCCCGCGACCGAAGCCAAGGAGGATCTCGATGAACACCGTACGCTGGACCCCACTCGTCGCCCTCTCGATCGCACTGGCCGCTGGCTGCAGCGACGACGACAAGCCCACAGCACCACCTGCACCCAGTCTTCTTGAGGCCGCGGTCGAGCAGGCCCGAGTGGCTCATCATCTGCCGGCGATTGCCGCCGCGTCCTTCTCCCTCGACGCGATCGAGGTGGCCGCGAGCGGCGTCCGGCGTCTGGGTGCACCCGCGATGGTCACGACCGATGATCTCTTCCACGTCGGTTCGCTCGCCAAGGGAATGACCGCGACCGCGATCGCGCGGCTGGTTGACCAGGGGACGCTGACCTGGACTCTGACTCTCGGCGAGGCATTCCCCGACTTTGCCGCCACGATGAACCCGGCCTACCGCGACGTGACCCTGGAAGAGCTGCTGCAGAATCGAAGCGGCCTCCCCGGCATCAACGATCTCGAGGAGTTCCTCGCGCTGCCGGAGTTCGCCGGCAACACGCCCGAGCAACGTCACGCCTTCGTCGGATGGCTCCTCTCGCAACCGCCGGCGGTCGAGCGGGGCACCTACCTCTACTCGACCGGCGGCTTCGCGGTGGCGGCGGCGATCGCGGAAGCTCGCAGCGGCCACGAGTGGTCCAGCGAGCTTCGCGCCGAGCTCCTGAATCCGCTCGGCGTCTCGATGTTCGTCGGATGGCCGCTGGAGGCGGGGCCCAACGAGCCGTGTGGACACATGATCGACGGCGGCGCGCTCCGGGCGGTCGACCCATCCGAAGGGCACATCCCGCTGGTGGTGGCGCCGGGCGGCGATGTCAGCATGACCATTCGTGACTACGCGCGCTACGCGCAGCTTCACCTGCGCGCCCTCTGCGGTCGGCCGTCGCTCTTGAGCGCGGCCTCGTGGGATCACCTGCACGCTCCGGTCGGCGACTACGCGATGGGCTGGTCGGTGATCGAGGCAGGCGGCGAAACGGTGCTCACGCACACCGGGAGCCCCGCGACCTTCTACGCCTTCGTCGTGCTGTACAAGAATCATCGTCACGGCTTCGTGGTCCTGATGAACGCCGACACTCCAGAGCACGACGCGGCGATCGCGGACATCATCAGGGCCATGGCTCCCACCATCGGGTCGGCAGAGCGCTCCGGCACGCTCGCGACTCTGGCGCTCAACCCCGCGGCTGCCGATTGAAGGAGGTCGCGATGCTTCGGATGTTCTTCCTCGTCGTCGTGATGGGCGCGCTCGGCATGTCGTGCGCGGCCGGTGCTCGCGCCCTCGCCCGCGAAGACACGCTCGGCCTCGCTCCGTCGAGTTGGGTCGATGGAGACGGATTCACGAATCGCGTGATCGTCGCCCACGGCACGACGCTCCACTCGATCGACTACGGCGGCGAGGGACCGGCAATGGTGTTCCTCGCCGGGCTCGGCAACTCCGCGCACGTGTTCGACCAATTCGCGCCGCGCTTTTCGGATCGCGCCCACGTCTACGCACTCACGCGCCGGGGCTATGGTAGAGCGGCCGGCCGAGGGAGGGCTACGACACCGCGACGCTGGCCGAGGACGTGCGCGCACAGCTCGACTCGCTCAGCATCGATCGCGCCGTGCTCGTGGGTCACTCGGTCGCAGGCGACGAGCTGACCGAGTTCGCCGCACGTTATCCGGAGCGCGTAGCGGGACTGGTGTACCTCGACGCCGCCTACGATCGTTCCCACACGATGCGACGACTGCTGACGATGGCGGTGCTGCGGCAGTTGCCTCCCTCGCCGCCGCGTCCGCACGGCGACGACCGCGAGTCGGCAGCCGCGGCGCGCGACTACCTCGAACGAATCTACGGGGTCCGCTGGCCGGCGAGCGAGATCGCGGCCACGCGCGTCTTCGACAAGGCCGGTCGATGGAAGGGGGACGCCTCCTCGGCGTCGATGAACTCGAAGATCATCCAGGGCGAATCGGCGCCGTGCTACGAAGCGGTGCATGCACCCGTGCTTGCGATCTACACGGTCGATCGGCCGGAGTCGCGCGACTTCCCCTGGATCGCGCACATGACCATTGGTCGCGGGGTCGAGCAGCTCAAGGCGCGGCGTTATCGCTCGGCACAGAGTCATTGGGAGGAGGGGCAACGGCGCGACTTCGCCAAGGCGCTCCCAAGCGCTCGGGTGGTCGAGCTGCGCGGCGCGTCGCACTACTTGTTTCTGTCGGATGGCGAGCGGGTGGAGCGCGAGATGCGGGAGTTCCTGGAGGCACTTGGTGCCGCGGACTTGAAAGCCATGACCCAGGCCGGCGAGAATCGCCCGCGTCCGCGATGAGCGCAAATCGTCCGGCCGATTCGCACGCCGCGTGCGATGCCGTGAGTCCGATCCAGAAGGAGACCCCGATGACCTCCCCCATCGATCCGCAGACCCTCCTCCGCTCGATCTTGAACCTCCTGGAGGAGACCTTCGACACGCATCACGGCATCTTCCTGGACAAGGGCACCTCTCTATTCGCCACGCTCGACAAGATCAGCGCGGAGCAGGCATCGCGACCGATGGGTGCGGGCGGCGCGACCGTCGCGGCGCACGTGACCCACGTCGACTTCTATCTCGAGGTGGTGCTGCGCTACATGGAGACCCGCGACGCCACGCCGGTCGACTGGCGGGCGATCTGGAACGACGTGCGCGGCGTGACGCCGGAAGAGTGGGACGCGCTGCGGGCGAAGCTCCGCGCCTCCTACGCGCGCGCCCGAGGGGCCCTCGAGAGGATCGGGGACTGGAACGACAGCGACACGATCAACGACGCGCTTGCGATCATCGTCCACACCGCCTCGCACCTGGGCGCGATCCGGCAGGGGTTGCGCTGCCTCACGTGAGCGGCGTGTGCACGCACGATCCAACATGCAGCGCCTCGCGAGTGTTTCTGTTGAGCCAGCGCCCCGCCCGCCGCATTATCGGAGGGCGAACATCAGGGCACCTGGCGGGCGTGAGAGGGCGAGGATGGACATCATCGATGAGCTCAGGGCGATCACGACGACGCTGGATCGCGAGGGTGTCGCGTACGCGCTCTGCGGCGGCTTGGCCATGGCTGTGTATGCCATGCCGCGCGCGACCTTGGACATCGACCTGCTGATCCAGACGGACTCTCTTCCTCAGGCAATCCGCGTGCTCGAGCCGCTCGGATTCAGCGAAACATCGGACCCGATGGAATTTGGCGGCGGGAAGGTGCTGATCCGACGATTCTCGAAGCTCGATCCTCCGTCGACTGAACTCCTGGTCCTGGACCTTCTCCTCGTCACGGACGCGACCACGCAAGCGTGGGAAGGTCGTCAGACGGTAGACTGGGAGGGGCGCAAGCTCTGCGTCGTGTCGCCGGAAGGACTGATCAGCCTCAAGGAGCTCCGCGGAAGCGGAAAGGACCGCGACGACATCGAGTACCTGAGGAGCATCCTCGATGAAGATTGAAATGGATGCCGAGCACATCCGTCAGCGATTCGAACGGGTCCGCGAACTCCGCCGGCTGTGCTTGTCGCTCGCGCGGTCGAGCGCGGGTCACGACGTCATCCGCCGCTGCCAGGAAAACGAGAAGGTGCGGAGAACTTCGCGCGCGCTCGGTCACTGATTCCGTGAGTCGCCTCACGAACGGTTGCGACGCGCGACCGACGCCACCCGAAAACAACGCGAAAGGCCACCCCCGCCTCTCGGCAAGGGTGGCCTCCGCGGCGAGTCGGACCGGACGCGCTACCTTACGATCGTGACCGGCGTCGACTTCACCTCACCACCCACCGCGAGGCGAGCGAAGTAGGTGCCGTTGGCGACGCGGTGGCCGCGGTCGTCATTTCCATCCCAGCTGACCACGTAGCGGGCCGCTGGCTGCGTGCCGTCGACCAGCGTGCGCACGGTGCGGCCGGCCACGTCGTGGATGACAAGGCTCGTACGCGCTCCGTTCGCGCTCGGCGGCAGCACGAAGGAGAAGTTCGTTCCACGCGAGGCCGGGTTCGGCGCGGCCGGCGCCAGCGCGAGGCTTGCTCCGAGTTGCGTGTCGCTGACGTCGCTCGAGTTGTCGAGGATCAGGTGGACGTAGCGGCTGGTCTCCCGCCCGAGTCCGTCCTTCACCACCAGCTCGATGGTGCGATCGGGCGAGTTCGACTCGTCACCCGACTGGATGTAGTTGATCGGCGTGCACATGTTGGGGCCGCTTCCGATCTGCTGACCGGTTTCGTCGAGCCAGCGCAGGCTGAGCGGCGCCACGCCCGAACCGCTGCCGACGAAGCAGACGGTGGTGCCGGGCGTGATGGTCGTGCCGTCGGCCGGCGAGATGATGCTCCCCTGCGGCATGGTGGCATCGGCCCAGCAGCAGAACTCGACCGGGATGGCGTTGGTGCCGCTACCGACCATCGCGCTGACGATGTAGCAGGGGCAGACCTTGGTCGCGACGTCGGCGATGGTCGGCTCGTAGTAGCCCAGTTCGAGGTTGGTGATGGTCAGCACATCGACCGGGATGCGCACGCCGTCGATCGCGGCGTTCCACCCTTGGGTGCGCAGCGCGTCGACGATCGCCTGCGGATCGATCACGTTGACGGTGCCGCCGGTCGCGAGGTTGTGCCAGCCGGTGCACATCACGCGGCGGATCCGCCCGCTCGCGCCGATCTCCATCGACCAACGGCCGCCGCCGCCGCGCACCTTGTAGTTGCCGATCTTCCGATCCCACTTGAGGCGCAGCATGGTCGCGAAGGTGCTGTCCGGCAGATCGCCGACGCCCACCTGGTGCAGGCCCTGCCAGGGTAGTCGAAGCCTGCGTAGATGCCGCCCTGCGGCGTACCGGGCCACTGCGACATGACCTGATTCGCCATCCCGAGCGCCGCGCTCTCCGACGGCAGCGTCGGCTTGGTCTTCTTCCACGCGAGCCACTCCGAGGTGTCGACGTACTCGTAGTTGCCGGTCGCCTCGTTCACGCGCAACTCGTACGGACCGACGATGAGGTTGCGGCTGCCGTCACCCGAGGAACCAATCGTCCCGCCGCAGAGCACACCCTGATTCTGGCAAATCGCGTTGGCGATCGACCGCACATAGGTGTCGCTGACGTTGAAGGGGACGACGTTGTAGCACGGCATCGCCTGGGTGATCGGCGCGCGCAGCAGCGATTGATCGATCTCGATGTCCATGCCCTGACTGGTGAGCTTGGGCAAAAGGCTCGGGTTCATCGGCGCGTCGAAGCGTGCGCGGTCCTGAATCAACGCGGTCGAGAGTGGATCGTGGTTCTCCCGCGCGAAGAGGCCAAGGTCGTAGGTCCACCAGTGGTAGGCGCCGTTGTGCGTCGCGTCGGCCGTCACGCTGCCCTGCCCCCAGAGGTGGTCGCCGCCGTTCGCCTCGGTCTCCGCGATGATCACCGCGGTTCCATCCCAGTTGTGCAGGTCGAGCGAGTAGGCCCAGGAGGAGCGCACGCCGTGGGCGCTGTCGAAGATGCCGTTGTCGACCATCCGGTTCGCCCAGGTCGTCCCATAGTTCTTGTCCGCGACCGTGGTCGAAGCGCCCAGGATCATGTGCAGCCCGTCCATCGCGCCGTACCAGTAGTCCCAGGAGTCACTGGTCAAGGTCTTGCAGCTGCTCATCGCGTGCCACTCGCAGTTGCCGTTGCCCCAAGCGCCGCGCGCATCGCCCGGGCACATCTCCTGGTCGTCCGTGTTGCCGCCGAAGATGAAGGCGCCGAGGTCCTCCTCGTAATACCAGTCGGCGCGGTTCTGACTGCCGTGACCGGAGAAGTAGGAGAGGTCGGCCCAGTCCATGTGAGTCGAGTTGCAGCCGGTCTCCGTGTCGTCACGCTTGTAGTGATGCTCGTGCGCGTCGGAGTTGCCGTGACCTCCGTAACCCCAGCTACCGGGGAGATGATCGCGGAGTCCGTGCGCGTCGTTGTCGCACTTGTTCAAGTCGTTGTCGCCTGGGTAGGAGTTGACCCAGTCGTAGTGCAGTAGGTTGTCGGACAAGATCGGCCCGCGGTCGGGGTCGACTGGGGAGTAGCCCGCAGTCATCTCCACGAGGTCGACCGGCGCGCTTCCCTCCATCGTGAGGCGTAGTGCCTGCGCGTAGACCTCACGACCGGTTAGCGTGCTCGCGAGCTCTGCCGCCGTGATCTCGCCGCTGGCGAAGGGCACCCAACCGTCGTTGGTCAGCACCTCGACGCGCGCGGTGGCGGGCGCGTCGCTTCGCGCCGAGAGCACCACGTGATCGATCCAACGCGGCGCGCCGGTGAAGGCGAACTCGAGGCTCGCGGCCGGCGCGAGGGTGAGCCGGGTCGCGGCGTCCTCATCCGCCAGGCTCGCCAGCTGGACCTCGTTCATCGCCACGCCGGCGAGATCGGAGGCGGCACGCAACACGACGGCACTCTCCTCCAGTCGGTTGGTCGGATCGCCCGCGGGGGCGGGGTCGAGCCGCGGCACCGCGCTCTCCGAGTTCGTTCCGTGTCCCGCGTCGGCACGGCCGGCGAGGCCGAGGGTGATCAAGGCGGCAAGGGCAAGCGCTCCGGTCGGGGTCCATGGCCCGCGCGCTCCATTCTCGTTCCTGGTGATCTGCTTCATTGGGGTCTCCTGTCTGCGTCCTGTTTCTTCGCCGGTAGACCCGGCTGGGTCCGTCTCGAGAAAGGACAGGCCAAGCCCCGTGCCACGCCGGCGTCAGGACATGAAGAACAACTTGTACAAGGGGTTAGAGGATCAGAGCGGGGCCCGCCGCTGTGCAAGGGAGGGAGGCGCGCGGCGAAGAATTCGTACAGTTCTACGAGCGCGGGCAAGCGCCCACACGACCATCAGCTAGCGCTTCGTAGGATTCTACGAACGTCGGCCGCCCAACGAGCGCGGCCGATCCGCCGGGATCAGCGACCCGACGGATAGCGCGCCTTGATCCCGCCCCAGGTGGTGAGGCGAATCGGCGCCGGCGATTCGACGTCGGCGGTGCCGCCGTTCGGTCCGCCCAGCGTGCAGCCCATGACGAGGAGGGTGCTGCCGCCCCCCGATGACGCCCAGTCGTAGCCGAGGTTCGGGCCGTCGCCATCGTGGTAACGACCGAAGCAGAGGGTGGTCGATTCGGGCGCGAGCGGGCCGAGCGGACCGTCGCTCCAGCCGAGCTGATCGCGCCTCACCCCTCCTGCGTCGAACAGGTAGAGCAGGTCGACCGCATCGACGTCGAAACCTCCGCTCGTGGTGATGACGAGGAAGCCGCCAGGCGGCAGCACCCCGGCGATCGCCTCGAAGCTGACGCCGTTGCAGAGGGCCCATCCATTGACGAGCAGAGTGTTGTTGGTGTGGTTGTACAGCTCGACCTGATCACTCCCGCCCGGGTTGGAGCGGATCTCGTTGATCTCGATGTTGGTGCCGAGGAGCGGCGCCGGCGCGTCGTTGAGCGCGCCGATCGTGCCGGTTGGATCGAGCGTCCAGTAGAGCCCATCGGTGGCGGGGCTGTCGGGCGGCGCGATGCTGTACACCGAGGCGTCGGGGGCGCGCGCGAGCGTCACCGTGGCCGCAAGCGCCGAGGCGGGTGGAAGCGGCGCACTTCCAACTTGGCCGTAGGACACCGCGTCTTGCCGCTCGCCCAAGAGATCGATCAGCACGATCTCGCCCCCGATGTCGCCGAGAATTCCCTCGAGATTGACCGCGAGATAACCGTGCCCGGGCACCACCGTACCGCCGGGCAGCACCTTCTGCTCGGCGCCTTCTTTGATGCGCCAGCCCGCGATGTTCTTCGGCGCGACCTGCGTGTTGTACAGCTCGACCACCTCGGAGCCGCGCACCACCACCTCGTTGATGATGATCGTGCGGGGATCGGCCTGGGCCGCGGCCGAGGAGAGCACCACGAGCGCGAGGCTCGCGCCGAGCGTCGAGATGAAGGAACGAAGTTGTGGACGCATTTCGATGCTCCTTGTCCTAGGCCGGGGGAACCGTGGTCCCCGTGCCTCCCCGCGAAGGGGGCGGTGCAATCCCGTATTGCCGCATACGCGCGCGAACCGTCCCCTCGGTGACTCCGAGCCGCCGCGCCGCCGCCGACTGATTCCAGCCGCACTGCTCGAGCGTCGCGCGCACCAGCGCGGACTCGACCTCGGCGAGGCGCGCCGCCAGGGTCTCTCCCGGCCGGATGGCCGACTCCACCCGCGAGGCCGACGCGACCGCGCGCCGCAGCTCGGTCGG
>JAXLXQ010000011.1:0-106000 GCA_046327845.1 Candidatus Eiseniibacteriota bacterium | reverse complement strand
ATCGTGGTGCTGGTGCTCGGCCGCGCGCGACGGCCGCGCCTCTCGGAGCTGCTGTTGCTCGGCGCCTTCGTCTACTTGGGGTTAAGCGCGCGGCGAAACCTGGCGCTCCTGCCGCTGGTCGCCACGCCGATCCTCGCCCGCTATCTCACCGAGTCCCGCGCGCGCGGGCCGCTCGGATCCTGGATCTCGCGAATCATCGGCCAGCGTCGCCCGCTCGCGCTCCGCATCGCGGCGGTTCTCGCGATCGCCCTCACCCTGCGCTACGACTTAGGTCTCGTGCTCGATCAGGTCTACGCGCGGGCCGAAACCAACGCGCGCTTCGGCTTCGGTCTCGCTCCCTGCGCCTATCCGGTCGAGGCGGCCCGGTTCGTCGAGAGTCGCGCGCTCCCGGGACCGATCTTCGCCACCATGTCGGCGAGCGACTACCTCCTCTTCGTGCGGCCGGAAGAGAAGAGCTTCATCGACGGGCGGCTCGAGGTGCACAGCGAGGAGCACTACGCGCGGTATCTCACGATGCTGAACGGTGGCGAGCCCTTCCATCGCGCGGCGCGGGAGTTCGGCTTCCGCACCCTGGTGCTGCCGGTGATGGACGCACCCAATCTGATTTCGGAGTTGAGGCACGATCCGACGTGGGCCTGCGTGCACGTCGACGACACCGCCTTCGTCTTCGCGCGGCGCGACGCCTTGCCGCCCAACTGCGCGGAGATCACGCGCGAGTCGACCGGGCTTCGGCCCTGGAGCGGGGCGGAGGCGACGGTCCAGCCCGGACTCCAACTTCCCCTGCTCCTCGATCCGCGCCCGATTCGCATCCCCTGGTCGGAGCTCAATCGCGGGCAGGCGATGCTGATCGCAGGCTGGCCTGACCTGGCCGCGCCGCTCTTCGCCAAGGCGGCGAACCTGGCCCCGCGCATTGCCGCGCCTCGCGTGCATCTGGGCGCATGCCTCTCGCAGTTCGGCCAGCTCGATGCCGCCGAGCGCGAACTCGGCTGGGCCGGAACGCTCCCGATGAACCACCGGCTGCGCGCGCAGGCGAACGCCAGCTGGGGCTTCCTCCACCTCTCGCGCAATCGTCCGCGCGAGGCGCTTAGGGCCTACGACCTCGCGCTGCGCGACAACCCGTCAGCGGGAGAACGCGGCCCCGCGCTGGTCAATCGCGGCCTGGCGAAGTTTCTGCTCGATGATCGCGACGGCGCCTTCCAAGACGTGAGCGCCGGATTGAAGCTCGTCCCCAACTACCTGGACGGCTATCGCATCCTGGGCGCGATCGAGGAGCGTCGCGGACATGCCGATGCCGCGCGCCGCGCGCTCGAGGTTTACCTGCGAGGCGGCGGCACGGAGGCGACCGCTCGCGCTGCCTACCAACGCCTGACCCGCGGTGGGTGAGCTCGCTTGGGGTCGGTACGCCACAGCTGTGTCGACGCGACCGCGCGCACGGTCACACGAACCGCCCACTCGGTCTGCTTCGATCGCACGCCGGCGCGGCGAAGTGCGGGCCACACGCGGTCAAACGGCGCCGCGCGGTGGGTCGACGCGATGAGGAACACCGCTTGCTAGCTGAGCGCGGGATCCCGACGACCGGAGGAACCGTGGCTCTTCATCGCGCCGCGCGCCGCGCACGCGCATCGACCGTTCCGCGGAGGCTCCGCGTCCGCGCGGCCCAGCTCTTGATCCTGCTCATGACCTCGCTCCTCACCCTCTTCTCGCTCCCCACGATCGCTCGCGGCCAGGAAGCACGTCGCCTCGAGCGGGTCGAGATCGAAGGCAAGCATCGGACCGACGACTGGCGGATCCTGAGGCGCCTCGCGCTCACCCCGGGCGAGCCGATCGACGCGACCAGGCTGCTCCAGGCGAAGCGCGCCCTGGAGCAGACCGGCTTCTTCCGCGAGGTCACGGTCCACACGAGACCGGGCAGCGCGCCCGAGCAGGTGATCGCGGTGTTCGGCGTCGAGGAGCGCTCGCCCCACCTGCGCTTCGGCGCGGGCTACGAAGACCTCTCGGGCTGGTACCTGCTCCCGGTCCAGGTGGTCGCGGACAACCTGACCGGGCGCGAGGAGAGCCTGCGGTTGAGCGCGCGCCTGGGCTACCGACTGGCCGGCGCCGCGCTCGAGCTGGGCCACGAGACTCGAGGTGGCGGCCGTTGGGACCTCGCGCTCTCGAGCGCAACCAGCGACCGCGTCTACTACGTCGATCAGCTGGAGGTCGCGCAGTCGGTGCACGAGGATCTCCGCCGACTGCGGGTCGAGGCGCCGCTCGGGCAGAGCCTCACGCTCGAAGGTTCACTCACGGAAGGACGCGCCTGGGCCGATTCCAGCGCGCGGGTCTACGCCGCCGACGACACCGAACGGCGAAAGCACAACCAGTCGATTCCTTTCGAGGACCTGCCCCGCGAGGTGCAAAGCGATCTCGGCCGGCGCGACCTCGTGCGCTTGGGACTGGCGCTGGGGCTCGATGCTCGGGGTGGCCCGGGACTCACGCAGCGCGGCACGCGCGGTCGGTTGCGCATCCACTGGACCGTCGACGGCGACGCGGTCTATCCGGGCGGCGACCTCGATCTGCGTGGCTATCGCCCGATCGGTCCGGGCGCCGCGCTCGCCTCGCGCTTGCACCTGGTGCTTGCCTCGTCGCGCGCGCCGTTCTATGAGCGCCCCTACCTCGGGGGCCTCTACAGCGTGCGAGGCTTTCCCAGCCAGAGCCTCTCCCCGCCCGGCGGCGATCTCGGCACGCTGACCGGCTCGATCGAACTGCGCGTTCCGTGGGTTGGCGCGGCCGATCGACCGCGCCTCTCCGCCCTGGTCTTCGCCGACGGCGGCGTCGGTTGGCGTCACGCCGCGCCGGATGATCTGTCGCTCGGCGCCGGCGTCGGCTTCCGCTGGCGCGTTCCGCTGCTCGACCACCTGGGACTCGACCTCGGCTACCCGCTCACCGACACGCCGGCCCACGAGGCCTTCCACGTGAACGGCAGCCTCGGATGGAGCTTCTGATCGCGTGCGCGTGCTGAACCGATCGCGATGGCTTCTGCTCGCGTGGCTCGCGCTGCCGGCGCGCGCGGTCGCGGCGCGCGGAGGAGACGGGGCGGTCGAGATCGTGGAGGTCGTGCCGGCGCGGAGCGAATCGCTCCTGGTTTGCACGCTCAGGCTGCGTGGCCTGCCCGACTCGCGCGCGCGGGAGACCTTGGCGAGCGGACTTCCTTCCGCGCTGGTCATCGGCTTCACGCTTTTCAACTCCCGCGGCCACGACCTCCTCGCCAATCGCGTAGAGGTGCGACTCGAGCCCGAGCTCTTGGGGTCGAGCGTCGCGGTGCGCACGCCCCTCTGGCGCGCGACCGCCCCGGATCTCGGACTGCTCGACTCGCTCCTCACGAGCCTGGGCCCGCTGCCGGTCTGCTCGCTTCGATCGACGCCGGAGGGGACCGAACTCAAGCTGCGCGCGGAGCTCGCGATCCATCCCCTGGCGCCGGCGGAAGCGGCCTGGGCGCAGGATGTGTTGAGCGGCGGAAGCAGCGAGGCCTCGCTCGATCGCCACGAAGTCTCGATCGGGGTCGGCGCCCTCGTGCGCTACTTCCTCGGCGTTACGGAGCAGGAGCGGTGGGTCACGCGCGCGGTGTCCGCACCCTTCCACCCGCTCACCTTGCCGGAGGCCGAGAAGTGACTCGGTTTCGCGGACAGATCCTGGCGGTGCTCCTCCTGGTGGCGCTCCTTCCGAGCTTGCCCGCGGCCCTGACCGTGCGTGCGCTCTTCGATCGCGTCTACGATCCACGGCCGCAGCGGATACTGCGCGATGGCGTCGATGCCGGACTCACCACCAGTCGAGAGTGGCTCGCGCGAGAGTGCGCCGCATTGCGCCGAGACCTTGGCCTTCCTCGCGGCGCCTCGAGCATCGACTCGGTCGACCAAGAGACGCGGACACTCCTCACCGCGACCGAGGAGGGACGCGACTTTCTGGCGCGCGCAACCGCGCTCGCCCAGGCACGAGGCGCAGCGGGGGCGCGCGACTCGCTCCTCCTCGAGCCGGCGCGGCTCCGCGCCTTAGATCGCTATCTCTTGGTGGGCGCGACCGGGGACTCATCCGGGCTTCGCCTCTGGGCTCGCGCACTCCCGGCTGGATTGGAAGCGCGGGTCGACACGCTGGGCGACGCGCGTCGCCTCCTCGCCGCCTTGGACGCGCAACGCGGCGACATCGTGCGGAGCCTCCTCCTCACCTTCCTCTCGATCTACTTCTTCATCCTGCTCCTGGTGCTGGGGCTGGGCTGGTTCCTCTCGCGCCGACTGACGCGGCCGCTCGAAGCACTCGCGCACGGCATGGATCGCGTCGCCGAGGGGGATCTCTCGACCGTGGTGCCGGTGGAAGGAGGAAGCCCGCTCGCTCGCCTCCTGCGGCACTTCAATCAGACGATCGCGCGACTCGCCGCGCAGCAAGAGGAGCTCCGGCGCTTGGAGAAGGCGGCGGCCTGGCGCGACATGGCGCGGCGCCTCGCGCACGAGATCAAGAACCCGCTCACGCCGATTCAGCTGGCCGCGCAGGATCTGCGCGACCGCTGCCGCACGAGCGACTCCCCCTCCGCTTCGCTCCTGACCGAGGCGACCACCATCATCGAAGAAGAGGCACAGAGCCTGCGCCACTTGGTCGACGAGTTCTCCCGCTTCGCGCGCCTGCCCGAACCGGTGCCGCGCGCGGTGAGCGTGGATGAGCTGCTCTCGGACATCGGAGCACTCTATCGACCGGAGCAGGTCTCGGTTCAGCCTCCCACCGGGCTCATCGCCTGGTGCGACCCCGACGAGATGCACCGCGTGCTGGTCAACCTGGTCGAAAACGCGCTTCAGGCGCAGACCTCGAGCGGCGCCGTCACACCGGTCGTGGTCGAGGCCGCCGCCGACCACCTCGGCGCGACGATCCGTGTCCTCGATCGCGGCCCGGCGTTCCGCCGCGGATCGGCGGCGGATCTTCGAGCCCAACGTCTCCGGTCGGGTCGGCGGCATGGGCCTCGGCCTCGCCATCGTGCTCGCGATCATTCAGGCCCATCACGGGACCATCGAGGTGAGTGACCGTCCGGGCGGCGGCGCGATCTTCACCCTCACCCTGCCCGCGCGGAAAGGAAGAGGCATGAGCGCCAGCGTGCTGGTGGTCGACGACGAACGAAACATTCGCCGCACCCTTCAGTTGATCCTGACCGGTGAAGGGCATCGCGTGGAAGAAGCCGCAAGCGGCGAGGAGGCGCTCGCCCGCCTGGCGCAGGGCGGCATCGACCTCGTCATCCTCGACGTTCGTCTGCCCGGGCGGGATGGACTCGATGTGCTGGGAGAGATCGCGCGCTCCTGGCGCGGCCTGCCGGTGCTGATGGTCTCGGGCCACGCCAGCGTATCGCTCGCGGTCGAGGCCACGCGCGGCGGCGCGGTCGACTTCCTGGAGAAGCCGCTCTCCAAGGACCGGGTGCTGCTCGCGGTGCGGAACGCCCTGCGCCTCTCCACTCTCGGTCGCACCGTGCGAGGCTACGAGGAACGCGCGGCGCGGGAGCGCCTCCTGGTCGGGCGGCATGCGACGATGACCGCGGTGCGCGAACTCATCGCGCGAGTGGCTCCGAGCCAAGCGACGGTCCTCATCACCGGCGAGAGCGGCACCGGCAAGGAGCTGGTGGCCCACGCCATTCACAGTGGCAGCACGCGCGCCGACCGCCCCTTCATCAAGGTCAACTGCGCCGCCATCCCGGAAGACCTGATCGAGGCCGAGCTCTTTGGATCGGTCAAGGGCGCCTTCACCGGCGCCGAGCGCACGCGTGATGGTCGCTTCACCCTGGCCGACGGCGGCACGCTCTTCCTGGACGAGGTCGGCGACATGAGCAGCAAGCTCCAGGCGAAGGTGCTCCGCGCGCTGCAGGAAGGCGAGATCGAACGGGTCGGCGACACCGTCACGCAGAAGGTCGACGTTCGGGTGATCGCGGCCACCAACAAGGATCTCCTGGCCGAGGCCAGGGCGGGCCGATTCCGCGAGGACCTCTTCTATCGCCTGAACGTCGTTCCGATCGAGGTGCCGCCGCTCCGCGCGCGCATCGAGGACCTGCCGATGCTGGTCGAGCACTTCCTCGCGCTCGCGCACGAGCCGGGCGAACGACCGGCGCGAGGGATCGAAGCGGCGGCGATCGAGGCGTTGGGACGCCACTCGTGGCCGGGCAACGTGCGCGAACTCAAGAACGCGATCGAGCGGCTGCTCATCCTCGCGCGCGGCCCCGTGATCTCCGCCGAGGACGTCGCGCGTCTGGTCGCGACCAGTGGCGTCGCGGCCAACACACCAGCGGAGAGCGAGAGCGGCGAGCTCACCCCGGAGTCGATTCGCGATCAGGGCGGCCTGCTCGAGGCGCGCCGCCGCTTCGAGACTCGCTGCATCGAGGCCTGCCTCGATCGCTCGCGCGGCAACGTTTCGGAGGCGGCCCGTTGGCTCGGCCTAGAGCGCAGCAACCTGCACAAGAAGATGATCGCGCTCGGCCTCGAGGCCCGGCCGCAGCGCCCGCTTCGATCGGAGGACGATGATGAACGCTAGAGTCGATGCGCGGCCCGCGCGGTCGCGATGGTGGATCACCGGCGCCGGTGCCCTGCTGACCCAACCCGCGACCCGCGCACAGGCCGGCGACGAGCGCGGCTTCGCCCACGGCCTGCGCTACGAGAGCGACATCCTGGCCGCGCAAGATCCAGCGCCCGGCAGCCCCGCGACCGATCTCTTCCTCGGCGAGGTGGGGGCCGGCGCGGGCATCACCGTCGATTACGAGATGAGCGAACGACTGCTCCTTCGCCTCGCGATCGGGGGCGCGGTGCACCACACCACCCTCACCGACGTGGAAGCGACCCGCGGCACTGGCACGATCGAAGGGCACTACCGATTCCGCGCCGGACATCAGGCTCGCCCCTACCTCTTCATGGGCCTCGGCGGCTCCGGCCTCACCGTCAAGGTGAACGATGCCGACATCACCACCACCGGCCCGGTCGCGGTGCTGGGCGCCGGTCTCGAAACGGAACTCAGCTCCGCCCTCGCGTTCGATATCGCGGTCCGCCTCGATCGCATCAACTACAACCGGGTCGAGACCAGGGAGGCGGGGGTCACGCTGCGAGCTCCGGTCAATCAGGGTGAAGGCGCGGCCAAGGTGACGGCGGGCTTTCGTTGGCAACTCTAGTCCCGATCTTCGCGATCACGACAAAGAGGCTCGAGCACCATCGCCCGAGCCTCTCTTCGCACGGTCGATCCGCGGTTCGCTAGCGGGCGACGATCGCGGGCTCGCAATCGGCGTCGCGCTGGTGCTCATCCCAGCAGGCGCGGCGGCCGCCGTTGTAGTCCGGCGCGGTGAGCGAGCCCGATCCATCCGTCGTGTCCCAGACCATCGACATCGTCTGGGAACTCGCACCGTCGCGGAAGATGACGCTCGCCTCGTCGCCGGCAACGCGATAGGTCAAGCGATCGCCTGAGCCGGCGCCGCGCGAGTCGAGCCCTTCCAGCGAGAGCTCGGCGTCGCGATCGTTCTGATAGCGCCACTCGAGCCGCGCCACCTCGAGCCCGTTGGGGGTCGCGGGATCGTGGAAGAGCCAGGTGCCGGCATGCTCGGACGACGTGCCCTCGAACCAGAGATCGTGATCGAGCGGCACCGGAGCGCCGCTGTCGGTGGCGAAGAGCTTCCACGCAACCTCGCTTCCGCTCGGCCGCCCCTCGAGGTCGATTCGGATCTCGCGCCCCGCATCGCGGATGCCGAAGGTCCAGAGCCAGCTGCCGTCCGACTGCTGGACGGGATCGGTCGAGAGCGCCGCGTCGAGCGCCTGAAACGGCGGCTCGAGCGCCGCGTCGACGAAGGCGTTGATCACGAGCACGCGCACGGTGGCGTTGGTCCAGTTGAAGATCGTCGCGCCCTCGGCCGCCGACTGGGTGGCAGCCCTCGCCGCGCGACTCGACGCGCCGAAGAAGGAGAGGTCGATCTTCATCGATGCCGACGGCGGCAAATCGGGCGCTTGGGCCAGAGGTCGAGTCGCTTCCTTGGTGCATCCGGTGGCGGCGAACAAGCCCAGCGTCATCGCGAGGGCCAGCTGCTTCGAGGTCATCGTCGTGCTCCTTTCCTTGGGTGGTCTTGGGATCGCGGTCGCCGCGCATCCGTCGTGCTTGCCGCCTGCAGTTCGCGTGCCCACCCGCGGCCGGAATGAGAAGTCACCGGCCAGAGAACAGTTACCCTTCGCGCCACGGACCGACGATTTCCCGCGCGCGGGTGCCTCGCTCCAGCTGTGGTGTGTCTTCCGCGCGGTCGAGTCGGGTAGACTCTTCTGGCGCCGAGCCACTGCCCGAAACATCGAGGAAGACACCATGCACACGACCCGACGCGCTTGCGCTTGCCTGACCGCCGCTCTCCTCGCGCTCGCCGCCCTGGGCGCGCGGGCCGGGGCGGCCGAGTGGAACCTCCTCTTCCACACGCCCACCAACGAGAACATCACCGTCTTCTCCTCGCCGAGCGACGATGTCGCGTGGTTCATCACCAACTTCAATCGCCTCTACAAGACGACCGATGCGGGCGCGAGCTGGTCGGTGATCCCGCCCGGTCCACCGAACTTCGTTCCCTCGGGACTCTTCGCCGTCGATGCCACGACCGCGTTCAAGACCGGCATCGGCGTCGCCTACAAAACGACCGACGGCGGCAGCTCTTGGTCGACGGTGTTCAGTCAGGGCGTGCAGCAACCACCCGACCTCTGGATGCTCGACAGCCAACGTGGCGTGCTCGCCTACAACAGTCTGCTCTATCGCTCAACCAACGGCGGAAGCAGTTGGAGCACCGCCGGGATCACCCAGCCGCCGCACCCGGTCAGCACCAGCAACGGGCGCGGCGTGGTCTGGGCCCTCGACAACGCACTGTGGGTCGCGATGGATGGATTCGGCGTGGCGGTCTCGAGCGACTTCGGCGCGAGCTGGAGCATGCCCGGCAACCAAGGCGCGACCTTCGGCCACGCGGTGCACATCTCCTTCGGCAGCGCCTCACGCGGGATGGCCATCTGGGCCAACTGGCCGTTCGTCTACACCACGATCGACGGCGGCGGGCACTGGGTCGAGGTCGACAATTCGCTGGGTGCGAATCAGGAGGTCCTGGCGATGGGCAGCGAGTGCTGGTACATCCCGAACCCGGCCGACCACTTCTACATCAAGTACTCGAGCGACGCGGGGGCGAGTTGGGTCGAGCAGCAGTCGGAGCAGGCGGGCTACACCGTGCTCGGTCGCTCGCGGTCGGGCAGCACGCTCTGGGCGGGGACGCTGACCGGAAGGCTCTTCACCCATCAGGTGACGAACCCGGCGGCGGTCGCGGAAGACGCGTTGCCGCGTCTCGTGGTCTGGCCCAACCCCAGCGCGGGTGAACTCCACTTCACGGCCGATGCGCGCGTCAGCGGCTATCGCCTGATTGGAATCGACGGCCGGATCATCGGCGCCGGACCGCTGCGCGGTTCGACGGTTTCGTTCGAGCGCGCCCCGGGCGGTTCCTACCTGCTGCAGCTGCTCGACGAGGCCGACCGTCCCGTCAGCGCAGCGCGCGTCGTTCGACGATAAGCAACGAGGGGGCGGGCAACCGGCCCACCCCCTCGCAGTTCTCACCGCCTCCGGCCGCTCGCCGCGACTCAGGCGACTTGCAGATGCTGATCGAGCAGCTGCTGGATCTTGTTCTTCGGCATCAGGCCGACGAACTTGTACACCGGCTCGCCCGCCCGCAGGAAGATGACGGTCGGCACGCTCATCACGCCGAACTTCCGCGCGGTGTTCTGCGCCTCGTCGATGTCGACCTTGCCGAAGATTGCCTTGCCGGCCAGCTCGGTCGAGAGTTCCTCGATGATCGGCTCGAGCTTCTTGCAGGGGCCGCACCAAGTCGCACCGAAGTCCAAAACCACCGGAAGGCTGGCCCCACCGACGATCTGATCGTAGTTCGCGTCGTTCACCTTCTGCATCGATCCAGTCGCTCCTTTCACTTCACGGATAGCCGGACTTCGGATGCCGGGATGCCCAATCCGTTCCTCAGTCGCCGAACTTGATGCCCTGCGCCAGCGGCAGATCGTTCGAGTAGTTGACCGTGCAGGTCTGGCGCCGCATGTAGATCTTCCAGGCGTCCGAGCCCGACTCGCGTCCGCCGCCGGTGTCCTTCTCGCCGCCGAAGGCGCCGCCGATCTCCGCGCCCGAGGTGCCGATGTTGACGTTGGCGATGCCGCAGTCCGAGCCGCGCGGCGAGAGGAAGGTCTCGGCCGACTGCAGATTGCGGGTGAAGATGCCGGAGGAGAGCCCCTGATCGACGCCGTTCTGGTACTCGATCGCCTGGTCCAGGTTGTCGACCTCGACCAGGTAGAGCACCGGCGCGAAGGTTTCCTCGCGCATGATCTTGACGTCCGGCCTGACCTTCACGATCGTCGGCTCGACGTAGTAGCCGGCGCGATCGATACGCTTGCCGCCCGCCAGGATCTCGCCGCCTTCCTTCTTCACCTCCTCGATCGCCTTCATCATGATGTCGACCGCGCTCTGATCGACCAGCGGTCCCATCAGGATGCCCGGCTCGAGCGGATCACCGATCGTGATCTGCTTGTAGGCCTTGAGCAGCCGCTCGGTGAAGTCACCGGCGATCTTCTTGTGCAGGTAGACGCGGCGGGTCGAGGTGCAGCGCTGTCCGGCGGTGCCGACCGCGCCGAAGAGGACCGCGCGGGTAGCGAGCGCGAGGTCGGCGTCATCCATCACGATGATCGCGTTGTTGCCGCCCAGCTCGAGCAGCGCGCGGCGGCCGAGGTGATCGGCCATCACGCGATTGACGCGGCGTCCCATGTCACACGAAGCGGTCGCGCTGATCAACGGCACGCGCTTGTCGCTCACCAGCTTCTCGCCCACGGTCGAGCCCTTGCCCACCGCGAGGGTGAAGATCGGCGGCACGCCGTGCTCCTTGCAGAGGCGACCGGCGATCTTCTGCACCGCCACCGCGGTCAGCGGGGTCTGCGATGACGGCTTCCACAGCACCGAGTCTCCGCAGATCGCCGCCAGGCAGCTGTTCCACGCCCACACCGCGATCGGGAAGTTGAAGGAGGTGATGAGCCCGATCACGCCGAGCGGGTGCCACTGCTCGAACATGCGGTGCGCCGCGCGCTCGGAGTGCATCTGGAGCCCATAGAGCATGCGCGACTGCCCGACCGCGAAGTCGCACATGTCGATCATCTCCTGCACCTCGCCCAGGCCTTCCGGCTTGATCTTCCCCATCTCGAGCGTGACGAGTGAGCCGAGGGCGTCCTTGTGCTTCCTCAGTTCATCGCCCAAGGCGCGGATCAGTTCGCCGCGCTTCGGCGCCGGAACCAGACGCCACTCGAGGAACGCCTTGTGCGCCGCCTGAAAGACCCGCTCGTACTCCGCTTCGGTCGCCTGCAGGACCTTGGCCAGCGGCTGGCCCGTGGTCGGATTGATGGTGACCAGCTCGCCACCGCCCGGGTGCTCGATCCAGTCCTCGGCGTAGACGCCGGAATTCACTTCGCTGAGCCCGAGCTCCTTCAAAACCGTCGACGCGCTCATTTGCGCCCCTTTCGTATCCGACGCCGCGTGTGCGAGAGGCGTCGTCCAATTCCGCCGAACCCTCTGGCCCGGGGCCCGCGCGCCCGGAGGATCCCAATGGTTCCGGGGCAGGCCAGGCGGGAGGATATCAACGTCAAGTGAGCCCTGGCAATGTAAGCGGCCCGTGGCTATAGTCCCGCGGTTCCCAGGCCGCCCGAAACCGGATCTCGAATTCACGCCCGCGTGGCGATCGATCGATCCGGCGCCAGATCCGATGGCCATCCCACCCGCGCCGCGCGCCGTCGCGCCCGGCAACCCGGAGCAAGCTTGAGCCTCGATCGACCCGAGTCCGACGACTCCCAGGACGCACCGCGCAGACCGCGCCGCGTGCGGAAACCGACCCGTTCCGAGGGCACCGCCTCCGCGGGCGGAGACCTGCCCGGTCCCGTGCCCGAGGTCCCGCCCGCGCGCATTCCGCAACGCGAGCCGGAGGGGGCGGCGCCTCCCCGCGCGGAGGAGGCGGGCCGAGGCGACGGCGGCCGTCGTGATCGGGGACGCGGACGGCGTCCGCACCGACGCGAGGGCGGGCAGCGTCACGAGGGAGGACCGCGTCACGAAGGTGGACCGCGTCACGACGCCCCCCCGCGCTACGAAGGGGGCCAACGATACGAGGGCGGACCGCGCCACGACGCCCCCCCGCGCTACGAGGGGGGCCAACGTCACGAGGGAGGCCAGCGCTACGAGAGCGGTCCACGCTACGAGGGCCCGCCCCGCCGCGACGGCGGACCGCGCAACGATGGCGGACGCGGGCGTGATCCCCAGGGCGGGCGCGGCAATCGCGGCCAACATCGGCGGAGCGATCGCCGCGGTGGACCGGTCTACCTCTCGCCCGAAGATCGGAGGGCGCGGATCGACGAGCGCCGTCAGCGAGGCTCGATGCCACGCGACCCGTCGATGCGACGCGGACCTCGCCCTCCGGCAACGATCCCAAGCGCCGCCAGCGCGCACTCCTCGACAACCTGCGCGCAATGCAGCGCGGCATCAGCGTCGACCCGTTCGAGCGGCTGGTGCTCGAGACCACGCCGACCGAGTACTCGACCCGGGTCTTCGATCTGGTCGCGCCGATCGGTCGCGGGCAGCGCGTCCTCATCACCTCGCCGCCCAAGGCGGGAAAGACGATGCTGCTCGAGGCGGTGGCGAAGTCGGTCTCGGTCAACTATCCCGACGTCGAGGTGATCTGTCTCTTGGTCGATGAGCGGCCGGAGGAGGTGACCTACTTCCGTCGCTCGGTCGGCTGCGAGGTGGTGGCGAGCTCGAACGACATGATGCCGGAAGACCACGTCCGCCTCGCGGAGGAGACGGTGATTCGCGTGGCCGAGAAGGTACTCGAGGGGCGCGACGTCGTGCTGCTCCTCGACTCGATCACGCGCCTGGCGCGCGCCTACAACGTCTTCGCCGACGGCTCGGGTCGCACCATGTCGGGCGGTCTCGATGCCTCGACCATGTATGGCCCGCGGCGCATCTTCGGCGCGGCGCGGAAGATCGAGCACGGCGGCAGCCTCACCATCGTCGGAACCGCGCTGGTCGACACCGGCTCGCGCATGGACGAGGTGATCTTCCAAGAGTTCAAGGGCACCGGTAACACCGAGGTGGTGCTGAACCGAAACCTCGCGAACAAGCGGATCTTCCCCGCGATCGACATCCCGGCGAGCGGGAGCCGCAAGGAAGAGAAGCTCCTGAACTCGGAAGAGCTCCGCCGCATGACCATCCTCCGACGCTTCATGGTGGAGCGGAAGGCGGAGGAGGCGATGACCGGCCTGCTCAAGATGATGGAGCGGTATCCGACGAACTTCGAGCTCTTGAAGGCGCTGGGATAGCTAGGCGGCGCGCGGCAGCGGGGCTTCGCCCGCGTCGTCGTCGCTTCGGTAAGGACGACCGCCCGAGCCGCCGCTCTTCCAGATCTCGACCGAGGCGATCGGGATGACCATGCGCTCGAGCGTCTCCTCGCGCGGCGCGGTCTCGGCCGCGACCTCGACCGCCACCTCCGCGCCCTGATCCAGGGCCTCGGCGTTCGCGGCTTCGTCGATCGCCGCCGGCAGCACGCCGACCTGACAGGCCAGGCGGCACTCCGCTCCGGGTTCGATCACCACCAGGCGCGCGTTCAGACTTCCGCGCGCGCGGCCGCGGCGTTGAATCAGGATGGTGCCGTCGGAGTGAAGCCGTCCGTCCATCTCGCCTTGCACCAGAACGTGGCGTCCTTTGATTCCGCCGATGGCCCGACCGGTGCGGCTGATGACGACGTCACCCTCGGCCCAGAGGGTCCCCTCGAAGTGACCATGAATCTCGACCGCCCCCGCACGCAGGATCGGGAAGAGGCGGGGCGGCACGGGCGGCGCGGGGGCTTTGGGAGCGCGGTTCCACATCTAGGACCGAGGATCGGCCCCCGCGCATCCTGGCTTGAGGGATCCCGCGCGAGTGCTCGGCTTCAGCGGCCTGCGCCGAGATCGTAGATGCGGATGACCGAGGGTCGAAACCAATCGACGCCCCCCTCGCGCGCGAAGGTCGCGGCGAGCGAGCGCTCGGGGCTTTCGTAGCTAAAGGTGGCCGAGCCGCCGGCCGAGTGCGGGATCTCGATCACCGGCGTGAGGTGCGTCGCGAGGCGGCGATAGACCGCACCTTGCCCACCGGTCCACACCTGATTGTCGACGACGAGATAGCGATAGCCCAGCGCGACCAGCTCGCGGAGCTTCTCCTCGCTCGAAGGAATGCCGATCGCGTTCACTCCCTCGACCCGAAGCACGTAGGCCTGCGAGGCGAGGCAGTGCGTGTCGCCGCGCGCTTTGAGCCAGGCCGCCGCGTCGGCGTAGCCCGAGTGGAGGAGATAGACGAAGGGGGCCATGGCGAGCTGCGGCAGGATCACGGCCGCTCCCAGGAGAAGACGTCGTGACGGCGCGCGCGATGCGGCCTGCTCGATCCAAAGTCCACCGAGGATCGTCCAGGGTGCGAGCGCGATCGAGAGGCAGCGCGGAAACCCGCAGACGGAGAAGAGGAGGAGGATCGGCGGCGCTGTCGCCAAGAGTAGCACCGACCTCGCGTGACGCGCGCACTCCGCGTCGGCGGAACGCGCGCGGCGGATCGCTTCCCACCCTCCGAGCAGAAGCCCGAGCAACAGCACCGGCCCACCGAAGCGGAGCGCGAAGAAGGGAAAGCGGAGCGGATCGCGAAGCCCGGTGGCCCACCCCTGCTCGCTGAACTTCCGGATGTTCCAAACCAGGTCTTCGAAGTAGGTGCGGGAACGGGTCGCCTCGAGCAGCCGCGGGCCCAAGATCCACGCGCTGTAGATGAAGTCGGTCAGGAGGAGCGGCAGCACGAACCCGAGCAGGTAGAGCGACGCACGCGCGAGCAGCGCGCGAAGGCCCGGCCGATCTCCACTCCGCCACGCGATCAGCTGCAGTCCGAGGTAGAAGAGGGGAAGGAGCACGAGCCAGCGGTAGTTCGCGAGCATCGCGAGCGAGGAGAGGATCCAGACCAGGAGCGCGCGGCGCGCGGTCGGCCGGCCGCCGCGAGTCTCGACCCAGATCGCGAGGAGCGCGAGCAGGGTCGAGTCGGCCTCGGGCAGCGCCAGCCTGCCGTAGAGCACCGCCCACGGGTTGGTCGCGAGGAGAATCGCGGCCCAGAGTCCGGCGGCTTGGCCGAAGAAGCGTCGCCCAAGCAGAAAGGTCAACGCGACCGCGGCGGTCGAGAAGCAGCCCATCATGAAGGCGCCGACCCAAGGTCGATCGCCCAGCACCGCTTGCCCGAGCGCGAGGATCGCGGCGTGGAGCGGCTTGCCGTGAACCAACGGCAAGCCGTCGACGTCGACCGCGCGATGCAGGTGATCGTGCAACACCACGGTGCGGAGGAAGCGCGCCTCCATGAGGTGCACCCCCTCGTCGTAGTGCACGACTCCCTGGCTCGGCAGAAAAGCCAGGCGCAGCGCGGCCGCGACCAGGAGCAGGACGAGGAGCGCGCGCACTCAGCGTCCGGTGACCAGCCAGTCGATCGCGGCGCGCCCGGCCTGCTCGAGCGTGCTCGGCTCGAAGTACCAGGGCTGGATGCCGAGCCAGACGGTGGGCCCTGCGGGATTCCGTGCAGCGTGTCGGCGCGGGTCGAGTGGTAGCGCTGCCCGATGATCGCGCCGTCATACGGCGACTGCCACTCGCGCGGCGCGCCAATCTTGGACGACCAGACACGGTTGTAGGTCGCCGCGGCGTAGAGCGAGTCGAGGCCATCTTCGGCGAGTACCGTACCGTCGATCCCCTTGACTCCCTCCCACGCGGTCACGCCCCCGATGAAGTGGCAGTGCACCGAGTCCTCGCCGCAGTCGATCAGCTCGTCCGCGTTCCACTTCGAACCGTCGAGCAAGAGATCGGGGAAGTCTGCGTCGAGTGACCGCGCCGCCACGATCCCGGAACTCTGCCGGTCTTCGGTCGAGCCGCTCGAGGGCACGCTGACGATGGGGCTCCGCAGGTGCAGGTATCGCCAGAGGAAGGAGTCCGCTTCGAACCCGTCGGGCGGCGGGTTTCCGCTCGGATCGTTCGGCGGCGTCTTTGGGTAGGCGAGGCTTCCCGCGCGGCCACCAGTCAGGGTCCCGGCCACCTGACCACCGAAGATGAACAGCCGACCTCCGGCCAGCAGATAGTCGGTGAGTCGATGTGCGTTCCGCTCGACACCGTAGAGGCCGGTCATCTGCGTGTTCTGACCGAGGTGCTCCGACCAGAAGACGTGCTGGTAGCGGGCCAGGACGTCCAACGGCAGGTCGCGCGGCTCGGAGGTGCGATTCTCGGCGGCGCCCACACCGAAGAGGGTGAACTCCGTGACCTCCCCCATCTCGCCGGCGCGGAGCAGCAGGCGATCCCTCAAGAAGGCATCGTGCACATCGTCCGAAGGGTTGCTGCCCATCCGCGCGTCGTCCACCAGGAGTGCGAAGTGCTCGAAGGTGTAGGCCAGCACGTGAAGATTGACGCGGCCGAGGCGCGAGACGTTCGGATCGAAAGCACAGCGGGCCGCGACCCAGAGCACGTGATCGCTGTCTCCATCCTCCAAGCCGAAGGTGATGGGCGGAGCGGTCTCGGCGAGAGGTCTCCACTCCGTCCAACCGCCGATTCCGTTCGGATCGAACGCCGTGCTATCGCTCGAGTCGGCGAGGTCGAGCGCGTAGCGGAAGAGCGGTTGATTGTCCCCGCAGCCGTCGCAGGGGAAGTCGAACTTGAAGCGCAGCGGGCGGCCGGTGGGGACGGCGAGATTCCACGCGTCGCCGTTGACCGGGAATCGGAATCGCCCGAAGCCGCTTTCCGCCACCTCGAGAAACCCGAAGCTGTCCGCGAGGTCGCCGCTCAGCGCGAATGCATTGCGTCCGAGTTGGAGGCGCGGCTCGAGTGCGCCGCCTTCATCGAGGGCGCGAACGGCAAAGGCGTAGAAGTGGCCTCGCGCGATCGGCGAGAGGAGAACCGAGCGGGTCGAGGTGGGAACGCGCACCCACTCCGGACTGCCGGCGGACCCGAGTAGATTCGGCGCGCTGATCAGGGAGTCGATCACCTGCTCTTCGAGCTGGAAGGGCAGCGGCAAGGCCACCTGCTTGTACTCGAAGTACGCCGGCTGATGATCCAGGCGCGATCCATCCAGATCCTCTCCGATCCACCTGACCTCGAGGGCACGGCAGGCTTGAAACCAGTTCGCGCCGTCGAGGCTCGGCGAGATGATCCGGCTGCTCGGCGCGATGTTGGTCGCGTTGAAGACGCGAGAGTCGGGCGCCGAGCGCGCGCCCTGATCGTCGATCGCGCGGACATAGAAGGAATGCCAGCGCGTGAAGGTCTCGGGATCCTGGGCGTTCGGCTGATCGGCGCGGAAACGCTTCTGCGCGGAGGTGGAAGTGGTGTCCCGCCAGGCCGCGGCCGCGGTGTCATCGATCGCGTACTGGTAGCGGGTCACGACGCCGTCGGCATCGCTGCCGCGCCACTCGAAGGTGACGCGGTAGCTTGCGCTCGAGGAGTCGGCCGCGCCGGCGGTGATTCGCACCTCCGGACGCTGATTGGATCGCGGCTTGGTCGAGCCGTCGTTGGAACAGGCCGCCAGCCCCGCCAGCAGCAGGGCGCAGATCATCGCCTGAGTCGCTCGCATCCACCGCCTCCCCTTTTCGCGCGAAAGCGGGCGAACCGCTCGCCCGCTCCGCGCCTGTTTGCCTCTCGGCCAATGCCGACGCTAGATCACGCCGGCATCATTGCCGGTCACGAGCCAGTTCACCAGCAAGCGACCGAGAGCCGAGACGCCGGCCGCTTCGAAGTACCAGGGCTGGAATCCCATCCATGCGACCCGGCCCCGCTGCGCCGCGAGGCTGTTCGCGACCGGAGGCGTCCAGCGACGCACCAGCGCCGCGTGGTCCACGGTCGAGCTGACCGGAACGACCTCCTGACCCTGCCAGCTCCACGCGTGATTCCAGGTTCGCGCGCCGTAGAGCACCTCGGTCGGATCCGACTCCGAGAACGGCGCCAGGGTCCCTTCCCACCCCGCGATGCCGCCGCGAAGATGGCACACCTCGGGACCATACTCGCAATCGAGCATTTCCGAGGGATCCCACTTCGAGAGATCGAGGGTGAGCGTGGGCCATCCCGGCAGGCTCGGCTCCGCCCCCACCAGGCCGGATGCCGCGATCTGTTCGGGCACTCCAACCGTCGGGATCGACACGATGTCGCCGCGCAATCCGAGGTCGCGGTAGAGGAACGAGGCCGGCTCATAGCCAGGGAAGGCCGGGGCCCCGTACCCGTTCGACGGCGCGGCCTTCGGGTAGATCGCGCTGCCGTTCGGTGCCGAGCCAGTCAAGGTCGCGGCCACGTCGTTGCCGAAGATCAAGAGTCGACCACCGCGCTCGACGTAGGTCTGAAGCGCGCCCGAGATCCGCTGATTCACCCAGAGACCGGCCCTCCGCGTCACCGGCAGCTCGTCGCAGCTCCAGATCACGTGCTTGCACA
This sequence comes from Candidatus Eiseniibacteriota bacterium, assembly GCA_046327845.1. Lineage (GTDB taxonomy): Bacteria > Eisenbacteria > RBG-16-71-46 > CAIMUX01 > CAIMUX01 > JADJQY01. The sequence goes on along the minus strand of JAXLXQ010000011.1, from coordinate 87,476 downwards.
GCATCAGCGTGGCCAGCGACAGCTGCGCTGCGTCGAGGTCGTGGCTCTCGTCATCGGAGCCGGTGCCGAAGAGCTGGACTTGATCCACCGGACCGAGCTCGTAGAGGCGCGCGAGGAAGACGTCGTGCAGGAAGGCGTCGTGCTCCGCGTCGCCCGGCCGCCCGTCGAGACGCGCGTCGTCGATCACGAGCGCGAAGCGCGAGAAGACGCGACCCACCGGCTGGCCGTCGTTCGCGAGCGTGGCCTCGGGGGCCGAACCCGAGTTGGGCGCGACCAACTCGCGTCCATCGCGCGTGCAGGCGGCGAGCGATCCGAGCAGAAGTGCGGTCGAGAGGATTGAGAGGTGGAGTGGGATCCGCGGCCGCGCCGCGGTTGCGATCTGGGATTGCATGTCGACCTCCGGGTAGGAGGATGCATGCGAAGCAGGCGCTCATTGCGACCGATCCAGGCTGAACGCCCAGTGTCGGTCGTCGATCTAGCCCGTCACCGCCTGCCGACCTCGGGGGGGAGTAGGCGCGGCGCGGCGAGCTCGCATGTGGTCCTCAGTCCTCCAACCCCGGCACGTAACAAGATGACCACCGCACATCGCGGTGGTCAACTCGTTTCTCTGCTCGTTGCTCGAAGACTAGGGAATGAGCTTCCGTTCTTTGGCCGCCGCGAGTAGCTCGCCCCGGAAGTCAGGGTGAGCGACCGAGATCAATGCCTCGGCCCGTTCGCGGAGGTTCTTGCCGAAGAGATGGGCGACGCCGAACTCGGTCACGACGTAGTGCACGTCGGCGCGGCTGGTCACGACTCCGGCACCAGGCTTGAGCACCGAGACGATGCGAGACATCGCGCCGTCCTTCGCGGTGGCGGAGAGTGCGATGATCGGACGTCCACCCTTCGACTGCGCGGCGCCGCGGATGAAGTCGACCTGCCCGCCGAAGCCTGAATAGATGTAGGTGCCGATCGAATCGGAGCAGACCTGTCCGGTGAGGTCGACCTCGAGCGCGGAGTTGATTGCGATCATGTTGTCATGCTGCGCCACGATGTACGGGTTGTTGGTGTAGTCGGAAGGGTGCGCTTCGAAAGCCGGGTTGTTGTCGAGGTATTCGTAGAGTCGGCGCGAACCGAAGGCGAAGGTCAGGACCGCCTTGTCCTTGTGCAACGACTTCCGACGCCCGGTCAGGATCCCCTTCTCGATCGCCTCCATCACGCCGTCGGAGACCATCTCGGTGCAAGCCGAGATCACGGCGCCCTTCGAGCTGCGAGAGCACAGCGTCGGGAATACCGCCGATGCCGAGCTGAAGCGTGGCGCCGTCGGGGATGAGCGGCGTGATGAAGCCCGCGATCTTTCGCTCGACGTCGCTGATCGGATGGCGCGGCAACTCCGGCAGCGGCGACGACTCCTCGACCACCGCCGAGGCCTGCGAGACGTGAAGGAAGCAGTCGCCGAGCACGCGCGGCATCTGCTCGTTGACCAGCACGATCACCTTCTTCGCGTTCTCGGCCGCCGCCTTGCTCGCCAGGGTCTCGACCCCAAGGCTGAAGAAGCCGTGCTCGTCCGGAGGCGAGGTCTGCACGATGGCGACGTCGAGCGGCACCACGCGATCCTGGAAGAGGCGCGGAATCTGGAAGAGGAAGACCGGCATGTAGTCGGCGCGTCCGTCGTTCACCGCCTTCCGATCAGCCGGGCCGACGAACAGGCTGTTGTGCCGGAAGTGTCCCTCCATCTTGGGATCGCCGATCGGGTCTTCGCCGATCAAGAGCACGTGGTTGAGCTGAACGTTCGTGAGTTCAGCCCGCCGCTCGACCAACGCGCGAATCAGCGGGAAGGGCGTGGCGGCGTTGCCGCTGTAGTAGACCTTCTGCCCGCTCTCGATCAATCGCACCGCCTCGGCTGCACTGGTCAGCTTCCCGCGGTATTCATCCATCCACCTCATCCCAGGCCTCCTCCGTAACAGCGACTCTTGACTGCCAAGCTCGGCCTCACGCCACGCCCAAGCGGCGGGCCAGCTCCGGCAGCTGCACGTTGCCATCGTGCATGTGATCCCTCGCGCGATCGGCCTGGTGCGCCGCCGCGCGGTCTCGATGCCGGCGCGCGCCACCTCGGCGACGTACGGCAGGTGTACAAGGCTGAGCGTCTTGGACGCCGTGCGCGGAATGTTCGCGGTGAAGTTGGGCACGCAGTAGTGCACCACGCCGTTCACCGTGAAGGTCGGTTGCGCCAAGGTGGTGGGCCGACTCGTCTCCACGCATCCACCCTGGTCGATCGCGACGTCGATGATCACGCTGCCGGGCTGCATGTCGGCGACCATCTGGCGCGTGACGAGGTAGGGTGCCTTGCCGCCCGGCACGCGCACCGCGCCGATCACGAGGTCGGCCACGCGGGTGAAGCGGGCCACCGTCTCCGGGTCGGCCACGAACGACTCGACGCCGCCGCGGATTTCCGCATCGGCGCGGCGCAGTCGATCGAGATCGCGATCGAGGAGAACGACGTGGGCGCCGGTGGCGCGCAGCACGCGGGTGGCGGTGCGGCCGACCGTCCCGGCGCCAAGCACGAGGACGGTGGCGGGTCCAACGCCGGGCACCGCCCCGAGCAGCACGCCGCGCCCCTCCGGCGCCTGCAGCAGCTGTCCGCCGAGATGCACCACCATCTGACCGGCGAGCTCGCTCATCGCGCGAAGGATGGGCCCCGCCCGTCCGCTTCCTCGATCGTCTCGAAGCCGATGGCGGTGACCTTGCGCTCGATCAGGCGACTGACCAGCTCCTTCGGCGCGACCGCGAGGTGGAGGAACCCGAAGAGCACGTGCCCGGGCTCGAAGTACTCGGTGTCGGCGAGGGTGGGCGCGCCCACACCCAAAAGGACGCCGCTTCTACGAATGAGCTCTTCGCGGCGATAGACGATCTCCGCTCCGGCATCGACGTATTCGCGGTCGGGGAAGCGGCTATCGAGGCCGGCGTCCTTCTGAACGAAGACGCGGTGCCCTTCCTCCACCAACCGCCGCGCGCCGTTGGGAGTCAGCGCCACTCGATGCTCGTCGCGCCCCGCTTCCTTCCAGACTCCAATCTCCATGGCTCCCCTCCTCCACACGCAGGTCCAAGCCGGGTGGCATTAGGACCGTATTCCCCGCTGTCGAGCGATTCAACAGCCAACTTATCGTTCGATCGTGCGGGGATCCTGCGCGCGGAAGCGGTCGCTGGGCATCGAGCTTGGATCTCAGGCCACGCCGCCTCAGGAGATCTTCTTCATCGAACTCAGGATCTCTTCGGGCGGCTTGAAGCCGAAGAAGCGTTCGACCTCACGGCCCTCGGAGTCGAAGAAGATGACGGTGGGAAGTCCGAGCACGCCGTAGCTCGCCTGCTTGGCGGCGTTGGCCTGGCTGCGCTCGGTGAAGTCCATCTTGATGGCGACGAATCGCTCACCCTCGGCGCGGACGGTGGGGTGGACCCAGCTCTTCTCGTCCAGCTCCTTACACGCGGCGCACCAGTCGGCGTAGAAGTCCATGACGACCGGACGCTTCTCGGCGCGAGCCTGGGCAAGGCCGTCGACGTCGCTGTGCACCCAGGCGAGTCCTTCCTCGCGCGCAACGCCGGCAGTGGCGGGTGCAGACACGTTGGACAGGCTCGCCGTCGGCGTGACCCCGGCGAGCTTGGCCAAGCCCAGCACCACCGCGAAGCTCCCGGCGATCAGCACCACCAGCCCGAAGCCCTTCCTGAGGAGGGCGCCGTGCTCCGGATCCTCTCCCACCGGCCGAAACGCACCGACGAAGGTGCCGACCATCACGGCGAGGATGCCGGTCAAGAGCCAGGTGAGCCCCGGCCCGATCAGCGAACGCAGATAGAAGATCCCCATGGCGAAGAGGATGACGCCGAAGACGTGCTTCACCGTGTCCATCCACTGGCCGGCCTTGGGCAGCGCGTTGAGCGCGCCGGCGAAGGTCCCGATGACCAGGAAGAGCATCCCGAGCCCCATCGCGAAGGTGAAGAGGAGCGCGAAGCCGAGCCCGACCGCCCCCACCTTCGCCACCCAGGCGAGCAGCACCACCAGCACCGGACCGACGCAGGGGGACGCGACCAAGCCGGTCACCATCCCCATGAAGATCGCACCGAGCACACCGGTGCGGGGGCCCTCCTGCAACTTGGTCTGAAAGCTGGCGGGAAGCGCCAGGTCGAAGGCGCCGAGCATCGACGCGCCCATCGCGAAGAAGATCGCGCTGACGAAGATGAGCACCGGAGTCGACTGCATCGCGTTTCCGAAGAGGGCGCCGGAAGAGGCGGCGACCACGCCGAGGGTCGAGTACATGATGGCGATGCCGAGCACGAAGAAGAGGGAGAGGATGAAGCCGCCGAGCTTCCCCTTACTGCGGCCGCCGATGTAGCTGATGGTGATCGGAATCACTGGGTAGACGCAGGGGGTGAAGCTGGTCGCGACGCCGCCGAGGAAGACGAGGAGGAAGGCGAAGAAGGAGCGCTTGGCCAGCGCCTGTTCGAGTCGCCCCTCGAGGCTGCTCGGCTTGCCGGCATCGCTCGCCGGCGGTGCGTTGGTCGCGGTCGGCGCCGTTCCCGATCCGGCAGTGGAAGTCGGAGCCGCGCCTCCCGGCAGTGACGGCGGCAGCTCGGACAGCGCGGCGAAGTAGTTGCGCGCCTCGGCCGACTCCTCCTCGCCACTAGCCACCACCTCGATCGGCAGCTCGATCGTCCTCTCTTCCGGCGCGAAGCAGGCGAAGACCGGCTGCTCGATGCATCCCTGATAACCGACCTTGAGCTTGAGGGCACGCGCCCCGAGAGGAGTGCCGGGGGCGATTCGCGCGCGGTAGTGCACGATCGCGGTCCCCTTGTAGACCGGATCTCCCTCGAACTCCGACGGCATCGGCCCCTTGGCCGCTCCCAGTTCGAAGGGCTGCCCCTCCTCCGGTGCGGCGAACACGAAGTCATTGAGCTGAAGGTGCGCTCCTTCTGGTACCTCGTAGACCACGGCGAGGAGCGTTTCCTGTCCTGGGGCGAGCTTCGCGTGCTTGAGATGCGCATGCACTTGGACGTCGATCGACTCCGGGATCGCCTCTTCGGGCGAACCGGCTTGTGCATGACGCAGACCTAGGATGAGCGCGAGGAGGAGAAGCGAACCGGCGACTGCCTTCCCAATGCCCCCGAAGTGGAACGACCTCACCGCGTGCGTGCCTACCGACATGTCATCTCCTCTACATGAAAGTGGAGTGTGCGCGGGCGGCGGGGTCGGGGCTCCCGGATCGCCAAATTCGCTCGGTTCAGTACCCGTCGCGCCGGCCCATTCTCCGTGCATCGCACGACCAGGGTCAAGGCGTCGTCGGACGATGGGCCGAGGCGGTGATCGGCGCATGGTCCGAAAGCGGCCGACCTGCTTCGTCGCTCGCGGGCCCACCGGTCCACCCCTGCGGCAAGGTTCGAGGCGGCTCGGCCGCGCGGAGACCGCGCGCCGCGATCCAGTCCAATCGCATCTCGAGCACCCGATCGGTGAGACCCACCGCGCGCAGCAGCGCGGCGCCGAGCGCCGGCGGGAGGAGCGAGAGATCCTCGACCGTGCCCAACCGCTGCTCGGCGGTGGCTCTCCCGTCGTTCCAGGCATCGCGCTCAAACCGTTCCCAGCGCAGGTTGTCAAAGAGCGGTTCGCGCTCGGTCGGATCGAGCAGCTCGGTCGCGAGTCGCGTGCGCGGCGTGCCCACCACCCGAAGGAATCCGCGCGCCGTGTTACGCCACCCGCTCCGCGGGAAGGTGTTGGTGTTCCAGTCGCCCGCGATCACGACCGGCAGGTCCCGCCCCCACCGTTTGAGCGCGGCGCCGAGTCCGCGCAAGAACGCCTCGAACTGCAGCTGTCGACAGAGCGGCGTGCGCCGAACCTCGAGATGGGTCGTGGCCGCGACCAGCTTGCTCTCCCCCCACTGAAGCAACAGGTAGAGCCCTTGGCGCAGGCCCAGCCTCTTCTCGTGGAAGTGGAAGTAGTCCCAGCAGGGCGGCAGCGGATACATCCGCACCTCTAGGATCGGAAGGCGGGTGAGGATGGCGAGGCCGTGCAGTCCGCGCGTGTTCTCCCCCGGCAGACTTCGTTCCGCGCCCAGTCCCTTCGTGCACTCGATGTAGCTCGGTAGGTAGACGAGCTGGCTCCGGTGGGCGCGGGCGAGCTCGGCTCCGACGTCCGCGTTCGGACCGGCGCGCACCATGCCGACGTCCACCTCGTTCAGGAAGATCAGGTCCGCGCGCGTGAAGTCCGGGTCGGCGGCGAAGCGCGCCTTGAGCCCGTCGAGTTCCTTCCCCTTCTCGATGTTCCAGTGGACCAGGTGCAGTTGATCCGGGTCGGCCGAGGCTTCGGCGAGGCGCGAGATCTCGGGCGTGTGGAGGAGCGCGTCGAGTGCGGCGGCGTGCCGTCGAAAGAAGTCAGAGTTGCGGAAGGCCGCTTCGATCTCGTGGCGATTGGCCTCGGCGACGAAGTCGGCGTAGCTCACGCCTGGGATCAGCTCGCTCACCGCGTGTCCGCCTGCGCGCCGCCGTTCGGCCCGCCGTTCGCTCCGCCTCGCCCAGCGCGAAGCATGAGGACCGGACGCGTCTGTCCCTCGACCTCGAAGCTGCGGAGGAGCTCGCCCACGAGTCGCTGCTTGCCGCGTGAACTGGGTGCGTCCACCGCGCTCAACACGAGCAGCGAGTCGGAGCCGTCGACCAAGCGAAATGCGAGCATCCCAAGTTCCGGTCGCCAGCGCACCGCCTCGACGCGCCCGGCCAGCGTCACTTCCTGGCCGTGGAAGCGGGCAGGATCTCGGACCACGCGCGCGAGGGGCGTCGAGACGAAGCGGCAGCCGCCGAGCGGCAGGGCAAGCAGGAGTGCGAGCACCAGGCCTCGGCTCGATGGGCGGTTCCGGAGCCCAACTCTCGGACCACGGGCTCTCGCAGCTTGGTCGGTGCGCATCCGCCGCAGTCTAGCAAGGGCAGGCCGGGTGGTGTCCCGCCGAATCGGTTGCCGCCGAGGGTGGCGAAACGTAAGCTCGCGGGCTTGAAGCGTGGGGGCGGCGCGCAGGCCGCGGCGGCGATGGTCATCTACGGGAGGTGCAATGCGAGTTTCCATCGGTGGGAGTTGGCTCCTGGTCACCCTGATGCTCGTGGCCGGTTGCAGCGAGCGGGACAAGATCACCGAGCCGCCGGTCGGAAACGCACCGGTGGTCGACCTGACCGCGCCGGCCAACAACGCCACCGTGAGCGGCACGATCGATCTGACTGCCACCGCCACCGGCGCCGATCGTGTCGTCTTCTTCGTCGACCAAAGCGAGGTGGGACGGGACGAGAGCGCGCCTTACTCGGTCTCGTGGAACAGCACCACCGTCGCCGCCGGCGCGCACACGGTGAAGGCGGTCGCGGAGAACCAGAACGGCAGCTCGGAAGATCAGGCGGCGATATCCGTACAGAACGGACTCCTCCGCGGAGGTTCAGGCGGTTCAGGGCACCTTCGCCCTCGGCAATGTCTCGACCAGCTTCGCCAACGACGCGGTCGCGGCGGTCTCGGCCTTCGTGTTCATCGCCTCCGGCTTCAACAACAACCAGCTAACCCTGACCGGCACGCTCACCCAGACGCAGGAAAATGTCGACACCTTCTCCTACTCGGCCTCTCCAAGCGATCGGCTGGTGGTGGACCTCAAGATCAGCGGCACCACCGTCACGCTGACTTTCTTCGTCAGCGCATTCCAGGGGGATTTGAGCGGCGACTCGACCGACTTCGAGCGCTTTCACAGTAATCTGGCCTTCGGGTGGAGCGCGCCGGGCAATACGACCTCACGGTGACGAGCGCCAGCGGCAACCCGCCGGGGATCGCACCGCAAACCAACATCGCCTACCAGCGGCACCTCACCGGTACCCGCATCTTGACCGGCGTGACCTACACGGTGGATCTGACCCTGTCGGGCACCCTCTTCTTCGAGGTGGACGGCCAATTCGCGCAACTCGATCGCCGGGACTTCGTGAACGGTTCGGTCAGCGGCGGTGGCGTCGCGGCCACGCTCAACGAATCGTCCCGCGGGATCGTGATCACGAACGCCGGCGAGAGCAGGACGGTGCAGAACAGCTTCCGCAACCTGAATGACACGCTGACCGTCGGAGGCGACAACTTCGCGCTCTCCCAGATCGCGATCCAGACCGAGCTGACCAACGGCCGGATCGCCGAACCCGAGTTCTGGCAGGCCAGCGGCTCTCTGGTCAAGAACGGCGCGACCATCGGCACCCTGCGCTTCGCCTCGACGCCGGTGGGCAATGGTACCCATCCCGGACTCATCATCGCCCTGGCCGAGGGTGGCAGCATCCCGCTCTGATCGTCGCGGGGCATCGGAGGAAGCATGGCTCAGAACCGCATCGAGAAGATCGCCCAGCGCCACGCGGTGGGCCTGGCTCGGGGCACGGAGATCAAGGCGGGGGACTTCGTCAGCGTCAGACCGCGCCACTGCATGACCCACGACAACACCGGCGCGGTCATCCCGAAGTGGCGCTCGATGGGAGCGACCCGCATCTTCGATCCGACGCAACCGGTCATCCCGATCGACCACGACGTCCAGAACGAGACGCCGGAGAACCTCAAGAAGTACGCGGCGATCGAGACCTTCGCGCGCGAGCACGGGTTGGCCTTCTTCCCGGCGAAGAGCGGCATCGGACATCAAATCATGGTCGAAGAAGGCTTCGTGCTGCCGGGTAGCTTCGTGGTCGGCTCCGACTCGCACTCGAATCTCTACGGCGCGGTCGGGGCGCTCGGCACCCCGGTGGTGCGCACCGATGCCGCGGCGATCTGGGCGACGGGCGAGACCTGGTGGCAGGTCCCCGATGTCGTGCGGGTGAAGCTCGAGGGAGCGTTGCAACCGGGGGTGACCGGCAAGGACGTGATCATCGCCCTCATCGGCTACTTCAAGGACGACGAGGTGCTGAACTGCGCGATCGAGTTCGAGGGGAATGGACTGCTCGCCCTCTCGATGGATCAGCGCATGACGATCGCGAACATGACGACCGAGTGGGGCGCGCTGGTCGGCCTCATCCCGTACGATCAGGTGACGCGCGACTATCTTCTCTCGCGCGCCGAGAAGATGAAGCGTCGCGGCGACGCCAGCCCGCGCCTCAGCGCGGAGATCCTGGCCGCGGCGGAGGCGGAGAACCCCACGCCCGATCCGGGCTGCTACTACGCCAAGGAGTTCACCTTCGATCTCGCGGCGGTGACGCCGCACGTGGCGGGACCGAACGAGGTGAAGCTGATCACCCCCCTTTCGGTGATCGAGCCCAAAAGGGTGAAGATCGACAAGGCGTATCTCCTCTCCTGCGTGAACAGCCGGCTCGAGGACATCGCGGACGCGGCCTCGGTGCTCCGAGGCAAGAAGGTCGCGTCGGGTGTCTCGATGTATCTCGCGGCCGCCTCGCGCACGATCGAGGAGGAGGCGAAGGCGGCGGGGCACTGGCAGGCGCTCCTGGACGCGGGCGCGATTCCGCTGCCGCCAGGCTGCGGCCCCTGCATCGGCCTCGGCACCGGGGTCTTGGAGAACGGCGAGGTGGCGATCTCCGCGACCAACCGCAATTTCAAAGGGCGGATGGGCTCGGCGCAGTCCTTCGCCTACCTCGCCTCACCGGCGGTCGTCGCGGCTTCGGCGGCCGCGGGGTACATCGCGGCCCCCACCGCGCCCGCGTCGAGCGGATTGCGTGGCGAGGTAAGGGTCGCTCCCGCGCCCCCGGTCGCCACCACCGCGGTTTCGATCCGCGAGGGCTTCCCCGCGCGCGTGGTCGGCCGGGTCCTCTGGTGTGACAAGGACAACATGAACACCGACGGGATCTACGGGAAGGAGTTCACCTACAAGGACAACCTCCCGCGCGAAGAGATGGCCCAGGCCGCGATGCTGAACTACGACCCACACTTTCAGGAGATCGCGCGCGAGGGGGACATTCTGGCCAGCGGCTGGAATTTCGGGACCGGCTCCTCCCGCGAGCAGGCGGCGACCGCGCTCCTCTACCGGGGTATCGCGCTCGTCATCGCCGGCTCCTACTCCCAGACATACAAGCGCAATGCGTTCAACAACGGCTACATCGTGCTCGAGTGCCCCGAGCTGATCGCGGACCTCCGCGCCGCCCATGCCGGGGGCGCGCCCACCGTGGCGACCGACTGGACCGCGAGCGTCGACTTCGGCGCGTCGACCATCGAGGCGGGCGGCAAGAGCTACCGCTTCTTCCCGCTGCGCGAAGTCGCCCAAGAATTGGTGGCCCTCGGCGGTTTCGAGAACGTGCTCCGGGAGAAGATTCGAAATCTGAAGCCCGCCTAGCCGATCGCTTCGGCCGCGCGCTACGATTGTCGGGACGATTGGACCCTGCACCTCTGCTTCGGGAGGCATCGCCATGTCCTGGCACCCGTCCGCGCGCCTATCGCGCCTGCTCTTCTTCGCCCTCGCGCTGCTCCTCGCGACGCGCGGGAGCGCGCGGGCCTGCGTCTCCGCGAGCGAGTACATGCACATCGTTTCCTCGCTCGATTTGGGGATGAACAATCACGACATCGCGCTGATGGACGCACGGCTCTATCTCGCCAATGAGTCACTCGGGCTCGCCGTGGTCGACGTGGCCGACCCCTACACGCCGACGCTGGTCGCGCACCTCTCGACAGGCTCGCCGATCACGCAAGTGGAGGCGATTGGCGGCCGCATCTATCTCACCGACGCGACCGGCCTGCGCATCTTGAAGAGCCAGCGAAGCGGACCGCCGGTGCAGCTTGGCAGCTTCGGTGCCAGCGGCACCAAGATCGACCTCAAGGTGGAGGGGAACCTCGTCTTCCTGCTCACCGCCGAGCTGGGCCTCCGCATCATCGACGTGTCGAACCCCGCGCTCCCTGTACAACGCTCGAGCGTCGCGACCAATCATCCGAGCCACCTGCGCGTCTTCAACGGCTTCGCCTTCCTCGATGAAAACGTCACCTTCGGCGCAAACTCGACCTTGAGGGTGCTCGATGTGCACGACGCCAACAACCCGACGACCGTCGCCACCCTCCCGAACTTCTGCCTGAACGGCGCGGTCGACATGGCGACCGACGGTCAGATCCTCTACGCCTTGGACGACAGCGACGCCCTGCCGGTGATCGACGTGCACACGCCGAGCGCGCCGGTCCGTCTCGCCGGCGTGCCCTACTCCGACTACATTCCCCCGGAGTCGATCGCCCTCGAGAACGGCATCGCCTATCTGACCACCTACGAGGTTTCGATCCTCGCGACCTGGGATCTGTCGACGCCGGCCACGCCGCACGTTGATGGTCGCCTCGAACTCGACAACAACTTGTACAGTCCGTTCCGCGTCGTGACCCAGCACCCCTTCGCCTATCTGATGGCGGGGCCGCTGCTCCAGGTGATCGACGTCTCCTCGCCGCACACACCATCCCTGCTCGGGGGAATCGATACGGTGGGCAGCGCCGAGGCAGTGGCGTTGAACGGAACAAGCGCGCTGGTGGCCGACGGCGCCGCCGGCTTCGCCACCGTCAACCTGACCGATCCGGTTCATCCGTCGCTTCCGGCCCTGCGCGACACGCCGGGATTCGCCTACGACGCGGCGCTCGCCGGGAGCTTGGCCCTGATCGCCGACGGACCCTCGGGGCTCGCGCTCTGGAACGTGGGCAATCCCGCCGCGCCAATCCTGCTCGGCGGACTCGACACACCCGGAACGGCACGAGGGGTGGTGAGCCAAGGCAATCGCGCCTACGTCGCCGACGATGCCTCGGGCCTCCAAGTCATCGACATCTCGACCCCGAGTGCTCCGGCGCTCCTCGGTCAGTTCGACACCGCGGCCTCGAGCCGCGCGGTGGCGGTGTCCGGAAGCCTCGCGGTCTTGGCGGAGAGCGGTCCGGGTGCGAACGCCGGCACCCTCCGCGTCATCGACGCGGCCAATCCGAACCTGCCCGCCCTGTCGGCCTCGCTCCCGCTCTCGGCGCCGGCTAACGACGTGGCGCTCGACGGCAACCGCGCCTACCTCGCCTTGGGCGATCCGAACTCCTTCTCGGGCGGCATCGCGATCGTCGACCTGACCAATCCACACGCGCCGAGCCTGATCATCGACTTCGATCTGGTCAGCGACATGTACTCGCTGGTCGTGCGCGATCAGATGGTGTACGTCGCGGGGCGGCATCCGATTCTCTCCGACGCTGGCGTGCAGTACGTGATCGACGTCAGCACGCCGAGCCAGCCGGTCGTTCGGCAAATTCTGACCCTGCCCGTACCGGTGCGAGGCGTGGCGGTGAACTCGAACATCGTGCTTCTCGCCGATGGCGCGAGCGGGGTCTTCACTGCCGCCGCGCAGTGTTCGCGAACCAGCGGGCTCGACGACGCTCCCCTCGCGAACCGTCTGCGCGTGGACCCGAACCCGATGCGCGAATCGACGCTGATCCTCGCGCCCGCGGACCAGACCGGCGATGCGGTGACGATCTTCGACGCGGCCGGTCGCCGCGTGCGACGGCTCGAGGCGAGCGAGATCGGCGGGAACTCAGCCTGGCATTGGGACGGCCGAGATACCGACGGGCATCGCCTTCCGAGCGGCATCTATCTGGCGCGTGTGGACGGCGACCGCGCGGTGGGAGCGCGAATCCTCCTCGTGCGTTGATCGATCCGCCTCGCTATTCTCCCGGGGTTTACCGACCCGACCCCGGCACTGGCGAGGAGATCATCATGGCGACCTTCCTGACCCGCACGCTGGCCGAGTGGACCGCCAGCCTGCGCTACGAACAGCTCACCCCCGACGCGATCGACGGCGCCAAGCGCTTCCTCTACGACTCGCTCGGCTGCGCCTTCGGCGGCGCCCACGTGCACGACACCGAGATCGCCGCCAGCTACCTCAAGGAAAAGGGAGGCGCACCCCGCACCACCGTGTGGGTCGACGGCTGGAAGACCGATCCGGTCGAGTCCGCCTTCCTGAACGCGCTCATGATCCGCGCGATGGACTACAACGACATCTATTGGAAGCAGGACCCCTCGCACCCGAGCGACATCATTCCGGCGGCCACCTCGATCGCGGAGTGGAAGGGGCTCTCGGGACGCGACCTCATCCTCGGAATCGTGCTGGCCTACGAAGTCGAGATGCGCCTCTCTGAGTTCGCCTTCCCCGGGATTCGCGAACGCGGTTGGCACCACGCGACCCTCACCGCCTACGCCTCGCCTTTGGTGGCGGGCCGTCTGCTCGGGCTCAACGTCGATCAGCTGCAACACGCGATCGGCATCTCCGCCTCGCGCCACTTCACCCTCGGCGCGGCGGTGGCGGGCAAGCTCACCATGATGAAGAACACGGTCGATCCCATGGCGACCCGCGCCGGGGTCGAGTCGGCCCTGCTCGCGCAGCTTGGTTATACAGGACCGGAAAACGTGCTCGACGGCAAGGAAGGGATGTTCCACTGCCTCGGGCCGGAGTGGAAGCCACAGATCCTGGTCGGCGGATTGGGCGAGAGCTTCCGCATCAAGGACTGCGGCATGAAGTCCTATCCGACCGAAGCCCTCACCCACACGCCGATCACCGCCACGCTCTATCTGCTGCGTGAAAATCAGCTGCGTGCGGAGGAGATCAAGGAGGTGCGCATCGAGACGATCGCGCGCGCCGCCGACATCCTCTCCGATCCGGCGAAGTACGACCCGCGCACCAAGGAGGCGGCCGACCACTCGCTCCCCTATTGCATCGCGGCCGCGATGGTCGACCACAAGGTGACCCCGGAGCAGTTCAAGCAAGAGAAGATCATGGAGCCGCGCCTCCGCGATCAGCTCAAGAAGATCAAGGTGCTGGCCAACCAGGAATTCGAGGCGCTCTTCCCGAAGATCCAGGCCTGTCGCGTGGAGATCGAAATGATGGACGGCCGCGTGCTCGACCGTCGCATCGATGTTCCCAAGGGCGATCCGCGGGATCCGATGACACCGGAAGAGCTCCAGATCAAGTTCGATGCGCTCTCGCACGCTTCCTTCTCGGACGCTCGCCGTGCCGCGATCAAGGAGGCGGTCTGGAAAATGGAGAGCTACGAGCGAGCCAGCGATCTCATCGCCACGTGGGTCAGGGACCGCTAGGATTTTCCACTCGGATTGCGGGGGGGCGTGTGTTCACTAGCATGTTTGTCGAGCGGTTTCGCGGCATTCGATCAGGCAAACTGAGCGAACTCGCACGCGTGAACCTTCTGGTCGGGCCGAACGGTAGCGGCAAGAGCACCCTGCTCGACGCCGCCTACGCCGCGGCCAGCACGACGCCGTTCAATGCAGTAATCCACATCCTTCAGCGGCACCCCGGCGTGGTCGACTCGCCGCGATGGTGCGTATGGAAGAGCGGAGCGGAAGGGCCAGCGTCGGTCCGAATGAAGGAGGGGGAGTCTTTCTGGGGCGTCGACCTTCAGGTGGATCGGACATCTGGTGGCGGCATTCCATCGCTACGCGCGAGACACTACAGCCACCATGGGTACCTCGATGCCACCGTGGATTACGACAGGGGCTCCGACATCTTTTCCTTTTCGCTCCCCCCCGGAGGCGATGCCATAGTGCGGGGTCGAGGCGCTAGGATGGTGGAAGCTACGGGCCACGACGCCAGGACTCTGGTGAGCTTGTACAGCGAAGCGGTCGAGCAGGGCAAGAAGTCGATCGTCACACAAATCGTAGCGTCTGTCGTTCCAGATCTCGAAGACCTCGAGATCCTGTCTGACCACGGCCAACCGATCCTACACCTGAGATTCGCCGATCGCAGCGTGCCGGCGGCCTTCGCCGGCGACGGAGTCCACGCGATGTTGCGGCTGGTCGCTGAGCTTTCCGGAATCGGTTCTGGACTCGCGCTGGTCGAAGAGCCGGAGGTCCACCAGCACCCTCGGTCGCTAAGAGAGATTGCCAAGGCAGTGGCCGCGGCTGCGGACCTCGGCTTGCAGCTGTTCATAACCACCCACAGCATGGAGTTCCTCGATGCACTGCTCGCGGGGTTGGGACCGGCAAGGTCGGACGAACTGGCTCTCTACCGCGTGGCGCTGGCCGGCGGCATGCTCTCGACCACCCGAGTCCCAGGAGCGGATGTCCTGGAAGCACGCGACTCAATCCAGGATGACATGAGATGATCGCCCGACCGGCGTACGCAGAGGTGTTCTGCGAGGGGTACCACGATCGCGCTTTCTGGAAGGGGCTGCTTCTTCGCCTGGGCTTTCGCGACGCGCGGGAGCGCGCGCATGATTCAAGGAGCGCCCCCCTGTTCGATCCCGATGGCAGTCGAGTAGACAAGGGGCGGTTCGCGTTTCTCTCCGCCGGCGGATCGTTCCTGACCGTTGTGCCATGTGGCAGCAAGGCGCAAGCGATCAGGTCGGCGAAGCAGCGAATTCTGGGGCTCGCCACCAAGCCCCGGGCCTGGGTGATCCTATCGGTTGACCTTGACGAGCAGTCTGAGGACGAACTCAGTGACACATTCGACGGCCTCGCTCGAGCAGCGGAGTCTATCGACAGATCAACCAAGCGAAACCCCTCGGCTCATGAGTTCGAGTTGCCGACGCTCGGGGCGACCTTCAGCCTGTCGGCTTGGAGCGGAGCGAGCACGGAGCAGCTCCCTGGAGTTCCGTTTAGGCACACCCTCGAACGACTCATCTGCGAGGCCATGGTGGCGGCTCATGCCGACCGAGGCACCGTTGTAAACGATTGGACGGCCGCGGTCGCCCAGACCAACCCCTCGGCTGTAACCGAACCGAAGCACTACCTCTGGTCTTACATGGCCGGTTGGTATTCAGACTTTGGTTGCGAGGGATTCCTCAGCCACATCTGGGAGGAGCCTGAAGTCGCCACTCGCCTAGTGAAGGCACTCGGAGGCTCGAGTTTCACACCGGTCCTCGCGCGACTGAGTTCGTATTGAATTCCGTCCTCGCGCTGGCATCCGGTATCACCCGCCCCAACCCCTATGCGGAGCAATCGCGAACCATCCATGCTGCAGAGTCGTGACGTACGCGAGTCCATCCTCGTTGCGGAAGACGACGAGAGTCTGCGGCGCGTCGTCGAGTACAACCTGCGCGAGGCTGGCTATTCCGTGGAAGCCGTCCGCGATGGTCGGGAGGCGTTGGAGGCCATCGCCAGGAGTGCGCCCGACCTGGTTCTGTCCGATCTGCGCATGCCGGGAGCGACTGGGCTGGATCTGCTTCGGGCGGTGCGGAAGCGACACCCGGAGACTGAAGTGATTTTGATCACTGCCCACGGCACGGTCGACGACGCGGTGAGTGCAATGAAGCAAGGCGCGTTCGACTTCGTGACGAAGCCGGTGCGCTGGGACGAGCTGCGTTTGACGGTGGCCCGCGCGCTGGAAAGGCGCCGCCTGCGCCTCGAAACCGGGCGCCTTCGCCGCGAACTCAAGGATCGCGCCGGAGTGCGGCCCTTGCTCGGAGACTCACCGGCCATGCGCGCATTGCGCGAGACGATCCATCGCGTGGCCTCCTCGCACGCGTCGGTTTTGATCGTGGGCGAGAGCGGGACGGGCAAGGAGCTGGTCGCACGCGCGCTCCACGCGGAGAGTGCACGGGCGGCCAAGCCATTCGTAGCGGTCAACTGCGGCGCGCTGCCGCGCGACCTGGTCGAGTCGGAGCTCTTCGGCGTGCGGCGCGGCGCCTTCACCGGCGCCGATCAGGATCGTCCCGGTCGCTTCCTCGAGGCCCACGGCGGCACACTCCTCTTGGACGAGGTGGCCGAGCTCGAACCGGAGCTGCAGGTGAAGCTGCTCCGCGCTCTCCAGGAGGGCGAGGTGGCGCCGGTGGGGGGAACCAGCGTCGCGGTCGACGTGCGTGTCGTCGCGGCCACCAATCGGCCGATCAAGCCGGCGCTGGAATCGGGGAGGCTTCGCTCCGACCTCTACTACCGCCTCGCGGTGGTCACGATCGAGATCCCGCCGCTCCGCGAGCGTCCCGAGGATCTAGAGCCGCTCGTGCGGCACCTGCTCGCGGTGCTGGGCGCGTCGGAGGTGGAGCTGACGGCCACCGCCTGGGCCCGTCTCCGTGCCTCGCGCTGGCCGGGAAACGTGCGGCAGCTCGAAAACGCGCTCGAACGCGCGCTCCTCCTTCGGGCTCACCCTGATCGGGTCGACGCCGCCGATCTGCCCTCCGATGACGATTCGCCGTTGGCGAGCCACGGGGGATCGGCGACACTGGCGGAGGCCCACGGTTCGACCGCCACGGTCGGCCTGCCTCCCGAGGGGGTGGACATCTACGCGTTGGAACGGCGCCTCATCGAGGAAGCGCTCGACCGCGCCGAGGGAAACCAGACCAAGGCCGCGACCCTCCTCGGCATGACCCGGCAGACCTTGATCTATCGCATGCAGAAGTACGGAATTCGTCGATGACCAATCGCCCGGACCCCAGCCCCGCGCCCGAGTTGTCGGTGGTGCTGCCGGTCTACAACGAGCGCGGCAGCCTTGAGCAACTCTTGGCCGAACTCCGCGCCGTCCTCCCGCGCTTCGTCGGCGAGTGGGAAGTGGTGTTGGTGAATGACGGGTCGACCGACGGCAGCGCCGAGTTCCTCGACCAGGCCAAGGCGGAGGATCCGCGCCTTCGCGTGCTGCATCTACGCGAAATCGCGGGAATCCGCGGCGATGGACGCCGGCTTCCGCGCGCGCGCCGCTGGTGGTGACGCTGATGCCGATCTGCAAAACGATCCTGCCGACATCGGCCTGCTACTCGACCAAAGGCACCATGCCGACGTGGTCTGCGGCGTCCGCGTGGCGCGGCACGATAGCTGGCTCCGCCGCATCTCTTCTCGCATCGCGAACGCCGTCCGCAACCGCATCACCGGTGAGTCGATTCGTGACACCGGCTGCTCGCTCAAGCTCTACCGCACCGCCTATCTGCGCCGGATCAAGATGTTCCGCGGCATGCACCGCTTCCTCCCCACACTTCTTCGCCTCGAAGGCGCCCGTGTGGTCGAGGTACCGGTGCGCCATCGGCCGCGGCAGCATGGGGTCTCGAAGTACGGCATCCGCAATCGCGCCTTGTCCGGGCTGATCGACTGCCTCGCGGTGCGCTGGATGCGCGCGCGCCGACTCGACTACAGCCTGCGCGAGGGACTCGACCCGAACGCGCCCCGCGGCTCCGAGGTCGAGTCGCGCGATCGGATCTCATCGCCCCGCGGCTGATCATTCGCGACTCATCCTTCCCGCTAGTTCCTAAAGCACCCCCGACGGCGGCTCGATAGTAAACACGGCTGGCGACGCCGAGTGAAGTTCTCGGCAAGGCTGGCGTGCCCAGCGAGCTCCAGCGGGTGTCCGATCGCACCGTGACCGTTCGTACCGCGACAGAACCCGCGATCGTGAGGCGCAACCTTGGCTCCGCTCTACGGAGGGTGCGCGATGGGTGACTTGTCCGACATCGTCAACGAGTTCCTAGTCGAGAGCTACGAGAACCTGGACCAGCTCGATCGCGATCTCGTCGCGCTCGAGCGCGATCCCGGAGATCGCGGCACGCTGGGCAGCGTTTTTCGCACGATCCACACCATCAAGGGGACGTCGGGATTTCTCGGCTTCACCCGATTGGAATCGGTCGCCCATGTGGGCGAGAACCTGCTGAGCAAGCTGCGCGACGGTGCGCTCGAACTCAATCCCGAGATCACGAGCGGCCTCCTCGCCATGGTCGACGCGGTTCGCCAGATGCTGGCCGCCGTCGAGAAGACCGGACAGGACGGAGAGCAGGACTACTCAGGCCTGATCTCGCGGCTGACCGATCTCCTGGTCGCCGGCGGAAGCGGGGCGCAACCGACCGCGAGCAGCGCGCCGGAGGAGCCGGCGCCCGAACCTCCAATGGCGGTCGCCACTCCGGACTTGGCCGCAAGCTCGGCGGAGTCGGCAAGTCTTGCCGCCATGGCGGAGACCGCGCTCGACTCCATGCCCGCGGCTTCGGCAAAGGCGTCGCCGGAACCGCCGATCTCCCCCCTGGATGTCCCGGGCGGAAAGCCGGCCGTCTCGGAGAGCAACATCCGCGTCGACGTCGGCCACCTCGACAAGCTGATGAACCTGGTCGGTTTCGGTGCTGGCGCGGAATCAGATCCTCCAGTGGAGTTCCAACGTCGAGGACTCGGCCTTCCTCGCCACGACCCAACGGCTCAACCTGATCACGACCGAGCCTGCAAGAGGGGGTGATGAAGACCCGAATGCAGCCGATCGGCAACGTCTGGTCGAAGTTCCCCCGCGTGGTCCGTGATCTCGCCACCTCCTGCGGCAAGAAGATCCGCATCGAGATGGAGGGGGAAGGAGACCGAGCCGACAAGACGATTCTGGAATCGATCAAGGATCCGCTCACCCACATCGTGCGGAACTCGGCCGATCACGGCATCGAGTCGCCCGCGGTGCGTCGCGCCAACGGCAAGCCCGAAGAAGGGCGCCTCTTCCTCCGCGCGTACCACGAGGGCGGACAGGTCAACATCGAGATCTCGGATGACGGCGGCGGCATCGATCCGGAGAAGATCAAGCAGAAGGCGATTTCCCGCGGGCTTGATCAACTGGAGCAGGCGCGCGCATGAGCGACCGCGAGATGGTAACATGATTCTCCTGCCCGGCTTCTCCACCGCGGAGAAGGTGACCAACGTCAGCGGCCGCGGGGTCGGCATGGACGTGGTCAAGACCACGATCGAGAAGATCGGCGGCACCGTCGAGGTGCAGAGTCGCCCCGGGCAAGGCACCACGCTCAAGATCAAGATCCTGCCCTACCCTGGCCATCATCCCGGCGCTGATCGTGACCACGGGGGGCGAGCGCTTCGCCATCCCGTACTTGCCCTGGAGTTGGTACGTCTGGAGGGCGAGCAGGCTCGACCGGCATCGAACGACCCACGGCGCTGAAGTGCATCGGCTCCGCGGCAACCTCCTCCCGTGGTGCAGCACCTCCGCGAGCTGGCGATGCCCGCGGACCGATCGCGCTTCCGATGTGACCAACATCGTGGTGCTGGCGGCCGATGATCGCCCCTTCGGTCTGGTGGTGGACGAGATCAACGACACCGAGGAAATCGTGGTCAAGCCGCTGGCCAAGCAGCTCAAGGGGCTGTCGGTCTTCGCCGGGGCCACCATCATGGGAGACGGCCGCGTCGCCTTGATCCTGGATGTGCTTGGGATCGCGCAACGAGGCAATGTCGTCTCGGAGCTGCACGACCGCTCGCGTTCCGACGGTCACGACGCGGCGAGCTCCTCCGACACCGACCGGGAATCGCTGCTCCTGGTTTCGGTGGGTGAGCACGGACGCTGTGCCATCCCGCTCTCGCTGGTGGCGCGACTCGAAGAGGTCGCGGCCAACACGATCGAACGCGCGGGGGCGGACGAGGTGGTGCAGTACCGCGGTCACATCCTCCCGCTCTTCCGACTGAGCCAGCTCCTACCGGAGTGCGGCGCGGCCAATGATCAGGATCTGCTCCAGGTGGTCGTCTACACCGAGTCGGACCGCAGCGTCGGTCTGGTCGTCGACCAGATCGTGGACATCATCGACGAATCGGTGGTGCTGGAGCGCCGCTCCAACCGACCGGGGGTGCGCGGTTCCGCGGTGATCCAAGGACGGGTGACCGATCTCCTCGACGTGCAATGGATCATTCGCACCGCGGATCCTTCGTTCTTCGAGGCGGCCGCCGCCTAGGGAGGCTATGGGCGCATGAACGGGAACACGCAGTACTGCACCTTCTTTCTCGACGACCTCTTCTTCGGGGTCGACGTGCTCAAGGTGCAGGAGGTGATTCGCTACCAGACGATGACCCGCGTACCGCTGGCTTCGCACGTGGTGAGCGGGTTGATCAACCTCCGTGGTCAGATCGTCACCGCCGTCGATCTGCGGCGTCGGCTCGGCTTGCCCGATCGGGCGGCCGAGCACCTGCCGATGAACGTGGTGGTGCGGACCGACGACGGCGCGGTGAGTTTTCTCGTCGACGAGATCGGTGACGTGCTCGACGTCGACGACGCCGCCTTCGAGCGCCCGCCCGAGACCATGACCGGGCCGGCGCGCGATCTGATCCGCGGCGTGTACAAGCTCAGCGACCGACTCCTGCTCATCCTTGACACCGAGCAGGCGGTCAATGTGGGCGGCAGCTCCGGCAATGCGGAGCTGAGCGAAGCGGCGTGAAACTGATGATGGTGGAACTGGCCTCAGGGCCCCAAAGCCGAAACCGAGACGGCAGGGAGGGATGACCGTGTCGAACCAGGGAAGCGCCGCGGCGCGCGACAAGTCGCTCTACGAGAAGTTGGGTGGGATGGAAGCTCTGACCGCCGCAGTCGACGGGTTCTACGAGCGCGTGCTCGCCGACCCGGAGCTGCGGACCTTCTTCACCAACGTCAACATGGCGAAGCTGAAGAAGAACCAGTTGACCTTCCTCGGCCAGGCCATGGGAGGCCCCTTCCACTACTCCGGCCAGGACATGCCGACGGCCCATGCGCACCTCAAGATCGAGGAGCGCCACTTCAACATGGTCGCGACCCATCTGCGCGCGACCCTGGAATCATTGGGCGTGTCGAACGAGCTGTGCGACGAGGTGATCAATGCGGTCGCCCCGCTCGCGCCCCAGATCATCAATACCCGCAGCGGCGGCCACCTGAGCGTGGTCTCGGGAGGTCAGACCGCGGGCATGGGCGCCGAGGCGGCCCGCTTCCGCGCGATGCTGGAGAATGCGCCCATCAACGTGCTCTTCTGCGATACCGACCTGACGATCCGCTACATGAATCCCACCTCGATGGCGACGCTGAAGAAGCTGGAGCAGTACCTGCCCTGTCCGGCGGACCAGATCGTCGGGAAGTCGGTCGACATCTTCCACAAGAACCCGGCGATGCAGCGCAACCTTCTGAACGACCCGCGCAATCTGCCGCACAAAGCGATCATTTCGGTCGGGCCGGAGAAGCTCAGCCTGCTCGTCTCCGCGATCTACGACGAGAAGCACCAGTACATCGGGCCGATGTTGACCTGGTCGGTCGTGACCGAGCAGCTCAAGACCGAGCAGCGCATGGCGCAGGTCATGTCGATGATGGAGAACATGCCCATCAACGTCGTCTTCTGCGACCTCGACCTCAAGATTCAGTACGTCAACCCGACCTCGAAGGCCACGCTGAAGAAGCTGGAGCACATGCTCCCCTGCCGCGTGGAGGACATCGTCGGGCAGTCGGTCGACATCTTCCACAAGAACCCTGAGCGCCAGCGCCAGCTGCTCAAGGACCCGAAGAATCTGCCGCACCGCGCCAACATTCAGCTCGGTGCCGAGACCATGAGCCTGTTCGTCTCCGCGATCTACGACCATAGCGGCGCGTATCTCGGCCCGATGCTCACCTGGGAGATCATCACCGAGAAGCTCGAGACCGAGCGGAAGGCGGCGGAGCTACAGGAGCGCGAGCGCCAGCAGGCGGCCGATCTGAAGGAGAAGGTCGATCGCATGCTGGGCGTGGTCAACGCGGCCGCGGCCGGCGACCTCACCCAGTCGGTCGACGTGCACGGGACCGACGCCATCGGTCAGATGGGCGAAGCGCTGAACCTGTTCCTCACCGATCTTCGTGCCTCGATCAGCGGGATCGGCCTGAACGCGCAGACCCTCGCGAGCGCTTCCGAGGAGCTGAACGCCACCAGCCACCAGATGGGCGCCAACGCGGAGGAGACCGCTGCCCAGGCCAACGTGGTCTCGGCGGCCTCGGAAGAGGTCTCGAAGAACGTCCAGACCGTGGCGACCGGCGCCGAGGAGATGTCGGCCTCGATCAAGGAGATCGCGAAGAACGCCAACGAGGCGGCCAAGGTCGCGACCAACGCGGTCAAGGTGGCCGAGACGGCAAACACCGGCGTGGCCAAGCTGGGCGAGTCGAGCGCCGAGATCGGCAAGGTGATCAAGGTCATCACCTCGATCGCGCAGCAGACCAACCTCCTCGCGCTCAACGCCACGATCGAGGCGGCGCGCGCCGGTGAGGCGGGCAAGGGCTTCGCGGTCGTGGCCAACGAGGTGAAGGAGTTGGCCAAGGAGACGGCCAAGGCGACCGAGGACATCAGCCAGAAGATCGAAGCGATCCAGGCGGATACCAAGGAAGCGGTTCAGGCCATCGGCACGATCAGCGCGATCATCAACCAGATCAACGACATTCAGAACACGATCGCGAGCGCGGTGGAGGAGCAGACCGCCACCACCAACGAGATCGGACGCAACGTGACCGAGGCGGCCAAGGGCACCTCGGAGATCGCGCAGAACATCACCGGCGTCGCCCAAGCGGCCCAGTCCACGACCACCGGCGCGACCGACACGCAACGCGCCGCGGCCGAGCCTGGCTCTGGATGGCGGCTGAGTTGCAGAAGGCAGGGGCAGTTCCGCTGCTGATCTTCGAAGGGCCGGCGCGAACTCGCTGGCCGGTGAGGGCTCCGAGCCGACGGAGCCTTCACCTCGATTCTTCGGCGAGGAGGTAGTCGTGCGAGCGCTCGTAGGCGCCGACTCGCGTGCCATGCGCGCGATCCTCTCGGGCATCCTGAAAGAGCTGGGCTTCGAGGCGTCGAGTGCAGCCCACGGACAGGAAGCTCTGGACAAGCTGGCCGCGGAAGGCAAGCCCGAGCTCATCCTCCTCGACTGGAACATGCCGGTGATGGATGGCTACCAGTTCCTGGTCGAGCTGCGCCGGCGCCCGGAGTACTCCGACATCGCGGTCGTCATGGTTACGACCGAGGCCGAGATGGAGCACATGGTCAAGGCACTTGAAGCCGGCGCGAACGAATACGTAATGAAGCCGTTCACCAAGGACGTGATCGCGGAGAAGCTCGCGATCCTCGGTCTGACCTAGGGAGGCGTGGTGCCGAAGATCCGGGTGCTCATCGTCGACGACTCAGTGGTCGTCCGGCGGATCCTCTCCGACGTGCTCGCCTCCGACTCCTCGATCGAGGTGGCGGGCGTGGCGGCCAACGGCAGCATCGGGCTGCAGAAAATCCCCCAGGTGAACCCCGACATCGTCACGCTCGATCTCGAGATGCCTGACATGGACGGGCTCACCACTTTGACCGAAATCCGGAAGCTCTACCCGAGGCTGCCGGTGCTGCTCTTCAGCACGTTGACCGAACGCGGCGCCGCCGAGACCCTGGAGGGGTTGTCGCGCGGAGCCTCCGACTACGTGACCAAGCCGGCCAACGTCGGCAGCGTTCAGCTCGCCATGCAGCGCATCCGCGACGAGATGATCCCCAAGATCCGTTCGCTCTGCTCGCACGGCGAGGAGGTCGCGACGCTCAAGCCGGTCAGTGCCGCGGTCTCTCCGGTTGCGATCGCCGTCCCGCCGCCGGTCGCGACGATGGTCCCGAAGCAGGTCAACGCGGTCACGGGCAACATCGAGGTGTTGGCGATCGGCTGCTCGACCGGAGGGCCGAACGCGCTCGCCGAGCTGCTGCCACTCCTGCCGGCCGATCTGCCGGTTCCGGTGGTGCTGGTCCAGCACATGCCTCCCCTCTTCACGCGGCTCCTTGGAGAACGATTGAACGAGAAGTGCTCCCTCGCGGTGAAGGAAGCGGCCGACGACGAGCCGATCCACCCGGGCGGAGTCTGGATCGCGCCCGGCGACTTTCATCTCGAGCTGCGCCGCACCACCGCAGGGCAGGTGCGCACTCGCCTGCAACGGGGACCCCACGAGAACTCCTGCCGTCCCGCGGTCGACGTGCTCTTCCGCTCGGTCGCATCGATCTACGGCGGGCGCACGCTTGCCGTCGTGCTGACCGGGATGGGACAGGACGGACTGCGCGGATCCGAGGTGATTCACGAGAAGGGGGGCGAGATCCTGGTGCAGGACGAAGCCTCGAGCGTCGTCTGGGGAATGCCCGGTTTCGTCGCACGCGCCGGACTGGCGTCCAAGGTGCTGCCGATCACCGGGCTGGCGCAAGAAATCGTGCGGCGACTTCGTCGCGCGGCGGCTTGAGGCAACCATGGCGATGAACCCAAACGACTTCGCACAAATCTGCAAGCTCGTCCTGAGTCGCTCCGCCATCGTGCTCGAAACCGGCAAGGAGTATCTGGTCGAGTCGCGCCTGGTGCCACTGGCCAAGCGGAAGGGGTACGACAGCCTCGAGGGGCTCTGCGCCGATCTTCGATCGAACCGCACCGCGGGCTTGGCCGACGCGGTGGTCGAGGCGATGACCACCAACGAGACCTCCTTCTTCCGCGACCTCCACCCGTTCGACGCGCTCAAGAAGGAGATCCTCCCCACCCTGATCGAGTCACGTTCGAACGAGCGTCGGTTGCGCATCTGGAGCGCGGCTTCCTCCAGCGGCCAGGAGATCTACAGCATCGGCATGCTCGTCCGCGAGAGCTTCCCGCAGCTTGCCACCTGGGACGTGAAGTACCTCGCCACCGACCTCTCGACCGAAATGGTCGCGCGCTCGGAGCAGGGCCTGTACAGCCAGCTCGAGGTGAACCGAGGGCTGCCGGCAGCCCACCTGATCAAGTACTTCACCAAGGATGGCGTGCACTGGCAGATCAAACCGGAACTCCGGCAGGCGATCGAATTCCGCGCGCTCAACCTGGCCGAAGAGTGGCGCGCCATCCCCGACATGGACGTGGTCTTCCTGCGAAACGTCCTGATCTACTTCTCGGCCGAGACCAAGAAGGCGATCCTCGGGCGCCTGCGTCGGGTGCTCAAGCCGGATGGCTTCCTCTTCCTCGGCTCCGCCGAAACCACGCTCAATCTCGACGACGAGTTCGAGCGAGTGCAGATCGACAAGGCCTCCTGCTACCGCCTGCGCGCCGCCGAGATTCGTAAGGCGGCCTGACCCACTCGTCCTCCGGGCGGCCAACCCTGGCCGTTCTAAAGCAGGGGAGCTCCACGCTCGATAAGTGGAGTGACCCCTGAACCACCGGAGGATGACGTGTCCGAATCGTCCAACACCATGCACAAGACAGAGAGTCTGTACGAGCGCCTGGGCGGCCGCGAGATCGTGCGCGAGATCGTCGAGCGCTTTTTCGAGCGCGTACGCGAAGACGCCGATCTGAAGTCGGTCTACGACCACCCGAACCTCGACTGGTTGAAGGACAACCAGGTCGACTTCCTCTCCCGCGCTCTCGGCGGGCCGGCACTCTCTCCGCAGTACGAGCAGCAGGAAGCCCACGCCGATCTGTGGAAAGAGGAGCGCTACTTCTTCTCGCTCGCGGCGCATCTCCGCGGCGCGATGCTCTCGATCGGAATCGCTCCCCTGCGCATCGATGAGGTGGTCGCGACCTTGAGCCCGTGGTCGACCCAGCACGAGGCGGTGATCTCGAGCAAGAGCTACGCCGGCTGGAACGGCGGCGAACGCGACAGCGCTTGGGATGCCAAGCCGAACGATTGGTTCGGCCAGACGCCCGCGCCGGCCGAGAGCGCGCCTGGCGCGACGACGCCGGCTCGGGGCGGCGACGAGTTCACGCGCAACTTGGAGGAAACGGTCGATCACCTGGAGGCGCTGGCCGCCTGCAGCCATCAGATCGAGGAGAGCAATCGACTCGCTGGTGAGCGCCAGAAGTCGGCCGAGGAGGCGCTCAGGTCACTGCGCGAGGGACTAACCCGCCTGACCAAGGTGGAGTCGGAGCTCGCCTCCCTGCTCGAGCGCGGCCGCACCCTCGGACACACCTTGCACCAGGCGGCGCTTCGCGCACTGCTCCTCGGGCTCCGACCGGATCTGGCCTCGGAGCGAAACAACTGCAGTCGCCAAGCGGAATCGCAGGCGATCGAAATGGAGCAGCTCATCTCCTCGATCGAGGAGCGGGTCACCGGCTTCCAGGCCGAGGAGCTGATGCTGCGCGGCAGCCTTGAAGGCTTCCGACAGGTGCTTCAGTCGATGCGCGGCACCGAAGGAGCGCTGGTGCGCGAACTGGAGGAGAGGCTGCAGGAGGCGGAGGCGCTCGGCCGGTCGATCGAGAGCGCCGTGCCGAGCTCGGCGAGCTAGGCAGGTCCTACGCGGCGAGAAGGTCTTCCTTCTCCGCCATCTTCTCGGAGACCTCGATCACCACCTGATCGAGGTCTCCGGGCGTCAGTCCCAAAAGGTCGACCACCTTGGCGTCGAAGCGGGCCGCCAGCTCCGGACGGCCCAACCCGATCCCCAACCAATGCGCGACCGCATCGCCGAGGTGAACCAGGCTGCAGAGCTTCTGCTCTCCCGGCGCGGAACCCGGGCTGTGGTGATGGCCGATCATCCAGACCAGCGGATCGGGGAAGCCCCACTTCTGCGCGATGCGCGCGCCCAGCGCGTCGTGCCCCACCCCAAGCACCTCGGCCTCGGCGGTGGCGAAGTCGGCGCCGGCCCGCACCCGCGCCACGATCTCCTTCACCTGCTGCTGCAGGAAGACGTCGAGCACCACCTTGCCGAGGTCGTGGAGCAGAGCCCCCGTGTAGGCGAGCGCGGTGCGCGGCTCATGCGCCTTCTGCGCCAGGATGCGCGCCGCGGTACCGGCCCCGGTCGAGTGGCGCCAGAGATCGCTCCGGGTGAGACCGTAGCCGGTGAGCACTCCGCTCATCACCCCTTCGCACTCCTGCGCGATGACCAGTTGGAGCAGCGTGCGCGTGCCCAGACGCAGGACCGCCTCGTTCAAGGTGGCGATCGGTCGACTCCCCGAGTACTCCGGTGTGTTGCAAACGCGAAGCAGGTTCGCGGTCAGGGAGACGTCCACCTCGACCACCCCGACCAGGTCGCGCGCGCCGATGTCCGGCTCGCTTGCCATGCGCAGCAGGCGAATCAGGATGGGCCGCGCGGGCGGCAACGTGTCCAGGCGGGCCAGAATCGCGTTGAGCGTCGCTTTCACGCCGTCTTCTCCTCTCGCGGCTCGATCTCGAAGCGGCCGTTCATCAGGTCGAGACGAAAGGCGCGGAGCGAGGCGCCGCCCACCGCTTCCGCCGCGATCGGAATGCCGCTGTCGGCGAGGAGCCGATGCGCCGCATCTCGATTGCGTCGGCCGAGGTCGAGCGGGCTGTCGCCGCGCAAACTGGCGCAGCCGACCAGACAGGCACGCATGGATTCGCGCTTGGCTCCGCGCTGTTCGAGTTCGCCGAGCAGCCAGGGGATCGCCGTATCGGCGGCCAAAGCCGGGCTCGGTTCGACCCGACCTTGCGCCTTCGGAGCCTGCGGCACGATCCAGTGCACGACTCCCCCGGCCCGCGTCTCCGGGTCGAAGATCGCAAGTACCGCGGTCGAGGCGATGCCGGTGGCGACAATCACTCCCACCGGTTCGACCGACACTTCGGCCTGCGCCGGGCCGACACGGACTTCACCGTTCATCACTCCTCCTCCTGGGGTTCAACCGAGGTCACGAGTCCCACCGAAGGTTCGACCGCGGGAATCAGCACGGCCAGCATTTCCGGATCGAACTGCACCGAGGCGCGCCCTTGCAGAATGCGGAGAGCCTCCTCCGCCTCGTAGGCGGGGCGATGCGGGCGGTCGTTCCTGAGCGCATCCCAGGCGTTGGCGAGGGAGACGATGCGCGCCAATCGCGGAATCTCCTCGCCACGCAGCCCGTCCGGAAAGCCAGTGCCGTTCCACCACTCGTGCTGATGCCGAAGAATCTGGCCGATCGGCCCTCGCGCACCCACCCCGAGGAAGTTCTCGGCCCGCGCGACCGACTCACGACGATGGCGCTCCCGCTCCTCGATCGAGAGCTTGAGCGATCCATCGAGGAGCTCCTGATAGCAGGGGAGCTCGCCCAGATCGTGCAGGAGCGCGCCGTAGCGCAGATGCTCGAGCTCATCGTCGCGCACCACCAGTCGACGGCCCATGGCCAGCGCCACCTCGGCAACGCGCGAGGAATGGCCGCGCATGAAGTCGTAGCGATCTTCCACCGCGCCGATCAGGGTGGCGGTGGTCTTGAGGAAGGCTCGTTGGGTCTCCGCTTCGGTCTCGACGTTCCGCAGCGCGACGCCGATCGAGTGTCCGAGGACCTCGAGCAGCTTCCACTCGAAGCGGGTCAGGGTGAGATCGCCACCACGATCGCCCAGCAGCAGCAGCCCTCGAGCTTCTCCATCGATGAGAGCGGGAACGAGCGTGGTCAGGCCGCAGGCGGCGATGCGCCCCACTTCCCGCTGCGCCTCCGGATAGAGGTCGAACTCCTCGAGGCGCATCGGACGATGCACCGACCGCAGCACCCGCAGGAGAAAACCGTCGCGAGCGAAGCGGAGTCCACCCGCCGCGCTGGCGTCGATCCCTCGAGAAACGGTCGGCCGGAAGCCGCCGTCACGTCCCTGCACCAGCAGGGTCAGCCGCGTGAAGTCGAGGCCGCCCACCGCGGTCGAGACGAAGCGATCGAGGATTTCGTCGATCGAGGCGGCGCGATTCATGTTCAGCACGTCGCCCAGCACCGACCCCATGCGATTGAGGTTGCGGTTGAGCTCGGTCTGCATTTCCTGCATGGCGGATCGGTGCCGCTTGACGTCGTCCTGCAGCGCTTCGTTCTTCATCAGCAGCACGCGTCGGTCCTGCGCCCGATCGAGGAGACGCCGGATCTTCATGATGAGCTCGCGCGGGGAGAATGGCTTGGTCAGGTAGTCGTCCGCGCCGAGCCGCAGTCCCTGCAGACGCGTTTCGGTCGCGGCATTGGCGGAGACCAGGATGATCGGCAGGATCTTGAGGTGCGGATCCTGACGCACCAGCTCCAGCACCTCGAACCCGCTGCGCTTGGGCAAGCGGACGTCCAAGACCACCAGGTCCGGACGGTGATTCTGAATGGTGCGGAGCGCGGTCTCGCCATCGTAGGCCGAGAGCACCTGATAGCCCCGCCCCCCCAGGGTGATCTGCAGGAGTTCGACGACGCGCACGTCGTCGTCCACGACCAGTACCGATTCGGTTCGTGAACGAATCTCGGCGCCGAGCTGCGTGTCCGACATGAAGCGTGAACCTCGTGCCCCGAATGAGAGGAAGCGCCGATCCCGTGGCGCGCGCCATGGCCTGACCTCTAGTTCGGTCTTCGCGAGGGGGTTCTGTAGGTGAGACGCCGCGCGATGCTACGCCGCGGGGCCGACGCTTGCCGGCGCCGGCAGGCGCGCCAATTCACCCTCGGTGAAGGGGTGCAGCAAGCGCGGAAGATCGGACAAACTTGCCGGATCAACCACTCGATGACGCGAGGCGACGATGTGAACCTGGGTGCCGACCCGGAGGAGTTCGCGCGCGACGTCCTCCCCCGATCCCGCCTCCTCGGCCAGCTCGAGGCAGAGGAGCGCGGGCGGCGCCTCGCGCAAGCGTCCGAGCGCCTCGGTCGGATCGGCTTCTTCGCGCACGGTCCAACCGGCGAGACGAAGCGCGCGAGACAGCGCAACCCGCGCGGGCAGGTAGCGCACCGCGACCACCGCGGCACCAGGATCGACCGACGCGGCCGGCGTTGGCTCCGCCGAGTCCGCGGCCGCAAAGTGCGTAGTGCCGTTCTCCCCGGCCGCATCCAGCTCGAACACGAGGACCGGTTCGAGGCGCACGCGCGGCTCCCAGGAGAGGGGGGACTCGGAGTCGAGCTGCAGTGCCGGCTCGGGCTCGGGTCGCGGTGCGAGCTCAGGCTCGAGTTGCTTTGCGCGCTCGGACTCACCACCTGCCTTCACTTCCGCTGACGACTCTGGCGGCGGCGCCAAAACCGGGACCGCAGGCGCCTCGTCATCGCCACTCACATCGAACGCACTTTGCTCCGGACTGGCTTCGGGCAGCAAGTCCATGGGAGCGGTCGCGAGGGGATGTCGTTCGGGCAGTTCGCCCGATCTTGACGGAAGCACCCACTCCTCGACGATGCCCGCGGCGCGCGCCTCGCCGCGAGTCACGATGCGTCCCACTTCGGACACGGCCAGCACCTGCTCCTCCCCGCCCGCGTGATAGACGAGGTGGTAGCGTGCCTGCCCATCGGGTTCGTCCCCCTCCTCGACGGCACACACTTGCTCGAGGGCATCCCAGGGGAACGCGCCCCAGGTCTCCTCCCGACGCACCAGAACAACCGGGGCTTCGTCATCCAAACCGGGCAGCTCGAACTCGGGGGCAGGGACGATCACCTCCGGCTCGGCAGCACGCGGAGGTTCGAGTGCGGCGATGCCTGCGGCAACGTCTCCATTGAAATCCGCGAGCGGTTCCGTCTCCCCAGTCTCGGGCGTCGTTGCGGCAGTCGCGTTGCCCGCGTCCAACGTCGAGTCCACCGACTCCGGTTGCTCGAAGCTCCGAAGCAGCGCGATCAGGAGTTCCTCGTTGCTGGCAGTGCGTGGCGGCGCATCGGGCTCCGCGCTTCGAGGAATCGCCACTTCCTTCAGGTCCGATTCGGAAAGGCCTGCTTCGAGCCGGGCCAGGATCGGCAGGCTCTCTTCGAGCAACGCGCGCCATCGCCCGAGGAGCTCGATCAGATCGGCTCGCGTGCGAGCGTCCATCAGCGAGCCTCCACTTCGCGAATGAGCCGCTCCAACGACTCGATCCCATCCAGGGTACGACCCCAGACGACCTCGAAGGACGCGATCTCGTCCGCCGGAGGGCCGACCGTCGCCAGCGCCGAGAGGTCGGTCTCGAGCGCGCGCATGTCACGGTCGAAGCGTTCGATCCACTCCCCGAGGCGACGCCCGCCGCGAGGCGCCCAACGCTCCGTCTCGAGCGCGAGCACGGTACCGGTGCGACGCAACCGCGCGAGCGATGCCGCGCCGCGGGGCGCACTCTCCGACGGCGTTGATGCAGGATTCCGATCGTTTGCGTCCGCACGAGAGAAACCACGCACTTGACCGAGGCTCTCGAGATCCTCCCGCAGCGCGCGCAACCGCTCCCCCAATTCGTGCACGAAGGCGAGGGTTCGCCGACGGTTCGCCTCGAGGCTCTGTCCGATCTCCGACCAGACGCCGTCGGCGGGGAGAAGCATTGCCGGCAGCACCCCGTGCTGCCCGCGGCGATTGAGTTCCTGGCGGAGGGTGCCGAGTCCCGAGCGCAGGCTCTCCAGCTCCTCGAGAGCGCGTCCCCCGGCCTTGTTCTGCTGCACCAGCGAGTGCACGCGTCGGTAGAGTTCCCAGATCTCCCACTCGCGGTGGTGCAGGAAGGCGGCTCGCCCCGCGCCGATATCGCCCGATTCGGCCAGGCGCACGAGCAGTCGAATGGGTCTGGTCACCCGCTCGGAGAGGAGATAGCCGGAAGCGAGTCCGAGCACGAGCGCCAGCAGCACCAGCACCGCGCCACCGACTCGTAGCACGAACGTCGTCTGCATGGTCCCGCTGGCCCGCACGTATTCGACGAACAGGAAGTAGGTCAGCCCGAGCAGGCAGGAGGGAAGCGCGGCCAGGATCACCACGCGGCGCCGGAGACTCCCGCGTCGATCGCCCGCCGCACCGAACCGTAGACCTTCCACCAGGACTCCTTCGCCTCGCGTCGCGCAGCATGCACGGACGGGGTAGCGCTGTTTTGCAGGATGCATGGGCCATCTGCCCCAGCGGCGTTCGGCAGTACCTCCGCGTGAGCTCCGAGTCGTCGCCTATCTCCAACCGGACACGGACGTTCGGACACCGCGCGCACTTCCGCAGCAGGACTGGCACCCGGGTTGCGCCCTCTCCCACAGGCGCGAAAAGCCTAGCACAGCGCGTTTCGAAGCTGTCAAGCCGCGCCGGGCGTTCGGGACCACCCCCGACGAAGGAGAGGAGCCAACCATGGCGGCGAGAGAGCAGTACCTGGAGCTTCCGCACAGCGATCGCGAGCTCCGCCCGACCTATCTCTTCATGATGAAGTGTCTGCTCTACAGCCGGATGGAAACCGGGCTCGTCTCGAACAAAGACTTCTACGACGAAGACGTCAACGTGTACATCGCGCATCTCCTGAACTCGTTCATGCATCCCGACTACCTCGAACGCTCGAAGGCCTATCTGTCGAAGTACGACACCGAGGTCTTCTCCCGGCTGGCCCGTTCGAAGGATGCGCGACTGAAGTACATGCTGTACAAGACCAACGCCGACTTCCTGCTCATCTCGCTCGGCATCTTCGACAATCCCGAGGCGAATCTGAGCGAAGGGCAGCCCTCGACTGGCGCCGAGCGCGCGCACCTCAAGCCGAGCGAGGAGGCATACATCGGCCGCGGCCGCACCTACTACCGCTTCGCCTACTCCTACTCCCAGCAGATCCATGGACGGCACACGCCGATCACCGAGGTGCTGGAAAAGCTCTCCGAGGGCTTCGACAAGTACACACGGATCCTGGCGCACATGCGTGGCGAGTACCTGGACCTGTTGCGTCGCCTAAGCCGCGGCGAGATCTATCACCTCGAACGCGTGGTCAACGAGTCGCAGCGCGAGGAGAAGATCAAGGAGAAGCAGGATCAGGTGCTAGACCTCTATCTCGAGTGGAAGAGTTCGCGCGACGAGACGCTCAAGGACCAGATGCGAAATTTGCTCGATGAGCTGAAGGGGATGAACTCCGAGCTGAAGTTCGAGCTGCCGGAGGTTTGATTTTCAACTCGCCGCCGACTTGGCGGTGGAGGTTTGTGCGGGGACCCCAGCGTCTGCGTCCCGTGAGGCGCTGCAGGGGTCCCCGTGTGCCTTGGCTTGTGGTTCGTTGATTCGCGCATGGCGTCCGACAGGGTTGGCGCACCTTGCCTTTCCCCAATTGTCCCTCGCCCGCCCTCCTGGCACAGGATCCGCTACTCCTGGGAGACGATGTCGAACCGTCGTCGCCCCCGCGCCCAGCGCGCCCGAAGGATCGAAGGCACCACCTTCGTCCCACCCCACTGCCCCAACCGCCACTGCCCGCACTTCACCCACTCCGCCCCCTTCGCCTGGCAGCCCTACGGCTCCTTCCGCCGCCCCAGCGACGGCCGCCGCTTCCAGTGCTTCCGCTGCCGCCACTGCCTCAGACGCTTCTCCACCCGCACCTTCGAAGGCGACTACTGGCTCCGCCGTCGTGACGACTACCCGCGCATCCTCGCCTGGGCCAACGAAGGCCCCGGCCTTCGCCAGACCGCACGCGTACTCAAGCTCCACCACTCAACCCTCATCCGCCACCTCGCCCGCGGCGGACGCCAAGCCCTCCTCTACCACTACGCCCGCCTCAAGGCTCATCCCATCACCGAGCCGCTCGCCATCGACGGCTTCGAGAGCTTCGAGTACTCCCAGTTCTTTCCCTTCCACCTCAACCTGGCGGCCGGACGAGAGAGCTGGTTCGTCTACGGGTTCACCGAGAGCCCACTGCGCCGCAAAGGCCGGATGACGGCCAAGCAGGAGCGGCGGCGCGCCGAACTCGAGCGGCAGCTCGGACGGCCAGACCCGAAGGCGATCGAGCGAGGAATGACGGCCCTTTTCGAGCTGGTCTTCCGTGGACTGAAGCCGCGGCGTGCGACCTCCGCTTCGCTCGAAGTCCACAGCGACGACCACCCGGCCTACCCGAAGGCGCTGCGGGCGTACTCACGCGAGACTGGGCGCAAGGTCGCGCACTTGATCACCCCGGGCCGCGCGCCGCGCACCCTCGACAATCCGCTCTTTCCGGTGAACCTCGCCGACCTCTTGCTGCGTCACGGTCAGGCCAACCATCGGCGGGAGACGATCGCGTTCAGCAAGCGGCGGCAGGGGGCGATCGAGCGGGCGGCGCTCTTCCTTCTCTGGCGCAACGATGTCAAGCCGCGGCGAGAGAAGGTCGGAGGCGAGACGGCGGCGATGGCGGCGGGGCTGGCCACGGTGCCGCTCGGCTGGGAGGAGTTCGTGCGGCGACGACTCTTTCCGCGACGCCGCGACCTGCCGGGGCCGACCTGGAGCTTCTACTGGGCGAAGGTCAAGACGGCCATCTTCGGCCGCGGGCAGCGCGAGCATCGGGCGCGATACGCGTTCTGAGCGCCGGCGGTTTTCACTCGATCCACTCTCGGAGAGCAGCGAGCTGGATTCTGGGCGAAGCTCCCCCGAAAGAGGGGGTGGTTCGCACGGCCCATGCGCCCGACCCTAGGCCTCGATCATTCCACGAATCATCGCACCACAACCTTCTCGTTTCAGGCGCGGCGCATCATTTACCGATCAGTCCCCGCCATCCCCCCGCGGTCAAGGTCGCGACGTCCCCAAGCACCTGGGGCAGCCGCAGGCCGCCCGGCAGCGCGAAGTAGCGTGGCTCCCAGCGCGGATCGAACTTCGCCTTGTAGTTCCGCAGTCCCTCGAAGTTGTAGAAGTGCTCGCCGTGGCGAAAGACCAGCGCGCCGACTCGATTCCAGGCCGGCGCGTAGGCGTGAGGCTCGAGACCAGAGAGGGGTGCCAACCCGAGGTTGAACCAAGCGAAGCCCTGCGCGCGGCCCCAGAGCATCAGCTCGACGAAGAGGAAGTCCATCACGCCGCGTCCCGCCTCCGGCACGAAGCGCATGAGGTCGATCGAGAGCTCCTCGCCCTGCCCGCTCAGCCAGAGGTTGGCGAAGCCAACCGCCTCGCCCCCGCTTTCGACCAGCGCGATCGGACAGTCCGCGAGATAGCGCGGCTCGAAGAAGCCGAGCGAGAAGCGCTTCTCCCGCGTGTCCTTCTGCTCGAGCCAGAGGTCGCTGATGCGGCGAAGGGTTGGGAGGAGCGTCGGCACTTCTTCGCGCGGAACGACGCGGAAGGAGAGACCATCGCGCACCGCGCGATGGTGGGAGTGACGGAGCGACGCGCGCGCCCCGCCGTCGAGTCCGAAGTCCCGCAGAGGGACGCGCGCTTCCTCGCCCGCCTTGAGTAGCGCCAGACCGAGATCCAGGTAGAGCGGCAGGTTCGCCGCCGCCACCTCCTGGAAGACGGTCCAGCCGCCGGCGCGATCGGCCAGTTCACGGAAGCGCCAGGCCAGCTCCGCACGCTCGCTCGCCTCGCCGATCGGATCGCGGAAGGCGACCCAGGTTCGCCCGGCGATGCCGTACATGAGGAAGCTCCGCCCGCTTTCACTGAAGAGGAGCGCCTTGTCTCCGGTCAGCACCAGCTGCGCGAATGACTCGGGCGCGCCGCGGGCGATGCCGCGTGCCCGCTCGAGCTCCTCCTCGCTCGCGACGTGGAACGGCTCGGGTCGAGGCGAGAGCAGACTGACCAGCGAAAGAAGGAGCGCGAGCACCGCGACGCCGACCGAGGCGCGGAGGAAGCGCGGCGCATCGCCGTGCAGGGAGAACTGCCAGAAGAGCTCGTCGCTGTAGGTCACGTGCTTGTAGGCGAAGAGGCCGAGCCAGGTGGTGCCGGCGATGGCGAGGCCGAGCCCGAGGAACCAGCGCGCGGTGAAGGGCTCGTGGAGGAGCGACCCCTTGCGCGTGAAGAGGTAGCGACAGGGGAGAAGCAGCGCGAGCATTCCGGCCAGAACGATCGCCTCCTCGAAGTCGCCTCCCTTGCCGAGCGAGGCGACCGCGCCCACCGCGAGCAACCCAAGCGTGATCGCGTGCGCCGAGTCGATCCGCCGCGCGAGCCCCCGCGCGAGAAAGATGAGGAGCAACCCGACGATCGATCCCAAGAAGTGCGAGGTCTCGATCAACCCGAGCGGCAGGAGCTTCTCGAGCCAGTGCAGCCGCGAGGCGATGGCCGGTGTCGCGCCCGAGGCGAGGAGCAGAAGTCCGCCCAGAAAGGTCATCCCGGCGAGCAGCTGGGGGAGCAGCGCCGGAGCGAAGCGTTGCCACACCTCGCCTGCGCGATCGCCGAAGCCGCGGCGGCGGAGTTCGCTCACGCTGACCGCGACCAGGCTCACCACCAGCGGCAAGAGATAGAAGATCGCGCGGTAGACGAGGAGCCCGGCCAAGACCGCCGGCACCGGCACCTGCGCGTCGATGAGCGTGAGCACCATCGTCTCGAACACCACGAGCCCCTGCGGCACGTGCGAGAGCAGACCGACCGCCTGCGCCAGGATGAAGATCTGCAGGAAGCGATCAAAGGGGAGCGCCGGGTGCGAGGGGAGGAGCACGAAGGCGACCGCGGCGGCGACGACCCAGCTCAAGAGCGATACGCCGAGCTGTCCCAGTGCGATCGGCAGCGTCGGCAATTCGAGCGAGGCCCCAAGCACGCGGAGCGGTCGGCGGCGCCAACCGGCGAGCGCGAGGTAGGCGATCGGAAGGAGCAGGGCCAAGGCGCCGAGCAGGGGCCAGATCGATCCCATCGAGTTCGTCGGCAGCGGATCGCGCAGCGCGAGACCGCCCGCCAGCACCAGCCCGCCGAGCGCGTAGGCAGCGCCGTTCAGCACGATCAACGCGCCGATCTGAAGCGCGCTCAGTCCCCAGCCGGCATAGAGCCGATAGCGAAGCGCCTCGCCGGTCAAAAGCGGAAAGCCGAGTCCGCTCGAGATCGCGCTCGCGACTAGCGAGGCGAATGCCACGCGGCGCGGGGCGAGCGAGATCTTGAGCTGCTGGAGCGAGAGGTGGTCGTAGCCCGGGAGGAGCAGATGCGAGGCGAGGGTCAGCGCGAGCGCCGCCCAGATGCGCCAGGCCGGCAGCCGCGCCAGTTCCTCTCGAATCTCGTGGTAGTGAAACTGTCCGAGCGCACCGTGCAGGGCGCCGAGCGCGACGAGGAAGGCGCCGAGCACCGCGAAGGGACCGATGCGACGAAGGAGGCGCGCAAGGCGACTCATCATCGGATGAGCGTCGAACAGGTGAGCCGACATCGCTCGGCACTCTACCGCGATCGAAGGAGCGGCGTAAGAAGAGGGGGACCCACGCGGGTCCCCCAGATCAGAAACTCACCTCGCGGGGCCGACACGGCGCCGCGAGGAGCGATATCTCTCGCGAATTCGGCTTTAGTGCAGGAGCTGGACGCGCTGAGTCACCGCCCAGTCCGCGGTGGCCGCGCGCACGAAGTAGACGCCGGACGGCATCGAGCGACCTGCGTCGTCGCGGCCGTCCCAGAAGATCGCGCGCTCGCCCGCCGCCTCGTTCATCGAAACGAGGTTCCGGATCGAGCGCCCGCCGGCCGACAGCACCGTCACGTCGAGGTGTCCCGCCTGCGGCAACGCAAGCGTGAGCCGCGTGCCGTAGGAGAAGGGATTCGGCGTGCCGGGCGAGAGCAGGAGGCCCGTCCCCTTGGCCGGTGCGACGTCCGTCGAGTTGGGGATGATCTTGAAGATCTCGCCATTCGCGCCGGTCCCGCGATCGCAGATGTAGAGCTCGCCGAAGCCGTCCTCGCCGAAGCTCGAGATCGTGCCGATCGAGAGTCCGCCGCCCGGCGCCAACTCGGTGGTGCGATCGGTGAACTCGGTGAGGTGGCCGCCGACGTACTTGAAGGTCCAGATGCTCGGCGTACAGAAGTCGGAGAAAAAGTAGGCTCCCTGGAGCCCCGCGATCGCCGAGCCCCGATAGACGTACCCGCCGGTGATCGAGCAGCCGACCGCGTGGCTGTACTCGTAGATCGGATAGGTCAGCACCGGATCGCCGTCGTCGCAGTTCGACGAGGGGTTGTAGCAGTGGTTCCCCTCCATCAGGCGCCAGCCGTAGTTGTGCCCGCCCGAGCCCGCCGCCTCGAAGTCGATCTCCTCCCAGTTGTTCTGGCCGACGTCGGCCACGACCATGTCGTGGGTCAGTCGGTCGAAGCACCAGCGCCAAGGGTTGCGGTAGCCGAGCGCCCAAAGTTCCTGCGCGTAATCGCCATCGCCGACGAACGGGTTGGTCGGCGGGATGACGTAGGGGAAGGTGTTGACGTCGATCCCCAGCATCTTGCCCAGCAGTGCGAGCTTGTTCTGGCCATTGTTGTTCGGATCGCCGGCCGAGCCGCCGTCTCCGGTTCCGATGTAGAGGTAGCCGTCGGAGCCGAACTGCATGCAGCCGCCATTGTGGTTGGAGAAGGGATCGGCCATGTCGAGCACGATCGCGCCCGAACTCGGATCGGCCACGTCGGGATCGGCGCCCGATCGCTGGTAGCGAGCAACGACCTGATGGCCGTTCGACTGCTGCGTGTAGTAGACCCAGAAGTACCCGTTGGTCGCGTAGTCGGGGCTGAAGGCCAGGCCGAGCAGTCCGCGCTCATCGTTGCCCGAGGGGTCGGGAATGAGCGTGTCGATGTTGAGGAACGGCGTGGCCAGGACGGAGCCGTTCTTCAGGATCTTGATGACGCCTCGCTGCTCGACGATGAAGAGTCGCGCGTCGCCTTCGGGCGCGCACACGAGATTGGGCGATTGAGGGCGGAGGCGACGCGGGTAGTGGTGGCCGCCGAGCTCGGGGATGCGGCGAACTCGATCATGGAGACGAGGGCCAAGCCCTCGAGGCTCGCGCGCGCAGATCACGGCGAAGCTGCATTTTCAGGTGACCTCCTGGTTCAGTTCGTGCGGGTCGGTGGGGTCGGTTGGCGCCTTGCGGTTTGCCGGGAAAAAGGATACCAGAGCGTCCGCCGCGCTGTCCGCCGCGAATTGCCGACGGCGCAGGCCCGATCGCGGGCGCGCTTTGCTATGATCTTCGGGCTCCCGTAGGGAGCGGCCGCGAGGGGCGCTGTGCTCGTCGCGCGCAGACCGGCCCGCGCCGTACCGCCGGCGGCGTGAGGGCAAGGAGACGAAATCGTGCGCACGACCCCAAGCCCCCGGAAACGGCGGCCGGCGGAGGGGCCTTCCTTCCGCGTCCAACCCATTCTGTTCCCGAGCCTTCTCTTGCTCATGCTGTTCGGTTGCGCCGATGTCGGCGACAAGCCGGAGCCGGTCGACGTCGCGCCGCCGGTGGCGAGCCTCCTCTCGCCCGTCGGGGGGGAGACCTGGCTCGTGGGAGAGGTGCATCGAATCCAGTGGAACGCCGGCGACCCGGACACGCCGCAGTCGGCCCTCCGCATCGACCTCGAGTTCTTCGCCGACGGCGTGGCGCCGGTCCAGATCGCGAGCGGCTGGCCGAACAACGGCGAGTACGAGTGGACCGTGCCCAACGTCCCCACCCAGTCGGCGCGCATCCGCCTGCGCGTGAGCGACGGGCATCGATCCTCCACCGTCAGCTCGACCGGCGCCTTCACCATCCTCGAGCCGCCCGATCCGGGCAGCAATCTCCTGGCGGTGGGGAGTGCGAGCGGGCGCGCCGGCGAGTCGGCCGACGTCGCGATGAGCCTCGTCAACGAGAGCGAGGTTGCCGCTCTCATCACGCACATCGAGTTCGATCCCGCCGTGGTGGGCTTCACCTCCGCCACGCTGGTCGAACGCGGAGCGGGGCGACTCTTGACCGCAACCGAGGAGGCGACGGGGGAGTTCATCCTCGAGCTGACACCGGGTGACGCGATCGAACCGATTGCGCCGGGCAGCGGGGCGATCATCCGACTGACCTTCGCGCTCCTCGCTCCGGGGGGCAGCTCGACCGACCTCATGCTGCACGAGACGGCGCTCCGCGACTCCAAGGACCGGCTGCTCAATGTCACCGTCTCGACCGGCGCGATCGTGGTCGGTGCCGCCGGCACGCCGGCGGTGTTGGCGCGCCTCCTGCCGGCCCGCACCGTCGCGGGCGACACGGTGCGCGTCGTCGGAAGTGAGCTGGGCGACGAGCCGGGCGAGGTGCGCTTCACCGCGTCGAGCGGCGAGGCGACCGCGACGGTCGTATCTTGGAGTGCGAGCGAGGCTCGCGTACTGGTGCCCAATCTCGCCGTCGATGGACCGGTCAAGGTTCGCAAGGGTACGACCGACAGCAACGGCCTCGCCTTCTCGGTGGCGCCGCGGCTCATCTCCTTCCGCCAGGATCTCTCGGCGCCGGGGAAGCCGCTGCAGCACGGCGGCTGCCAGTCGTGTCACTTCTGCGCCGGCGGCGTGGGCGGGAGCGGCGGTTTCTGCCTGATCGAGTCCGGCAATCAGCTGGACGTGCAGGAGGTGCTCACCAGCGGAGACCACGGGCCGAACGTGATTCCGCGCGACAGCGCCAACAGCAATCTGGTGCGAAAGCTCCTCCCGAGTCCGCCCTTCGGGGACCGCATGCCGCAAGGCGGAGCGCTCCGCGCCGACGAGATTCAGTTGATCCAGGACTGGATCGATCAAGGCGCACGCGACAATTGACGCGCACCGACGCGCGCGTCTCTGGCACACTCTTCCGTTCTTCGATCCGACCTCGCCGCGAAGAAGGAGTCCGTCGATGAGTCGAAGCACGAATCGTTCCGCCACGCTTCTCACCTCGCTCTTGCTCGGTCTGCTCGTCGCGCCCGCGGCGCGCGCAGGGCGCCTCTTCAGCGCCGACTTGGACGGCGCGCAGATGGTGCCGCCGGTCGACACGCAGGCCACCGGGCACATGGACCTCTACATGTCGAGCGACGAGCAGAAGATCTGGGTGGAGCTCAAGGTCACGAACCTCGTCAATCCGATGACCGCATCGCACGTCCACCTGGGCGCGCCGGGGGAGAACGGCCCGCAGTTCTTCGACCTCGGGGTCTTCACTGATTCGACCGCGCAGGAGTTTCCGCTCGGCGCGATCGCGCGAGCGGCGCTCAAGGCGGGGAACATGTATGCCGCGGTGCACACCGCGCCCTATCCGGTGGGGGAGATTCGGGGGCAGCTGTACCAGCAACCCTGCCGCAGCTTTCTCGCCAATTTGAACGGCGCGCAGGAGGTGCCGCCGACCAACAGCCAGGCGACCGGCGTCGCCGATTTGACCGAGTGGGGTGACCACTCGCGCGTGCACCTGGTGCTTCGGCTGACCAACTGGACGCAGAACATGACCGCCTGTCACATCCACAAGGCGCCTCCCGGAGTGATCGGGCCGCACATCTTCGACCTCGGCATCTTCCAGGATCGACTGGTCAAGGTGCTGGCGCCGACTCAGGCGCAGCTCTCCGACCTGACGGCGGGGCTCTGGTACATCCAGGTCCACAGCGGTGTCTTCCCGACCGGCGAGATTCGGGGGCAGTTCGGGCAGAACACGCCGGCGGCAATCCCGGGCGGCGACCCTCGGGCGGAGGACGCCTCTTCCGCGCCGCGGCTCTCGATCACGCCCAACCCGATTACCAGCGACGCGATCCTCGCCTTCACCCTCTCGCGCGGCGGGGCGGTGCGGATGACGGTGCTCGACGCGAGCGGCCGCGTCGTCCGAAGCGATCGGGCGATCGAGGTCCCGGCCGGCGCGGTTGCGCTCCACTGGGATGGCCGTGACGATGAGGCGCGGGCGCTGCCGTCCGGTGTCTACTTCGCGCGGGTGGAGACGCCGGAGGGCGTGACCACGCGTTCGGTGCAGCTGCTGGGGGGACGCGACTAGAGGCCGAGGATGAGGCGCGCGATCGTGAGGTAAAGGACGATCCCGGTCACGTCGACCAGCGAGGCGATGAACGGCGACGAGGTGATCGCCGGGTCGAGCCCGATGCGCTTGAAGAAGAGCGGGAGCATTGCGCCGACCAGGCTCCCCGCGGTGACCACGCCGACCAGCGTCAAGGACACCGTCAGACAGATTGCCGCCGTGCTGTGCCAGAGCATCGCGCGGAAGTAGCCGACCGCGCCGAGCGCGCAACCGAGCGCGAACCCCATGCCGATTTCTCGTCCCGCGATGCGGAGCGCGTCGCGCACCGAGACCTCTCCGACCGCGAGCGCGCGCGTGATGAGCGACGCCGACTGCGATCCGGAGTTGCCGCCCGACGAGATGATGAGCGGAATGAAGAAGACGAGGTTGAGCGTGTGCTCGAGCACGCTGTTGAAGTGGCGAAGCGCCGTGCCGGTGAACAGCTCGCCGAGAAAGAGCACGAGCAGCCAGACGCCGCGCTTCCGCGCCATCTCCCAGAAGCCGGTGTGGAAGTACGGGTCTTCGAGCGGCTGGATCGCGCCCTGCATCTGCGCGTCCTCGGTCGCCTCCTCGGTCAAGACGTCGACCACGTCGTCGACGGTGACGATGCCGACGATGCGGCCGCGCGGATCGACCACCGGCACCGCCAAGAGGTCGTACTTCGAGATGGCCTGCGCCACCTGCTCCTGATCGGTGTCGACCCGAACCGCCACCGCCTCCTGCATGATCTCCTCGACCGAAGCGTCGGCCTTGGCCTTCAGCACCTCGACCAACGGCAGGCGGCCGCGCAGGCTCCCCCGATCGTCGACCACGTAGAGGGTGTTGATGCTCCAGCCTTCCTGCGCGCCTTCGCGGCCTGCTCGAGCGCGACCGCGGCGGTGCCGTTGATCGGCACCGTGACGAAGCGCGGGTTCATCAAGCGCCCGGCGGTCCCCTCGGCGTGCGAGAGCACCTCGAACGCGTCCTCGCGCTCCTCCGGCTCCATCTCGGCGAGGACCTTCTCCTGCTCCTCTTCCTCGAATTCGGCCAGCAGCTCAGCGCGATCGTCCGGCTCCATCTCCTCGACGATGTCGGCGACGTGCTCGTCACGCTGCTCCTCCAGCCAACGCGCGGCGGTGGCCGCCTCGACATACTCGAGGAGCCGCGCCG
This sequence comes from Candidatus Eiseniibacteriota bacterium, assembly GCA_046327845.1. Classification (GTDB taxonomy): domain Bacteria; phylum Eisenbacteria; class RBG-16-71-46; order CAIMUX01; family CAIMUX01; genus JADJQY01. Next base: position 44,349 of record JAXLXQ010000011.1, on the reverse strand, counting down.
ACTCGGCCGGGTCGAGGTGCTGGAGGAGGATCCGAACCTCGTCGTCTTCCAGCAGGGTGAGCAGATCCGCGCCGTCGGCGGGGTGGAGTTCCTCGAAGATCTCGCCCGCCTCGTTCGGATGGCGCGCGAGTGCATCCCTGAGGTCGGGCAGGAGGAGACGGACGACCGAGGTCCGCGAGTTTTCGTCGAGCGGAGTGATCACGGCTCTCTCCTCATCGGTCGTGGGCGCGATCGTCCCGAGCAAACTCGGCGGATCTTACTCCGCGAGATTCGAGAGGCAATGAAAAGGGCCCCGCAGCCGACGCCAGGGGCCCTTGCACTTTCCTCGTGTCGAGGCGCGCTCGACTAGCGCTTGTCCATCGGCACGTAGCCGGTCTGGATCGGTCCGGTGTAGATCGCGCGCGGCCGGAAGATGCGGTTGTCGCCCAGATACTCGAGCGCCCGCGCCGTCCAGCCCGCCACGCGGCTCACCGCGAAGATCGGCGTCATCATCGCGGTCTCGATGCCGATCGAGCGGTAGACCAGCCCGGCGTAGAAGTCGACATTGGGGAAGATCTTCTTGTCGGAGAGCTTCCCGCAGACCACCTGCTCCAACTTGGTCGCGACCTTGTAGAGCTTCTCCTCGTGCGGATGGTGCTCGACCAGGAGGCCGGCCAGCGGCCCGAGGATCCGGGCGCGCGGGTCGTACGCCTTGTAGACGCGATGGCCGAAGCCCATCACCTTGCGCTTGGTCGTCTCCGCCTTCGCGTACCAGTTCTCAACGTTCGCCGGCTCGCCGATCTCCTCGAGGTCGTACAGCACGCGCTCATTCGCACCGCCGTGGAGCGGTCCCTTGAGCGAGGCGACACCCGCGACCACCGAGCCGTACATGTCGGACAGCGAGCTGTTCACCACCATGGTGGTGAAGGTCGACGCGTTCATGCCGTGATCGGCGTGCAAGATCAAGGAGACGTCCATCACCCGCTCCTTGAGCTCGTCCGGCACCTCGCCCGTCATCTGGTGCACCAGGTAGGCGGCGTGGCTCAGCTCCGGGTTGAGCGGCAGCGGCTCCTTGTTCCAACGCAGGCGCGCCACCGCGCCGGCCAGGGTCGGGAACATCGCGATCAGCTGGATCGCAACCTTGGTCTCCGCCTCGACCGAAGTGTCGTCGGCCGTCGGGTCGAGATTGCCGAGCAGCGACACCGCGCTCCTAAGCGCCGACATCGGGTGCGTCTTCGGCGCGACGGTGCGGATCATGTCCATCACCGGCGCGGGCACGGCCCGCTTCGAGATCAGCTCCTGCTTGAAGTCTTTCAGCTGGCTCTTGCTCGGGAGGGCGCCGAAGAGCAGCAGATAGGCCGTCTCCTCGTACGACGAATAGGCTGCCAGATCGAAGATGTTCAGACCGCGATAGACCAACCAACCGCGCGCGCCGTTGACGTATCCGACCTTGGTCGCGCACGCCACCGCGCCTTCGAGACCTCGACCAACCTTGCAGTCGATCGGGAAATCCACCTCGCCGGTGTACTGCGGCTCCGGCTCATCGGATGTTTCCGCACGTGCCTTCCGGCCGGCTTCGAGAACCAGCTCCTCGATTCGTTGCCGCATGGTTCTTCTCTCTCCTTCGATGTAGCTCTAACTGCCGGGCTCCGCGGGCGAACATATCACAGAAGCGCGCATTGCCGCGCGCGGGACGAGTTGCTAAAGAGATGCGACACGCGTCAAGGAGGAGCGATGACCGACGACCGGCCGCCTCTGGGCGGCTCGCCGCTCGAACGGAGATCGAGCGGGGTGCTGTGCCACCCGACCTCGTTGCCCGGCCCCTATCCGACCGGCGACCTCGGGCCCGAAGCGCGGCGCTTCGTCGACTTCCTGGTCGCGGCCGGACAGCGGCTCTGGCAGGTATTGCCGCTCGGACCGCCCGGATTCGGCGCGACCCCGTACCAGACCCTTTCCGCGTTCGCCGGTAGCCCCGGGCTCCTGAGTCCCGACTCGCTGTTTGAGGATGGCCTCCTCTCGATTGACGAGCTGGAACGGTCGCGCGGTGGTCCGGCCGAGCGGGAGACCGCACTCTGGCAGGCGTTTCAGTGCTTCGAATCGAGCGAGCGCCTGCGCGACGACTTCGACGCCTTTCGCGCGGCCGAGGCAGGCTGGCTCGACGACTACGTCCTCTTCACTGCCGGCAAGGGCTTTCGCGGCGGCAAGCCGTGCTCCAGTGGGATCGACCGCTCGGCCGGCGCGAGCCCTGGGCGCTCGAGCGGCTGCGCCGCGATCGCGCCGAGCAGATCCGCTATCAGGAGTTTCTCCAGTGGCAGTTTCGTCGCCAGTGGGGCGCGCTCCGTCGCTACGCCAATGAACGGGGCGTGGCCTTGGTCGGCGACGCGCCGATCTTCGTCGCACTCGACTCGGCCGACGTCTGGGCTCACCCCGACATCTTCCTGCTCGACGAGGATGGGCGACCGCAGGTGGTGGCCGGCGTTCCGCCCGACTACTTCTCGAAGGACGGGCAGCTCTGGGGAAATCCCCTCTACGATTGGGAGGCGCTTCGCGCGCGCGACTTCGATTGGTGGATCGATCGGCTGCGCACCGTCTTTTCGTTGACCGACGCGGTGCGGCTCGATCACTTCATCGGTTTCTATCGCGCCTGGGCGGTGCCGGCCCGCGCCAAGACCGCGCGCCGCGGCAAGTGGCTCCTGAATCCGGGCCGCGAGATGTTCACTCGCGCGGCCGAGGTGCTGGGGCCGCTGCCGGTGATCGCGGAGGATCTCGGCTTCCTCATCGACGAGGTGCGCGCGCTGCGCGATGACCTCGGCTTCCCTGGGATGAAGGTGCTTCAGTTCGCGTTCTCGGGCGGGCCCGACAACGAGCACCTGCCGCACCAGCATCCACGGCGTTCGGTCGTCTACACCGGTACCCACGACAACGACACCACCGTCGGCTGGTGGAAGCGACGCCCCAAGCGGCGCGGCGAGGCGGAGTCGATCGCGCATGAGCGCGAGTTCGCCCTCCGCTATCTCGGCCTCGAGCGGCGACCAAAGGAAATCCACTGGGAGCTGCTTCGCCTCGCCTTCTCCAGCGTGGCCCAGACGGTCATCGTCCCCATGCAGGACCTTCTTGGGCTAGGCTCGGGCGCACGCATGAACACGCCGGGCAAGCGGCGGGGCAACTGGAGCTGGCGCTTCCGGGCCGAGGATCTTTCGCCCGAACTATCCGCGCGGCTTCGTCGATTGACCGAGACCTACGGTCGAGGCTGATTCGTTCGTTCGCTTCTTCCTCTTGCGACGTTTCCTGGAGTAGGCCGCCAAAGAGGCCGGCCGAGAGGGGACCGCCCGGGGACGAGGGAACGATCGGAATGCGCGTCGACCAAAGAGCAGGGGGTGGCCTCATGGTCGAAGACGCACGCCAAGGGGGCGAGCCGGATCCCGCCCACGACCCCGCATTGAGCGGGTCCACCTCGTACGTCCTGCTGGTGCGCGCGCAGCAGGGGGACCAGGAGGCACTCGCGCAGGTCTACGCGCGCTACCTCCCGCGCCTCAAGCGCTGGACCACCGGGCGCCTTCCGCGTGAGGCGCGCCGCCTGGTCGACACCGACGATCTGGTGCAGGAGACGATGGTCAAGGCGGTCGACAAGATCGGCCGCTTCGAGATTCGTGGCGAGGGCGCGTTCCTCGCCTACCTCCGCGCCGCGATGATGAATCGCATCCGCGACGAGGTCCGGAAGGCCGAGCGACGCCCGGCGCACGACACGCTCGACGACGCCGTGCCCGAGGTCGGTCTCTCGCCGCTCGAGGCGACGATCGGCCAGAGGGCGGTCGACGGCTACGAAGCGGCGCTCGCGCGACTCCGGGAGGAAGAGCGGCAAGCGGTGGTGGCCCGCATCGAGCTGGGCTGTAGCTACGACGAGATCGCCGACGCGCTGGGCAAGCCGTCGGCCGACGCGGCGCGCATGACGGTGAGCCGCGCCTTGGTTCGACTCGCAAGGGAGATGGGGCATGGCGAGTGACAACCACCCAGATGATGGGCACTGGGTCGAGCTGGCCGAGAGCATCTCGGACGGCACGCCGATCGACTGGCAGAAGGAAGCGGCCTCGGTCGCCTCGGCCGACGACGCCGCGCTGCTCGGGCAGCTCAGGCTGGTGGCGGGGATCGCGGAGGTGCACCGAAGCGTGCATGCTCGGCCGGCGCCGAAGGAGCATCGGCGAGCCCCGGCGACTCGCGCACCGCGGCGAGCGCCGTGGGCACCCGTTGGGGCGAACTGGAGCTACGCGAGCGGATCGGCGAGGGGAGTTTCGGCGAGGTGTTTCGCGCCTTCGATCCGCGCCTCGAGCGGGAGATCGCGCTCAAGCTGATCCGCCTAGATCGGGCGCATCGACCCGAACTCGCCGCGGCCACGCTGCGCGAGGGACGGCTCCTCGCGCGCCTTCGCCACCCGAACGTCGTTACCGTGCACGGCGCCGAGGAGCACGACGGCCGGGTCGGCCTCCGCATGGAGCTTCTCCGCGGCAAGAACTTGGAAGCGGTGCTGCGCGAGCAGGGGCCCCTCTCGGCCGGCGAAGCCTCGATGATCGGCATGGAGCTCTGCCGCGCCCTCGCCGCGCTCCACCAGGCGGGCCTCGTTCACCGCGACGTCAAGACGCAGAACGTCATGCGTGAGGCGATGGGCCGAATCGTGCTGATGGACTTAGGCGTCGGCCAAGAGATCGATGAGCTGGGCGAGGCGGGCGAACGACGCGCGCTCGCCGGCACTCCCTTCTACATGGCGCCGGAACTCTTGGATGGCGCGACCGCGACCCCTGCATCCGACTTGTACAGTTTGGGCGTCATCCTCTATCGCCTCGTCACGTCGCGCTTCCCGGTTGAGGCGCGTCGGCTGAGCGAACTCAAGGCGGCGCACGCGAGCGGCGAGGTGCGGCTGCTACGCGATCTTCGCGCCGATCTCCCGCCCAACTTTGTCAGCGTGATCGAGCGCTGCCTCGCGCACGAGCCGGCGCGACGCTTCGCGAGCGCGGGTGAACTCGAGCAGGCGCTGGCGCAGTCGATCGGAGTCGGGGAGGAACGTGTCAGGCCCAGTCCCGCGACCCAACGATCGGCCACACTTCGCACGAATCAACCGACCACTCCGCGACCGCGCCACCTCGCTCCGGTTGCGGCCTTCGCCGCACTCGTCTTGCTCGCGTCGATCGCGGTCGGCATCGCGCTCACCCGCCAGCACGCCACCTTCGACATCACCGCCTCGGTGCTGCGCGTCGATGCGAGCGGCGTCTCGGAGCGCTTGGCCCCCGGCGCCGAGGTCGAGGTGGGCGACTTCCTCGGCCTCGAGGTCGAAGGCTCGCGCGACCTCAACGTCTACGTGCTGACCAAGGACGATCAGGGGGAGAGCTATCTCCTCTTTCCGCTGCCCGGCTTCGACCTCGCGAACCCGCTCAAGGCGGCGATGCCGCATCGACTGCCCGGCGCGCGCGGCGGCAAGGAACTCTTCTGGCAGGTGTCGAGCGCGGGCGGGCGCGAACGTCTCCTCGTGCTCGCCAGCCCGACCCGCTTGAAGGATCTGGAAGAGGAAATCGCGGCGATGCCGCGTCCCGAGGTGGGGGGAGCGATCGCGGCCAAGCTGCCGGCCTCGGCGGTGGCGCGGCTCCGCGGCATCGGTTCGCTCGGAGAAGGACCCGGCCTCGCCGCCCGCGAGCGCGCGGGGGACATCTTCGACGCGGCCCGCTCGCTCGGCCACGGTCGCGAGCGCGCGCGGGGCGTGTGGGTGCGCGAGATCGAGCTGCGCAATCCCGGCGGCGCTGCGCCTGCGCACTAGCGGCTCACTCGCTGCCGAAGAATGAGGGGGAGTCCGTGACGAAACTTGACGGCGGCATCGCGAGCGAAGCGCGTCTCGAGTTCATCGACGCGCTTCGCGGCTTCGCGCTCTTCGGCGTCTTCTGGGCGAACCTGCTAATCTTCTCCGGCCTCGGCTACATGGGTGATGAGCAAAGAACGGCGTTGTTCGGAGCCCACCACGACTCGATCGCCTACTTCCTCGAGCGCTTCTTCATCGAGAACAAGTTCATGGGCCTGTTCTCGTTTCTCTTCGGCATCAGCTTCTGGCTGTTTCTCGGGCGGGTCCGAGCGCGAGGCGCTTCTCCGATCGTCCTCTTCTACCGGCGGATCTTCTGGCTGTTCGTGATCGGCGCAGTTCACGGGTGGCTCTTTTGGTGCTTCGACATTCTGCGCTTCTACGCGCTCTGGGCACTGCTCCTTCCCCTCTTCGCCCGGATGGCGCCGAGGCGTTTGCTCGGCGCCGCCCTCGTCGCCGGCGTCCTGCTGCCGGCGCTCGTTTCCGGCGCGAACGTGTGGTTGACCCACCCAGTCGGCGACGCCCCCGACTATGACGCGATGGCCCTGGCCGCCTTCTCCCATGGGAGCTTCCGCGAGGTACTGGAGGTCAACTGGCGCTACGACTGGTACCTCACGCTCGACATCTCGCAGATCGCCTACCAGGTCGCGGTCTTCGGACGGATCTTGCTTGGGCTCTGCGCGGCGCGATCGCTCGACCTGGCGAATCTGGAATCTCAGCGCAGCCTGCTCCGAAGGATCCTGGTCGCTGGAGGAGCCGTCGGTCTCATCGGAAGCACCATCTTTGCCGCGCACCTCCTGGCCAGCGACCCTCCGCGCGCGCCGCTCGTGATGCTCCGCCGCCTTCTCGTCGAGGGGGGGCAGCTTGGCTTGTCCCTCGCCTACGCATCGCTTCTTGGTCTCGGGTATCTCGCGCCGCGTTCCCGACGGCTCGTCCGCGCCTTGGCTCCGATCGGCCAGATGGCGCTGACCTGGTACCTGCTTCAGACCGCCTTCGGGATCTTCCTCTTCTACGGATTCGCCCATGGTCCCGCGCTGCTGGGCCAGGTGGGTCCGGCTGCATTGGCCACGCTTTGCTTGGTCGGCTTCGCGGTCCAACTGCTGCTCGCCCACGCGTGGATGAGGAGATTCCGCTATGGACCGGCGGAGTGGTGTTGGCGAAGCCTCACCTACTGGAAGGTGCAGCCGCTCGCGCGGCCTCGGTTCGACTAGCCGCGCGACCTGAGCGCGTAGCCGATCATCTTATAGAGGAGGCGCGCCGCGACATTGCCGTCCCACTCGCTCGCGCCGCTCGGATCGGGCGCCACCTCGCAAAGATCGAAGCCGACGATGCGGCGCCCCGACTCCACCAGGAGACGCAGCAGGGTCGAGACCTCGGCGAAGGAAAGTCCGCCCGGCACCGGCGTGCCTGTGTGCGGGCAAAGCACCGGATCGAGTCCATCGATGTCGAAGGAGAGATAGACCAGGCGCGGCAGGTGGCCGATCACCGGCTGAAGCACTGCGCTCCATGCCTCGCCGTCGTGCAGGCGGCGGCGGAGGTCGGAGTCGAAGAAGCAGTGGATCCGCCCGCGCGCCGCCTCGATCGCGTCGAGCTCGCGCTGGCCGAAGTCGCGCACGCCGATCTGCACCAGCTTCGTCACCTCGGGTATCTCGCGCAGGACGTTGTCGAAGATCGACGCGTGCGACCAGCGGAAGCCCTCGTAGGCCACCCGCAGATCGCAGTGCGCATCGAGGTGGAGGATGCCGAGGCCCGGGAAGCGCCGCGCGGTTGCGCGGATCGCGCCGAAGGGGCTTGCGTGGTCGCCGCCGATCACGCCGACAAGCTTGCCCGCCGCGAGGCGCGCGTCGACCTCGGCTTCGACCCAGGCGTTCATCCGCTCGCCCAACTCGTCGACCTTGCGCACGCGGGTCTCGAGGTCAAGGCGCGCGAGCTCGGTCATCGGCACCGCGTCGAGTCCGCCCGCCGCGATCACCGCCTCGGCCGCGGTGCGCGCCTCGTCGCTCCACGCGCGCCCCTCACTCGAGATGGGGAGCATCGCGATGCCCGCTTCGTACGGCCGCCCCGTCTCGCGATCGGTCAGGTCGACCTGACGGCTCGCCTCGAGGATCGCGGCCGGTCCATTCGCGGTGCCCGCGCGATAGGAGACGGTCGCTTCCCACGGCACGGGGACGAGCACGACGCCCGCCTCGGTTTCTGTGTGCGGGAGGCCGTAGACGCCGTCGTGTTGCGCGGCGGCGTCGGGATCGAAACCGCGCGATTCCTCGCTCATGCGTTCCTCTCTCTCGTCATCGATTTGGCGGGAAATTCACCCGTCGCCCGTCGTCCTGTGATCGGGCATAGTACACCGCATGGAATCAACTCACGCGCCCGCCCCGATCTTCTTCGAGACCGACCCGAGCCGCTATCGCCATTGGAAGCTCTCCTTCGACGGCCCGGTCGCGACCCTAGCGATGGACGTGCAGGATGACCTGGGCCTTCGCCCCGGCTACGTCTTGAAGCTCAACTCCTACGACTTAGGGGTCGACATCGAGCTGGCCGACGCGATCCAGCGGCTTCGCTTCGAGCATCCGGAAGTGCGCACTCTGATCGTGACGAGCGGCAAGGATCGGGTCTTCTGCGCGGGCGCCAACATCCCGATGCTCGGAAGCTCGACCCACGCCTTCAAGGTCAACTTCTGCAAGTTCACCAACGAGACGCGCCTCTACCTGGAGGATCTCGCGGCCGAGTCGGGGATCGAGACGATCTGCGCGATCAACGGCACCTGCGCGGGCGGGGGCTACGAGCTGGCGCTGGCCTGCGAACGCATCCTCCTGATCGACGATGGGAGCGCCGCGGTGTCGCTGCCCGAGACGCCGCTCCTCGCGGTCTTGCCCGGGACCGGCGGCCTGACGCGGGTGATCGACAAGCGGAAGGTCCGGCGCGATCTCGCCGACGTCTTCTCGACCGTGGCGGAGGGGATTCGCGGGCGGCGTGCGCAAGAGTGGCGCCTGGTCGATCGCGTGGTGCCGCGGAGCGCCTGGTCGGCGACGGTGAAGGAAGAGGCGGCGGCTTCGGTGGCGCGCGCAGAGAGGCGCGTGGATGGCCTGCCGCTCGCGCTCCAACCACTGGGCGGCGAGTACAACGAGAATGGCATCACCCATCGCTACGTCCGCCTCTCGATCGATCTCGAGAAGCGGGTGGCGACGATCGTGATGCGCGGGCCGGATGCGAGCGAGGCTGTGCTTGATTCCGCGCCGTCGACGGCACTGCGTGAACGCGGCGCCGAACTCTGGGCCTTCCGCGCCTTCCGCGAACTGGACGACGTGCTCCTCCATCTCCGCTTCAACCACGACACGATCGGTCTCCTCCTGCTCGAGACGGAAGGGGATCCGGCGGCGGTGGTGGCGGCCGATCGCGCCCTGGCGCGCGCGCAGGCCGAGGGGGGCTTCGCCCGCGAGGTGCTGCTTCACATGCGCCGCGTGCTCAAGCGACTCGACCAGACGGCGCGCTCGATGTTCGCCCTGATGGAGCCGGGCTCTTGTTTCGTCGGCTCCCTCTTTGAGGTGGCGCTCGCCGCCGATCGTTCGTACGCGTTGGCCGAGGCGGAGCCGCCGGTTCGGGTCGGACTCTCGCCGCTCAACGACGGGCTCCTCCCGATGGCGACCGGCCTCGCGCGCCTCGACGCGCGCTTCTACGGCGAGCCGGCCCGCGCGCAGGAGGCCCGCGCGCATGGTGGAACTTGGGAGGCGGAGGAGGCCCGCGACGCGGGGCTCGTCACTTTCGCGCCGGACGACATCGACTGGGAAGACGAGGTGCGGATCGCGATCGAGGAGCGTGTATCGCTGAGCCCGACGCGCTTACCGGGATGGAGGCGAACCTCCGCTGGCCGGGACCGGAGACGATGGAGACCCGAATCTTCGGTCGCCTCTCCGCCTGGCAGAACTGGATCTTCACGCGCGCGAACTCGACCGGGCCGCGCGGCGCGCTCACCCTCTACGGCAAGCCGGAGCGGCCGGAGTTTGACTTCCGGCGGACGTAGCAGCCGCTCTCCTCACGACCCGCGTGTGTACCGGGACTATTCCGGAGACACAATTTCGTATCTTGGAAAGATCGGGTATTGATGGACCGGTGACCTTGGTCCATCATCTACCGCGTCTGAATTCGGGAGGGGATCGGTCAACACGCGTCGATGGCGCGACGAACGGCAGCGTTCGCCGGCCCGGCCTCCGCGTCACTCCGCCGCGCGGATCGTGGTCCTCAAGCACCGAGATCGGGGCCAACGCCGCAGGCTTGCCTCCGATCCAATGCACCACTGCTCTGGTACGGGGGCTAGAGACGATCTCGTGAACTCGGCACCAACGGCCTCGCTTACTTTCACGCCGGTCCTTCCGGCACACCCAACGTGCGTAGCGCCATGAGCACGCGCGGGAGCCCCATTGCTCCACCCTCGCACCCTCCGCGCGGGATTGGGAGATCCGCCTCTCCACGAACGTTTTCACAGTTGGTAGAAACACATCAGGAAGGAGTTCGAACCATGACGTTTGGTAAGGAAAGGACGTCGGCCCGGGGAAGCTGCCTGCTTCTCGTGGCCCTGATCCTCACCCTCGTCTGCCCAGCGCTTGCGCTGGCGCAAGTCGACGTGACCGCTTCGGTCGGCACGCCGGCGGCGAGCTATACCACGCTGAAGGGTGCGTTTGACGCGATCAACGCGGGAACGCACGGCGGCGTGATTGGCATTGGCATCAGCGGGAATACTACGGAGACGGCGCCTGCCGTCCTTAACGCCAGTGGTTCGGGCTCCGCTAGCTACACGTCGATCACGGTCAATCCGACCGGCGGCGCGGCGCGGACGATCTCCGGCGCGATTGCCGCGGGCAGCCCGCTCATCGACATGAACGGCGCGGACAACGTGACGTTCGACGGTTTGAACTCGGGCGGCAACTCGCTGACGATCTCGAACACGACGGCGTCGAGCACTTCGGGCACCTCGACGATTCGCTTCATCGGCGGCGCGACGAGCAACACCATCACGCGTTGCTCCGTGCTGGGCTCCGGCAACATGTCGGTCGCGACCAACGGTGCGAACATCTTCTTCAGCACCGACGCGAACACGACCAACGGCAACGACAACAACACCATCTCGAACTGCGACATCGGACCGGCCGGCGCCAACCTGCCGAGCAAGGGCATCTTGGGCAACGGATCGACGACGACCACCGCGATCGGCAACAGCGGCATCGTCATCGACAACAACAATATCTTCGACGTCTTCGCCGCGGCGGTGACCAGCGCGGGCGTGGCCGTGAACGGCGGCTGCAACGGCTGGAGCATCACCAATAACCGCTTCTACCAGACCACCGCCAAGGTCTGGACGACCGGCGCCCTGCACAACGCCATCCTCCTCAACAGCTCGACCAGCACCAGTGGCGTGCAGGGGATGACGGTCACGGGCAACATCATCGGTTACGCGACCAACACCCAGACGGGCACCTACGCTCTCTCGGGCTCGACCGGGACGTTCCGGGCGATCCAGTTCAACGGCATCACGCTCGGCACCGTGTCGAACATCAACAGCAACACGGTCGCGAGCATCAGCGTGACCGGAGTGACCTCGAGCGGGACCAGCTCGTCCGCGCCCTTCATGGGCATCTACATCGCGAACGGCCTGGCCAACGCGAACACCAACACGATCGGAAGCCAGTCGGCGACCGGATCGCTGGTGTTCTCCACCACCTCGGCGTCAGCCGCGGACGTCAACGGCATCTTCAACTTCAGCGTGGATAGCTGGACGGCCAGCAACAACCTGATCGGCGGCATCACTTCGAGCAACGCGGGCACTGGTGCGGCGAACGCCTACGGCCTTCGCTACAACACCGGCAGCACCGTGAGTTCGACCATCACGGGGAACACGATCGGTGGCACGGTGGCGAACTCGATCCAGAGCACCTCGACCGCGACCGGGACGATCGTGGACGGCATCCTGGCGTCGACCTCGCTCTCGAACATCACCGGTAACACCATCCGCAACCTGACCTCGGCCGGTGGTACCGGCACGGGCACGCCCGCGATGGGCGGCATCGTGTTCGTGAGCACCTCGGTCAACAACACCGTCTCGCAGAACACCATCCACTCGATCAGCAACACCAACGCGTCGACGTCCGGTCACATCACCGGAATCATGTACACCAGCTCGACCGGGACCAACCTGATCGAGCGGAACTTCATCCACTCGCTGACCGCGTCGAGCGCGTCGGCCACCATCAACGGCATCTACATCAACGCCGGAACCGCGACCTACGCGAACAACATGATTCGCCTGGGACTCGACGCCTCCGGCACGCTCTTCGCGACCGGCTGCGCGATCAACGGGATCAACGAGACCGTGGCCGGCACCGACAACATGTATTTCAACAGCGTCTTCATCGGCGGCTCTGGGGTGGGCGGCGCGGCCAACACCTTCGCCTTCCAGAGCTCGATCACGACGAACACGCGTAACTACATCGACAACATCTTCTGGAACAACCGGAGCAACGGCGCCGGCACCGGCAAGCACTACGCGATCCGCGTCGGTGGTACGGCGCCGAACCCGGGCGGACTGACCAGCAACTACAACGACCTCCTTGCGGACGGCACCGGCGGCGTCCTCGGCCTCTTCAACGCCGTGGACCAAGCGAACCTGGGCGCCTGGCGCACCGCAACGGGACAGGATGCGACCAGCTTGAGCGCGAACCCGCAGTTCATCGCGCCCAACGGCACCGCTTCGACCGTTGACCTCCACATCCATCCGACCAACCCGACGCCGATCGAGGCGGCCGGGCTTGCGATCGGGTCGGTCACGAACGACTTCGACGGCCAGTCGCGCGCGGGTCTGACCCCGACCGACATGGGAGCGGACGCCGGCAACTTCGTCCCCTCGGACATCTCTCCGCCGGCCATCGCCTACACGCCGCTCCTCAGCACCTGCTCCACGTCGGCGCGCAATCTGACGGCGACGATCACCGACGCTTCCGGCGTGCCGACCTCCGGGATCGGCCTGCCGGTGCTCTACTGGAAGGTGAACGCGGGCGCGTACACCGCCGCGACCGCGAGTTGGACCGCGGGCAGCAGCTACGACTTCTCTTTCGGTGGCGGAGTGAGCGTGGGCGATGTGGTCAGTTACTACATCGTCGCGCAGGACAACGCCTCCCCGCCGAACGTCGGCAGTCAGCCCGGAGGCGGCAGCGGCTACACGGCGAACCCGCCGGCCGCCGGCACGCCGCCGCCGTCGCCCAGCACCTACACGATTCAGTCGACCTTGGCCGCCGGGACCTATTCGATTCCTGGCTCCTACGCTTCGTTGACCGCCGCGGTGGCGGACTACAACACGAAGTGCATGGGCGGCCCGATCGTCTTCGAACTTGCGGCCGGTTACTCGAGCGCGGGCGAAACCTTCCCGATCACGATCGGCGTGAACGGCGACGCCAGCTCGACCAACACCCTGACCATCCGTCCCGCCGCCGGCCAGACGCCGACCATCAGCGGGAGCCTGGCCAGCAACGCGCTCATCAAGCTGAATGGCGCGGACTGGGTGATCATCGACGGCAGCAACAGTGGCGGGACCGACCGCAGCCTGACCATCACCAACACCAACACCACGGCGCCGTCGGTCGTCGCCCTGGTCAGCCTCGGTGTCGGTGCTGGCGCGACCAACGACGTGATCAAGAACTGCAACGTCAGCACGGGCGTGGCGACCACGCTCGGTTACGGCATCTCGGTGGGTGGCAGCACTCCCGGGACGAGCGGCGCGGACAATGACAACGCCACCGTGCAGAACAACGCGGTGACGCTGGCGCCGATCGGCATCTACGCCGCCGGCACCGCCTCGGTCAGCGCGGGCGGCGACGACAACCTGTCGATCAACGGCAACAGCGTCGACTACAACGGCTCACTGGCCTCGCTCGGCATTCAGGTGGGCAACGCGACCGGAAGCTCGATCGCGCGTAACACGGTGAGCGAGCAGACCTCGTCCTCGCAGTCGCCGACCGCGATCTCGCTCGAGACCGGCTTCGTCTCGTCGACCGTGACCGCGAACACGATCACGAAGGCGGTGACGACTAACACCGGCGGCTACGGTGGACGCGGCATCACGGTGGGAACGGGTACCGCCTCGAGCGCGCTTACCATCACGAACAACTTCATCGCGGGCGTGAACGGTTCCAACTGGAGCGGGTTCAGCAATTCGTCGTCGATGGGGATCGGGATCGGGATGATCGGGAGCAGCTCCACCGTCACCACCACGGCGGGCGGGATCAACCTGTACCACAACAGCATCAGCATGACCGGCAGCATGGGTACGGGGTCCACCACCGCCATCACCGCGGCGATCTACGTGGGCACGGGGGCCTCGGCGCTCAACATCCAGAACAACATTTTCACCAACACGCAGGTGGCGACCAGTACGACGCAGAAGAACTACGGCGTCTACTCCGCGACGGCGACGAACGCGCCGTTCACCACGATCAGCTACAACGACTACTACGTGGCGAACTCGTTCAACGCCGGTTCGGCCATCCTGGGCTTCCTGGTCTCGGACCAGACGACCCTGGCGGCCTTCAATACGGCCTTCACCGGCAACGCGAACACGCCGGCCTTCAACGCGAACCCCGCGTTCACCGACAACATCAACCTGCACATCCCGGCGGGTACGGCCTCGCTGCTCGAGTCGAGCGGCGTCGCCGGGACCGGCGTGGGGGTGGACATCGACAACGAGACGCGGCCCGGACCGCCCGGCTCGATCTACGGCGGCGGGACGGCCAACGACGTCGGCGCCGACGAGTTCGACGGCGTACCGGTGGCGACCAATGACATGGCGGCGACCGCCTTCGTCGACCCGACGAACGGCGCGAGCCGGAGCGTCGGCGTCGCCTTCGCGCCGCAGGCCTCCTTCACCAACCTCGGTCTTGCCACCCAGACGAACGTGACGGTTCGCTACCGGATCGTCGACCCGGGTAGCGTCGAGGTGTACAACCAGACCTTCGTGATCGCCTCGATCGCCAGCCAAACGGCGACCACGGTGACCTTCCCGAACGTGACCCTCACCTCGTCCGGCACGCACAGCATCTACGCGGCCGCCGAGCTGGTGGGTGACCAGGTGCCGGCGAACGACCAGATCAGCGGAACGATCAACCTGCTGCAGCCGCTCGCGGGCGACTACACGGTCGGCGTCAGCGCCTTCAACCAGGCGACCGGCCTCGACCTCACCTTCGAGCGCCGCGTGCAGAAGGTGACGCGCGAGGTGCGCGAGCAGGTGGGTCCGACCCCGGTCAACGAGGAAGGCAAGCCTGATCCGAGTCGTGCCACCTTCCAGACCGTGGTGCGCGAGTTCGAGGAAGAGACCTGGGTGCCGATGGTGAACGGCCAGGTGTACGAGGGACCGCTCGGGTTCCATCGCCAGCATGACCCGAACGAGCCGAACAGCGGCTCATACGCCACCCTGACGGCGGCCATCGCCGATCTGAATGGCTTGGGGGTGAGTGGCCCGGTTCGTTTCCTCCTGACCGACGCGACCTATCCGTCGGAGACCTTCCCGATCACGGCCAACGCGTTCGTGGGCGCGAGCTCGACGAACACCGTGACCATCCGGCCGAACACGGGGGTCACCTCGACGATCAGCGGAAGCGCCTCGAGCGGCGCCCTGATCAAGCTCAACGGCGCCGACTACCTGATCATCGACGGGAGCAACAGCGGCGGCACCGACCGCAGCTTGACGCTCACCAACACCGCCACCTCCGCGCCCTGCGCGATTTGGATTGCAAGCCTCGGCAACGGCCTGGGCGCGACCAATGACGTGGTCAAGAACTGCAACATCAACACCAGCTCCGCGACCAGCTCGACCGCCTGTGGCGTCGCGATCTCCGGCAGCACGATCATCTCCGCCGGCGGTGACAACGACGACCTGACGGTGCGGAACAACGCGTTCGCGAGTTCGAACATCGGCGTCTACGCGAACGGCAACGCGGCCGTGAGCGCGGGCGGGGTGGACAACCTCCTTGTCTCCCAGAACACCTTCTCCGGCACGAGCACGCTGGCGACGGTCTACGGGGTCGAGGTGGCGAACGCGCTGAACGCCATGGTCGAGAAGAACACGTTCAACCTGACGACCAGCGCCGCGGGCGCTCCGGTCGCCATCTCGCTCGAGGCAAACGTCTCGAACTCGTCGGTGGCCTCGAACCAGATCCAGTCGGTGGTGGACACCAACAGCGGCGGCTACGCCGGCCGCGGGATCACCGTCGGTACGGGCACGGCGACGCCCGCGAGCATCACGATCGCGAACAACTTCATCGCCGGCGTGAACGGTTCGAACTGGAGCAGCTTCGGCAACTCCTCGGCCATGGGGATCGCCGTCGGCGTGGTCGGCGGCAGCAGCACGCTCTCCACCACGACCGCGGGCGTGAACATCTACCACAACAGCATCTCGATGACCGGGAGCATGGGCAGCGGTTCCACCACGGCGATCACGGCCGGACTCTACGTCGGCTCCGGTGCCACCGTGCTGGACATCCGCAACAACATCATCTCGAGCACGCAGGTGGCGACCAGCACGACGCAGAAGAACTACGGCGTCTACTCGGCCGCGGCGAACACCGCGTACAGCTCGATCAGCTACAACGACTACTACGTCGCCAACTCGTTCAACGCCGGGTCGGCCATCCTGGGCTTCCTCGGCAGCGATCTGACGACGCTGGCCGCGTTCAACACGGCGTTCACGGGCAACCCGAACACGCCGTCCCTGAATGTGGTCGCTGGCTTCACCAGCACCGTGAACCTGCACATTCCGGCGGCGACGCAGACCCAGCTCGAGTCGGGCGGCACGGCCGGACTCGGCGTGGGGGTGGACATCGACAACGAAACCCGCCCCGGACCTCCCGGCTCGACCAACGGCGGCGGCACGGCGCCGGACCTCGGCGCGGATGAGTTCGACGGAACGCCGGTTGCGGCGGACGACATGGCGGCGACCGCGTTCGTCGATCCGACGAACGGCGGGGCGAAGAACGTCGGCGTGGCCTTCGCGCCGCAGGCTTCGTTCACCAATGCCGGCGTCAACGCGCAGACCAACGTGACCGTCCGCTACCGGATCGTCGGACCGCAGCCGGCTGGGCCTGAGGTTTACAACCAGACGGCGGTGATTCCTTCGATCGGCAACGGCGTCACGACCACCGTCACCTTCCCGAATGCCACGCTGGTGGCGGGTGGTAGCTACGCGATCTTCGCGTCCGCGGAGTTGGTCGGCGACTTGGTCCCGGGGAACGACCAGATCTCGGGCACCATGTCGGCGCTGACCCCGTTGGCGGGTGACTACACCGTCGGCGTGTCGGCCTTCAATCAGGCGACCGGTCTGGATCTGACCTTCATGCGCAGGGTCACCAAGGTCACGCGCGCGTGCCTCGAGCCGGTGGATGCACCGAACTCGCCGAGCGAGAAGCTGAACGCGCAGACAGACCAGATCCAGTGGAAGACGGTGGTCCGCGAGGTCGAGGAAGTCAGTTGGGTGCCGATGGCGAACGGCCAGCTCTACCGTGGCCCGCTGCGCGTCACCCGGCAGGAGTACCCGAACCTCCCGATCAACTCGAGCGGGATCTACGCCACGATCACCGCCGCGGTGGCTGACCTCAACAATCGCGGCGTGAACGGACCGGTGCGGTTCCTGCTGACCGACGCGACCTATCCTTCGGAGACCTTCCCGATCACGGTCAACGTCACCAGCGCCTTCACTCCGAACGCGATCAACAAGGTCACGATCAAGCCGAACACCGGCGTGATCGCGACCGTGTCCGGCGCGAGCGCGAGCAATGCGCTGTTCAAGGTCTTCAACACGAACTACATCACCATCGACGGTTCGAACGCGGTCGACGGCACGTCGCGTGATCTGACGCTCGAGAACACCAGCGCCACCAGCCCGATCGTGGTCTGGTACGGCTCGAACGGCACCACGCCGATCACCAACGGCACGCTCAAGAACTGCGTCGTTCGCAACGGCATCAACACCAACTCCGCGGTGGTGATCTCCGACGGAACGACCGCCGGAAACGCTGGCTACTTCTCGACGATGGAAGTGCGAAACAACAAGATCGAGAAGGCCTACATGGGCGTCTACGCCAACGGCGGCACCTCGCCGGCGAACGGCGCGGGCCTGACCTACGTCGGGAACGAACTCAATTCGACCGGTGCGAACGCGATCCGCTTCGGTGGCCTCTACATGCAGGGCGTCAGCGGCGGCACGGTCGCGAACAACGACATCGGGAATTCGGATACCGCCTCCGCCGAGAACGACTTCGGTATCTGGCTTGCGACCGGAACGACCGGCGTGACCGTGAATGCCAACCGGATTCACGACCTCGTCTACACCGGGACGTCAGGCTATGGACCGAAGGGGATCACCATCTCGTCCGGGCAGGCGGCGGCCAACATCACCGTCTCGAACAACATGATCTCGAACATGGCGGGCGACGGCGATAGCTACTCAAGCTTCGGCTGTCAGTACAACCCGACCGGAATCTATACCTTGGTCACCGGCCAGGGCGGGGTCAGCATCTTCGCCAACTCGATCTACCTGTTCGGAAATACGATCAACTTCTCGTCCGGCGCATACTCGGTGGGTATCGGCCTCGACGACAACAGTGCGGCCAACGTCTCCGGCAATGCCGTGGTCAACAACCTCGGCCGGCTCTCCACGATCGGCGCGGGTTCGGTGGCCATCGCCCTCGAGACCGCGGCGACGCAGCTGACCGCCGGCGACGGCAACGACCTCTACTGCAATGCCACCGGCGGCGGTGCCAACCTCGTCGGCAAGATTGCGGCGACCGACTACATCACTCTGGCCGACTGGCAGCTCGCCTCCGGGCGTGACGGCGCCAGCATCTCGGCCGACCCGCTCTACACCAGCACCTCCGACCTGCACCTGCGCGTCGACGTCGTCTCGCCGGCGAGCAACGTGGGTCCGGTGATCCACACGCTCACGACCGACTTCGATGGCGACCTCCGCATGGCGGCGCCGGACATCGGCGCGGACGAGATCTACTCGCTCAGCACCTCGGTGCTAGGGTCGGGAAGCATTCAGGTCTCGCCGATCCAGGTGTCGTACAACGGCGGCACGTCGGTCACGCTGACCGCGGTGCCGGCGGACCAGTGCCAGAAGCTGTCGGCGTGGTCGGGCAACGCGAGCGGCAACACCAACCCGCTGGTCATCGTGATGGACTCCAACAAGTCGATCACGGCGACCTTCGTCCACATCGCACCGCCGACGGCCGCGGTCACGAGCCCGAATGGTGGCGAGGTGTGGAACGCGGACGAGGCGCATGACATCACCTGGACCGCGTCGGGCGATGCCGGCATCACGTCGGTCGACCTCGCGTACTCGGTGGATGGAGGCTTCTCCTATCCGCACGTGATCGCGACCGGCCTGCCCAACACCGGCACCTACTCGTGGGTCGTCCCGCAGACGCCGACGACGTCCGCGCGGGTGCGGGTGACGGTGCATGACCCCTGCGGGGCCATCAAGCTGGACTCGAGCGATGCGAACTTCACCATCGTCTACGTTCCGACGTCGGTGGCTGACGTCCTGCTCCGTGGTGGTCAGGTTCTCGGGGCCTACCCGAACCCGGCGACCGCGGGCAGCACCCACATCCTCTACCGCCTCCCCGCGGGCAACGTCTCGCTGGGGATCTACGATCTGTCCGGCCGGTTGGTCCGTCAGCTGACCAGCGGGACCTTCGCGGGCGGAGTCGCGGATGTGAAGTGGGACGGGACCGATGCGAACGGCAAGAACGTGGGCATGGGGATCTACTTCGTCCGGCTGTCGACTGACCGCAAGGTCTACAACCGCCGGATCATGCTCATGAAGTAATCCGCGGAGATCCAACCGCAAGCGAAACGGCCACTCGCGCGAAGAGCGCGGGTGGCCGTTTTCATTTGACTGGGCGGGACCGCGTTCAAGCGAAGATTCGGCGCAGCTCCTCTGGGTCGTCGCAGGCCGTGATGGCCACGATCTCGTCCTCCTCCGCCGCGTCGCTCAGATCGATTTCCCTCCGCGGTTCGGCGGTGGCCCCGTGCGCCTCATTCAAGAGCGCGAGGACCGGTCGATGGCAGAGGCGTGGATCTCGCGGCGCCTTCACCACCACGCCCAGTCGACCGCTCAGCAGTCGCACGCTCGAACCGACCGGGTAGAAGCCGAGCAACGTGACGAAGCATTTGAGGAGCACCGGATCGAAGGCGCGACTCGCCTGCGAGTGAAGGAGCGCGAGTGCTTCCTGTCGCGTGATCCGCCCGTGGCCGGCGAGGGCGCCGGTGGCCAGTCGCTCATAGGCGTCCGCGATCGCCAAGATTCGCGCGTAGAGGTGCGGGGGCGGCTCGATGCTCGTCGCGCCAGCCTGTGGGCGATCCCCGTTCCGCTGGTACGGCTCGTGGTGCTCCAACACGGCGAGCGCGATGGTGCGTCCGAGCGGGCTCGCGCCGAAGAAGCGCTGTGCCTCGCGCGCGCCGCGGCGCGGGTGATCCGAAAGCGGTGCTGATTCTCCGACGCTGGCCTCGCCTTGGGTCGCCTCGCCGACGTCGTGGAGCAGGGCGGCCAAGGCCACCTCGATCGCGCGCACCCGCGGAATACGCGCCGCTCTCGCGAGCGCGACGGCGTAGATGGCAACGTGGATCGCGTGGCGTGCGGCAGGCGATGCCTCGACACCAACCGCGGCCGCGCCCAGGAGCGCGGCGGCATCGCGGTCGATCTCGTCGACCAAGGCCATGGCGGCGCGCTTGGCCGTTCGCAGGGTCCACGGATCACCGCTTCGCGCCGCGAGGCGAGCCTCATCGACCACCCACTGCAGATGCCGCACCAGATCCCGCCGCGCCCCGCGCTCCGCCTGTTCTTCCATCACGGGGGCGTCCGCGCCCTCGCTCCAGTCGAAGCGAAAACTGAGGTTGCCGGCCGCGGTCTCCTCTCCGGGTGTGACCGGCTCGGACCGAGTGGTACGGAGCAGCGGGGTGAGGGAGAAGCCGGTGTGCCCGAGATCCAGCTCTGCCTTGAGGCGGGAGAAGTTGCCCGGATCGTTCGGCTCGACACGCGAGAGGACCCGCAGCAGGTGCCAGACCTCGGCGGGAGTCACCGCGTTCGACATGCGGAGCGCCTCGATCCCGCGCCCCGCCAGCTCCGTTCGACAGAGATCGACCGCGCGCTGTTCGAGCGGCGGCGGAACGAGCCGCGCATCGCCGAGCCAGAGGGCGTGGTCGCGCGTCGCCAGTGCGAAGCTCCCCTCGTGTTGCAGCGCGCGATTGAACGCCTGGACCAGCGCGGTGACTGCTGCGGTCGAGACCTGATTCTGCGGGCCGTGGGTGCGCACGGTGCGGAGCGCGTGGATCAACGCGCGCGCGACGTCGCGACCCAACCGCTGCGTCGTCTCCGCCTCTTCCGGGCGCGAGGGCTTGGGTTCGAAGTCGCTCATGCCGCCTTCGCCTCTCCGCCCGCCTCGCCGAGCGCGCGGGCCAGGGCCGACTCGGCGGCCGCCCGCACTTCCGGCGAGCGCTCGCGCTGCGCCGTCTCCAGAATCTCGATCGCCTCGGGTCCGCCGGCCCAGCCGAGCGCCGACAGCACGGCGCAGCGGATCGGGTCGGCGACTCGACCGCGGAAGAGTCCGCGCGGCTCGAGCAGCGAGGCGAGGAAGGAGACCGCCTCACGGCGCGCGGCGTAGGCGTAGGCCTCGTAGAATGCTCGCTGCTCTTCGACCTCGCGCCGCGCGAAGTCCTTCTCCTCGAGCACCTCGCGGAGCGGCGCCGCGCCATCGGGCCCGAGCGAGCCGAGCGAGCGCGCCGCCCAGGTGCGGAGGGCGGTGTCCTTGTCCTTGAGGGCGTGGGCGAGAATGCCGCGCGCCTTGTAGCCGCCCAGCTGTCCCACCGCCTTCAGCACTTCCTTCCGCACGCGCGGCTCCTCGTGACGCATGGCGCTCCGAAGCGAGTCGATCGCCTCGGCATTGCCGATCTCGCCCAGGATCAGCGCGACGTTCCTGACCAGATACCACCGCTCGTCGCGGAGGAAGGGGGTGAGCAGCTCGATGTGGCCGCCGGCGAGCGGAATCAGGCAGTCGATCAAGCGATAGCGCGCATCGGCCGTTTCGAGCTGCCCCAGGATCTCGCAGAGGCTCGGGATCGCGGTCCCGGGAAGCACGCCGGTGAGATCGGGAAGCTCTTGGAGTGCGCTGCCGCCGGGGGTGTCGAGCTGACGAAGGAGCGCCGAGCAGGTGCAGGATCGAGTTCGAGGCTGCGCGTTCGCCGGACCGCGTCGGCCAACTCCGGCGGCTTGCTCTCGCCGCGCGCTTCGAGCTCTCCCAGGACCTCGATTAACGCCGACGCCGCGCGCAGACTCCCCGAGGCCAGCTTGAGCGACAGGTCGGAGCCCAGGCGCGTGACCATCGAAAGGCTCGAGAGCGGATCCCGTTCGTCCCGGAGTAGCGCGCGCCAGAGACGCGCCTCGTCTTCCAGGTGAGCGGCCGGATGGGACAGCGCGGCGATCTCCGACTCGAGGCGTACGCTCTCCTCGTGGGTCAGCGCGAAGAGATCGGGCTCGGTCTCGGTCAGGCGCGCGCGCAGCGCCTCGACGGTGTCGCGGCAGAAGGCCTCGCGGTCCTCCGGCCGGGTGGGATCGGCCCAGGCGACCTCGTGCTCCGCCACGAGATCGCGAGTCAACTCCTCGGGCAGGACCATCGGTGACGAGGGCGCGGTCAGGCGCTCGGTGTGATGCGGGATCGTGGCGAGTCCCTCGACCCACAGCTGCGTCGCCGTCGTCCTCGCTCGAGCGATGTTCCGCTCGGTAGAGGCAGAGGAGAAAGCGCGAGAGATCGTCGGCGCTCAGGCTGGGCAAAAAGGTGAGCCCGCGGACCCCGCCCTCGAAGAGACGGCCTGGAATCGGGTCGTCGCGGTCGTGCGCCTCGAGCACCGGCAATTCGCCCACCAAGAGCCGGCTCGGCTCGACCGTGTATTCGATCGCCCCGGCGCGGGACAAGAGCTCGACCGCGGAGGCGTGGCCTCGGTCACCAGGCGTCGACGCGCTTCGTGCCCTTCGGGATAGAGGCGTGTCGCCTTCGCCACCCGGGCCAACAGCGCCGCGAGCGTGCGGATCTCCGTCCCCGCCTTCGGTCCGGCGGGGTGTCATCTGCGCGTCTCCACGCGCCGGTTATCGACGACTGCCGGTCTCTTCTTGATCGCCGAGCCGCCCCGCCTGGGAAAGAAGGCGTGCCCGCGGACGGTCGCTTCGGGCATCATGACCCGGTCAATCCCGGCGGCCCGTTCGAACGAGGAGAACCAGAGTGAGCTCGATCAACCAGTACGAGTCGATCCCGAACAACGTGCACCTCTCGACCGACAAGCGCCTGCAGCGCGCGCTCGAGAAGTGGCAGCCGAGCTTCTTTGCCTGGTGGCGCGAGATGGGGCCGAGGATTTCAGGCGGACAACATCTACCTCCGCACCGCGATCAGCGCGGAGACCGACGGGTGGGCGCACTTCGACTACGTCAAGATGCCGGACTACCGCTGGGCATCTTCCTCACCGACCCCGAGCCGGATCGGCGCATTGGCTTTGGCGATCACTACGGCGAGCCGGTGTGGCAAACGGTGCCGGGTGAACTGCGCACCCACCTCAAGCGGTTGATCGTGACCCAGGGGGACACCGAGCCAGCCAGCGTCGAGCAGCAGCGACTGCTTGGCCAGACCTGTCCCTCGCTCTACGACCTACGCAATCTCTTCCAGGTGAACGTCGAGGAAGGGCGCCACCTTTGGGCCATGGTCTACCTGCTCCACAGCTACTTCGGCAGCGATGGTCGCGAGGAGGCCGAGGCGCTGCTCGAGCGGCGGAGCGGCAATCCCGACAAGCCGCGCATCCTCGGCGCCTTCAATGAGCCGATCTCCGACTGGCTCTCCTTCTACATGTTCACCTACTTCACCGATCGTGACGGGAAGTACCAGCTGCTCTCCTTGGCCGAGTCGTCCTTCGATCCGCTTTCGCGCAGCTGCAAGTTCATGCTGACCGAGGAAGCGCATCACATGTTCGTCGGGGAGACCGGTGTGATGCGCGTGATCCAGCGCGCCTGTGAACTCATGAAGCAGGGGAAGGACCCGCGGAAGGAAGGGGCGGTCGACCTGGCGCTGGTGCAGCGCTACCTCAATCGGTGGTACACCGTCTCGCTCGACCTCTTCGGCGGTGAGGAATCGTCGAACGCGGCCCTCTACTTCGGCAGCGGCCTCAAGGGACGCGCCTACGAGAAGCAGTTCGAGGATCACGTCGCCTTGGAAGGGTCCCACCCGGTGGCCTCGCCAACCGCGACCGGCACCGAGATCAAGCAGGTGCCGCTCCGCAACGCGATGAACCTGGTGCTGCGCGACGCCTACTCCGACGACAGCCTGCGCGGGGTGGAGCGCTGGAACAAGTGCATCGCAGAGTTCGGGATCGACTTCACGCTGAAGCTGCCGCACCCCGCCTTCCATCGAGCGATCGGCCTCTTTGCCGGCATGCCCTACGACCCCGATGGACGGTTGCTCAGCGCGGAGGAGTTCGCGCGGCGCAAGTACGAGTTCCTGCCGTCGCCGGAAGATGAAACGTATGTGCACTCGCTAATGCACGGCGTCTACGAACCGGGGAAGATCGCCAACTGGATCGCGCCACCGACCAAGGGGATCAAGGACAAGCCCTTCGAGTTCGAGTACGTCCGGCGCGAGGCGCACTAGCTTCGCGGCGGCATCATGCGCCGGCCACTCGGGGTGAGTGCCTGCCTGATCGGCAGCGCGGTGCGCTACGACGGCACCGACCGGCGCTTCGACTTCGTTGCCGAGGTCTTGGCGCGTCGTTACGAGCTGGTCGCGATCTGCCCCGAGGTGGAGTTGGGCCTCGGCGTACCCCGCGAGACGATCCAGCTCGAAGGGGATCCCGAGCGGCCGCGTCTCTTCGGGTCGATCACGCGGCGCGACCTCACCGAGGCGATGACGCGCTGGGCGGTGCGGCGTGCCGCGCGACTTCGGCTCAGCAACCTGGTCGGCTATGTTTGGAAGTCGCGGAGCCCGAGCTGCGGTCCGCGCGAGGTCAAGCACTGGCGGGGTGACCAGCGGAATCGATCGGCAGCGGGCTCTTCTTTCGCGCGCTTCGCGAGGCCTGCCCCGAGCTGCCGATGGCGGACGAGCGAGAGCTCGCGGGCCCCAAGGCCCAGGCCGCGTTCCTTCGCGCGCTCGACCAGCGGGCGCGCGAGCTGGGCCCTGGCCCCGTGACGGGGAGCTTTCTGCTGGAGTAGATCGACCGCGCTCTCGATCTCTCAAGAGTTGGGGCGCCGGGATGCGCCCGAGCGAGGGCAAGGACACGGAAGGGAGCAGCCGTGGCGCGCGAGCTTGAGTCGCCTCCGGAGCGGGGCGCGGGACCGGCCGAGGGTCCGATCGACGGCGTGATCGAGCTGCGGCGGCGCCTGCTCGCCTTCGGCTTCGGCTTGGTCGCGCTCTCCGTTCTCGCTCTCCTGGTCGCGATCTACGCGCAGTTCCTGAACCCGCTCCTTTGGGCCGGCTCGCTCGCGGTGCTTTTCTATCCGCTCCACCGGCGCGTTCTGCGCGGGCTCAGGGGACGCGCCTCGAGCGCCGCGACCATCTCGACCGCGCTCGCGATCCTCTTGGTCTTCGTGCCGGCCGTGATCCTGGCGGTGCAGCTGGTGGGAGAGATTCGAGATCTCTGGCCGGGGCTGCAGCGCGCGGTGCGTCCGGAATCCTTGGCGCGCGCTTCGGAGTGGCTCGAGAGCTCGCCGCTCCGCCGGTTGGTCGCGGTCTTCGGCGGCACCCACGTCGACCCCGCGCAGGCGGTTGACGCGCAGCTCCTTCAGTTGGTCGAGTGGCTGCAAGAGTGGTTGCTCGATCGGATCCGCATCGTGACCCAGGGGATCCCGAATGCGATCTACCAGGGGGCCGTCACCATCCTCGGCTTCTTCTTCTTCCTGAAGCACGGTCCGGGTTGGATCGAGCAGCTCGAGATGGTGCTGCCGCTCCAACGCGAACACACCCGGCGCCTCCTCACGATCGCGGGGGAGACGATCAGCGCGGTGTTTCGCGGCGTGATCCTGACCGCCGCGACCCAGGCGGCGCTGGCCGGGATGGGCTTCGCCATCTCGGGCGCCCCCTTTCCGGTGCTGCTCATGCTCATCACCTTCGTGGCCGCGCTGATTCCCTTCGTCGGTCCGGTCGCGGTCTGGTTGCCCACTTCGATCGGCCTCTACATCGACGGGCGGGTGGGCGCGGGGATCGGCCTCGGCCTCTGGGGCCTCTTGGTCGTGAGCCTGATCGACAACGTTCTTCGCCCCTACCTCATCGGTCGCGACATGAAGCTGCCGCTCTTCTGGCTCTTCCTCTCGATGCTGGGGGGGCTCAAGTTCTTGGGCTTCCTCGGCGTGATCGTCGGCCCGGCCGCCCTCGCCCTGGCCATCGCGTGCATCCGCATCTATCGCGAAGGGGGTTGGCTCCCCGCGCGCGCGGAGTCGGTCGAGCCGCGCGCCAAGAGCTGATTGCGGCGCGTCTGGTCGGGCCTGCGCTTACGGCCAGTCGGCTCCGCTCGCCGGCTTAGGCGGCAGGGACCGCCCTTCGACCCGCTCCAGCGCGCGCAGGAAGTCGTCGGGGATCTCGATCGCGCGTTGTGCGTGGTGATCGTAGGTGGCCTGGACGCTCCGCGCGGTCGCGATCAGGCGATCGGTGGCGCGGTCGCGGATCTCGTACTCGGTGCCGAACGACTTCGTGCTCGCCCACGCCATGCGGACGCGAACCAACAGCACCTCACCGACCCAGGCGGGGCTGCGAAAGTCGAGCTCGACCCTGGCCATGACGAAGGGGACGCGGCGGTAGTCGACATCGGGCGACATCGCGCGCCAATAGGCCTGGCGTCCCACCTCGAGGTAGGTCACGTAGACCGCGTTGTTCACGTGGCCGATCGCGTCGGTGTCGCGAAAGCGGATGTCGATCTCGGCGGTGGTGGGGAACTGCTTCATGCCGGGCGCGTCGCGCCTCCTTCCAGATCGAAGAGCGAGGCTCCGTCGTAGGTGAAGCTCCGCCGGTGAATGGGGCAGGGGCCGAGGCGACGGAGCGCCTCGGCATGTGCCGCGGTCGGGTATCCCTTGTGCCGCGCGAAGCCGTAGCCCGGATAGCGGGCGTCGTACTCGAGCATGCGCGCGTCGCGATGGGTCTTGGCCAGGATCGACGCGCACGCGACCACGTGGAAGGCGCTGTCGCCGCGCACTGGGCCTTCCTGCGGCCAGGGGAGATCGGGCAGCGTGCGGGCGTCGATCAGGAGGTGTTCCGGCGCGGGTTCAAGCGCGAGCACCGCACGCCGCATCGCGAGAAGCCCCGCCTGCCGAATGTTGATCCGATCGATCTCGCGTGGGCTGGCCTCGCCCACGGCGAAGCTCAGGGCGCGTTCCTTGATCTCGATCGAGAGGCGATCGCGCGTGCGCGGGGAGAGGCGCTTCGAATCGTCCGCACCGACGATGATCACCTCTGGCGGGAAGATCACCGCCGCCGCCACCACCGGTCCGGCCAGCGGCCCCATCCCGGCCTCGTCCACTCCCGCGACCCGCACGACTCCCGCGCGCCACAGCGCGCGCTCACGCACGAGCAGAGCGTCGAGCCGCGCCCCGTCCACCAGAACTAGAAGCGGGCGAGGACCAGGCTCGCGCGCAGTTGATGGCGCTTCGCGTCCCAGGCGAGCGGCAGGGTCGCCTTGCCGTCGTCCTTGCTCGCGTGATCGTCGTGGCCGCCGAGCACGAATTGCTGCAGCAGAAAGAGGGCGAAGAGGCTCCCCCCGACGATCGCGAAGGTCTGGGCCTTCGAGTCGTGATCCTCGGCATCCGCGAAGGCGCTGTCGGCCGCGGCAGTGTTGCCCTGATCGACGAACTCCTTGTACGAGTCGTGGAGTCGTTGCACTTCGAGTGCTCGCTGGAAGGCGAGGGCCCCGGTGGCTGCGGCGCCCACCAGGCAGCTCCACTTGACCACCGATCCGAATCCACCGCCTCCGCCTCCCGAACTCTTTGGCGCCTTCGGCTGCTTCGGCGGCGGCAGCGGCTTGGGCTCCGGCGGGGTCGACTTCTTCTCCTCCTTGCCGGGCGGTTCGACCGAATTTCCGGTCGCCTCCAAGAACTTGGTCGCGACCCACCCCAGGGTCCCATCGGCCAAGCGGATCTGCGACCAGTCCCCCTCGGTGCTCACGATGGTGACCAGCTGTCCCTTCTTGACCGAGTCGACCGCGGGGTTGTCGGTGCCAGGGCCGCTCCGGACGTTCAGGCTGTTGGCGGTGACGCGCGCCTCCTGCTCCTTCGCGAAGGCGAGGGTCGGCAGCACTGGCTGGGCAACCAGGAGCAGGACGAGGAGAAGGCTCAGGAACCGCCGCATGGGGAAGGTCTCTCCGCAGTGGTGATCCCCGGGGCGCCCATCGACCCGGGCGGTGAAAAGGAATAGCCGATCGCGCGGCCTTAGTCATCTTCGGCTCGCTATCGCTCGGGCTTCGCTCCTCGCTATACTGAGCGCGCCGAATTCGCCGTTCTGCCGCGCTCCCGTTCGGGGTTACGGGCGCGCGACGAGGTTCCGATGCGCATCCGGTCTCTTTCGCTGGTCCTCTTCTTCGGGGTGGGAATCACCCTGTCCGCCGCGCTCCTTCCCTCCGGCCTCCGCGAGCGGCTGGAGCACACAAGCCGCGCCTTCCTCGAGTCGAGAGGCCAGGGCCGCTTCGACCAAGAGCGCGAAGAGGAGCGTGAGAAGGCGGGGGCGGTCCCCAACGACTGGTTCCTGTCGCAGCGCGCCTTCCCCAATCGAGACATCGATCCGGCGGCGCGGAGCCTTGCGCTCGAGCAGGCCCGCGCGATGACCCCGCCGATCGCCGGGGGCTCGGCCTGGACCCAAGCCGGCCCGACCAACGTGGGCGGACGCATCACCGCGGTGGCCAGCGTGCCGGGAGGCGCCACCGTCTTCGTCGGCAGCGCCGACGCCGGGGTCTTCCGCTCCCTCGACAGCGGAGCCACCTGGACGCCGGTGATGGATGCAACCGGCATCGCCTCGATCGGCGCGATCGCGCTCGATCCTTCTTCGCCGAGCACCGTCTACGTCGGCACCGGAGAAGCGAACGCCAGCGGCGACTCCTTCGCCGGCGAGGGGCTCTTCCGCTCGACCGACAACGGCGACAGTTGGGAGTCGCTCGGGCTGACTGGGACGCGGCACATCGGGCGCGTGGTGGTCGACCCCAGCGATCCCGCTCGGATCTACGTGGCGGCGGCCGGCGCGCTCTTCTCGAAGAACCAGGAGCGCGGCATCTACCGCTCGACCGACGGCGGCCTGAACTGGGAGCGCACCCTCTTCCTCAGCGATTCAACCGCGGCCATCGATGTGGCGATCGATCCGGCGACGCCCAGTCGCCTCTACGCCGCGACTTGGGAGCGCATTCGACATCCGCAGTCCCGCCGGGTGGGCGGATTGACCTCCGGGGTCTATCGCTCGACCAATGGCGGCACCAACTGGACCCGATTGAACAACGGCCTTCCGGCCGCCGCGGCCAACGTCGGTCGGATCGGGATCGCGATCGCCCCGTCCAATCCGCTGGTGGTGTACGCGCTCTACGCCGACGATCCTGGCAACTTCCTCGGCCTCTATCGCTCGAGCAATGCCGGCGACAGTTGGACCCGAGTGAACGACGGCGCCCTCGCCAGCATGTACAACGGCTATGGCTGGTACTTCGGGCAGGTGCGGGTCAACGCCTTCGATGCGAATCGCGTCTACGCCCTCGGCCTCGACGTCTGGCGATCGACCAACGGCGGATCGAGCTGGGCCGTGCTCTCGAGCGGCGTGCACGTCGACATGCACGATCTCTGGATCGATCCGACCTCGCCGGGACGTTTGATCCTGGGGAGCGACGGCGGCGTCTACAGCACCCTCTCCGGTGGATCCCCCTGGGTGCATGCGCCGGGGCTCGCGATCTCGCAGTTCTACGCCGGCGCACTCGATCCGCAGCATCCGGAACGGCTCTACGGCGGCCTCCAGGACAATGGCACGGTGCGCACGTTGACGGGCGCGCTGGATGATTGGGAGAACATCTACGGCGGCGACGGCTTCTACTGTCTGGTTGATCCGCGGAACTCGAATGTGATCTTTGCCGAGGCGCAGTACGGCGCGCTCGGCAAGTCGACCAACAACGGCGGGTTTTTCAACGACGCCACCAGCGGCATCAGCGGAGCCGACCGACGCAACTGGTCGACGCCGGTGGTCTTCGACCCAGGGAATCCGGATCGCCTCTACTACGGCACCTATCGCGTCTATCGCTCGACCAACGGCGCAGCCTCGTGGAGCGCCATCTCGCCCGACCTGACCGGCGGACCCGGCGGTGCCACCCTCGCCTACGCGACCATCACGACCCTCGCGGTCGCGCCGAGCGACGGCCAGCGGCTCTGGGCCGGCACCGACGACGCGCGGGTCTGGAGTTCATCGAACGGCGGCGGCAGCTGGCAGAACCGGAGTGTGGGACTCCCCAATCTTTGGGTCACACGCTTGGCGGTCGATCCAGTCGACGCGCAGATCGCTTACGTGGCCCACTCGGGCTACACCAGCGATCTCTCCGCGCCGCACCTTCACCGCACGACCAACTTCGGCCTCTCCTGGACCGCGATCGATACCGGCTTGCCCGACGCTCCCGTCAACGCGCTCGCCATCGACCCGGATGCGCCGAGCACGATCTTCGCCGGCACCGATGTTGGGGTCTTCGTCTCGCACGATCGGGGAGAGAGTTGGTCGACCCTGGCGAGCGGTCTCCCGATCGGCGTGGTGCATGACCTGATCCTCCACCGGGCGAGCCGCACGCTAGTGGCGGCGACCCACGGCCGCTCGATGTACAAGATCGCGCTGGGCGCGCCCGCCGCGGTGGCGATCGGCGATGCGAGTGCGGAGCCGCGGCTCGATGCGCCGGCCCCCAATCCGGCGGCCCGCGGGGATCGCGTGGTTCTGCGCTATGACGCACCCGGCTCCGCTCCGATCACGCTCGGGCTCTACGACGCGGCCGGTCGCCGTCGCCTTGCGGCGATGGCGGTCGCGGGACGAAGCGGCGTGTGGAGCCTCGCGCCGTCGGAGCGCGCCTCGCTCCCCGCCGGCGTCTACTTCGCGCGCTTGACCGTGGGGTCACGCTCGATCTCGCGCCGCGTGGTGCTCGTGGACTGAGGAGGCGGCGACGCTCGCGTCGTTCATGTCCTGGGTCGTCGCGATCGTCGCACTGCTGGCGAGCATCACCGCGATCTCTGCCCTCCTCGAACGCGCGACGCGCGGGAGCGGCGGGGGAGAGCATCTCGCGGCGAGTGAACGCTGGGCCGCGGCGGTGCTGCTCGGCCCGGTCGCGCTGGCGGCGGTCACCCTGGGCCTCGAGTGGTGCAGCCTTGATCCCGCCCTCGCCGCGCGTGGGGCGCTCCTCCTTGCGATCCTGATCACGCTCTGGGGCGGATGGCGAGCGCTCCGCACCGACGGATGGATCGATTCTCGCATCGGGGTGAGCGGAATCGTGGTCGGCCTCGCGCCGCTTCTCCTCTTCTTCGCGACCCATCGATTCGAGGCGACCGCGTGGGACTCGGAGCTTCACGCCGAGCTCGCCTCGGCGCTCAGCGTGCGTCGTCCTCCGATCGAGAATCCGTTCCTCGCGGGGGTGCGGCTTGCCTACCCCTGGTGGTGGAATCTCGAAGCGGCGGTTCTTCACCTCGTCTCCGGGCTCGCCCTACCGCGGGTGATGGCGCTCCTCAGCCTGCACGCCCTCCTGGGCCTGCTTCTCGCGACTGCGCTCCTCGTGCCGCGCGAGCTCTCCCCGCGCGCGGCGCGCGTGGTGCCGGCCCTAGTCTTTTGGGGGCCGAACGCGATCGGGGGGCTCCTCCTCGTCGCGCGCTGGTTCGTCGGGCAGGGAGTCGGACTGAACGCGATTCAGGATGAGATGCGCTCCTTCGCGCTCGCACTCGATCAAGCGAGCCTGGGCTACAGCCCGCGCCTCGCCTTTCCGGCGCACAAGTGGCTGCAAGGGGGAAGCTACGCCGCCACCTTCGCGCTCCTCTTCCTGATCTGGCACCTGCTGGCGCGGCTCCGGGCCGGAGGAACGCGCGGTCACGCCGTGCTGCTCGGTCTCGTGATGCTTGGCTTCGGCCTCCTTCACTACATGAGCGCGCTTCTCCTCCTGCCGGTGCTCTTGGCGACCGCCATCGTGCTGCCGGTCGATCGCGACGCGACGGGAGCACGGCCTCCGGTCTCCGGGCGCCTCGCGATCGTGATCGCCGGGTTCGCCGCGCTGCTCGCGCTCGCGCCCTATCTCGCGACCACCTTGGGCGCAGCCCTGAGCGCGCGCGGGGGAAGGGAGGTCGCCTTCGGTTGGAATCTCCCTTCGCTCCTCGGGCTGCTTCTCGTGCCCGGTCCCTGGCTGGTGTTGGCGTGGCTCGAGCGTCCGCGTGCATTCACCGCGCGCGACCCGGAGCGACTTCTCCTGGTGAGCGCGGGGATCTTGGGTGCGCTCGGGATCTGCACCCGCTTCTCCGATCAGAACGTGACGAAACTGCTCTTCCCCGCCGCCTTCGTGGCGCCGCTCGTGGCGGCTCCCGCCCTCGAGCGCGCGCTCGCGCGAGGACGAGGGTGGCGATGGGCAGCTCGGCTCCTGCTCTTCGGCTCGATCGCTTCGGCGCTCGTCATGGTCACCTTGGCCGCGCTCTGGGCTCCCGACCCGTCCCTCTACCGCCGCGACGCGCGGATCGACGCGCTGCTCGCCGCGGTGCCGGAAGACGCGATCCTGGTGACGGACGAACTCCTGCCGATGACGACGCGGCGCGCTTCCTATCTCACGCACCCGACCATGGCGGGGCAGTGGGGATTTCGCGAGGAGTTGGGGGAGCGCGCGGCGGTGATCGGCGCGCTCAAGGGGGCGCCGCCGCGTCGACCCGAGCATGTGCCGGCGGCACTCGACCTCGACTGGATCGCGCCCCGCGCCTTCGCGCCGGAGGAGGCGTGGCGCGCGCTCCTCCGCGTGTCGGGCGATCGTCCGCTCGTATTCGTGGTGCCCAAGAACGGATGGCCTGGCCTCGATCGCGCGCGGCTCAAGCCGCTCGGTGCGGTGGACGAGTCCGAACTCTGGCTCCTCGATCCGCGCTAGACCGTGCGCTCAGCGCCGATCGATCTCGCTCCAGTCGATCGGATTCTCGAGCGGGGGCGGCCCGACCTTGTTGAATCCATCGAGCGCCGCCACCTTGTAGCACTCGGCGAAGGTCGGATAATTGAAGACGTTGGTGACCAGGAAGTCGATCGTTCCA
Organism: Candidatus Eiseniibacteriota bacterium; assembly: GCA_046327845.1. Lineage (GTDB taxonomy): Bacteria > Eisenbacteria > RBG-16-71-46 > CAIMUX01 > CAIMUX01 > JADJQY01. Next base: position 11,218 of record JAXLXQ010000011.1, on the reverse strand, counting down.
CCGAAGGCCATCACCGCCTGACCGATGTGGATCAGCTCGGTGGCCGAGGTGCCGATGATGTGCACGCCGAGCAGCCGCCGGTTCTCGCGATGAAAAAGGATCTTGAGGAGCCCGGAGTCGTCTCCGGTGATCGCTCCTCGCGCGATCTCGCGGTAGCGGGCCACGCCCACTTCGTAGGTCTCGCCGTCGCGCGTGAGCTCTTCCTCGGTCCGCCCGACCATCGAGATCTCGGGTACCGAGTAGATGCCGTAGGGATAGAGCTCGGTGATGAAGAGGGCAGGCACTCCAAAGGCGTGACAGCTGGCGAGACGCCCCTGCTCCATCGAGGTGGAGGCGAGGGCGGGGAAGCCGATCACGTCGCCCGCGGCCGAGATGTGCGGCACCGCGCTCTGGAAGTGCGCGTCGACCACGATGCGCCCGCGTTCATCCGCCTTGAGCCCGGCCGCCGCCAGGTTGAGGTCGGCGGTTGCGCCGATCCGTCCGGCCGAGTAGAGGAGCACGTCGGAGACGATCCGCTTGCCCGACTTGAGCACCGCGGCCGGTTTGCCGCTCGCCTCCACCTCGACCGCGGTCACCTCTTCGCCGAGGCGGAAGGTGCACCCCATGTTTCGCATCTGGTAGGAGAGCGCCTCCGAGATCTCGCCGTCGACGAACTCGAGCAGGCGCTGCCGGCCGTCGATCAGCGTCACCTCGACGCCGAGGGCCGCGAACATCGTGGCGTATTCGGTGCCGATCACGCCGGCCCCCACCACCGTAAGGGTCTTCGGCATCGACTTGAGCTGCAGGATCTCGTCCGAGGTAATGATCGTCGTTCCGTTGACCGGCACGCCGGGCGGGGTCGAGGGCACCGTGCCGACCGCGATGATGACGTGCTCAGCCTCGACCTCGATCGGCCCCTCCGCGCCGCGCACCATCAGGCGGTGCGGATCGACGAAGCTCCCGGCGCCGGCCAGGAGGTCGACGTCGTTGCGCCGCATCTGATCGCGGATGACCTGAACCTCCCGCTTGATCACCGCGTCGCAGCGGAAGACCAGGTCGGGCATGGTGATCTTGTCCTTGACCGAGTAGCCCGAGCCGTAGAAGCCGCGGAGCTGAAAGCCGGTGAGGTGAAGAACCGCCTCGCGGAAAGTCTTCGAGGGGACGGTGCCGGTGTTGATGCAGACGCCGCCCACGACTTCTCGGCGCTCGCAGATCCCCACGCGCTTGCCGAGCTTGGCAGCTTGAATCGCGGCGCGCTGCCCGGCCGGTCCGGTGCCGAGCACGAAAAGATCGTAGCGTTCCATCACGCGACAGTTTGGCCCGCGGCCCGCGCAGGCGCAAGCCGCAAGGCGCCTCGCCTAGCCGAGAGAAGAAGAAGCCGCGACCGTTTCGAGCACGGGCGCGATCCCGGTGCGGTCCCGGCGTCGCCGCTCCTCCGCGATCGAATCGCAGGTGCGGGCGGCGACGTAGCGAGAGAATGGCCCCATGTGTAGGTAGAGTGCCATCAAGCTGACCGCGTGGCGGAATCCGCCCGGGTTCTTGAGGAGCATCTGCCAGACCACGCGCCAGTAGTGGGCGCGGGTCTCCTTCCACGCGCCGAGGGTACGGCAGAGCGACCAGAGCGCCTTGAGCTGCCGTCCGACGAAGCGCGCCGCTGGCCGATAACGGACCTGCGACGTGTCGAGCGCGAGCCCCGTCCGCAGCACGCGGTCGAAGTACCGCTTCGGCTCGTAGATCGTCTCGATGACCTCGAGGTAGTCCCCCAGGATTTCCTCTCGGGGCCTGGCGGTCTCGAAGTTGAGCCCGCCGGTGCACTGATCTCCGACCTCCTCGGGCGCGCGGTCGAACTGCTCGTGGAGCCGCCCCTCGCGCAGGAGGCGCTTGGTCAACTGGGTGCCAGGGAGCGCGGTCAACAGTCCGGCCATGTTGACCGGGATGGCGGTGGCCTCCACGCAGGCGATGATGTTTCGGGCCGCTCCCTTCGATTCCGAGTCGAAGCCGAGAATGTAGCCGGCGTTGACGAAGATACCGTGGCGATTGATCGTGCGGATCGAGTCGGCGATCGATCGCTTCGTATTCTGTCGCTTCTGCGCCGCAAGGAGCGTCGCCTCGTCCGGGCTCTCGATCCCGACGAAGATCGCGAAGAACCCGACCGACTGCATCAGCTCAAGGAGCTGCGCGTCGTCGGCCAAGTTGATCGACGCCTCGGTCGAGAACTCGAACGGCCATCGATGCTGCTCCAACCAGACCTTGAGCTCGGGCAGGAAGGCCTTCACCAGGCGCTTGTTCCCGATGAAATTGTCGTCGACCAGGTCGACGTGGCCGCGATAGCCCAGTTGATAGAGCCGCTCGAGCTCGCGCAGCATCTGGGCCGGGGTCTTCGATCGCGGAACGCGTCCGAAGAGTTCGATGATATCGCAGAACTCGCAGTTGAAGGGGCAGCCGCGACACCACTGCACGCCGACGTGCAGGTATCGATCGAAGCGAAGCAGATCGAAACGCGGGCAGGGCGAGGCGGAGACGTCGGCGCGCTCTTCGCTCTGGTAGATCGCGCGCGGAACGCCGGCGGTTCGATCGGCCAGAAAGAGCGGAAGGGTCACCTCCGCTTCGCCCAACACGAGATGATCCGCCTCCGCGTAGACGTGCGGGCTCGAGGTCGGGTCGGGCCCGCCCACGATCACCGTCTTGCCGTGGCGCTTCGACAAGCGAATCAAGTCGAGGCAGTCGCGCTGCTGCGGCAGCATGCCTCCCGTCATCACCAAATCCGCCCAATCGAGGAGTGCGGGGTCCCACTCGTCGACGTTGCGATCGATGAGGCGGACCTCCCAATCCGGGGGAAGAAGCGCCGCGACTGTGATCAAGCCGAGCGGCGCGGCCGGATATCGCGCACCGGTGAGCTGGCAGGTCGGGCGGTACTTCCAAAACGACGGTGACCGGAACTCAGGTTGGATCATCAGGCACCGGGTCACGCGCTACCTCCTTGATTTTCGCGACGGACTGCCGACTGTACGGTTTGGTGCTCGCGATAGATACCCTCGGTCTCCGTGCGAATGACGATTTGGGAGCCGCTTGTGTCGCGCCTTCCGGGCCGTATACTGCCCGGGGCGCGTTTCGACGGATGCCAGCTTGCGTCGCCGGTCGAAGACGCGCGAGGAACGGGGCTCGTGCCGCGCACCACGCCCCGGACGAAAGGAGTCTTCATGCGTGACCGAAGCGGGAAACGAAACCGCGCGGTGATCATCGCAATTGCGCTCGCGATCGGGGTCACGGCGACAGTGGCCAATGCACAAGATCCCTACCTGCTCCAGCGCACGGGCGAGAAGCCGATCGAGATCCAGATCCCTCCGACCACCGCCGCCTGCATCACCTGCCACCAGAATCTCGGCATCACCGGCAGCGCCATCCGTGACTGGAAGGCGAGCAAGCACGCGGGGGCTGGCATCGGCTGCGAGAGCTGCCACTACCCGGTGGCCGGAGCGCCCGACGCGGTCAAGAACGTGGCGACGAAGTGCGCCGACGCCAAGGTGCGTCGCGGCGTCGCCCCCGCCAACTGCGCCGAATGCCACGCCGATCAAGCCGCGCAGTTCGAGCGTGGCAAGCACAGCAAAGCATGGCTCGCGATGTCAGCCATGCCGGAGACCTACAACCAGCCGCACGCCATCGCCGAAACCAAGGGGTGCGGCGGCTGTCATCGTATCGGCTTGGACAGCGGCAAGTGCGACGCCTGTCACACTCGCCACCTCTTCTCCGCGGCCGAAGCGCGGCGCCCGGAAGCCTGCCGCACCTGTCACATGGGCTTCGATCACCCGCAGTGGGAGATGTACGACACCTCGAAGCACGGTTCGATCTACGCGATCGAAGGGGATCAGTGGAATTTCGATCGCCCGGTTTCGCAGTGGTTCGATCAGCCCAACGACGCGGAGTGGGGCCGGCCCCGCGCGCCGGTCTGCGTGACCTGCCACATGAGCGACGGCAGCCACGAGGTCAAGACCGCCTGGGGCTTCCTCGCGCTGCGCTTGCCGGAGTCGGACAAAGAGTGGCTCGGATACCGCGCAAAGATCCTGCAAGGGATGGGCGTCCTCGATGCGAAGGGGAATCCCACCGATCGACTCGCGATCGTGCAGGCGGGTGACGTGGCGCGGCTGACCGCGGAGGACTGGGGCGCGGAGCGGAAGAAGATGCTCGGCGTCTGCGCCAAGTGCCACTCCGCCGCCTTCGCCGGTGAGCAGATGGCCGCGGCCGACAGCATCATCAAGGCCTCCGACGGGCTCATGGCGGAAGCGATCACGATCGTCGAGGGGTTGTATGCCGACAAGGTGCTGGAGCGGCCGGCGCTCGCGCCGCTCTCGGTCGACCTGCTGCGCTTCTACGATGTCGAGCAGCCGATCGAGCAGCAGCTCTACACGATGTTCCTGGAGCACCGGCAGCGGAGCTTCCAGGGCGCGTTCCATATGAACCCGGACTATCAGCACTGGTACGGCTGGGCGGAGATGAAGCGCGATCTGGCGGAGATCCGCGCCGAGGCCAAGCGCCTTCGAGCGGAGAAGCACTGAGGTACGGGCGCCCTCGGATCCCCGAGGGCGCCCCCTTCCTGGAAGGAGGCGGCCGATGGCGGTGCTGACCCTCTCGCGGCAGTATGGAGCGGGCGGCCTCGAGGTCGGGCAGCAGCTCGCCTCGCGCCTCGGCTACGACTTTCTCGACTCGAAGCTGCTCGACGAGGTGGCGCGTCGACTCCAGGTCCCGGAAACGTTGGTGCGCACCTGGGACGAGCGACGTGAGGGGCTGATCCTCCGGCTCTTTCGCGCGCTGCAATCCGCTCACCCCGAGTACGGCGCGCCCGCGCCGCTGGTGGGGGACACGCCCACCCCCGATCCCGATCGCGTGGCCGAGGTGGTGGCGGAGGTGATCGTCGAGGAGGCGCGCGGTCAACGCGCGGTGATCGTGGGACGCGGCGCCGCCTTCGCGCTCCGTGGCGCGGCCGGCGCGCACCACTTCCGCTTGATCGCGCCGCGCGACGCCCGAATCGCGCGCGTGTCCCAGCGGCTGGCGATTTCGGCGGAGGATGCGGCCAAGCGCGTGGATCAGGCCGATCGCGACCGCCTCGCCTGGATTCGTCACCACTGGAATGCCGATGCCGGCGATCCCATCCACTACAGCCTGGTGATCAACACCGCGGCGGTCGGGATCGACAGCGCCGTCGCCCTCATCCTGCGCGCCGCCGGGCTCGCGGTGTGACCGGCGGCGCGGCGCGTCCCGCCGAGCTAGCCGCCAGCGCGCTCAAGTCCGGCACCGCCGCCTTTCGCCGGCGCAACTTCCGCCTCTTCTGGTTCGGTCAGGTCTTGAGCCTGATGGGGACCTGGATGCAGTCGGTGGCGCAGTCGTGGCTCGTGCTCAATCTGACCAACAGTGCGCTCCAAGTCGGGCTCGTGGTCGGCCTGCAGTTTCTCCCGGTGCTCCTCTTCGGCTTGATTGGCGGCGTGCTGGCCGACCGGTGGAACAAGCGGCGCTTCCTGCTCGTGACCCAGAGCGCGCAGGCGGTGCAGGCGCTCTCCCTCGGGCTCCTCACCATCAGCGGACAGATCGAGGCGTGGCAGGTGATGGCGCTGGCCGCCTTCCTCGGCGTGACCAATGCCTTCGACATGCCGACGCGCCAATCCTTCGTCGTCGAGATGGTGGGGCGCGAGGACCTGATGAATGCGCTCGCGCTCAACAGCTCCGCGTTCAACCTTGCGCGCATCGTAGGCCCTGCCATCGGCGGCGTGCTGATCGGGAAGATCGGCGTCGGACCGGTCTTCCTCATCAACGCGGCGTCGTACCTGGCGGTGCTGGGTGGGCTGCTCTTGATGCGCGAGTCGGAGCTGACCAATGTGCCGCGTCCATCGAGTGGCAGCCTGCGTAAGAACCTGGGCGAGGGATTGTGCTTCATCGGTCGCACCCCGGTGGTGCTGGTGGCAACGGCGTTGATCGGTTCGGTCGCGATGGTTGGGATGAACGACAGCGTGCTCCTCTCCGTCATGGCCCGCGACGTTTTCCAGATCGGCTCCGAGGGATTCGGTCTTCTCATGGCCGCCTTGGGGATCGGGTCGCTCGTGGCTGCTCTCGTCATCGCCGCCTCGCCGACCATCGACCCGATCCGCACGATGCTGACCGGCGCGGTTGGCTTTTCGGTCCTCGAGATCCTCTTCGCCTTCTCGCCGCGCCTGCACATCGTCGGGCTATCCTTCGGGCTCCTCTTCGGGGTCGGCTTCTGCATGATCCTGATGACCGCGACCTCCAACACCGCGATCCAGCGCGCCGCGCCGGATGAGCTGCGCGGTCGAGTGATGAGCGTCTACGTCACGATCTTCGCGGGTTCGACTCCCTTCGGCAGCATGCTTGCCGGTTCCCTCGCGCATTGGAAGGGAGCGCCCTTCGCCTTCGGCGTGGGCGGCGCGCTCGCGTTGATCGCGACCTTCTGGGCCTTCCGACGCGCGCGACGAACCGGCCTCCTCGATCGCGGCGGCAGCGGCACCTTAGGGACAGCCGCGGGATAGGTTGCCGGCCTCGGGCCGCGACGCTTCGCGCGATTGAAGTGCGGTGCCGCACGGCGTAGCCTGCCCGCTCGGGCTTGAGCGGAGGAGGTTCACATGCGGTTACGGCTTCGGGTCGTGTCGTCGATGCTTGGGTTTGGTCTCGCGCTCGGATTCGGCAGCGCGTTCGCGAGGATCGATGAGCCGATCGTCGCTACCTTTTCGATCGCCGCGTGCGACACCGCCGCCGGGATTTGGGGCGTCGCCGTCGCCTCGAAGTTCTTCTCGGTCGGATCGGTCGTGCCGTGGTCCGAGGCGGGTGGCGCGGTCGCGACCCAGGCCCAGGCCAACACGACCTTCGGACCGCGTGGCCTTGATCTGCTCCAGCGCGGCCTCACCGCGCAGGAGGCGCTCGACGTGCTCCTGCGCAGCGACCCGACGAGGAGCCACCGCCAGGTGGGGATCGTCGATGCGAAGGGTGGCGCCGTTACCTTCAGCGGTGCGGACTGCCAGACCTGGGCGGGCGGCAAGACCGGCTTCGGCTACGCCTGCCAGGGGAACATCCTCACCGGCCCTGAGGTGGTGGATGCCATGGCCCGCGCCTTCGAATCGACACCCGGTTTCCTCGGCGACCGCATGCTGGCTGCGCTCGAGGCGGGGGACGCGGCGGGCGGAGACAGTCGCGGGCGGCAGTCGGCGGCGATCCAACTCTCCAAGGCCGGAGCGGGCTACGGCGGCGGCAACGACATTCTGTGCGACCTACGCGTCGACGACCACGCCGCTCCCTTCGCGGAGCTAAGGCGGATCTACAACGTCTGGAAGCCGAACATGCTCATCCTCGAAGGGTACCGCCTGGTCGAGGAACGGAAGTTCGCCGAGGCGATCAAGGACGGCGAAGAGGCCGCGCGCCTCGACCCAGAATCGGGCCAGCCCTTCTATCACCTCGCCTGCTACTATGCGCGCTCCGGCAACGCCGAGCAGGCGATGCACTACTTGGGGTGGGCAATCCAACTCGATCCCAAGCTCAAGACACAAGCGACCACAGATTCGGACCTCGCGCCGCTCCGCGCGCGTGAGGACTGGAAGCGACTCGTCGGTTCGTGACCGCGATCGCGCGAGAGGAGCCAGGCATGTCCGCGACCGAGACCTCCGTCCTTCGCTTCGGGCACAGCCCCGACCCGGACGATGCCTTCATGTTCTACGGCTTCTCGACCGGCGCGGTCGAGGTCGAGGTGCCGACCGCCGGCGGCCCGATGCGGCGCTACAAAGTCGAGCATCTGTTGGAAGACATCCAGTCGCTCAACGAACGCGCCATGACCGGCGAGCTGGAGATCACTGCCATTTCTGCCCACGCCTATCCCTACGTCGCGGAGAAGTACCTGGTGATGCGCACCGGCGTGTCGATGGGTGACGGCTACGGACCGCTCGTGGTCACGCGCGGGGAGAAGAAGCTCTCCGATCTCCGCGGCGGTCGGATCGCCATTCCGGGCCTCATGACCACCGCGAGCCTGACGCTCAAGTTCTACCTCGACTCGTTCAAGCCGGTGGTGACGCCGTTCGATCGCATCCTCGACGTGGTGCGGGATGGTCAAGTCGACGCCGGCGTCGTGATCCACGAAGGGCAGCTCACCTTCGGCCGAGAGGGGCTGTTCAAGGTGGCCGACCTCGGCGTGCTCTGGAAGGAAGAGACCGGGCTGCCGCTCCCACTCGGGCTCGACGTGGTGCGCCGTGACCTCGGCGCGGATCTGGGCGTCGCCTGCTCGCGAGCCCTCCGCGCCTCGATCGAATACGCCGAGGCGCATCGCGAGGACGCGATGCGCTACGCGCTCGAGTACGGCCGCGGCCTCGACCTCTCGCTCGGAGATCGCTTCGTCGGCATGTACGTCAATGAGTGGACGCGGGACATGGGGGAGAAGGGTCGCCTGGCCCTCACCACGCTCCTCGACCGCGCGGCCGATCAGGGTTGGGTGCCCCGCCTACGCGAGGACTTGATCCTGGTTTGACCGAGGCGGGCTCACACCTTCGCGGGACAGAAACCTGCGCCCACGCCCGATAATCCGAAGTGCGCGGGCTGGAAACCGCTTCGTCGCTTGTGCCAAACTCCGCGGGTTCCACGCATGACCCTTTGGAAAGGAGCGATCTCTTGAGCACGACCGCCTCGATTTCGATGCACCCCTTCGCCGCTGCCCGCGACGCCGGGCGCGTCCCCTGGAAGGTCAAGGACCTGGGCCAGGCCGAGCTGGGCCGCCACGAGATCCGCCTCGCCGAGCAGGAGATGCCGGGCCTGATGGCGGTGCGCGCCGAGTACGCGGGCAAGAAGCCCTTGGCCGGCGCCCGCATCATGGGCTCGCTCCACATGACGATTCAGACCGCCGTCCTGATCGAGACACTGGTCGACCTCGGCGCCGACGTGCGCTGGGTCTCGTGCAACATCTTCTCGACCCAGGACCACGCGGCCGCGGCGGTGGTGGTGGGACGCAATGGCACCGTCGATGCTCCCGCCGGGACGCCGGTCTTCGCCTGGAAGGGCGAGACGCTCGAGGAGTACTGGTGGTGCACCGAGCAGGCGCTCGCCTGGCCGGACGGCTCAGGCCCCAACATGCTGCTGGACGACGGCGGTGATGCCACCCTGCTCGTGCACATCGGCACCGAATTCGAGAAGGCGGGGAAGGTCCCGGAGTTCAACCCCGCGACCGACTCCGAGGAGTACGGGGTCATCCTCGCGTTGCTCAAGGACCAGCTCAAGAAGAACCCGGGTCGTTGGACCAAGGTGGGTGCGGCCATCCGCGGTGTGACCGAGGAGACCACCACCGGAGTGCACCGTCTCTATCAGCGGCAGGAAGCCGGCACGCTCCTCTTCCCGGCGATCAACGTCAACGACTCGGTGACGAAGTCGAAGTTCGACAACCTCTACGGCTGCCGTCACTCGATCGTCGACGGCCTGAACCGCGCGACCGACGTGATGCTCGCGGGTAAGGTCGCGGTGGTGTTGGGCTACGGCGACGTCGGCAAGGGCTGCGCGCAGGCACTCCGCGGACAGGGTGCGCGCGTGGTGGTGACCGAGATCGATCCGATCTGTGCGCTGCAGGCGGCGATGGCCGGCTACCAGGTCGCGACGTTGGACGACGTGCTCGAGACGGCCGACATCTTCATCACCGCCACCGGCAACAAGGACATCGTCACCGCCGCGCACATGCAGCGGATGAAGGACAAGGCGATCCTCGGCAACATCGGCCACTTCGACAACGAGATCGACATGGCGGGCTTGAAGAAGGTGCCGGGCGTGAAGCACGTCAACATCAAGCCGCAGTACGACGAGTGGATCTTCCCCGACGGCCATTCGATCCTGATCCTGGCGGAGGGGCGTCTGCTCAACCTGGGCTGCGCCACCGGCCACCCGAGCTTCGTGATGTCGGCCAGCTTCACCAACCAGGTGCTGGCGCAGATCGAGCTCTACAACAACGCGAAGAACTACGAGCGGAAGGTGTACACCCTGCCCAAGCTGCTCGATGAGAAGGTGGCGCGACTCCACCTGGACAAACTCGGCGTCAAGCTGACCCAGCTGTCGAAGGATCAGGCCGACTACATCGGCGTGCCGATGCAGGGACCGTACAAGCCGGATCACTACCGCTACTAGAGACGGCAAGGCGAGCGCGGGCCGGGCCGGCGCACTCTACGAAGGAAGCCCGAGGATCGCTCCTCGGGCTTCTTCTTGTGCATGGGCGGGAGTCGCGGTCAGAAGCGAAGGGTTGCGATGACCCCGGAGGCGAAGCGGTCATGGCTGCCGTCCTGAATCGCCCCCGGCGCCACGCTGAAGCGGCGCGCGTGATCGGCCGACTCCAAGGTCATCCCCCAAGCGATCAGGCCGACTCCGGTCACGACGAGGAGGGCATTGGCCGCGTTGTACTCGGCCTGAGGGGGATGGGGCTCCCAGTTCGGGTCGTGGTCTTGATCGCGCCAGCGATCGTCGGTCGCCCCACCCAAGGGGATGAGCACGCCGACCACGCAGCAGGCGAGGCCAGCGCCGATCGCCGCGACGCCAGTGTGAGACGCGCCGCAGGCCTCGTCACGTCGCCGCCTCTCGCCTCCGCGATCGCCCCGTCCCCCGCGGTGGCGCCCGTCGCGTTCGCCGTGTCCGTTGCGATCGCGCTCCAAGTCCGCGCGGATCGCGATCCCCACGCCGCTCGACTCTCGCCTCGTGGCCGCGATCGCCTCCGCGCTGGCGACATCGATCGCCGTGCTCACGCCCGCGACCCCGCAGCAGAGGGCCAGGGCGAGAGCCCGCATCCGGTGATTCAACCGCATCGTCATGATTGCCTCCGTGTGCGTCGCCTCGAGGGTTCAAGATCCGCGCGGGAGCGCGGCGGACGGCCCCAACCACTCGACACAACAGGCGTGCCAGCGGGCGCGAGGTGCGGGAGGCGCGCAAACAGGCGGGGGACGCGATTCAACCGGGGAAGATGGTCTCGGTCGCTGTGACGCCGCGCTCACACCCTGCGATCGTCGGGGCGCGGTTGTGCGGTCGCCGCTAGCGTCCGGTGCGGAGTCGCGCGACCGCGGCGGTGACCTGATCGGCGAAGCGGTCGCTGCCGTGCACATCGAGCCATCTACCGAGGAGCAGGATCATGTGGTGCTCCGCCTGCCCTCGCCAGGGAACGCGGATGCCGCTCTCCGATCGTGGCCGCCCGCCGAGGAGCAGCTCCGGGTGCACTGGCCCTCGCGTGGCCGTT
>JAXLXQ010000109.1:0-1888 GCA_046327845.1 Candidatus Eiseniibacteriota bacterium | reverse complement strand
CGTCGATGACGTCGACCACCTTCTTCGCAACGATGGCGGCGGCTGGACGAGCATCGAGTCGGCCGCGATCAACAACCCCCTCCCAACCTACGGCGCCGCCTGGGGCGACTACGACAACGACGGAGACGCGGATCTATACGTTTGCAACGATGGCCCGAACCGGCTCCTGCGCAACTACGGGAACAACTCGTTCGGAGGAGCGACCTCGGCCCCGCTCAACGACGCCGCGAACAGTCGGGGCTGCGCCTGGGGTGACTTTGACAACGACGGCGACCTCGATCTGGCGATCGCGAACCACGACGCTCCGAATCGGCTCTTCCGAAACGATGGCGTGCTCGGCTTCGTCGACGTCAGCCCGCCCGCCTTCGCCGTGACCTCGCCCTCCAACGGTGTCGCCTGGGGCGACTACGATCTCGACGGGGATCTCGACCTCTTCGTGACCCGAGACAACCTGCCCAACCTTCTGCTCCGAAACGAGCGAGGCTTCTGGTCCGTTTCGCAACGGCAGGGACTGCTCGCGAGCGCGGGAGTAGCCCGCGGGAGTGCTTGGGCGGACTATGACCTTGATGGCGATCTCGACCTCTTCGTAGCGAACGCGGACCAGCGGAGCCTGCTCGTGCGAAACGAACGCTGGCCGGGCGCCAACTGGTTCGAGCTCCACCTCGCCGGCGTGCAGGCGAATCGGTCGGCGATCGGCGCGCGCGTCCGACTCAAGGCGGGTGGGACTTGGCAGCTGCGCGAGATCACGGCCGGATCGAACTTCCTCTCGATGAGTGATCTCCTGGTTCACTTTGGACTGGGTGCGGCGAGTGTGATCGATTCGCTGGTCGTGCGCTGGCCGCGCGGCGGAACCCAGGTGCTGACCGGAGTTGCCGCCAACCAGCGGCTTGAACTCGAGCAGGAGATCGGCGCGTCGGTCTCGTCGCCGTCCACCGCCGAGCGCGGGGTGTGGCTGAACGTCGCTTGGCCCAATCCCGCGCGAGCCGAGAGCTCGATTGCATTCAGCACTCCGGGTTCGAGTCGTGCTTCGGTAAGGGTCTACGCCGCCGACGGGCGACTGGTGCGAACGCTGCTCGACGAAGTGGTCGCGGCCGGTGCCCACCGATTGGCTTGGGATGGCCGCGACGGGGCAGGACACCCAGTTCCTTCCGGCAGCTACTTCGTTCGGCTCGAGCAGGGCGATCGATCAACGAGCCGAAAGGTGATTCGCCTCGAGTAAGCGAAGCTCCCGCGCGCGCGATGGTGCCGCCGCGCAGTCCCACCTTGATCCGACCGATGCGAAGGCGGACACTTGAATTGGCTTCCGCCTCGCCGGCCAACCCGGCACACCGGATGGGGCGCGTTCTTCACGCGCGGAGGTGTGTCATGAAACGCTCGCTCAGCATCGTCGCTCTGCTCTTGGTGGGATGCATGGTTCTCGCGTGTCCGGCCTGGGCCGGTGGAGCGAAGCACCTGGCCAGCACGATCAATCGGGTCACGACAGCCTACGATCAAGAGTGGTCCTCGTATCTCACGTACCGGGCCTTCGCCAAGCAAGCCGAGCATGAAGAGGAGATGAACGCCGCGGTTCTGTTTCGCGCCCTGGCCGAGGCTGAACTCGCGCACACCGGGCTACACGCCGCGGTGCTGCGCTGGGCGGGGCAGGATCCGAGCTCGGACTACGCCACACCGCCTTTCAGCATGGTCTCGCAGGAGAACCTTGAAGCCGCGCTCAAGGCTGAACAGAGGGCGGTGAGCGAGTTGTACACGCCGATGCTCTCGCTCCTCGAGGGCGGGAAGGAACCCGAGGCGGCCCGAGCGGTCCGGTTCGCGCTCGCGGCCGAGATGAGCCACGCGGCCCTCTGTGAGGAACTTATTCATCACAACACTCTCGTTGCCGCCTGGGGCG
>JAXLXQ010000108.1:0-62458 GCA_046327845.1 Candidatus Eiseniibacteriota bacterium | reverse complement strand
GGGGGAAGAGCTTGGCGAACGGTCGCGCCACGCGTTCGTCGAGCGCCGCGACGAGATCCGTGGACGCCACCACGGCGGGCGCCATCAAGAAGTGCGGCACGCGGAGCCGCACCTCGCGCTTCAGGCCGAGCTTTTCCAGTGCGTCGTCCACCACGCCGCGCGAATCGGGCTCTTGCGTCACGAGCAGATGGCCGAGGGACACGTATTTTCGCAGCGTGAGGCGCTGCTTCACGCGCGGGTGACCGCGCCGCACGACGCACACGAAGTGATCCTCGAAGAGCTCCGCCTGCCGGTGCCCACTCGGCAAGCTGGTGTGGAAGCCGAGCATCAAGTCGGCTTCTCCTCGCTCGAGACCGGGCGGCACGCGGTGGTGCGGCCAGGACGAGATGCGGATTCGAACCCCGGGCGCCTCGCGTTCGAGCGCGGCGAGGAGCTTCGGCAAGAGCACGAAGCAGACGTAGTCCGTGGTGGCGAGCGTGAAGGTCCGCTCGAGCGAACGCGGCTCGAACTTCGCGGGCTCCGACAGCGCGGCCCCGAGCCCTTCGAGAGCGCGCGCGAGGGGTTCCGAGAGCGCGAGGGCACGCTCCGTCGGCACCATGCGCGGCCCGACCCGAACGAGGATCGGATCGGCGAGGAGGACGCGCAGCTGCCCGAGGGCGTTGCTCACCGCCGGCTGCGTCATGCCGAGACGGCGCGCTGCCCGGGTCACGCTCTTCTCGGCGAGCAGGGCGTCGAGCACGGGCAGGAGGTTCCAATTCCAGCTTCGTATATTCACAGACATGATATACACGATTCGAATTATCAATTGGGCAGATGATGGCTCCGGGCCTAGGTTCTCCTTCACCGGACGGCAGCGCCGCCGGGCGAGGAGAGAAGACCATGCAGACCACGTCGAACGTTGAAACCGCCCCGAGCCTCACGGTCTGGGACATCGACACGAGTCACGCCGCCGCGAACTTCCGCGTCCGCCACCTGATGGTGGCTCACGTGCGCGGCCAGCTCGGGCCGATCACGGGCACCGCCTGGATCGACGACAAGGATCCGAGCCGGTCGAGAGTCGAGGCGAGCATCGACGTGCGCGGCATCGACACGCGCGAAGCCAAGCGGGACGAGCACCTCCGGAGCGCGGACTTCTTCGACGTGGAGAAGTTCCCGAGCCTGACCTTCCGCTCGACCGCCGTGAAGAAGCAGGGCAGCGGTTTGGCGCTGGTCGGCGAGCTCACGCTCCACGGCGTGACCCGGGAGATCACGCTCGAGATCGAGGAGCTCTCGCCCGCGGTGAAGGACCCTTGGGGCAATCTGAAGCGCGGCATCACGGCCAAGGGCAAACTGAACCGCAAAGACTACGGACTCGGCTGGAACGTGGCCCTCGAAACCGGCGGGATCCTGGTGGGCGAGGAGGTCCACATCGAGCTCGAGGTCGAGCTCACCGCGCGGCCCTGACCCGTCGGGACCACGCCAACGTCTCGGGGGGCTCGCGCTCGCCCCCCGAGCACCCGCGCCTCCGGGCCGTCCGGGACAATCCCCGTGATCTCAGGACTTTGACCCCGGATTGCCCGACGGCTCGGCGGGCAGCGTACCCTCGCCCGGTCGGGGCAGCACGAACGGCCGCCTCGCGCGTACAAAGGCGAAGGCGAATGGAGCGCATCGGCGAATACCTCGTGCGGCGGCTCGTGGGCGAGGGCGGGATGGGCAAGGTGTACGAGGCGGAGGAGCGCCTCTCCCGCCGGCGGGTGGCGCTGAAGGTGCTGAGGCCCGAGCTCGCCCGGAGCGAAGAGGGGCGGCGCCTGTTCCTGAACGAGATGACGATCCTCGCCCACCTCGACCACTCCGCCGTGGTGCGCTGCCTCGCCTGCACCGAGGTCGACGATCAGCTCGTGATGGCGCTCGAGTACCTCGAGGGCAAGACGCTCCGAGCCTACCTCAACGAGCGCGGGCCGCTGCCCTGGGAAGAGGCGGTGGACGTCGCGGTGCAAATCGCTTCCGCGCTGTCGGCAGCCCACCGCCAGGAGCCGCCCATCGTGCACCGGGACCTCAAGCCCGAGAACGTGATGGTGCTCGACGACGGTGGCATCAAGGTCATGGACTTCGGCATCGCCAAGGTGTTGATGGCGCTCAGCAAGACCACGACGCACAGCGTGGGCACGCTGCAATACATGAGCCCCGAACAGATCGACGCGACCACCGTCGACGCTCGGAGCGACCTCTACTGCCTCGGCCTCGTGCTCTACGAAATGCTGGCTGGCAAAGCGCCGTTCGAATCCGCCTCGCCCCGCGAGCTCCTGAATCTCCAGTGCACTGCCGCGCCACCGCCGCTGCCGGACGCCGTGCGCGGCGCCTTGCCGAAAGGCGTCGAGCGACTGCTGTACGAGCTCCTGGAGAAAAAGCCCGACGACCGCCCGGCTTCCGCCGCCGACGTCTTGCACGAGCTCGAACCGTTCGCGCCGGCCAGCGGCGGAGCTCGCCAGCGGACACGCGCCAGCGCCGTGCCCGCCGAGAGCAGCAGCGAACCACGCACCGAAGCGTCCGAGAGCGAGCCCGAGAAGCGATCCCCGAAGCAGAAGCACAGCGAGTCGGGCGCCGGCGACGAGCCCCGCGCGGAGAAGCGCGAACCGAAAGCGCGAGCCGACACCATCGCGCTGGTCGAGCGCGCGGCGGAGCCCCGTGAAATTCCGATGCGCACCGGCATTACGATCGTGCTCTTGCTCAGCCTGATCGCAGGGCTCGTGACGTACATCGTGCGCGCCCAGTCGAGCGACGCCGACGCCAAGCCGGCGGCCACCGCTCGGCCCCCGGGGCAGGAGCCGAGGTGAAGCGAGGCCCCCCGCCGCCCGGAGCCGGCGAAGCGCTCGGCGACGTGGGGCGGGCTCGCCGCTTCGCCGCCGGCCCGAGGCGCGAGCTGTGGCGGCTCGCGGCGGACGACGAACGCATCGCCGAACGTTTGCTCGAGCTCGGCGCCGCGGGTATCGGTGGCTTCGTCGAGGCAGGGCGCGACGACGACGGGGTTTGGCTCCTGCGCTCGAAAGGCGAGGAGAACCTAGCGGACTGGCTCGACACCCCGCGCGAGCCCCGGCGCGTGGTCGAAGTCGCGCTGGCGCTCTCGCAGGCGCTCGCCCAAGCAGAAGCTCGCTCGCTGTTTCCTGGCCCGCTCTCGCCCAAGGCGGTGGGACTCGACTCCGCTGGGAGCGTGACGCTGTTCGCGGATGCGCTGGTCGGAGCCATGCTCGGCGAGAAGGGCGCGCTCCACGGCGCAGAGGCCAGCGCGTCGCCGCGCTACATGGCGCCGGAGCAGGCGGAGGGGAGGCCTTGGGATGGCGCCGCGAACCGCTACGTGTTCGGCCTGATCCTGTATCGAGCGCTCTCCGGCGAGCATGCCTTCGCCGGGCGCGGACTCCGGCTCGGGCTCGAAGAGGCCAAACACCGCGCACCTCCCCCGATGCCCGATGCGCGCGCAGCCGCACTGCCGCCGGGGCTCCAGAGCTTCTGCATGCGCCTGTGCGATCCGGATCCGAACGAGCGACCGGGTTCGGCCGACGAGATCGCCGAACGTCTCGAGCACTTCCTCGCCGTCGCGCCGGGCGAGCCTGCGGCGCCCCGCGAGCGCGACGCCGGCGAGCGCGCGGGCGCCGGCGTCGTGACGGGCCTCGAGCGACCGGCACGAGTGAACGCGCCGCGCGCGTCGCGCCGCTTCCCGAAGCGAGCGGTCGTCCCGCTGCTCGGCGGTCTCGCGATCCTGAGCCTGGCGTTTCTCGGGAGCGAGAAGCCCAAGTCCGCCGCCCCGAAGCAGCTCCGACGCGAGCCACTTTCGGCGGACTCCACGTTGGCCTCGGATTGCGCGAGCTGTCACCCGCGGCAAACTGGCGAGTGGAACCGTTCGGTCATGGCCCACGCGGCCTCGAGCCCGCTCTACCAAGCTCTCGAAATCCTGATCGAAGAACAAGTGGGGCGGGACTTCGATTGCCCGCAGGGGGCGGGGATCTTGCGCGGCGCCGGCGGGCCCGGCGAGTGCCGGGATCGTCAGACGGGTCAACCGATCACCGGCTCGGGCGGTGAGCTCTGGTGCGTCAACTGCCATGCCCCCGCCGAGAACCTCGAGCGCGCACTGCCGGCGTGGGACGGTCGCTCGAGTGACGCGCGCGCGCGCGCGCCGCTGCGCGATCTGCTCGGCGAACGCGCCATGGAAGGGATTTCGTGTGGCTTCTGTCACCAAGTCCACGGGCCCGTCCGTCCGGGTCGCGGCGGTTATCAGGGCAATCCCTTCTGGACGAGCACGCGCACCGGTCAGAGGTTTTCCATGCGGCCCGAAGACGCGCGCGGCTTCTTCGGCATCTCGAACAGCGGCTACGAGCTCGATCCCGCGGAACTGCTCGCGAGCGCGGTGTCGGCCGGAGAGCGCGTCGCCGGGGGCGCTCACGCGAGGCCCACGAAGCTCTCCTCCACGTACTTGCGAACGAGCCAGTTCTGCGGTGCCTGCCACGACGTGCGTCTGTTCGGGACCGACGTGATCGGAGCTCGCAAGGGCGAACACTTCAAGCGCCTCCGCAACGCGTACAGCGAGTGGGAAGACTGGGCAGCGCGCGAGGCGCGCGCCGGACGCACGCCCGCGACCTGTCAGGAGTGTCACATGTCCCTGTTCCCCGGCGTCTGCGTCACGAAGCCCGGCGCGCCGGGCGGCGGCGGTTGCCCGAGCGGCACGGAGCTCGTACCGAAGGAGCCGGGCAGCTATCCGCTGGCGCGCGTCGCGACCTCGTCGGCGCGGGCGGAGAAGGCCATGCCCCACTACTTCAGCGGAGTGGACGTGCCACTCGCGGCGGAGTTCTCCCGGGAGCTCGAGGCCGAGTCGAGCGTCGATCACCTGGGGATCCCCCTCGGAGCCGAGCGCCGCCGCCGCATGCTGCTCGCGGCGAGCGTCAAGCTCTCGCTCGAGGGGGAGCGCATCCGCGGGCGCACCCTGGAGCTCCCGTTCGTGTTCGAGAACGTCGGCGGCGGTCATCGTGTGCCGGCGGGCTTCAGCCAAGAGCGCGAGGTCTGGCTACATCTTCGCGTCACCGATGCACGCCAGCGGGTCGTCTACGAGGTGGGGCGCGTCGAGCGCGACGACGAGGATCTGCGCGACAAGCTCATCCTCCGCGTCACCACCGACGACGGTTTCCGCGACGGCGCCGGCCGGCCTTTGGGCTTGTTCGGCGCCGACGTGGCCGATGGCCCCGACGTGTCGCGCTTCACCCCGAACCCGGCGCGCGGAGGCACGCAATTTCGTGGGCGCGGACTCGTGAATTTCCAGAACGGATTTCTGCGCTGCGTGGTCTGCATCGGCACCGTGGACGCGAGCGGACGCTGTCAGCCGCTGCCGGGGCAGGAGCGCGCCCGCGCCGATCGCTTCGCGGACGGGAACTACGACCCCGACACCGGCGAATGCCAGAGCAACCTCTCGGGAGACGAAGCGCTGCTCGAGACGTATTTCCCCATCGGCGCGCTGGACGCCACGCGCGGCGCGGTGCGCGGTCCGGACGCCATCATCGATACGCGCTCGCTGCCTCCCGGGGTGCCAGTCCGGTACGTGTACGAGCTCGATCAGGGGAACTTCACGCCGCCGTTCGCGGTGGAGGCCGAGCTCTTGTTCCGTCCGTTTCCGCCCTACCTCTTGCGCGCTTTCATCGACTACGAGGCGCGCATGGCCCGGGCCGGGAAGCGTCCGAGCGGGCCGCTCATCGAGCCTTCGGCGATCGCGCGCAACACCATCGTCGAGATGGCGAGCCTCAGCGCTTCGGTGCGGTGAAAGATGTCGGAGTGGCCGCGTTCGCTCTTCGATGCTCCGGCCCTACGCGGCCTGGACGAGCGCGGCCAGAAGGAGGTGGTGCGTGCCGGGCACTTCCGGCGGATCGAGGCCGGCGCGACGCTGTACGCGCCGGGGGATCCGAGCGACGCCTTCTTCGTGGTGCACAAAGGGCGCGTGCGCCTGACGGCCGTGCGCCGTGGCGACGAGCTCGAGAGCGAGCTGCGCGAGGCGCGGTCGCTGGACACGCTGGGGGAAGAGGCGGCCTTACCCGGAGCGCTCCGCGCCGCGCGCGCGGTGGCCCTGGAAGACTCCGAGCTCGCCGAGATCCCCATGGGCGTGTTGAAGCGCTCGCTGGCCAAGGCCGGCGGCGGCGAGCTGCTGGAGCGCGAGGAACGATCGCTCCGGCGGGCGGCTTCGCGGGACGTGCTCGGGACCTTGGCGTTCGCGCGGGACCTGCCCCGGGACGACTTCGAGCTTCTGCTCGACGGCGTGCGCTGGCGCTCACCCCGCGCCGCGCGCGGCTCTACAAGCTCGGCGATCCCGCCGACCTCGCGTACCTCGTGGTGAGCGGGCTGGTACAGCTCCAGACGGAACACGAGGGACGAGTCCAGGTGCGCGCGTACGTCACGCGAGGTGACCTGTTCGGGGACGAGGAGGCGCTCGCCGGGAGGCGCCGAGGTGTTCACGCGGTGGCGCTCGGCGACTGCCAGCTGCTCAGCGTTCCGCGCGCGCTGCTCCGCAGCCTGGTGGACCGCAATCCGCGCGTCCTCGAGCGCATCCGACGCGTCGAGAGCGAGCGGCAGGAGCTGCAGGCCGAGGTGGCACGGGGCGCCGTGCGCAGCACCGAGCACGTGTTCCACGATCTCTACCGCATGCAGATGGCGCGCTCGCTCCTCGCCATCGATCAGGACCGCTGCGTGCGCTGCGGGCACTGCGCTTGGACCTGCGCCGAGACCCACGCGGGCGTTGCACGCCTGGTGCGACGAGGCGACAAGATCGTGACCGAGCTCGCGGTGGTGAACGACGGCGCGAAGAGCCTGCTCTTGCCGAGTTCGTGCCAGCACTGCCACAACCCGGCGTGCATGATCGATTGCCCCACCGGCGCCATCGGCCGCGATCCGGAAGGCGACGTCTTCATCCGCGAGGCGCTCTGCACGGGCTGCGGCGCCTGCGCCAAGGCTTGCCCTTGGGACAACATCCGCATGGCCCCGAGGAGCGAGGGCGCGGGCTCGGTCGACGTCGCGGTGAAGTGCGATCTGTGCAAAGAGCTCGCGCAACCGGCGTGCGTGAGTGCGTGCCCCACCGAGGCCATCTTGCGTCTGGATCCCCAGCGCGATTTCGCCGAAGTCCGTGCGCTCTTCGGCGGTGAACCGGGAGTCGGGGAGCGTCCCAGTCGACGTGCGAGCCTCGTCGAGGCCCTGCCCCAGGTTGCGCTCGCGCTCTGCCTCGGTCTGACGCCCGCCGGCATCCTCTGGCACGCTCGCGACGCGCTCGTGCCGGGGCGAGGTCTCGCGTACGCAGCCGGCATCCTGGCGCTCGTTTCGTGCGTGGCGCTTGGGCTCTACGTGGTGCCGAAGCGCTTCGGTCACCGCTTCCTCCGGCGCCGCGCCGAGCGACCCCGCGGTCGACTCGCCACGCCGAGCCCGAGTGAACCGACTCCGCGCTCGGCGCTCGCACCCCACTATCGCGTCCACGTGGCCGTCGGGCTGCTCGTGCTCGCGCTGGTCGCGCTCCACAGCGGCGGTCGCGTCGGCCACGGCGTCACTGCCGCGCTCACTCTGGTGTTCTGGGTCAGCGCGGGGCTCGGGGCGCTCGGGGCGCTCGCCTACCGCGTCCTTCCCCCGGTCCTTTCGCGTCTCGAACCCAAAGGCGCGCTCCCAGAAGATCTCGCGCTCGAACGCGAGCTACTCTTCGATCGGCTGCACCGCGCGACGAGCGGTACGAGCGACCTCGTCAAGAGCATCGCGGAGCGTTTGCTCGTGCCCTACGCCCGCGCCACGAGCGGGCCCCTCGCGCTCACGCTCTCGGGGCGTTCGCTGGCGGAGGAGCGAAAGGAGCTCCGCGCCCGGGTCGATCGTGTCCTCGAGGGTCGCGGCGCCGGCAAGCTCGACGGGCTCGATGCGCTCGTGCGCGTGGTGGTCGAGCTGCGCGCGCTGCCCGCCCGCCGCGCGCTCACTTTCGCGCTCCGCGCGGTCGTGCCGCTCCACGTCGTGGGCACGGTCGCACTCCTCGTGCTGGTCCTCCTGCACGCTTTCCAGATGACGAGGTGGTGATGGCCGAGCTCCCGCCCCTCGTCGAAACTCGCATGGGCCCCGAAGCCGGCCGGCGCCGTGCCGCCGGGCGCGCCCTCGAGACCAGCGACGTGACGCGCTTCCGCGGGTTGGCGTGGGGTGCGGCCGTGGCTGCGGCGCTGGTGCTCGTGTGGGTCGTGGCGCGCTTCGGCTTCGCGGGTCTTCGCTCCCCCGGGCCTCAAGCGCGACCCCATGCGCGCGCGGGTCTCGGCTGCGACAAGTGCCATGCGCGTGACGTTCCAGCGCGCGAGGCCTGCAAGACCTGTCACGGCGGGCTGCCGTCGGAACGCGCGGGTCATCAGGCGCTCCGCAAAAAGGGCGAGCTCGGCTGCATCACCTGTCACGCCATCCACCGCGCAGACGAAGGAGTGGCCTTCACGCCCGACGGCGAGGTGATCCGCTACGGCACCGGCTACGAGACGCGGCTCTCCGGCGTCCAAACCAGCTACCGCCCGGCGAAGACCGTCAGCGTTCCCCTCGTCCCCGCTCGGGTGTGCGCGCGCTGCCACGACTTGACGAGCCCGGAAGACCCCATCCGGGATTGCCTGATCGAAGGCCAGACGGGCCTCGACCGTGCGAGCGTCTGCTTCGACGAGCACCGCGCCGTCACCGGTCGAGCTGGCAGCGGAGCCAAGGTCGCGCCGGGCGCGACCACCGAGCGCGACGCGGCCTGGGAGGCGGCGCGCAGCGTGGCGGCCCTCTCGCCGCGGCGCCCACTCGGTGCGGCGCTGCCCGAGTCCGGCTGGGTCGCCCTCTCCCTCGCCCTCGGGCTGGCCATCTGGGGAGGCCGTCGCGGACTCGTCGCTCGCCGCGCGCGGGCCGAAGAGCACGCGCGTCGCGCCGCCGTCGTCGTGGCGCCGCCGACCGTGCGACGCTTGCCGCGCGTCGACGCCAGCACCTGCCTCGGGTGCTACGCGTGTGTCGACGCGTGCCCGTACGACGTGCTGGAAATTCGGCGCTTCGTCGCCGTGGTGGCGCGTCCAGAAGACTGCTGCGGTCTCACGCTCTGCGAGCAACGCTGCCCGAACGGATCCCGGTGGTGGACGCGGCTCGGGCCGTGGACGACCGGCCCGAGGTGCACCCCACGCTGGAGTCGGTGGACGTGCCCGGACTCTTTCTCGCGGGGGACCTGACCGGGCTGCCCTTGATCAAGAACGCGATCAACCAGGGATCCCACGCGGTGCGCGAGATCGCCGAGCGAGGCAAGCGCCAGAAGGGCCTGCGTGACCTCGTCATCGTGGGTGCAGGTCCCGCCGGCATCAGCGCTGCGCTCGAAGCGAAGCAGCAGAAGCTCGACGCCGTGGTGCTCGAGCAGTCGAGCGTGGCCTCCAGCATCAAGAGTTTCCCGCGCGGCAAGCTCGTGTTCGATCCGCCGCTCGGAATGCCGCTCACGGGGGAGCTCTGGCTCGAGGAGTCGACCAAGGAGGAGCTGCTCTCGAAGTGGCTCCGCATCGTGAGACGCGCGGAGCTCGACATCCACGAGGGCCGGCGGGTGACCGCCATCTCCAAAGAAGGCGAGGGTTTCGCGGTGAGCGCCGTGGACGAGCAAGGCGACGTCGAACGCCACCGGGCTCGTCACGTCCTGCTCTGCAGCGGGCGGCGCGGAACGCCGCGGAAGCTCGCTGTCCCGATCCACGCCGACGCCGAGGCCCGCGTCCACTACGCGCTGGTCGATGCACGCGCACTGGCCGGCAAGCGCGTGGTGATCGTGGGCCTCGGTGACACGGCCATGGAGACCGCCATCGCACTCGCGCACCAACCCGAGTGCCGCGTGACCATCGTCCATCGCGGCTCCGACTTCCTCCGCGGCAAGCTCCGCAACATCGAAGAGGTGAAACGGCTGGTTGCCGAGGGCCGTATCGATCTCCGTTTCGAAACGGAAGTCACGCGCGTCGACGCGAGCGAAGTCGAGCTCGCTCGGGCCGGGGCTCGCCAGAGGCACGAGTTCGACGCGCTGTTCGTGTTGATCGGCAGCATCGTGCCTTGGGACTTCCTGACGTCGGTGGGCGTGGTGAGAAAGCAGGCACCGGCGGCGGAGGATGGCGACGCCTGAATCGCCGTTCCATCATCGGCGACACAGGATCGCCGACGAGCCGGCTTGGCAGGCGTTCCCGAACGGGTTTCGGGCTCGCGATCTCGCAAGTGATCGAAATCGCTCCATTGCTGATTCGTCGCCGATTGGTGGTCGTTGATTCAGCGCCCGAGCTCCTCGTCGATCACTTGCCGGAACGTACCGAGCGGTTGCGCGCCGGTGATCTTCCGGCCGTTGACGATCAGCGTGGGTGTCCCGCGCACGCCGATGGCGGAAGCGTCGGCGAGCTCCCGGTCGAGGCGTCGCTCGAGCTCGGGGCTCGCCAGCGCGGCTTGGAACAGCCGCCCGTTCAGCCCGACCTTCTCCGCCAGCGACCCGAGCGAGTCGGGGGCGACGGGCTGTTCGGAGAGGAGCTCGTCGTGGAGCTCCCAGAACTTCCCCTGGTCGGCGGCCGCGAGGGAGGCTTTGGCGAGAGTTCGAGCGTTCTCGTGCATGGGCAAGGGCAGCTGCTTGAACACGAAGCGGAGCTCGCCCGGATAGCTGCGATCGAGCTCGGCCAGCGTGCCGGTCAGGCGCTTGCAGTACGGGCACTCGAAGTCGCAGAACACCACGATCCGAACCGGTGCGTCGGCGCGGCCTCGGCTCGGGGCCGACGCCAGCTCCACGCGGCTGAGATCGACGGTGTCGAGCTTGGGCGCCCCCGAACGGTCCGCGCAGTTCTCCTCGGTCTCGGCCGGCTCCTTGGGAGCGACGGCGGGAGCCGAGGCCGGCGCGCTGCGGGCGGGGAGCGTGGCGCTCGGCGTGGGTTCGGGAGCAACGTTCCCCTGGGAGCAGCTGGCGAGTATCAGGGGCAAAGCCACGGCAAGAGCTGAACGTGTCATGAGAGAGTCCTTTCGTTTCGGGTGCTCGACCCGCTCTCTCTCATGGCGCTTCGATGGCTTTGGTTACGGGCTCGTCGGACCACGGGATCTCGTTCGGCGGCGGCGCTCGCACGGGCCCCTCGCAGACGGCGGGTAGCGTGCACATCGCTGCGCTCGAGTCGGCGTCGGAGGCGTCGACTCGGGCCTCCGGGCTCGTGCTGGCTGCGCTCTCTGGCGGCTCGTCTTCGGGCAGAGTTTGAGGCCGCGCGCCCACCAACATGAGCGACAGTAGAGTCACCACGCCGAGGGCGACGGCCGCGCGCAACGCGCGCTCGATGGAGCGCCTGGCGCGGTGTACTTCGACTTTCGCCTTCGCTACCGAGCAGCCGAGGTCTCTCGCGATGTCGCCGTAGGCGCGGCTCTCCGTCGTGCGAAGCTCGAACGCGGCGCGCCGGCTCGACGGGAGCGCGGAGAGGACGGCTTCGACCACCTCGGCGGCCTGACGAGCCGCGAGATGCTGGTCGGGGGTCGATGCCGGAGCGGCGGCGAAGGACAGGGGAGCTTCGGCGGGAAGAGTCGCATTTCGTCTGCGCCGTCGCGCGGTCTCGCGGCAGACGTTCCTCGCGATGCCGTGGATCCACGGCGAGAACTCGCTCGGACGTTCCAGAGTGGGGAGCAGCTCCCAAGCGCGTGCGAAGGTCTCCTGCACCGCGTCCCTCGCGTCCTCGCGACAGCCGAGCCAGCGAGTCGCCACGCGATGCAGCCGGGCGGAGTGCGCGTCGTAGAGGCGCTGAGCGGCCCTCGGATCCCGCGCCAGCGCGGCGACGACGAGGTGCTCCACGGCGAGGGGTTCGGGCCGAGAGGTCGCCAGCATGAAGAGTCCATGACCGGGCGAGCGTGGAAGTTACGCGGCCCGGCGACGAAACCCGGGGACGGGTTCCGGCATTCCCGAGCTTGCGAGCCGTAGGGCGTCTTGCGGGCGCGCCGTCCAATGGCCAATGACCCCGAGGACCCTTCCCACGCTTTTCCACAGTTTGTCTGCCCTGGCCTTGGTCGCCGGCCTCTCGGCCTGCTCGGGCGCGGGCAGCTCGCCCCCCGAATCGAGCAGCGCCCCGGCGGCGAGCGCCAAGAACGACACCCAGACGGCCCAGCGGGCCGGCCCGGATCCGAAGCGCTTCGTGCAGCGCTTCGACAAGAACGGTGACGGCGTGCTCGAGCTCTCCGAGCTCCCGCCGCGGCTCGCGCGCTGGCTCGGCAAGGCCGACGCGAACGCCGACGGCAAGCTGAGTGAAGCCGAGCTCTCGGCCCACGCCGAGCAGATGAAGAAAGAGCAGTTCGCTCGACTCGACACCGATCGCGACGGCGCACTCAGCCAGAGCGAGGTAGGTGACCGGCGTTGGAAGCGCCTCGTGGAAGCCGACGCCGACAAGAACGGCAAGGTGACGGAATCCGAGATCGATCGAGCGATCCATGACGGGAAGCTCGAGCTCGGCCGCCCGCCTCGCGGCGGCGCCGGCAAGCACGGCAGGGGCCCGAAGGGTGGGCGCATGCTCGAACGCTTCGACAAGAACGGCGACGGAGCGGTCAGCGCAGACGAAGCGGGCACCGAGCTCTGGAGCCACATTGGCGTCGCGGACGCCGACAAGGACGGCAAGGTGACGTTGGACGAGCTTCGGTCGGCCCACGAGAGTGGCAAGCTGAGTCCCCCGAAGCGCGGGCCGCGCCCCGGCGAAGACCCCGACGAAGACGACGGCGACGACTGAGCACTCTCACAGCGACCAGAGTCCGGCGCGCTCGCTCAGCACCCATTGCTCCGCGCCGGGTTGCCACTCGGCGGTCCACGCCGACCCCTCTTCGTAGGCGATCCAGGGATCTTCCCACTCGACTCGCAGCGCCTGACCCCCCGCGGTGGGCTCGAACGCGAGTCGGTCGATTTGCTCCGGCGGAAAGCTGAGCGCCGCCCCCGGCGAGCCACGCTGGGCCTGCGGCAACACCCACGGCAGCTCTTCGAAGCTCTGCCCTCCATCTTCCGACAGCCAAACTGCGGCGGTGCGATCCTGCCCTGGGCTCGAGCTCGCCGAGCCGTAGCGGCAACCCGAGAAGGCGAGGCTTTCACCGCTGCGCGCGGATTGGAAATACGGGCGGAGCGTCGCTGCGTTCCAGCTCGGGAGAATCGTGACCTCGCCGAGCTGCGCGCGCACCCAGGTCGCGACGGGAGCGCGCAAGAACTCCACGGGCATCCGCGTCAAGAGCTCCGACTGCTCCGGTCCCTCGAGCTGGACATGGTGCACGCTGCGGCCCTCGAGCAAGGTCTCGAGCCGACCCGCGTCGACGCTGAAAGACCAATCGAGCTCGCCCGGCGGGCGCCACGTCGTCAGGAGCCGCAGCTGCTCGATTTCGTCGGCCGCCGGGTGCATCGCTTCCCACTCGGCCAGCAGCACCACCATCGCGGGTGTGGTTCGGGGCGAGTGCACGAGGTGCAGGAACGTCGCGTCGGTCTCGCTGACGACCAGGTAGGCGTGTCCGCCCACGCCGTCGTCGCCCGCGAGCTCGGAGCGCCAGAGCATGCGCACCGGTGCCGAGTGCACGGCGCTCCGGAGCTTGTCGTCCCTCACGACTCGAGCATAGCTCGAACGGGCTTCGAAGACGCCGTGCCGAGCCGAAAGCCGGGACTCCGTCGGAGCATTGACCGCCAGCCCGCCGTGCGCGAGCCTCGGCGTCCCATGCGCATCGGAACGCCGCTTTCGCCCTCCGCGACCAAGGTGCTCTTTCTCGGGGCGGGGGAGCTCGGCAAAGAAGTGGTCATCGAGCTCCAACGACTCGGCGTGGAGGTGGTAGCGGTAGACCGCTACGCCAACGCGCCAGGCATGCAGGTCGCGCATCGATCCCACGTCATCGACATGACCGACCGTGGGCAGCTCCGACGGGTGGTGGAAGAAGAGCGTCCGAACTGGGTGGTCCCCGAAATCGAGGCCATCGCCACCGACGAACTCCTGGCCATCGAGGCCGAAGGTCTGGCGGCGGTGATCCCCACTGCGCGCGCCGCCCACGTGACCATGAATCGCGAGCGCATTCGGCGTCTGGCCGTGGAGGCGGGGCTGCCGACGTCGAAGCATGCCTTTGCTTCCTCCCTCGCGGAGCTCGAAGCGGCGGTCGACGGGGGCGTGGGCGTCCCCTGCTTCGTCAAGCCCGTGATGAGCTCGTCGGGCAAAGGCCAGAGCAAGGTGAAGACTCGCGACGAGCTCGCCCCGGCTTGGCAACACGCGCTCTCGGCAGGTCGCGTGAAGGAGGCGCGCGTCATCGTCGAGGGCGAAGTGAAGTTCGACTTCGAGATCACCTTGCTCACGGTACGCCACGCGGCGGGTACCGCGTTTTCGGAGCCCATCGGACACGTGCAGGTGGGGGGCGACTACGTCGAGTCTTGGCAGCCTCAGCCGATGTCGAGCGCGGCACTGGAAAAAGCTCGACAAATCGCCCGCACCATCACCGATCGTCTGGGCGGCTTCGGGATCTTCGGAGTGGAGCTCTTCGTGCAGGGCGAGGACGTCTGGTTCTCGGAAGTGAGTCCGCGCCCGCACGACACGGGGCTCGTGACTCTGGTCTCGCAGCACCAGAGCGAGTTCGCGCTGCACGCCCGGGCGATCCTGGGGCTCCCGGTGGACACCAGCCTGCGCGCGCCCGGGGCGAGCGCGGTGATCTACGGCGGCCTCGCGGACAAGGGCGTCGCCTTCGAGGGCGTGGACGAAGCGCTCGCCGTGCCCGGCACGGAGCTCCGACTGTTCGGCAAGCCCGAGTCCTTCCCGAAGCGGCGAATGGGTGTGGTCCTCGCGCGAGCGGAGAACGTGGAGTCGGCGCGCGAGCGCGCCAAGCGTGCCGCCGGCCTCGTGCGCCCCGTTTCCTCGTGATGTCGCGCGGCGATTCGGGCAGAGTCGTGACGCGGGGAACGGACGTGGACGAGCGAGAGCTGCAAGCCGCGCGGGTCGTCGGTTGGGCCGAGCAGGTCGACATCCCAGCGTGGAACATCCGCGGGCTGAAGGCCAAGGTCGACACCGGTGCGCGTTCGAGCGCGCTGCACGTCGAAAATCTCCAAGAGCTTCCCCACGGCCGCGTGCGCTTCGACGTGCGCCTGCACCGGAAGAAACCCGACCGGCGGGTCACCGTCGAGTCCCGCGTGGTGCGTCGCGCCCGAGTACGCGCCTCGAGCGGACAGACGGAGAACCGCATCTTCGTGCGGACACGCATCGAGATCGGGCCGTACAGCGAGGAGATCGAGCTCAGTCTGGTGAGCCGCGAGAAGATGATCTTTCGCATGCTGCTCGGACGTTCGGCGCTCCGCCGTCCTCTCTTGGTGGACGCTTCGCGGAGCTATCTCTTGTCGCGCGCGAAGAAGGCCAAGAGCATCGCGCCGCCCCGGCGTCCGGAGGGCAGGTGAGCCTCCAGATCGCGATCCTGTCGCGGAGCCCCGATGCGTACAGCACGCGGCGGCTTCGCGAGGCATGCCTCGGTCGCGGCCACTCGGTGAAGGTCCTGAACACCCTCTCCTTCAGCATGGCCGTCGAGCAGGGGCGCCCGCTGCTCTTCTTCCGGGACCAGCCCCTCGGGCGCTACGACGCGGTGGTCCCGCGCATCGGCGCTTCCATCACCATGTACGGCACGGCGGTGGTTCGCCAGTTCGAGCAAATGGGGGTCTTCACGCTGAACAGCTCCCACGCCATCAGCGTCTCGCGCGACAAGCTCCGGACGACCCAGATCTTGAGCCGTCACAACCTCGGCGTGCCGCCCACCGCCTTCGTGCAGAGGCGCGGTAGCGTGCTCGCGGCCATCGAGCGCGTGGGCGGGGCTCCGGTCATCATCAAGCTGCTCGAGGGCACCCAGGGGATCGGGGTGATGTTGGCCGAGACGCCCCAGGTCGCCCAAGCCATCGTCGAGGCGCTGCACAGCGCGCGTCAAAACGTCCTGATCCAGAAGTTCGTGAGCGAGAGCGCAGGGCGCGACATCCGAGCGCTGGTGGTCGGCAGTCGGGTAGTGGCCGCGATGCGGCGCTTCGCCGTCGGCGAAGAGTTCCGAACCAACGTCCACCGCGGTGGTCGAGCCGAGCCCGTGCGCATCGAGCCCGCGTACGAGCGCGCCGCGATCCACGCTGCCCAGATCTTGGGGCTGCGGGTCGCCGGCGTGGACTTGCTCGAGACTCGCGACGGGCCCCAGGTGCTCGAGGTCAATTCATCGCCTGGACTCGAGGGAATCGAGAACGCGACCGGGGTCGACGTCGCCGACCACATCATCGAACACCTCGAGGAAGAAGTCGCTTTCCCCGAAGTGGACCTGCGACAACGCTTGACGCTCAAGGCTGGCTACGGCGTCGCCGAGCTGCTCGTCACCCACGAATCCGAGCTCGCGCACCGTACGCTGCGAGACGCCGGCCTCCGCGATCGGGACGTTCAGGTCTTGTCGATCCAGCGGGGCAGCCTGACCATCCCCAATCCGCGCGGGGATCGCGAGGTCCTGCCCGGCGACTTGCTCCTGTGTTTCGGCAAGTCGATCACGCTCCGGGGGTACCTCTCCCAAGGCCGGGCGCCGGCGCCGGCTCGGCGTCGAAAGCCTCGCGCAGAGCGGCAACGTTGAGCTCCGGGGCCGGCCAACGTTCGGGAATCACGGAGGGATCCGGGGGCGGACGGGCTCCCCGAGATCGTTTTCCGCGCTCGCGCGTACACCAAGTTCGAGTCGGCCCTTGTAAGGGGCGCCGGGCTCCGCCGTTAGGACGAAAGGAAGCGCTCCGATGAAGGTCAAGAGCCTCGCCGCCCTCGCCGCCTTGGGCATGTGCCTGTCCAGCGTCACCGTGTGGTCGCTGACGAAGCCCCGCCCCGAGGGGGAGCTCACCGAAGTAGGGGCCGAGGATCCCACGCTCGTCAACCAGCCGACGTCCCCGAGCCACCCCGGTGCGCAGTTCACCACGGGCAAGACCTTGATGATGGAGGGGCGTGTCGGGCACGCGAAGCTCTCGAGCGAGAAGGACAACCAGACCATGTTGCTCGTGAACGTCACCGCCGACAGCGCTGGCGCCACCAACACGGCCTCGCCGCTCAACTTGGCCATCGTCGTCGACCGCTCCGGCTCCATGAAGGGCAAGCGGCTGCAAAACGCACTCGATGGCGCGCGCGGGATGGTGCGACGGCTCCGGGACGGCGACGTGGTCAGCGTCGTCGCCTACAACCAGACGGCAGAGGTTCTGGTTCCGCCCACGACCATCGACTCCTTCGCTCGCGATCGCGTCAGCGCGGCGCTGGCCAGCATCGTGGCGCAAGGCGACACCTGCATTTCGTGTGGCATCGACGAGGGGATGGCCCAGCTTCGGTCAGCGAAGCGGCATGATCGACCGCGTGCTGTTGCTCTCGGACGGCGAGGCCACGGCCGGCGTGCGCGACGTGGAAGGCTTCCGCGCCATCGGCTCGCGCATCCGCAACATGGGCGCGAGCATCAGCAGCGTCGGCGTCGACGTCGACTACAACGAGCGCGTGATGAACACGCTGGCCGTCGAATCCAACGGCAGGCACCACTTCGTGGAAAACGCCGCCGACTTGCCTCGAGTGTTCGACCAGGAGCTCGACACGCTGCAAAAGAGCTTGGCCAAGAACGCGGAGGTCGTCGTGGACCTCATGCCGGGCATCGAGGTCGAACGCGTCTTCGATCGCACGTTCCGCCGCGAGGGCCGAAAGCTGGTGGTGCCGCTCGGCGGCTTCAGCGCGGGCGAAGAGAAGACGCTCTTGATCTCCGTGCGCGTGCCGCGTGGCGCGGCGGGCGAGCGCCCGATCGCCGACGTGCACATGACCTACGACGATCTGTCGAGCGGCGGCGTTCTCGGTCAGAAGGGCGACTGCCAAGGCAAGCTGAGCGCGCTGCTGACCGTGAACCCGGCGGATGCGAGCGAGCTCGACCCGTTCGTGTCGACCCGCATGCTTCGCAGCCAGACCGCCGCCGCGCTCACCGAAGCCAACGAACTCTTCGCCACGGGCCGCAGCGAAGAGGCGCGCCGGAAACTCGGCGCCCGTCTCGACGAGCTGAAGAAAGAGCGCGCCGCCACCATCGCGCGTGCGCCGTCGCCGGCCAAAGCGAAGCTCGACGCGGACTTCGAAAAGCAGTCGAGCGCACTCGGTGAGGCCAACGACGGCTTCGCGACGCCACCTGCCGCAGGTGCGGCCCCCGACTCCGACCGGAAAGGACGCGCACAGGTGCGAACCAACGCCACCAAGGCGCTCGACTTCGGGTTCTGACGACGGACAAACTCGCGCGCGCTCGTGTGCTTGCCCGCCGCTTGCACGCGAGCGCGCCCTTTTTTGTGGTGATGGCCCTGGTCCGTCGCCAAGAGACCTTGGGCTTGTAGTTTCGCGCCACACCGGGGAACAATTGCGCCAAGCCACGTTCGTGAAGACGGGTCCCATGCAGCGGAGGAAATCATGAGCGACAACCTGAAAGCGTCGCGTACTCGCACTCTCGTCCGGCTCCTCATTGCGCTGGTGGGTCTCGCGCTCTTCACGGTGCTTCTGCTCGCCATCGCGCTGCGCAAGCCCCCGCCCGTGGCGACGTCGCCCATCCAGGCTCGACTCGAGCTCGCCGCGGGCGAGGTCAGCATCGACGTGGGGCAGGGGCCGGTGCGCGCAGTGAGCGGCACGCCGCTCTTGGCCGATGCCAAGGTGTCGACCGACAAGGGGGCGCGGGCGCTGCTCCGACTGCCGGACGGTTCGCGCTTGTTCCTGCGCTCCGACAGCGACATCGAGCTCCACGCCGAGACCACGGTTCTGGCGCGAGGCGAATACTTCTTGGACGCCCCGCCCACCGATCGCAAGCCGATGGTGCACGAGGTCGCAGGGACTTCGGTCACCGCCGCCGAGTCCGGCGTCTCGATTCGCCGAGACGGCGGCGACGCCAGCATCTACGTCGCGCGCGGCATGGCCACGGTGACGGGCAAAGGCGGGCGCGCGGAGGTCAAGGCCGGTGAGCAGGCGCTGGTGAAGGGCGATGCGGCCCCGGCCGTGGGCGCGCTGGCCTTTTGGGAAGACTGGACCGGCGGCATGGCCGACTTCGCTTCCGGCGACGGCATCCCGGGAGCTGGCGCGGGGACCATCTACGGCGTGGACGTCGGCGCTCCACCCGGCACGCCGGCGCGCCGCTTGGAGATCGGCAAGCAGAACATCCGGGCGGTGGTGCGCGAAGGCCTCAGCGAAACCGAGGTCGATCAAACGTTCTTCAATCCCGGCGAGCGCGACGTCGAGGGCTGGTACTGGTTCACGGTGCCCGAAAACGCCAGCGTGACGAGCTTCGCGCTCGAGACCAACGGCGTCCTGGTGGAGGGCGAGTTCACCGAATCGAAAGAGGCGGCACAGCAGTACGCGACGGCCAAGGTCAGCGGTCATTCGCCCGCGATCCTCGAGTGGGTCGACGCTCGCTCGTATCGAGCGCGCATCTACCCCGTGCGCGCCGGAGCGACGCGCCGGGTCGTGCTGCGGTACGTCCAGATCAACCCGTCCAACGACGGAAAGCTGACCTACGTCTATCCGATGGGACAAGGCGAGCCGGTGCGCATCGGCGAGTTCTCGCTCAGCGTGGACCTCGGGACGTCGGGCGCGAAGATGCGCATCGCCACCTTGGCGGACGCGCGCGTGGAACAGAACGGACGCGCGGTCACCATGCGCCGCAGCGGATACACGCCCCGCGCCGACTTCCAGCTCGAAGCGACGCTGCCCACCCAAAGGCCGCCGCTGGCGGTGTCGCGTTTCAAGGGCGATGGAGAGAGCGCCGACTACGTCATGGTGCGCTACACGCCGGATCTCGACTGGAAGGGTGTGAAGCAGCAGCGTGGCGACGTGGTCGTGGTGGTCGACACTTCGGCGGCGGGTGACGAGGCGTCACGCCAGCTCAAGACGGCCACGGCCGAGTCGGTGCTGCGTGCGCTCTCGGGGGACGACCGCTTCGCCCTAGTGGCGCTCGACGTGCGGCCGACCGTGCTCTACCCCAAGGAGGGGTTGGCGAGCGCCACGGAGGCGGAGATCGCCAAGGCGCTCGAGTCCTTGGCGGGGCACCCCGCGGGCGGTGCCACCGACATCGCGAGCATGTTCGACGTGTCGCTCCAACGACTGCACGGCGCGGAGCAGCCCGCCGTCGTCTACGTGGGCGACGGAGTCGCGACGAGCGGCGAGCTCTCGAGCGAACAGATCGTCGAGCGGTTGCGGAGGGCCCTCGGGACCTCGCGCTCCCGGCTCTTCACCGTCGGCGTGGGTTCGGAGGCGAACCACCCGCTCCTCTCCGAGCTGGCGCGTGCCGGCGGCGGCAGCGCGTACCGCGTCGACGAAGCCGACGAGACCACGGCGCGAGCGCTGGAGCTCACCGCTCAACTCAAGGTGCCGACCATCACCGACCTCGAGCTCGATCTCGGCGCCGGCCTGGACGAGCCGTTTTCCAGCGCCAGCGGCAAGGTGAGCCGCGGTCAGGAGGTGGTGGTCTTGGCGCGCACGCACCACGATCTTCCCAAGCGCGTGAAGGTGCGAGGGCGCGTCGGCGGGGTGGAGTTCAACAAGGAATACGAGGCGGAGCGGGAAACCAGCGTCATCGCCCAATACGTTCCGCGGCTCTGGGCCGCCGAATACGTCCGGCGGTTGCTCGGTGGCGCCCAGGGCCCCGACGCCGAGCGCGGGCGCATCGTGGCGTTGGGTCTCGAATACGGGCTGCTCACGCCGTTCACCAGCATCCTCGCGCTCGAGAGCGAAGCTGCGTACTACCAGATGGGGATCCCGCGGAAGCAGAGCCGTCTGCGCGGCAATCGGCTCACGCTCCTCGAGATGGACGACGAGACGGAGGCGCGGGTCGCGGAGCGCCACGCCGCAATCGTGCCGCCGGGCGTGTTGCCCATCGGTTGCAGCAAGCTCGAAGGCGCTGCTCCCTCCGAGAGCGAAGCGCCGCCTGCGAAACCCGCCGCCGTCGCGCAGCCAGTGCCGCAGGCCGTGGCGCCGGGCTATGGCCCGCGCGCCGATCAGCCCACGAGGGAGGAGAAAGCCGCGGATCCCATGCCCGCACCTCCCGCGCCGGCGGCCACCGCGGTTGCGGACTCGGATGACGGCCAGGGGCTGGCGAAGTCGCCCGCTGGCGCTGGCGCGCTCGCACGTGGCCGAAGCGGTGGCGGACTCGGGAGCCTGGCCAAGTCCCCCTACGAGGGGCCCGCCGGGGCTGCGCGTACCGACCCGCGCCCGGCGCGCCCGGCGGCGCCCAAGCTGGTGGCGCCCAAGCCGTCGGCGCCGGTGGAGATCAAGGACACCGAGAACCAAGCCAAGCAAGAGGCAAAGAACGCTCCGCCGACCGTGGGTGCGAAATGGTCACCCGAGCCGTTCCTCAAGACCTGCAGCGATGCGGCGCTGCGCCCGCTCCTGCAACGCGTGCTCCTCTGGAAGAAGCGGCTGAAGAACGCGAAGCAGCCCCAAGAGCTGGTGGAGCGTTACGACGCGGCGCTCTCCGCCTGCGAGCTCGCGGACTGGCGCGCGGAGCGCACGTTCCTCGATCTGCTCCAGAAGCGAATCGACGGAGAAGGGTCCGCCACCGTCGTGCTCTCTCATTTCGCGGGTCGACCGGAGGTGCAGAAGTTCCTCGCCAAGCTGATTCTGCGTCGCGCCGTGGATCCGCGCCTGGTCGCGGCCGTGGAGCGCGCGCTCTTCGGCAGCAAGGTGGATTGGGCGAAGCTCGACCTCGAGCTCTCGGAGATCGACGACGTGCACAAGCGCATCGAAAAGGTGCGCGAAGCGAGCCTCAAGGCGCCTGACGATCCCAACGGCGGTGCTCGCCTGGTGAAGCTCCTGGTGGAAGCCAACCAGAAGGACGAGGCCGTGGCGCTCGGGCGGCGCTTGCGCGACCAGGGCTTCATGACGCCGAGCATCGCGCGCGACGTCGGCGACGTGTTGGCTCGAGCGGAGCTGCCCGATGAAGCCGTACCTATTCCGAGATCGTCGAGTTCGATCCAGACGGCATCGATTCGCGGCGCTTGCTAGGGGACATCTACCTCGGTCACGGCTGGTACGAACCGGCGTATCGGCAATACCGGACCATCACCGAGCTCGCGAAGGACGACGCTCTCGGTTGGCTGCGGCTGGCGGCTGCCGCGGCGGGCGCCGGTCGCGTCGACGAAGCGCTGCGGCTCGAGCAAGATCGCGGGTGCGCAGGGCACGCCCGGGCCCACCGACCCCCGCCGTTGGGCGCGCATGCTCTCGGCCGCGCGCCTCGCGCGGCTCGTGGACAAGCCTCCCGCCGGAGCCAAACCAGAGAGCGTGCTGCGCGAGTTGAAGGAGCTCCAGCTCTTCAGTGGGCCCGGCACGCTCGTGCTTCTCACCTGGGAAGACCTCGGCCAGAACTTCGAGCCGTTCGCGCGTCGACGGCAAGATCAGGCGCTCGGCGAGGGCACCGACG
Source organism: Candidatus Eiseniibacteriota bacterium (assembly GCA_046327845.1). GTDB lineage: Bacteria > Eisenbacteria > RBG-16-71-46 > CAIMUX01 > CAIMUX01 > JADJQY01. The sequence continues at coordinate 40,054 of JAXLXQ010000108.1, read as the reverse complement.
CGGCGAAGGCCGGCCTGTCTTCGCTCCTGCTCACCGATTCGGATGCGGCGCGAGCGAGCTTCGTCGCGCACCTTCGGAGCCCCAAGGCCGACGTGAAGGTCGGGCTTTTCGTGCAGCAGATCGTCTGGAACGGCAAGGACTTCAAGGTGACGGTGAAGGCGGCGGAGCTTCCGCCCAAGGCGACCGAAGCAACGCTCTGAACCTCGCGTGAACCTCCTCCTCTTCGAAGCCGGTGAGCTCGGCCCGGATGGCCGTGTGGTGCTCGCGGACGCGCGCGCCGAGCACGTGCGGAGCGTACTCCGGGCCGTGCCCGGCCAGGAGCTCGCCGCCGGCATCCTGGACGCCGGGCTCGGCACGGCCCGCGGGCTCGAGGTCCATGGAGACCGCGTCGTGCTCGATGCGAAGGGCCTCGAGCGCGCGCCCGTGCCGGAACGTCCGCGGGTGGATCTCCTGCTCGCGCTGCCGCGTCCGAAGGTGCTCTCGCGCCTCGTCGCGGGGCTCGCCTGCATGGGAGTCGCGAGCGTCCGGCTCTGCAACGCTGCGCGGGTCGAGCGCTACTACTTCGATTCGCATCGATTGGCCGAGGGCGAGCTCCGGCGGCAGCTCGTCTCGGGGCTCTGCCAGGCCAAAGACACGCTCTTGCCGCGCGTGAGCATCCACCGTTCGTTTCGACGGCTGGTCGAAGACGAGCTCGAGCCCGAGCCGCGGCGCGTGGTCGCCGATCCTGGAGCGCCGAGAGCGAGCGCGGCCCTCGCGGGTCTCGGGCCGGTCGACAGGGTGCTGCTCGCCGTGGGACCCGAGGGTGGCTGGGTCGACTTCGAGCGAGCCCTCTTGGCCGAGCGAGGCTTTCGCGCCATCGGGCTCGGCTCGCGGGTGCTCCGCTCGGATCTGGCGTGCATCGCGGCCCTTGGCGTCGTGCACGAGGCGCTGCGGAGCGCTGACGCAGGCACCAGCGTTTCAGCCACTCGCGATCACGCGTAGTCCCGTGGTCTCGAGGCTCTGGGCGAACGCTTCGAGCCAGGCCCGGGACAGCGGAGCGAGGTGTTTGCCTTCGGGTTGGAGAGACGGACGGGCCAATGTGTAGAGGTGGATGCCGGCGAGCGGCGCGCCGCGGGCGACGACTTCGGAGAGCAGCGCGACGAACGCCGTGCGCTCCTCGGCGCTCGGCTCGACGCCATGCCGCGAACCAGCAGGTCTGCACCCAAGTCGGACACAGGCGCGCCGCCAAGCACAGCCGTTCGACCTGGGCGGCGACGGGGCTGTTGCACGCGTTGATCCGCCGAGCGCGGTCGCGGTGGCGCTGTCGAGCTTGAACCACACCTCGCCTCGCGTCCGCGCGAGCGCGCCGAGCGCGGCGCCCACGCCGGGTCGATCGATGCGCGAGCCATTGGTGATGAGCACGGTCTTCACCTCCGCGAGCCCGAGGTCGTCCAGGACACGCTGCACGACGCCCACGGCCTGTGCGAAGTGTGGCGAAGTGGTGGGCTCGCCATTGCCCGAGAACGCCACGTCGTTCAGCCGGCGCGCGCCTTCGGGCGCCGAGCGCTCGAGGAAGTCTCCGTGGACGATGGCGCCCAGCGTCTCCCGGAGCTCGCGCTCGAGGAGCTCGAGGTCGATGGGCGGTCCTTTCCCGTACGCGAGATTCGGTACCTGGCAGTACACACAGCGCCAGTTGCAGGCGTTGTTGGGGTTCAGATTCACGCCCACGCTCACGCCGCGAGCTCGGCGGGAGACCACCGGGTAGACGTAGCGCATGGCGCTCACGTCTCGGTCGTGGTTCTCCACGCTGAGCCTGGGAACGCGGTCGAGGCCGGTGGGCATGCCGATTCGGAGCATAGCCCGTGGGGGCGCAGCCCTGCGCCAAGGTCGAAAAAGCCAGTGGAGACCGCGGGCCCGCTTGATCCCGACGGGGAGCGTGCTTTCCTCTTGTCGGTCGATGGTGGAGGAGGAGGCCAGGTGAGTGACGAGCAGACGCCCGACGTCGGCCTCGTCCAGGCGGGACCGCCCCCCGCGGGGGATCCGCTCGTCGGCACCACGCTGAAAGGCACCTACCAGGTCGTCCGCAAAGTTGCGGAGGGCGGGATGGGCATCGTGTACGAGGGCGAGCACGTTCGCCTGAAGCGCCGCGTCGCCATCAAAGTGCTGCTCGCCCAATACGCGCGTCACCCGGAGGTCATCGCGCGCTTCCGGCGCGAGGCGGAGGTCGTGGGCGGGCTCGGCCATCCGCACATCGTGCAGGTCTTCGACGTCGACGAGACGGACCAGCGGGAGCCGTTCCTGGTCATGGAGTACCTGGTGGGGAGCACTTTGGCCGAGCGCCTCGAGCGCGACGCGCGTCTGCCCGTCGCGACTGCGGTGCGGGTCGCAACCCAGGTGGCTTCGGCGCTGGCGAGCACGCACGAGCAGGGCATCGTGCATCGGGACCTGAAGCCCGAAAACGTGTTCCTCGTCCAGGCCACCGGTCAAAGAGAGTTCGCCAAGGTCCTCGACTTCGGCATCAGCAAGGTGCGCGGCGGCGGGCCGCGGCTCACGGCTCAGAACATGGTGATCGGTACTCCGGCGTACATGGCGCCGGAACAGGCCCGTGGTGAACGCGACGTGGATCATCGCGTCGACCAGTTCGCTCTCGCCGCCATGACCTACGAGATGCTCGCGGGGCGTTCGCCGTTCCCCGGTGACGATCCGGTCGAGATCATGAAGAAGGTCATCGCGGAAGATCCGCCCCCCTTGACCGAAATCGCCCCCTGGGTGCCTTCGGCGCTCGACGGCGTGGTGCGACGCGGTCTGAAGAAGCGCGCCGACGAGCGCTTTCCCAACATCTCCGAGTTCGCCGCCGCCCTCGAAGACGCGATTTCGGGCATCGAGATAGCAGCGACCGTGCCGCCCGCGAGCACCAGCGAACGCGCGGGGCCCACGCTGCGCCGGGAGACTGCGGTGCCTACGCCATGACCGAGCCCGCACGGAGAAGCGAACTGGCTTCGCGCTCCGGACCGGCCCACACCCGCACGTCGCCTTCACGCGGCACTGCGACCCCGGTCGGAAGCGGGCGGCGCCCAGGCTCGCCGCCTCGTCCGCTTCTGATCGAAGAGGCGCGCGTGCCACCGGCGCCGTCGCCCGAGCATCGGGTCGAGCACTTCACGCCGGCATCGCCGCATTCCATCGAGCCCGGTCTCCAAGCGACCCGCGACCGGACCCTCGTCCCCGGTGCCCTCGGCCATCGCCGGCTCGCGCAAGAACGAGTCACCCACCACGGTTCCGCCCTACGAGCGGATTTCGCGGGCGCCCTCCACTCCGCCGCCGGTGAGCCGCCGTGGCGTGACGACGCCGGCGGGAAACTCGGACCTCAACGTCATCGCCGAGCGGTCCCTCAACGCTGCGCGCGGTGCGCTTCAAGCTCGGCAACTTGAACGAAGCGGTGCAGCACGCCGAGCGGCTGCTCGAACTGGTGGTGTTCGGCAAGGACACGGCGGTCTGCGAGGTTCTGCGCGCGGCCATGCCCGTGGTCGACCAGGTCTTCGGCGAGGCCGCGTGGGCCCGTTGGATCGGCGATCTCGAGATCACGCTGGCGGCACGAGATCCCAAGAAGTTGAACCTGTCCGGACAAGGCGGCGTTCATTCTCTCGTGCGCAGGGGGAGGCCACGATCAAGAAGTGATCGACGTTTCCGGCATCCCGCGGCGCGGCGCCATCCGCATGCTCACGCGGGGCTGATGCGCCGCGGCGCCTCGCTCGGCCCACTGACCCCGCGGCGCCCGAGCTCACTCGCCCGTGCTATAGACCCGCGTTCGGCGCGCGGGGCGCGCGAGGTGGTGCCATGTACGCCAGGTCCTGTCGTCCACACTTCTCTGCCTCGGCGGGCTGGCCTTCGCTGTGGCTCGGACGACTCGAGCGGCGGATCGGCCGGAACGGGCGGCGCCACCGGCAGCGGCGGCAGCGCTGGCTCCGACGCGGGCTGCGCCGCGCCGCGTGCGCACGCCGTGAGCGGGTCGCCGGCATTTCAGAAGAAGACGGATGCGCTGGGGGCTCACCGGCATCTCGATGGCAACCGCATCATCGCCCAAGATCTCGACGCCGACGGCTATCCCGATCTCGTCGTGCACGCCATCAGCAGCACCAACACGCGGGGATCCGCTCGCAGAGGCACTTAAGCTCATCCACGGCCAACATGAACCGTCCCGGGTCGGGCAGCGGGCGGACCTTCGTGGACGAAACCGTGGCGAGCGGCTACGGCACTCCACGCGACGGAGCCAACGAGCTCCGCGCTGCCAACCTCGTGGTCGCAGCCGACGTCGACAACGACGGCGACGTCGACCTGTTCAGCGGCACGTACACCGACACCAAGAAGGTGGCAGCGACGCCGGCCTTGATGACCTCGACCGGAGCGAGATCCTGTTGAACGACGGCAAAGGGCACTTCAGCCTGGGCCCCAAGCTCGAACCGTTCGCCTCCACTGCCTTGCCGGTCAGCGGCGCCACCTTCGGCGACGTGAACCGGGACGGGAAGATCGATCTCTTCGTGGTCGGCTGGTACGAAAACTACGGCGCTTCCTACGTCGGCCACCCAAGCTCGGCTCCTGCTCGGTGCGGGCGAGCAGGACCTTCAGCAGATCGACAAGCGGATACGGCCGGCCTGTCGACGACGACTACGGCTTCGAGGCCGAGCGCAGGCACGCCCGCGCGCCCGTAGCGCGAGCTCGTGCGACGTGGATGGCGACGGCGACGTCGACCTCTTGGTGAGCGCCTACGGACGCCAGTGGAATCAGCTCTACGTCAACGACGGCAGCGGCAAGTTCGTCGAGCAAGGGAAGGCGAGCGGGTTCGCCGGCGACGAGCTGGTCGACACCGGCGATAACCGATGTTCCTGTGCCGTTACTGCCACGGCGACGATCACTTCTGCCCGGCCAATCCGCCCATCATCGACTGCGCGAGCACGGGCTGGAGCAGCTACGACGCCATGCCGTGGCGCAACAACGGCAATACATTTTCCACCGTCTGCGCCGACGTGACCGGCGACGGCGTGATGGATCTCTTCAACGCGGAGATCCGCCACTTCTGGGCGGGCAAGTCCTCGGATCCCAGCACGCTCCTGGTCGGCAGCGTGAGCGGCGGCGCCGTGAAGTACTCACGAGTCGATCGCACCGCGCAGGGACTCGACTGGCCTCACCCCACGAGCGGCTGGAACGAGGGCGGGCTCATGGCCGCCGCCGAGGACCTCGACAACGACGGGCGGAGCGACATCCTCGTGGCTTCCAGCGACTACGCGGACCAGTACCTCTGGGTGTTCCACCAGAAGGCCGACGGCACCTTCGAAGAGAAGGGAGAGGCCTTCGGTCTGCATCACCCTTGCGCCAGCGGGCTCGCCGTCGCGGATTTCGATCGCGACGGCGATCTCGACGTCGTCGTCGGATCGGGCACGGCGCGCGACTGCGGCAAGATCTACAAGACCAACGAGATCCACTTCTACGAAAACGACGCCGCCAAGAAAGGCAATTACGTCGAGCTGCGGCTGGCCGGCAAGGCCGGGAGCAATGCGAGCGCCATCGGCGCGCGGGTCACGCTGAACGCGGGCGGCACCAAGATCGTGCGCGAAGTCGGCGGCGGCTACGGTCATTTCGGGCTGCAGAACGACCTCACCCTGCACTTCGGTGTCGGCGACTGCACCGCGGCAGCCGTCGAGGTGCGCTGGCCGGATGCGGCGCTCAGCACCGAGCAGCGCGGGCTCGTCGACGCCGGCAAGGTGACCGAGCTCCAGCAGGGACAGTGAAACCCGGCGACCACCCCGACTTCTTCCGCTTCCCAGCGCCCGAAGGGCGCTCGCGCGAGAGCAGCATCGTCTTGGATGCGGAGGGGCGCTTTTGGCACGACGGCGCCAGGATCGAACATCCCGGGATGGCGCAGGCGTTCGCCACCTGGATCGCGCGTCACCCCGACGACGGCCGGTTCATCCTGACCAACGGCTACGACTGGACCTACCTCCGTGTCGAAGACGCTCCGTTCTTCGTGCGCGCGGTGCGCGTCGACGATGGCGGTGCCGTGCTCGTCTTGTCCGATGGGAGCGAAGAGGCGCTCGACCCCAGCACGCTGTCGGTGGGGCGGGGCGATGCCGTCTACGTCCGGGTGAAGGCTGGGCGCTTCGAGGCTCGCTGCATGCCGGAAGCCCAGACGCAGCTCCTGCCGCTCTTGGTCGAAGGCCGAGAAGGCGAGGTTTTCATCGAGCTCGACGGGCAGCGCTTCGCGATCGGTACGCGGGACGAAAGCGCCCGAGCCCCCACGTGATCGCGCTCGAGAGCGCGCTCGGCGGGCGCTTCCGTTCCGGGGCCGCGCGGCAAAGACACCCTCGGGCTCCTGTTCCGCGCGCGCTCGTGATAAAAGCATCGCCCTCATGAAAGTCCTGGTGGCCGACAAGCTCAGCCCGGCGGCGCTCGACGAGATGCGGACCCTGGGCGTCGAAGTGGTGTACCAGCCGGAGATCACGGCCGATGCGCTGCCCGCCGCCGTGAAGGACGTGAACGTGCTGGTGGTCCGCGGGACCGAGGTGCGCGCCGACGCCATGAAAGCGGGCGTCGCGCTGAACCTGATCATCCGCGCGGGCGCAGGCGTACGGAACATCGACGTGAAGACCGCGAGCGAGCGCGGCATCTACGTGGCCAATTGCCCGGGCAAGAACTCCTCCGGGGTCGCCGAGCTCACCCTCACCCTGATGGGCTGTCTCGACCGGCGCGTGCCCGACGCCGTCGGCAGCCTGCGCGCCGGCAAGTGGGACAAGCAGGAGTTCGCCAAGGCCAGAGGACTGCGCGGTCGCAGCCTCGGTATCGTCGGTTTCGGTCACGTCGGGCGCGCCGTGGCGCGGCTCGCTCAGGCCTACGGTCTCGACGTGCACGCCTGGAGCCGCTCGCTGGTTCCTTCGCGGGCCGCCGAGCTCGGCATCGGCTGGGCACCGAACGTCCTCGAGCTCGCCAAGCGCTCGGAGATCTTGAGCGTGCACCTCGAGCTCACCGAGCGTACGCGCGGCATCATCTCGCGCCAGGTGATCGAAGCTCTGCCCACCGGCGGCATGCTGATCAACACGGCCGACGCCGGCCTCGTCGACTGGCCAGCGCTCACGGAGCTCGCTCCACTGAAGGACCTGCGCGTGGGTCTCGACGTACTGCCCAACGAGCCCGACACGCGCGTCGGGGACTACGACGCTCCGATTCTGCACGCCGGGCTCGTGTACGCGACCCCGCACATCGGCGCTTCGACCGACGAGGGCCAGGTGGCCATCGCGGCCGAAACCGTGCGCATCTTGCGCAGCTTCCTGGTGAAGGGCGAGGTGCCCAACGTGGTGAACATCGCCGCCAGCACCCGCGGCCGCTACGTGCTCGTCGTGCGCTTTTTGGACAAGGTGGGCGCGCTCGCCAACGTGCTCGGGGTTCTGAAACGGCACGCCATCAACATCCAGGAGCTGGAGAACACCGTGTTCGAAGGGGGGCGCGCGGGCTGCGCCAAGATCCGCACCGACACGCGCCCGAGCGAGGGTTGCTTGGCCGAGATGATGGCCTTCAGCGACGAAGTCTTGCACGTCGACCTGGTCACCCTGCCGAACCTCGCGTGAGCCATGGCTCGGCGAAACCCCAAAGCGCCCGTCCCGGCCGAGCCGGATGCTCCCGCTCCCGTCATTCGCGTGCGGCGCATGCATCGTCGCGACATTCGGAAGGTGTGGGAGTTCTTGAAGCTCGTGTTCCGCGACGTGAATCGCGAGACCGTCGAGTACCAAAGGCCGCGAACCCGGAACCAGTTCGAAGAGGTCTACGAGGAAGAAGGCATCGAGCAGCTGGTGTTCGAGGTGGGAAGCGGGAAGGGTTCCCAGATCGTCGCCTACTCGGAGTGTGCGTTCGAGGTAATGAAGGACAGCTGGGTGAACAGCCGCTACTTCGAGAAGCGGGACATGCGCCCGATGTTCGTCGAGGAGCTGGCCGTCCACCCGGACTACCAAGGCCACGGTGTCGGCAGCTTCGCGCTCGAGCAGCTCGAGCACCTGGCCAAGGTGCGCGGATGCACGCACCTCGTGCTCGAGGTCGCAGAGAACAACGAGCTTGCTCTCAAGTTCTACCGTGTGCGCCACTTCTACAAGCTCGACGCCATGATCTTCATGGCGAAGAAGCTCTCGAGCGAAGAGGAGCTCTTGCCACCCCGAAAGCTCCGCCAGCGGCGGAAGCCCAAAGTGCCCGAATCGGCGCAAAACGGCTAGCGTAACCCCAGGAATATCGAAGGCTTTCGGCGTAGCTTGCGCTGGCCGGTCCCCTCGGGTAAATAGCCCGCCGACAACTCGGGTGGATCCTCACGGACCCCCTACCAGGGTCCGTTTTTTTTTGGCTCGGGTCCCGCTTTCCCGGCCACAAATGGATTCTCCCGAGCGCGGGGTACGGCCGTGGCCTGCCCCCGACTCCGCCGAAGACCAGAGATGACCTCGATAGCTCACGAACGCCTGCCAGGACTCGACCGCGACCGCGTCGTCGCGGTGGTGGAGCCTGTCCTGCGTGCGCACCGCGTCGAGGGGGTCGAGCTCGTCTGGCGCACCGACCGCGGTGGCTGGCTGCTCGAGCTCACCATCGAACGGCCCGGCTCCCGCGTCCCCGGCGAGGGGATCACCATCGACCTGTGCACCGACGTTTCGCGGGACCTGAGCCACGCGCTCGACGTGGCCGACGTGATGCCACGGGCCTATCGGCTCGAGGTGGGGTCGCCCGGGCTCGACCGCGCGCTGTATTCGGTGGACGACTATCGTCGCTTTGCCGGTCAGGGCGCCAAGCTCAAGCTGACCCAGGCCCTCGACGGCCAGCGCGTGGTGAGCGGCACCTTGCACGGCCTCGACGAAGCGGGCCGCGTCCAAGTCGAGACCGACAAGGGCCTCGTCGGCATCGAACCGACTCAGATCGAGAGTGGGCGCCTGACGTTCACCTGGGAGAAGGGCGCCCGTCCGGGCAAACCAAAAGGAAAAGGGCCCGCGCGGCGGGCATCCGGCCACGGGCGTTAGGCCCGACCGTTTCAGTGGAGACAAGCACATGGCAGCGCATTCAGCGGGATTCGACGTCGACCTCGGAGGAATCGTCGAGCAAGTCGCCCAAGAGAAGGGCATCGACAAGCAGATCCTCATCGAGACGATGGAGGCAGCCATCCTGAAGGCCGCACAGGCCGCTTTCGGACCCACGCGTGAGCTCGAGGCGCGGTTCAACGAGGACTCGGGCCACATCGACCTGTTCCAGTACATGACGGTCGTCGAGGCCGTGGCCGACCCCGAGCGCGAGATCGCTCTCGACGTCGCGCGCCGGCACGGTCTCGAGGCCGAGATCGGCGAGGAGCTCGGCTTCCAGGTGTTCTGGCACCCACGCGACGCGGAGAAGGCGCGCCAGCAGGACAAGGAGTTCGGCGCCGTGCTCGACATGAAGCAGGCGCGGAGCGCGTTCGGCCGCATCGCGGCGCAGACGGCCAAGCAGGTGCTGCTCCAGCGCGTGCGGGACGCCGAGCGCGACATCATCTACAACGAGTACAAGGATCGGCAGGGCCAGCTGATCCGCGGCATCGTTCGGCGCTTCGAGAAGGGCCACAACATCGTGGTCGACCTCGGGCGCACCGAGGGCATCTTGCCGGCCCGCGAGCAGACCCCGCGCGAGACCTATCGCCCCGGCGATCGCATCGTGGCGTTCGTGAAAGACATCGACCGCGAAGCGCGCGGTCCGATGATCATCCTGAGCCGCTCGGCGCCGCCCCTGGTCGACAAGCTGTTCGAGGCCGAGGTGCCGGAGATCTACGAGGGCATCGTCAAGATCGTGGGAGTGGCCCGCGAGCCCGGCAGCCGCAGCAAGATCGCGGTCACGACCCGGGATTCGGACGTGGATCCGGTGGGCGCGTGCGTGGGCATCAAGGGCTCGCGCGTGCAGGCCGTGGTGCAGGAGCTCCGCGGCGAAAAGATCGACATCGTGCCCTACGACAAGGACCCGGCGCGCTACATCATCAACGCCATCCAGCCCGCCGAGGTGAACAAGGTCATCGTCGACGAGGCGGACCACCGCATGGAGCTCGTCGTCCCGGACGAGAAGCTGTCGCTCGCCATCGGCCGCAAGGGGCAAAACGTGCGCCTCGCGTCGCAGCTCACGGGCTGGAAGCTCGACATCATCAGCGAGAGCAAGTTCAAGCAGATGGAGGAAGAGGCGCTGCAGGCTCTGCGAGAAATCGACGGAGTCGACGAAGAACTGGCGCGTGCCATGTATCGGCTCGGTTTCCGCGCTCTCGAGGAGATCGCCGAGGCCGACGTGGCCGAGCTGGTCTCCATCCAAGGCGTGGGGACGCCCGAAGCCGCGCAGTCGCTCAAGGACCGCGCCGAGTCCAGCATGGAACGGACGCGGCGCGAGCGGATCGAGCAGAGTGCCTCCCTGCGCCGAGCCGCTCACCGAGAAAGAGAAGCTCAGGGTTCGTGCGCGGAGTCGGCTCGAGGACGGCAGTCGGCCGAGGAAGCGGGCTACAAGACGGTCTCGGAGCTCGCGCGCGAAGACGCGGACCGCCTGGCGATCCGCACCGGGCTCGGCATCAAGAAGGCGCGCCTGATCCAGCAGGGTGCGCAGCACTTGGATTCGGAAGCCAAGGAGATCGAGCTTGCGCGCGCCAAGTTCGCCGCCGAGGCCCAACAAGCCGAGGCCCAACCAGTGGAAGCGGCGCCCGTCGCGGCGACCGAGGAGTGAACGACGAAGCCCGATGCACCCCATGACTACGCCGAATCGCCGCAGCCGAAACGATCGGAGCGGACGTGTCGGTTGCCACGCGCTGGGCAGTCCGGGCGAGCTCGTGCGCTTCGTGCTCTCGGACCGGACGGTTCGGTGCAACCCGAGCTCAACAAGAACGCTGGCCGTGGAGCTTGGGTGCATCCGCGACCCGAGTGTTTGCGCGACGCCTGCCGCAAGGGCTTCGCCAAGAGCTTCCGCGCGCCGGTGACCGCCCGTCCCGAGACGCTGGCGGCGCTGCTCGTGAGCGGGCTCGTACGACGGAGCCGCGGCCTCCTCGGCGCGGCGTTGGCCGCTCGCAAGCTCGCCGTGGGCGCGAGCGAAGTGAAAGACGCCCCTCGCGCTCGGCCAGGCCAGGCTCGTGGTCGTGGTCGAGACGCCCGAGCCGCCGCTGGCTCGAGCGAGGTGGAACAGGATCCGGCGCCGGCCCGCGCCTTCGCGACCAAAGACGAGCTCGGCGCCATCACGCGCCGCAACGAAACGGGAGTCGTGGCGGTGCTCGACGCCGGCATCGCCGAGGCTCTGGAAAAGTCGATTGACTGGGCTTCCCAGCTCGCCGAGCGCGAGCGCGGAAGTCGGTGTATTTCCTCCACGAGGAATGACCAAGATGCGTGTCTACGAGATCGCCCGCGACCTGGGCATGGAGAACAAGGCCCTGGTGGCTTTGCTCCAGTCGATTGGGGTCGCCGATGTGCGCAACCAGAGTGCGGGTGGGCCTGACGCCGTCGAGCGCGTCAAGCGACATCCGAGAAGCAGGCGGCACCCAAGGCCGCGGAGGAGCGCATCCGACCCACCGTGGTCAAACGTCGTGCGGCTGCGAAGCCGGCCGGTGGCCCGCCGAGTGACCGGATGAAAGCGAGCCCTCGTGCTGAGCGAGGTCTCCCTGCGCTCCGCCCCGCGGCAGCGTCCAGCCCGCGGGCTGCCGACGCGGCTCTTCGATCTGCCCGTCGCGGTGGCGCTCTCCCTTGCCGAGCGCGCCTCGTCACGAACCGCCGCTGCCCGCCATGGAGCCGCCTCCGCCCGTCGTCGTCGAAGAGGTGCCGCCTCCGCCGGTGTATGACGCCGTCGGAGCCGTCGCCACCGTCGGTCACGCTCGCCTCGGCCCCGGAAGCGCTCGCTGCGCCACCGCCCGCCATGGAGCCGCCGCCGCCTGTCCGCGCCGCCGTCTCCTCCGCCTTCCGCGCCGGTCGAGGCTGCGCCTGCGCCTGCGCCTGCGCCACCGCCTCCGGCTGCGGCACCCACGCCGCGTCCCTCGAGCCCGCCCAAGACGGGCATCGAGGTCTGGGAAGGTCGTCCGGGCGTCACCATGCCGCTGCGCAATCAGCCAGGACCCCGCGTCGAGTGCAGTACGACGCCAAGGCTGGCGCCGGCCCGGTGCGCGCGGACAGCGATCGGGTCCGGGCATGGGTGGACCGGGGCGCGGCCCCACGGGTGGGCGACCGGGCCAGATGCGCGGCCGCGGCATCGGGCAGTTCGCCAAGCCCAAGGGCACGGGTCAAGTCGTGACCCAGGAGCGCTCGGCCCACAAGAAGGTCGTGAAGATCGAGGGCTCGGTGAACCTGCAGATGCTCGCGGGTCGCATGGGCATCAAGGCCACCGAGGTGTTGATGAAGCCTGGGCGCGGCCTCGGCATGACGGGCGTGAACATCAACAGCACGCTCGACGCCGACACGGCCAAGATCGTCGCCAGCGAGTTCGGCTGGGAAGTGTCCGACGCGGTGGTCAGCGAAGAGGACGCGCTCGTCGCAGCTCAGGGCATCGAAGCGGAGGACGCCGTCGAAGGCACTCTCCGTCCCCCGGTCGTCACCGTGATGGGCCACGTCGACCACGGCAAGACCAGCTTGCTCGACCGTATTCGCAAGTCCAACGTCGTGGCGGGTGAAGCCGGCGTACTCACCCAGCACATCGGCGCGTATTCGGTGGACACGCCCCACGGCCGCTTGACGTTCCTCGACACGCCCGGTCACGAGGCGTTCACCGCCACGCGCGCGCGCGGCGCCCAGACCACCGACGTGATGGCATGCCGACGACGGCGTGATGCCGCAAACGGTCGAAGCGCTGAACCACGCCAAGGCGGCCCAGGTCCCGATCATCTTGGAGGTGAACACGTGCGACAAGCCCGACGCCCAGCCCGAGCGGGCTCGCCGCGAGCTCAGCGAGCACGGCCTCGTCCCCGAAGAGTGGGGCGGCGAGACCATGTTCGCCGAGGTCAGCGCGGTCACTGGCGCCGGCATCGAGGACCTGCTCGAGAAAGTCGTGCTCCAGAGCGAAGTGCTCGAGCTCAAGGCGAACCCCGAGAAACCCGGGAGCGGCGTGGTCGTGGAAGCCGAGCTCGACCGCGGTCGCGGACCGGTGGCCACCATCCTCGTACAAGACGGCACGCTGAACCGCGGGGACGTGATCCTGGCCGGAGCGGCATGGGGCAAGGTGCGCGCCATGCTGGACGATCGCGGGCGCATGGTCGCGAGCGCGGGCCCGGCGACACCGGTCAGCATCATCGGTCTCGACGACGTGCCGGCGGCGGGCGATCCCGTCCACGTCATCAAGGACGTGAAGAAGGCCCAGGAGCTGGCCGAGAGCCGCAAGATCCGCGAGCGTCGCAGCCTGATGCCGGGGACCGCGCGTGTTTCGCTCGAGGACTTGGCCAAGGCCATGTCCGAGACCGATCAGCTCGAGCTCAAGCTCATCATCAAGGCGGACGTGCAGGGCTCGGTGGAAGCCCTACGTGAATCCCTCGTCAAGCTGAGCACCGAGAAGGTGAAGGTCAGCGTGGTCCACGCCGCGGTCGGTGCCATCACCGAGGGCGACGTGAACCTGGCGGTCGCCGCCAAGGGCATCATCATCGGCTTCAACGTGCGGCCGGCGGGCAAGGCCACGAGCCTCGCGCAGCAAGAAGGCGTGCAGATCCGGCAGTACAGCATCATCTACAACGTCGTCGACGACGTGAAGGCGGCCATGGAGGGCCTCCTGGCCCCGACGCTGGTGGAGAAGGAGCTCGGCAAGGCCGAAGTGCGGCAGGTCTTCAAACTCAGCAAGGCGGGGACCATCGCCGGAACCATGGTGGTGCAGGGGCTCGTGCGCCGGAGCGCCACCGCGCGTCTGGTGCGCGACGCGGCGGTGATCTGGAGCGGAAAGGTCTCGAGCCTGAAGCGCTTCAAGGACGACGTGCGCGAAGTCAAAGAGGGCTTCGACTGCGGCATCGGTCTCGAGGGCTACAACGACATCAAAGAAGGCGACTTCATCGAGTTCTTCGAGATCGAAGAGGTCAAGCAGACGCTCTGATGTTCGTCGGTGTCGCCAGGCTCACGTTGCAGATCCCGGGGGCCCGTTCGCTGAAGGACCGCCGCCAGGTGGTGAAGAGCTTCAAGGAGCGGGTCCGCGCGCGCTTGCCCGTGAGCATCGCGGAGGTGGGCGACGTCGAGCGACACCAGGTCGCGAGCCTGGGCGCCGCCACGGTCGGGCACGACTCCACGTACTGCACGAAGATCCTGTCCGAGCTCCGCGAGCTGGCGGGCACGCTGCCCGACGCCATCCTCGCCGACGTGCGCACGGAGATCCTGTCGTTCGGTCCCGGCGGCGAAGGCATCGAGGGCGGCATCGAATCGAGCCTCGGTTCACGTTCGGCTCCGCCGGGCGACTTCTCGGATTTGGCGGAGAAGTGGGGGAAGGGGTGAGCGCGCGGCGGGCCGATCGCGTCGCCGGAGTGATCCGCGCGCACTTGACCGAGCTCCTCGGCCACCTCGGCGACGAGCGCCTCTCCACTCTGGTCGTGACCGACCTCAGCGTGACGGATGACCTCTCGGTCGCGCGGGTGTTCGTGCGCTCGCTCGCGGGCCCGGACGACCCCCAGCAGCAAAAGAGCCTGCTCCGCGCTTTGTCCCGGGTATCCGGGCGCCTCCGGCGCGGGCTCGCGCCGCGCCTCGATCTGCGGAAGCTCCCCGAGCTTCGCTTCGAATACGATCGCGGGCACGACAACGTGCGCCGGGTCGACGAGCTGCTGGAAGAGATCGCGCACGAAGACCGTGAGCGCGCCGACGAAGACTGACCCGCGCCGGACTGCGCTCGACTACTTGCTGTCGAACCCGAGTACGCCGGCGGGCAGCGCTGCGGCGGGGTCGAGGCGATCGCTCGGATCCGCGCCGAGCAGTGTGTGCTGGAAGAACGCCGTCGAGTAGGCGTCGATGAGCGCGTGGGCGTCGGCCCACGGCACGTTTTCCGGTCCGCAGCCATCGTCGAAGGCATCCAGGGTGAGACCGAGCTTCTCCACCAAAAGACACATGTCGGAGAAGGTGAAGTGGCCCGCTTTTGCGATCTCGACCAGCGCGGCCGGGCTCGGCAGCGACCCGTACGGAGCCTTCTGCTCCTTTGCGAACGGGGTGAGCTGATCGCTCTCACCGCCTTGGATCATCACCGGCATGGACACGTCCGCAAACCCGTTCCGGTTGCCGGCGTACATCGCTTGCGCGCCGCCCGGTGCGTGGGCCAACGCCGCCCGAAAACGCGTGTCGAGGGCAGAAGCGGGCATGCTGACGTCTTGCCACCCATCGCACACGAGTCCGCCGCTGGCGTTGCACTCCGCGAGCATCGCCTGGGCATCTACGCTCGCGCCCGCGACCCGCAGCGCCGTGAATCCACCGAAGCTGTGCCCAGCGACGCCGACGCGCCCGGGATCGACGGCCCGCCGCAGACGTGCGCCCGGCGTGTCGGCGGCCGCCAGCACGGCGTCGAGGGTCCGCGACACGTCGCCGGGGCGCAGCACGGCCGCTTCCGCGGCCGGGATCGCGTTGGCCTGATTGACCTGCTCCGCGAGCGTGTTGCCCACGTGGTCGGGAGCTGCCACGACGAAACCGTGGCTCGCGAGCCACTCGGTCAGGTAGACGCTCTGGATCCGGATCCCGCCGTTGCCGTGGGAAAACACCACGACCGGGAAGGGCGCGCCCCGCCGGTCGAGCGGCGCGTCCCGGCGTGCGGCGTGGGGGGAATCGAAGCGGGCGAGCTCGAGCACGCCGATCTTCACGACGTACTGTTCAGGCGCACCGCCTTGCGCCGCCGGATACCAGACCTCGATGGGCAGCGTGCGTCCGGAGCTCTCGACTTCGAGGCTGGTGACGCCGATGCCGTAGGGCCCGAGCTCGGCCGGGTCACGTGGTGCTGGCGCTTCCGCACTCGGTTCCACCCCGTCGCTGCAGCCGAGCGCGAGGCAGAGGGAGACTACGACGAGGCGTCGCACCCGCCGAGCATAGAGCGAATTCCGGTCCGTGTCCGCCCGGGGCCACGACCCCAAATGCGCGACTGCCGCGCTCCCACTTCGGAAGCGCGGCAGCCTCGGCGAAGGCGGGCCCGAGCCCGCGCTCCGTTCACTTCTTCTGCGTGATCATCAGCTGCACACGGCGGTTCCGCGCGCGGTTGGCCGGCGAGACATTGGGGACCAGGGGCTTGTCTTGCCCGTAGCCCTTGGCGTCGAGCCGGCTCGAATCCACACCCAGCTTCACCAGTGCGTCGCGCACGGCGTCGGCGCGCTGCTGGCTCAGGCGCTGGTTGTAGACGGGTGAACCCGTGTTGTCGGTGTGGCCCTGGATTTCGAGCTTGCTGATTTCGGCTCGGGTCTTGAGCACGTCCGCGATTTCTTCCACCAGCGAGGCCGAATCGGGCTCGATGGTGGCAGCGTCGTGGGCGAAGTGGATCTGCTTCTTCAGCTTCACTTCGTTCGCCGCCACGGTGACGTTGGGTGCCTTCGGACGCTTGTTCAGCGAGATGGTCGCCTTCAGATCCTCTTGCGGCTTGACCTCGAGCTCGGTGACGCTGGTGAAGTATCCGTTGGCCGTCACCGTGATCTTGGCCGGGCCAGGCGGCACGTTCTCGAAGCGGAAGGTGCCGGACGCATCCGCCGAGAGCTCGAGTTCGCGGTTCAGCTTGTCGGTGATCTTCACGCTGGCCGTCGCCACCGCCTGGTTGGTTTCGCCGTCGACGAGCCCGCCGATGATGTTGCCGACCTTGGGCAGGGCCTCGAGCTCACAGCTCACGCTGGTGATGTTCGGCTGACCCGTGGCCGGGGCGGCCGTCGGTCCCATGGGCGCCGGCGCCATGCCCGGCTGCGTCGGCTGTCCGAACGCCGGAGCGGCCGGAGCACCCATGCCCGGGCCGATGCCCGCCGTGGCTTGGACGGTGGCTTGGCAAGTGCCGTCGCGGTAGCCCGGGGCCTTGACCGAGAAGGTGTAGGTGCCGGGCTCCAGGTTGATGGTGCGGAAGGTGCCGTCGTCCGCCGAGACCATGCCAGACATGGCGCGACCGTCGAAGCGGATGATGGCGCCGCCGACCGGCGTGTTCGCGCCCTTCTCGATGACGACGCCCTGGATGTAGCGGTCCTGGGCCACCGGCGTCGGCATCGGGCGCTCGACCTGGACCTCCTTGACGACGGGCGGCTCTTTCTTGGTGTCCGCTGCCCAGCCGAGGCCGAGGTAGAGCGTCCAGGGCGACTCGGGGGCCACTTCCTGGATGAAGTCGCTGGTCGCGCCCGTGCCGATGTCGAAGCCCGCGAGCAGGCTGAGCCCATCGATGCCGGGGTACGCGCGCGCGCCGAGCGTGACGCGCGAGGGCGACGTCGAGAAGCCGGCGTCGTTGCCCAAACAACCGTCGCCGACTTCTTTGCGGCTCTCGTTGCAGACGTAGTCTTGGCGGTTCATCGGGACGTCGATGGTCCACTCGGCGAACGGGTGGATGTAGTCGAACATGCCCTCGAGGCCGAGCCCGATCTGGAACGAGTCCACGCGGTTGATGTCGAGACCGTAGCGCTCGATGCGCGTGATCTTCTGACCATTGCGCGCAGTCTCGGTGTCTTCCACCAAGCCGCCGGAGTTGTCGAACAGGTAGCCGACGTTGGCGTTGAAGCGCAGCGGCACGCGGTCGTCGGGGTTCGTGCGGTTGTTCAGGTCGGCAGTCGCGAGGCCACGAATCGCGTAGCTCGTGCCCGAGCCGTCGAGGCCCACGCCGCCGGTGCCGTTCAGCAGCCAGAGCTGGAGCTCGCCGCCCACGCTGAAGATCGAGTCGGGCTCGTAGGGCATGAAGCCTTTCAAGCCGATGTTGGTATCGCCGAGCACCTGGAGCAGGCGCGGGCGGCTCTGGTTGTTTTCCGTCGCGGAGGCGTGGAAGCCCATGTACGCCTCGAGGAACGGCAGGAGCGTCGCGTTCATGGTGAGGTGAGCGCCGATGCGCGTCACGTCGTCGTCGCTCTTGCCCTCGGGGTTCGCCGCGGTGTTGTAGTTGCACTGGCCGCCGCCGCAGAGGAAGCCGCTGCCCGAGAAGTAGCTCGTGATGAAGCCGACGCGCAGTGAGCCCGGAGCGCCCGACCCCGCGTAGGACGTGCGGAGCAAACCAGTCGAGCCCATCAAGTTGTTCTGGATCATCAGCGACGTGTGGCGCCACTGACGCTCCGTCTCGGGATCCATTTCGCCGCCGCCTGCGCCCGTCGCGTTGGCGTCGCCGCTCGTCTGCATTCCTCCGCCGAGCGACCAATTCGCGCCGCCGCTCGCGCCGGCGCCTGCGCCGCCGGGCGGTGCTCCCCACGCGGGCTGCCCTGCTGGCGCTGCGGGCGCTGCGCCCGGTGCCGCAGGAGCCTCACCCGGCGCTGCGGGCGTCGTCGGTGCGGGCGCGGGCGCGGGCTCGGTGCCCGGCGCGGGTTGACCGCCAGCGGGCGGCGGCGGCAGCGGCTGCTGCGCGAGCACCGTGCCGGCGAAGGTGAGCGAACCAAGCAAGGAGAGAGAGGCGAGACCGGAGCTTTTCATTTTCCCTCGTGGGTCCGCGCGGCCGAGCGAGCCCACTGCTCGCACTCGCACCGCGGCCGGGCGGGGTTTTAGCACCCTTTGCTCGGCCGCCGAAATGCGCGATTTCGTTCGGCTCACCGACTCCGCTTCCGGATTTGTCCCGGCGCCCAGCGCCGAGCCCGGATCCTGTGGGATTTCTCGATGAAATCTAGATACTTGGAACACGGGCGCCAGCGGAGATACGCTCGGGACCGTGAGCGACGTGCTGATCTCCGTGCGCGACCTCGCCAAGACGTTCCGGCTCGGGCTATCTCGCCGCCGTGTCGAGGCCGTGAAGGGGGTGAGCTTCGAGGTCACGCGCGGCGACATCTTCGGTTTCTTGGGGCCCAACGGCGCCGGGAAGACCACCACCATCAAGATGCTGACGGGGCTCATCACGCCGACGGGTGGCTCGGCCAGCGTCTTCGGAGAGCCCATCCCGAGCCCGCGCGCCATGGAGCGCGTGGGTTTCATGCCCGAAAATCCGTACGTCTATCCGTATCTCACGCCGGCAGAGTTCGTGGAGATGTGCGGTCGCCTCTCCGGGCTCTCGTCCAAAGTCGTTCGCGATCGGACGCAGAAGGCGCTCGAGCGAGTGGGCATTTGGTACGCCGCCGACCGACCCGTGCGTCGCCTCTCGAAAGGCATGCTCCAGCGAACCGGACTCGCGGCCGCCCTCGTCGCCGATCCCGAGCTCTTGATCCTCGACGAGCCCATGAGCGGGCTCGACCCCGTGGGTCGCAAGGAGGTGCGCGATCTGATCCTCGACGAGCGCAAGAATGGGCGCACGATCTTCTTTTCCACGCACATCTTGAGCGACGTCGAAACGCTCTGCGACAAGGTCACGATCTTGCGCCAGGGCAGCGTGGTCGTGAGCGGGCGCTTGAGCGACCTGCTGAAGAGTGACGTGAAGCGCACCGACGTGACGCTGGTGGGCGCGGACGAGGAATTCGAGGAGCGGATCTCCGCCATGGGTCACGCCACGAGGCGCGCGGCCGACCGACTCATCGTGGAAATCGAGGGCCAAGCCCACGTCGCTGAGGTCCTGGGAGCGGCCCTTTCGGCCGGGCTTTCGGTGGTCGAGGTCGTTCCTCGTCACGAAACCCTCGAGGACCTCTTCGTTCGGGAGGCCATCGACGAGCAGGGCGCCGGGCGGGCCGAAGCCCAGGCAAATCGCGAGGCGTGAGGTCGGCCGGCGTTCGGCGTAGAATCCATGCTCATGAAGGCGTTTCGCGCGGCCTTGCCCCTCGGCTCCGCCGTGCTCGTCAGCGCCTGCCTCAGCTTGGGCTCGGAAGACGACTCTCCGGCGAACACGTCCGACGCGTCTGCGGGTGGCAAGGGTGGCAGCTTGAATGACGGCAGCTGGCCCGACGGCTCCGGCGGTGGCGGTACGAGTGGCGGCTCTGGCGGCGGCGCCGGAGTCGCGAGCGGCGGCACGAACGCAGGCGGCACGGCCGGCACGGGTGCAGGCGGCACCGGTGCAGGCGGCACGAGCGCAGGCGGCACGAGCGCGGGTGGCGGCGGCGGGAGCGGCGGCACGCCGAGCTGGACGCTCTACTCCTACAACTGGGCGACGGGCGTATGGTCGGCTCCGAGCGCGCTCGACATCAACTGGTCCGGATCCAACGCCCCGCCATCGACGGGCATCGCCGCTGTCACGCAGCTCGAGCACTTCGACCGCCTCCTCGTGTTCACCGAGTCGGGCCAGTTCTACCTGCGCGCGGGCGGCGCGTGGCAAGCGCCCGTCGCGACCACCAGCAAGTTCCCTCAGCTCGCCGGACTCACGCTCGGCAGCGTCTACCATCTCGCTTCTCCGCCAGGTGATCCCATCGGCGAGACCATCACGTTCGTCGCGAACCCGACGGCGGTGCTCTACAGCTACGCGTCCAATGACACGGTGGCGTTCGACTCCAAGGTCACGATGAAAGACGAGCCCACACCGGGACCGCCGCAAGGGACGGGCAGCGTGCTCTGGGACTTCGAATTCCGCGATCCTGCGGCGCAAGGCACGGCCGACTACTTCCGCGGCTGGTACGGCTATTCGAACGGAACCATGTACCAGTTCGACGCCGCGTTCGTGTGGAAGTCGTGGCCCTTCGCATCGGCGCCGTTCTTCGCGGGGAAAGCCAACGCCCCCGATCCGAGCAAGATGCGCGCGGCGTGGTTCGACGCCAAGGCGAACCGCCTGTACATGACCGGCCCGAGCTGAGCGTCAGCTCGAGGTCGGCTTCTTCCGGCCCAAGACGGCTTTCACGGTGTCGACGTCGGCCTTGCCGAGCTCGCGCGTCGCCACCAACACGAACGCATACAGACAGCCCACTCCCGCCGCGTACACCAACGTCAGGAGCTTGCCGGGCGCAGGCAAGAAGCGCCCGAGCGCGATGGCGATCGTCATGGCGACGAGCACGCGCAAGAAGCTCCCGAGCGGTGCCACTGCGCCCGCCGTCCGCAGCACCAAGAAGCTGGCGCCGAGCGTCGCGAGAGCGAGCCCGCTCGTGGTGGCGACGGCGGTACGCATCAAGATGTCGGGCCCGAGCGGCGTACCGCGCACGCGCAAGAAGCAGAGGGCCACCACCAGAGCGAACGCCAGCGCCGTCACGGCCATGCTGGCGACCTCGCGCTTCAAGCTGTTCAAGACCGTGGTCAAGATGCCGAAGATGGCGAACGCTCCGAAGCCCAACGTGAGGAGCTGCATCGCGTCGCCCCCGAGGGTCGCGGCTTCGGCCGGGAACACGAGGCGCATCAGCGGACGGCTGAGCCCCGAGGTCACGCTCACCATGAGTCCCATCAGGATCAGCGCGAGCCGCACGCCTGCGCGCACGTAGCGCGCCACCGCCGCCTTGTCTCCGTCGCGGTAGGCGGTCGCGAGCATGGGAAACAGGATGAACGTGACGGCCAAGAGGAGCTGATACGGAAGGAAGCTGAAGAGCTGCGTCGCGCGATAGGCGCCGACGATGGGGTCGGCCGCCTCGGGGCCTTGGCCCGCCGCTTTCGCTGCCTCTGCCGCGAATGCCCGCAGCAAGGTCAGGTCGGCCTGGAGCAGCAGGTTCAACAGGATCTGCCCGAACAGGAGTGGCGCGATGAACCCGAGATGGGTTCGCGCCGTCGGGCCACCCGCACCCGCCTTGCCCACGCCGACCACGTAGAGTGCGATCGCGAAGATGATCCCGCTCGCGATCACGAACCCCGTACTCGCGCCCGCGACCTTCCCGCCCGCAGCCGCGAGGAACAACGCGCCTCCGACCAGCAAGGTGGTGCGGATGGTCGCGTACAAGATGTCGAGCCCGGCCTGCCAAACGAAGCGCTTCTGCCCGTTCAACACTCCGACGAGCGGCGTGTACAAGCTGTAGAACAGCACCACGCCGCTCACGATGCGGAGCGAGCCCACGAGGTGAGGGGCCCCGGCGGCTTCGCCGATGGGGCGCGCCAGGAGGAAGAACGCGAGCCCGAGCGGCAGCGCGAGGAGTGCGTGGATCCCGAGCGTGCGCCGGATCGCTTGCGGCTGCTCGGCGTCGGGCGCCTGCGCCACCGCACGGCTCACGCCTTGGATGCTGGTCGAGACGATGGGGTTGTACGCGATGCTCGAGATGCTGAGCACGCTCGAGAGCGCGCCGTACCCGTCGAGCCCGAGCACTCGCGGCAGCACGATCTGCTGCACGAGACCGATCAGGATGAAGTAGAGCTTCGCGAACGCGACCGCGAGCCCGCCACGCCCTGCCGTTCGGGTGACCGCACTCGGATCCTTCGCTTCGGGGCCGTTCACCCTCGCCTTGTCGCTCTAGACGCGGCCTCGGGTCAAAAAAACCCGAAGAAAGCTCGCCGCCTTGACGAACCCTGCTGCCTGAATATCCTCACGGCCCCATTCCAGCTTAGCTCAGTCGGTAGAGCAGGCGGCTGTTAACCGCCGGGTCCCTGGTTCGAGTCCAGGAGCTGGAGCCAGTCACCGACGGTAGTGCGAACTTCGTTGGGCGCGGTTAACGCGGCGTCGGCCGGGAGCGCGATCAAGGCCGCGGCCTCCGCCGCCTTCATCGAGATCTCCACGGTGGGGCCGTTCACGACGATCCGGTCGACTAGGAAGCGCAGGTAGTTCCGGGTGAGCGCCCGGTCGCCCTCGAAGAAGATCTGCTTCACGCGCTTCTGGAAGCGCTCGAGAGCGGCATCGCCGTGGAGGTGGGGCGGGGGAGGGCGCAGCGGCACGACCTTCGCCAGCGCCGAGGCGATCTCGTCACGCTTGGCCTGGAGCTCGAGCACGCGGCCGGCCCCTGCCGCGCTGGGCAGCTCGCCGGCCTCGAAGGCCTCCTGCCATCGGGCAATCCGCCGGTCGATGTCGTCGAGCTCGCGCTGGAGCTGCCGGCGGTCCTCCGCAGTGCGCTGCCTGAGCACGCCCGACTCCTCGATCATGTCGCGGAGGATCAGCTTGCAGCGGTCCTTCGAGAACACCTGCTCGGCGATGTGTTCGAGCAGCTGCTGCTCGAACCGCTCCGCAGGCAGCCGATGTCCGGCACACGCCTCCTTGCCCGTGCGGCTCGCCGTCCGGCAGTTGTAGTACCGGTAAGACCTGCCCGACGGGTCCAGTTTGCCGGAGGTGTCGAGCTGGTAGCTCGCTCCGCACTTGCCGCAGGTGACGAGCCCGGCGAGCAGCAATGGGCTCGATGAAGCGCGACCGGGGTGCTTCTCGGGGTCACGGTCGGCCCGGACCTTCTGCGCGAGCGCGAACGTCTCCTCCGTGATCAGCGGCTCGACCGGCACGCAGATCCAGTCCTCCCTGTCGCGCATGACGCCGGTCCGCGCGTCCGTCTTCCCCCAGAAGTACCGTCCGACGGCGGCTTCCTCAGCGATGACCTTGAGCACGTGATCTTTCGACCACAATTTCCCGCGGTAGCGGTATCCGCGTTGGTTCAGCTCACGCGCCGTCGCCTTGGCGCCGCCCTGGTGCACGTAGGTCGCGAAGACTTTCGCCAGTGTGGCGGCCTCGTCGGGTTCCTTGGAGAGCCGGTTCCGCGGGACTCCAGCCTGGTCGATCTTCTCGACCCTGAAGCCGAACGGGGCCTGCGAGCCGTTGACGAAGCCGCGCTTGGCGTTCTCGAGCATCGCGGCACGCGTGCGCATGCCGTTCACGTCCGACTCATACTGGTCGACGAGCTCGAAGACGCCCTCGATGAATTGGCCCATGGGGTCGTCGCTGGTCTCCTGACAGATCGCGATGACCTTGACGCCGGACTTGCGGAGGGCGTCCTTGAACGCGCGGGCTTTGCCGGCGTCACGCATGAATCGGCTGGTCTGGTAGACGAGCACCGCATCGACCGTGCTGGAGGGCGAGAGCACCTCCTCCATCATCTTCCTGAAGACGGGGCGGTGCTCGTCGCGGCCGCTGGCGCCGGGCTCGACGTACTCGGCGACGACCTCGTACTTGTGCTCGGCGCAGTACCGCCTCATCGCGTCGGTCTGGGCCGGCAGGCTCAGGTCGCGTTCGGCTTGCTCCGCCGTGGACACCCGGGCGTACAGAACGACGTTCTTGATTTCTTTCTTGGCCGCCCGGCGCCTAGCCATCTTCGTCTTCGTCGTTGTCGTGAGCGAGCACGGCACGAAGGAGATCGGCGCGTGCTCGAGCCACAGGTCTCGCTCCCACGGGAACAGGGCATCGTAACGCGGAACGTCGCCGGTGATGTTGAACTTCCGCCGGCGTGGCCGCGATCTGCCGGGACGAGCCCGATCTGGACGTGATGGCGCCGGCTTGTTGCGTCCGCTGCTCACTCGGCGCCGTTTCCTGTTCACCCGAGGTGCAGCGCGACCAGCGACCGCTGCGCCTGCAGGTCTTTGGTCGCATCGCTAGCTGCCGGCCACGACCTCATTGGGCTCTCCCACGACGTAGGGCGTTGACCGGGTCGAGTCGTGCCTCTCCTCCAGGCCAATCTGCTTCGAGCCCCATGGCGCGGAGCGTCCGGATGATGCGTCGTCGGGGCAGCCCCCGGACGTGCCCACCTCGTAGGTGTTTGATGACCGAGCGTGGGTCAACTTCAGCGCGGACGGCGACCTCACGGGCAGTCGCTGCGTCGCAATGCTCGACACTCGATGCCGCGGCAGTCCGCGGCATCGCTGGTAGCGAGTTCGAAGGCTTCTTGCGGGGCTCCCTTCGCATGGTGTGGTGACCATGCGCCTCCGGACGCCCTATCGCGGAGGCATGTTTTTGTCCTGGTCGACCGGCAGCCCCGGCTCCATCGTGGTCGGAATCTCGCCGCTGGCCAACTCGTCCGCGAACACGACGACCTCCCTCTCCACGGCGGCGCGATCTCGGTCCTTGTCGCGGTACCCCCCTGGCCAAGGCAACCACGCGGGAAGGGAGCCCCGGGTCTGTTCACTAAAGGCACCAAGCATCAGGAGGCGGAACTCGGTGTCACGTGTCCCGGCCGGATGTTCTTCACGCCAGCGCTTCTCTCGCTCCGCTTGTCGAGCAGCGCTCGGAGATCTGGCCGTCGCTGTTGCGAGTCGTGCGTTTCCGTAGGTTTCCAGCGCCTGTTTCGTTCTCCGTCGAAGCGCCTCGAACTCGTGCTTCGCCTCCGCGACCTCATCGATCAGCGAGAGTCCGAACTGCTCCGGCAGTAGCAGGCGGCCGATCGCCGTCAGGCTTCGCGCGGGCAGCCAGATGAGTTCGAACGTCTTGAGCCGCAGGGGCAGCGGGGGGCCGGACTTCTTTGTGCGCAAGTCCCTCCTGCGACCTGCACGACGGTTCGCTGGAACCGGGCGCTTTGCTGCGAGGAATCGGAAGCCCGGCCCGTTGCAGACCGCCAATTCGAACGCCCAGATCAAGAAGCCATGAGCCTTGCTCACGTCTGGAATGACTCTGCCGGCCGCTTCGGTGCCTCGCTTCGTGCTCGTCACGAAGTTGGGGCCCAATCCTGGCTTGCCCACGCGCCGACCCGTCGCGACTGCCCGCGCCAGTTCACGAGCAATCGGGGGTAGGGCGATGAACTCCGGGTCGTGCACATGACCCGACCACGGCTCGACACCAAGCGGCTGCAACCACTCCGTCGCCCTGGCGAAGTTGCGCTGGCGGTCATTGTCGAATCGCCGACAAACCGCACGGACACTCCGCTCAAGCCGTGCAAGGCGCTCCTGTTCGGCGCGCCAGACCCCGAGCCATTCGACGACACGCTCGCCGTACGTCTCCTTGAAGATGCGACGGCAGAGCAGGTCGAGAGCTTTCGGCGACATTTGTTTCCGCTGTTCCTGACACGGGCAAAAACATACCGCCGCCATAGTGGGTACATGAAGCACGATTCGCTCGATGGCACCTCACCTCGCCGGACCGGTGGCTGCGGCCCCTGAACTCCAACGCCTCGTCGCGAAGGGCCCTGGGTGCCTGCCCGACGCCGTCGTTGTCGACGTGGGGGCCGTGCAGCGTTGGGTGGTTGAGGCCCACGTCTCCCGCGATGTTCGGGCGGAGATCGCAGCCGCTGCCAACCGTGGGGACGAGAGGTCCTCTGATCGTGGCGCCCACGTCGGTGCCTCACGCAGCAACATCGAGCGATGCGCTGCAGCCACTTGTCTCATACCTGCAAGCGCTGGGTCCGACCGTATGCGTGTCGAACCAACCTGCCCCGGGGATCCTCCGCAAGGTCCGTTCGGGGCGTCCGGCCGTCGTCGTGACCGCCGGAATCGAAGGCCACCAGTACGAGCTCCACGTGCTCGCCGGTGCTGTCGCATCTGTTCTCGACATCAGCTCAGGCGAAAGCTGGACGCGCGACCACGCGAAGCGAGGTGCGCGCCCGGACGCGCTTCCGCTGCTCTTCGCGCTTTGTGGCAGCGTCGTCGGGCTAGAACCGATCGCTCGGTCCGCCGCCAGCGCCTCGAACTTCGAGCGCATGCGCGACGCCTTGAGGAACGGCGAGGGCATCCTCGGGTCGGCTTTGCCGCCCTCGATCGGGCAGCGCCTCCTGGCGCAATCAGTCGAAGTTGGGCAGCGCCTCCGTCTCCTTAGCGGACGCGCAGAGCTTGATCCTGCTGCAGCTGCCGCAGTCGACGCCTGGCTGGCTCCAGGGGGTCACGCGATTGAAGTAGCCGGCGATCCGTACGGTGCCCACGTGGTTGCCGCGGTCGAGCGGCCCGACGACGCTGATTGGAAGTTCCGTCGCGTCATCGTGAAACCCTGGGGCAAGACGGCCGTGGGGCTCGCGGACACGAGGACTGCAGAAACCTCCTGGCCGCGCTTCCTGCCAGTGCTCGCCACCACCGGACTGCGCCGCGGGCACTCGATCTTCTCCACCATGGTGGACTCGGGGCTCGAGCTGCCGAACAAGGTTCTTGATCCGGGGATTGCGACGTTCGTGGCCGACCCACGGGAGGAACGGTCCGACCTGGGGGTGTTCGGCCCCGCCGTGCTGGTGTTGCCCGAGAGCGAGCGTGAGTGGATCACGGACGTCACGCGCGAGACCGAGCCGCCCGAGGACGTCACGTGGATCGCAAACGCCCTCGAAGAGATCGAGCGGTCGACCATCGCGCTGCTCCTGAAGTCTGGCCAAAACGTGTTCCACCGCGCGAGATCGAGACGCTGCTCCCCGAGCTGGCACGGGTCGAGCGGCGAGGTGGCGCTCGGGTCGAACCGCCCGACCTGTTCGGCAGCTGGGCAGTGATGGCGGATGTGCTCGACGCGGACTTGCAGCACCACCTCACCGAGCTAGCTTGCCTGCCACCGGACATCGACGTTGCGCGCGGAACCAGCGGAGCCTCGTTCGCGCGCTCCGCCGGGTCTGCGGCGACATCCCCGCCGACTACTACCCACGCGGCCGCGTGCCTTACGACGCGATGCTCGACCGCTACTACGCGCTCGGGCCTCTGGGGCTGCTCAATGCCGCCGGGACTCGGGTGCCGTCTTCACCGCAGCGGTGCGCTCGCTGGGAGCCCTTCCGGGCTGCGGTCTTGGGTCGCCACGCTCGATTCACGCAGGCGGCTGCGGGGGATGTTCGTGCCGCAGCGCACTGGTCGATGGGGATACCGCCGACACGCGCTCCAGAACATCCCGAAGCATGTGGCCCTGGCGACCGAGCTCAGGTCGGGGCTCGCGGCTCCGCCCGGGTACCGTTTGCTCGCGGCGGACTGGAAGGCGTTCGAGCTTCGGCTCATGGCCGAACGCTCGGGCGATCCGAACTTGGCCACGGCCTGTTCGCACACCGACGCCTACGAGTACCTACGCCAACAGCTCGGCGGCGCGTACAGCAGGGATCAGGTCAAAGTGGCAACCTCGCGATCGGATACGGGCGCACGCGACATGGCTTGGTCAGTGCGCCGCGGCATGCGGCGCATGGACGCCGAGAGGCTGTACCGCCAGCTGTCGGGGCAAATGCAGATCGCGCTGCAGTTTGCGGAAGGCGCAGCCCAAACCTACGGCTCGCAGGCAGCGTCACCTCGCCGGGTGGTTGGACTCGACGTGACCTCGAGCGTGACGAGACTGCGACCAACACACTGATCCAGGGCTTCGGCGCCGATCTCCAGCGGCACGTACTCCGCGAGCTTGCCGCGAGGCTGCCGCAACACGGTGCGTTCGTCGTGTACATCGTTCACGACGAGTTCGTTGTGGCATGTCCCGACAACGACGACGTCGCCCGACAGGTCCGGGTCGTACTGGAGCAGACCATGGAGCAAGCCGGCACCAGCAGCGGGCTGGCGAGCGGAAGGTGCCCTCTTCGTCAAGATCACCGAGGGCCAAACTTGGCGCGAACTCGTCTGAAGGTGCTTTCCGCCTGGCAGGACTGCCACAGATGTCAACGCTGCGGACAGCGCGAAGCGGTGGTGGCACAGCGCTGGCCCCGTCGGGTCCGAGTGGTCCTGCTGGACATCTCGATGCCCGTCGAGACGCAGCTCTTCGGGGCTTTGCCGCCGCGCCTGCTCGACCGCGCCCGTGCGCTCTCCGAGCAACTAGGCCTCGCTGGCGACGAGGTGGTAGCGGACGCCCTGGTAGCCTGCGGGGTGGCCGAGTCGGCGACCCCCGACGATGTCGCTGCCTGCTCTGCCCGCTTCCTCGACCACCAGCGCGGGGGAAGCCGACCTGATCTCGTGGTGTTGCTGGGCCATCGTACCCACGCGCTCGCCCACATGGCCGGATTGATCGATGCAGCCGGCTGGTCGCCCCTTGGATGGAACGGCAGGGTGCCCGTGCTGCTCGCGGACGGCAGCGTCGACGACTTGGTCGCGGCTGCCGCTAACGCGCTTCGACTACAACCCGCCGCTTCGCCGCTGCCACGATCGCCGCTGATGCGGACGATGGCCCGTCCACTGCTCGAGGTACTGGGACCGCACGCTCGGCCTCGAATCGACGCTGGCTCCGGGTGGACGACACGCGGCAGACCGTTGCGGCAAGCTGATGTCGAACGACATCTGATGGCCGAACTAGCAGTGGGAGCGGACAGCCCGGACACGACGTGGCCGTACGTTGTGCTGGACCTCGACAGGCACGACTGCGTGCAGGCGGAGCGCTTCGAAACAACGCTCAAGTCCGTGCGGCGGCTCTTTCCCCAGGCATTCTACGTGCGCTCGTCTGCCTCGGGCGGGGTCCACGTCTACCTGAAGCTTCCGCCGAAGGTCCGCTATTTCGAGGCGGTGAAATTCATGCGGGTGTTCCTGAACGTCAAGGGCGTGCGCTGGTACGAGGCGAACAGCGTGATGACCGAAGTGGTGGAAGTGCCGCCAGAGCCCCCACGGCTGCCCTTCGGGCCTGGCTCCTACGCGCTGGACATCGCTCTGCCGCTCGAAGCGCAAGTCATGGCCTTCATCGGCTTCGTGACCTCGGGGTCAATCCGCGACTACGAGGGCGCCTGCAGGCAAGTCTGGCAGCGCGTCTCGTCGGGAACCGACCGGCGGTTCACACCCGCCGTTGGGCGTCGGCTTCGAGCGCTCGAAGTCATGCCGTTGACGCCGGCGACGCCGCCACGGCTCGACCCAGCGGACCCGTGGTCCGGCCTAATCCTAAGGTTGCCCGAGGAACTCCACGAGGTGGGCGCACTGGGGGTCCCCGCCTACGGCACTCGAACCGAGTACACGCGCAGACTAATCAACGAGCTCCCCCAGTTCATCGACGAGAGCGAGGCTATCGAGTTCGTCGAACACTGGCTCTATCTTCGCCGCCATAAGTCCAAGGACTGGGCCGGTTCCGGCGAGGCGGTGGCGCGCAAGACCCTCGAGATGGTTCACGACCGATACGGTCGTGGGCTACCCCTCCGCGCATGGCGGCACATCCACCCCCTTGTTCTCGCTGGCCACGCTCACGTAATTCGGAGCCAGCGAGCTCGAGTGGCGATAGCTCGGGACCAACTCGTGGCGACGGCGTTCTCGGTCGCCACAAAGTTCTTCCTGGATGCCGCGGGAGAGCGCGCGATCTCGCGCTTCGAACTGGAGAAGTTCTGCCGCTCAGACTCTGCCGGAACCGTGCGACGGATGCTGGAGCACGGCCGGTGGCTCCTGCCGACCAGGCCACCGGTGCGCAGGCAACGCGCAAGCATGTACCGACTGGCCGTCGGCCTGTGGCCAGCTCGACCCGGTGAACCCGTCATCCACCGACCCTAGGCTCACCAACGACTGCCTAGATTGTGTTTCCGGCAGGAATCGTGGGATTTCGTGCAGCCAAGGGTCGAATCCGTGACACTTAGGGGTAGCCATCTCAGCGCGCCGGCGTTGTGTCGGGTTGGGATTTCGTGGTGCCAGCAGATTCTGCGCAGATGAGATGGGGAGCTGGAAGTGACCCTCCCTTTGGTGTCACGGAATCACCCGCTCCTCGAACCAGAACCCCGGAAAATCTAGCTTGAAATACAATCTCACGACCGCGTTGGGGTGCGAATGGCGCGTCAGGCGGTGTCGTTCCTGTCGCTGTCGCGGTTGGACGACGGGTACTGCAAGAACAACAAGAACGGAACGACACCGGGGCGTGCGAGGAGAAGAAGGAGAAGAAGGAGAAGAAGAAGAAGAAGAAGAAGAAGAAGAAGAAGAAGAAGAAGAAGAAGAACAAGAAGAAGAACAAGAAGAAGAACCTGGCCAAGCCGATCTACCCTACCCGCCGAGTCGACGCAGGCCGCCCCCCTTCCCATCATTCCGGCGCTGCGCGATACCTCGATATGACTGTCGATTGCACTGCCGTCGCCCACCCCCTACGCGCGCAACCGTGTTGTCTCGCCCACCGATCTTGCGGTGTTGTGTCGGCTGGGCCGCCACCTGAAGCGGGCGCGCGCAACCAGGCGATTTTGGCGGCCTTGGCAGCGCTGCCGCAGCACGATTTTCGCGGTCACCTGGGCGATTTGGCGGCTCTGACCAGCCTGTCAGGCCGGCGACAAGGTGTAGGTGGACCTTCTGGTCGCGCGCCGCAGCTGCGCGGGCTCCGATCGTAATCCTGCACGTCAGCCCGGTCGCCTGCTTCGCGGACTTCGTGTTCCCTGAACTGGAGGTTCTGGCACCGATCAGATTGACGGGTCGGTGATTCGGACGCGCCTGGCCAAGCTGGGAGTGACAATACGATGAAGGCGGGCAAGGCAAGAAGCGTCGTGTTGTTCCCACCGGCCCAGCCGAGCAGCCGGTGGCGAGCCGGTCACTCGCCAGCGCCGTGCTCGAGCCGTCGCGCCTGCTGCAACGCGCCGCCGTCCGACATCTGGCCCAGCGCTTGTTCGCCGACTACAGCGCCGAGGAGGCAGAGCCGACGTTCTTGATCACATCGGCACCGAGGCGCCGGTGCTCGCCGACCCTGACGCCTTGATCGAAGCGGCAGGGTTGCCTGCTCGAGCTGCTGAAGAAGCCCGTCGCCGCGTCCAGCAGGTCCTTCTTCTTCAGTTGCCCACCGGGCCCGGCCTCGAGATCCGCCGGGTGGCGCCGAACCAACCGACGATGACGGCGAACGTTTCATCAGTCATGCAGCATGGCGCCAGCCGCGACATCGCCGTCATGGCGCAGGGAGAATTCATGAGCCGGGCGAACTGACCGAACAGCCGGTGCGGCTGCCCTCGGCCCCTGGTCCCCGCCGCATCAAGTTGGGCGAGGTCCTAGACCGCATCGACGACCTGAATGAGGAGGCGGCCGTGTTGTTTGACCTTTTCGCCGTGCTGGCAGCGTTCACTGCCCGAGACGGCAGAGCACCAGCCCGAAGGATCCTCGTCGATAACCATTGGGTCGTGCCCAAGCGCCAGGTGATAGCCCGGGTTCAGCGACTGCTTCGCTGAGCGCTCAGTCAGGGTAAGGGCGACGGCGCGCGATCTCGCTCATGGAGGTTCAGGTCGCGACGGTCCAGCCGAGCGGTTCATCCAGTCACGGCTACTTGAGGGGGTGGTGTGCTCGACCTGCAACGAGAGCCGGTCGACCGGCAGCTCGACGTCCCACGCGCGGCCGGCTCGATGCGTATGCCGCCGCGTTGGCCGTGCCGCAGGGATTCGACCCGCGCGACCTGTCCCATCGCCCAAGCCAGCGGTTTCTCCTCGCGCAGGGCCTTCGACACAGTACTTCCAGCCCGACCAGGACATGCGAGCTGCGATGTGGCTGCTCGACCAGCCGCAGTCTTCGTGAGTTCACGGAGGTGTTGGTCGTGTCGGGTGCGGATGATGACTGGCTGGCCCGGCACCTGCGCGACGAGGGACGCCGTTTTCGTCGCGGCGCTGGCTGTACCGACGTTTTTTTCGACCTCTCGCTGGTCGACCACGCCCACCTTCTCGCGTTCCTCTGCCATCGCCGTGGGCGCGAAGAAATCACAACCGACGACGCCTACCAGCGTGCCGCCTGATCCCGCGAGACTTCACTCGGCTTCCTACTCGAGTTGCCGCGCCGGCTCGATGCCGTCGGCTGCGCAGCTCGGCCGGATCCTGCGTGCTGGCGCACCACGGCCATTGCCGCTACGCTCGACGCTGGCCTGCAGAACGACTCCTGCAAAGCACTGCGGTGCCGAGCATCGCGGTGCTGAACCTGACCGAGATCATCCAAACCATCGGTGATCCCAGCGGCGATCTGCAGTACGAGCTGCGGTCGCTGCTGCTCGAAACCGATCCCGACCGCGTGCCCCATGTGAGCGAGCTGGCGGTTGTGCACAACCAACTTGCTGGAGAGCCGACCAAGCATTGATCGCCCGGTCAGACGACGTTATCAGCGAGCGATTCATCGAGCGCGAGCCTCGCGCCTCGCGTCCGCCACCGAGACGCAACGGCCGCCAGCTTGACCTGCGCCGGATGCGAGTTCGCAGCAGTCCGGCGGCGCGACGGACGCCGGCCACGGGGCCTGCTCGCGGACGCGAGAAGACCGCGCACGTCCGCCGAATCGAGTCCTACATGGTGAGTTCAGCCGTTGCGACGACAGCAAGGAGGCGAGGGCCTTCCGGCCGGAGTCCTGGGCACCGTGCGCCACAATGAACCTCGATCCGGATCGCCTCGTCTCATCTGATAGCGATCGGTGTTTCGCCAGCCATCGAAGCGACCAGAACGCGCTGCCTTTTTTCCGCATCGGGCGACCTGAGCAACCCCAGGAGAATGCACTCGAGGTCTCCGTCTACTGGGCTTGCATCCGGCAGCCACCGACACCATCGGAGAACGGTCTCCCAGTCCACGCGACCGCGAGCAAGGCCGGCGTGCAACTCCGACTGAGCAACGGCGAACTCTATCCCGGGCATCGCGCGAGCAAAAACGATGGAAGTTCGGGCACGCTTCGGTAAGCCGCAGCAGCAGGTGCTTCCCATCTTCCGGGGTGACAAGCCCACCTTTGACCCCCTGGTGGATCGCGGTTGCCGCCCACTCGGGGTACGGCCCAAACACATGCTCTCCGTCGTTCGACAGCGTCAAGTCCAAGTAGTCCTTGATGAAAGTTGCCGCTCGACCTTTCGTTCAACCGGAAGGTGCCGGCCGACGACATCCAGCACGTTCACCCAGGTACCGGCCGCCGCCGAATTTCGAGCGGTGCGTACATCGCGCAGAATCGCTCGAGCAACTGGTTGGGGAGCGCCGGCTTCAGTTCTTGGCGGGTCGAACGAGACCGAGCGACCCAGCCGGCTCCGCGTTGGTCCGAACACGCTGCTCAATGGCGCGATCGACCAGCACGATGGCAGCCCGGTCGGTTGCCTCGGAGCGCGTTTGCGTCGCGGAGTTCGTCCAGTAGATGGAGAGCCTGGCCAGTGTCCAGCCAGCGGGCGTCCTCCGCTTGCTCAAAGATCGCGACGAGCGCGCTGTTCAGCCCGCAGACCTCTTGGCTTTCGGCGATCCGCTGCGCCGGTCTTGGTCCAGTCATAGAGAGGGAGACTTGTCCATCTGGCGTAGCGCCAGGGCGCCGACTCCTGACCACAGCGACTCGCGCGACGAGGTCCACCAGTTGACGTGCCGCGTTCACGGGCAGGCAGTGGTAGTGGCGCTGCAAAAGGTCAAGGCGAAGCGTCGTCGGAGGCGTATGCCTGACGTTCTCGTTGTCCAGGTCTTCGGAGCGGAGCACGCGCTTGACATGTGTCTCGATCTCTTCGTCCTTCAAGGCGGGGATCAGCGCGGACGCCAGGAGTTCCCGACTCCGATGCATGTAGCGCGCCTCGTCACGCGGGCTCAGGAAAGCGCGCGTCCATTCTACCTGTGCGGCAGTGAGCAAGCTGTTCATCTCATCGACATGGAGCCGGCGGTGCCTGTAGCAGCCCGCGCCCACGAACAAGGTCAACCCTCGCTTGACGTCGGCGATGTCCGCGCCCTGCCGCGTCAAGAGACCGACGGCTGCGTACGCGAGCGAGTCGAGTGCGCTCGTGAAGTTCGCGTTCTGGCTCCTCGGCCATCCCATGTCATCGGCGGCCTCTATCGCTTGTCGAATGTGGTCAAAGGCGAGCGACGCTTCTGTCCCGTGGCTCCGAGCGCCGTCGCGATAGCCGCGGAGCAATTCGGCCCCTGCTTCGGTCTCGAGTTCGACTACGCTTTTCACTCGAGGGCGATCGCTATCTCGTATTGCCTGCCAGTCGGGGTCGTACTCTGAGAGATCCTTCCATTCCCCCGGCTCCTCGCAAGCTTGGAGGCCCCACAACGCGGCGGTTTTCTCATCCGCATTGCGCGCGACCCGATAGGCCGCTTCGTACCAAGGGCGCGCAGCTGCTCGGTCTTCGGTCATCAGCAGGTCCGCGCCGCGTCGAGCGTAGCCGTAGGCGTCGTCCGCGTCCGAAGGCGCCAGGAGCGCGGACTTGATGAGTGACTCATCCCCAAGCCGATGCAGCAGACGCCGTAGCCTGCCTTGAACCTCCGGTTTCCATGGTTGCTCGGTTCTGAGAGCCATCGCGTCCCGCAGCGCCTCCTTGGCTGACTCAGTCTCACCTCGGCGATCACAGCGCTCAGCGCGCAGGACGAGCAGCTCACATCGTTGGTCCTGCGAAAGCAGCACATCGGCGAGCAGGGCACTTTCGATGTTCAACCCGTGACTGCCAGGTCCAACGATACCGCACCGCACCGCTTCCAGCAGCAAGTCACGCCGGACCGCAGCATCCAGGCTTCCTATGATTCGCTCGAGATCCTCGCGACTCAGAGCGTGCAGTCCACCGAGCAACCGAAAAACCACGTCCTTTCGGTCGCGCTCGCCGCCTTCATTCAGAGCAACCGTAATGAGCGCTCCAACCGAATCCGTCCAACCCGTCCCGCGGGCGTCGAGCGCCTCGCTCATCTTTCCGGCGACAGAGGGCGAGGATGGTTTCTCTGGGCTCGGCGACTCACAGCGCCGCGATGTGTGTCGCAATGCTCGCAGGAACTCGACGACAGTCCGGCCAGACGGCAGTTGCAGGAGGTGGACCTTCCTCTTCGCCCAGGCTTCTCGCTCCTCCGGAGACGGCGGCTCGTGCACGAGCGCGATGGAACTCAGGCCCTGCCAGCGCTTTTCGTGCCACCCACTCAAACATGTCGGTCACATTGGGGTCCGGTCATCGAGCACCCCAGGAAGAAAGGGATGCCCGAAAAACAGATTCGGATGTGGCTCGCCATCGCTGGCCTTTGTTCACTGTAGGAGCGCCGGTGTCTTCAGCCGACAAGATGCGATGGAGTCCGGCGCGCCGAGGCAGCCGTGCATCTTGATGATCTCGAGGGAGCCAGACGACGCGCCTTGCGTCAGATCGTCATCGTTTACGATCTGCATATGTCGTGCTCCGCCTCCCCGCCTGGGCAGCGCGCTCGAGAAAGTCGTCGCAGTTAGTTGTCAGACTGATGCCCACTTGAAGTCGCGCAGCTCGCGGATGCGCGGCTCCTGGCGTGAAAGCCTTGCAGGGTATGGCGCGTTCGATGGCGTCAACGAGCCGTCGCCGTCCGGCTCATGTCCTCGTATGCTTGCGCGATGCCTGGTGATCGACGGACGGCCCATCCACGCCCAAATCATCTCC
This sequence comes from Candidatus Eiseniibacteriota bacterium, assembly GCA_046327845.1. Lineage (GTDB taxonomy): Bacteria > Eisenbacteria > RBG-16-71-46 > CAIMUX01 > CAIMUX01 > JADJQY01. Next base: position 4,168 of record JAXLXQ010000108.1, on the reverse strand, counting down.
GCGGTCGCAGATCGGAGGCGGGCCGTCAGCCGGGTCCAGTCCTGAATCTCAACATCCTTGGGAACGCCAGGCTTCCGCACGGCGTGGGAATCGCGACATGCCGCTGCCGACGAAGAGCAGCGGGCCACCATGCTGTTCCCAGACGCCACGAAATCAGCGAGTCGTGCGATCCCGTCGGAAACAAATTCCCAGTGTTTCGAGGCTTGATTCGTGAGCATCGTCACCGGAAACAGCCCCGAAACCGCAAAGCTGTATCGTTGCAGAGCCTCTTCGAGGCGGGTGCCAGCGCAATTCGGCGCGGCACCGGGAATAACAACTCTGAAGGCGTTCCAATCCTAGAAGTCCCAGCGACAAATCCTGTCGGTTGACGCGCCACAACGAGCATCTTTCACCGCGCCCCGGGGCGCAGAAAGCAATCCCATGACCATTGACAGTGACAAGTTCGGATTCCTCAGGAGAGTTTGGGAGAACGATCTCGACCTGGGCCGGGGAATTCGCGGTAGTCGCGGACTCCTGATCTCAGTCGTCACCGAGGCCCTCTTTTGGAAGTCGGAGTAGTTGCCGACATCATCGGCGACGCGCTGATTCGCGCACTCGACGGCAAGCGGCGTCGGATGGGTGAGCAAGTCGATCGAATGCTCGAATGGTTGCGCGAGGTCTCGGAGCCACCCAAGGGCCTCGAGCTCCGCGCCATCGACGGCCTTGATACACCGGCATAGTCCTCCTGCAGGAAAATCGGATCGCGCTCGCCTGGCTCGCGTCACCCTGCGATGCCACCGAGTCCAAGTCCAACGCCCACGTCACCGACCTACGGGTCGCGGATGCACTCACCACTCGTCACCCGTTTCGTCCCGGCGATCTCGACCCCGACGACCCACGCTGGGACCGCGACTGGAACCCCTACGACCACGGTCGCTTGAGACCGACCCCTGAACACGCGGGCGCCTGTGCAGAAGCACCGGGCGCCCGTGCCTATTTCGAGAACGACCATGCGCATCAACGGAAGAACCCTGCGCCTGAGTGACCTGTCCGAGCGCCGCCTCATGCTCACGGAGTTCGGCACGCTGAGCCTCCGGTGCTCCGCGCGGTGTGAATCCCTACCTGCTGGGCCCGGAAGCCTGGCGGGCCGCACACGACGACCACCCCGATATCTTGTTCGTGAGGAGCGGCTCAGCGGGCGACGCCCGAAGCCTATGGGCCTGCGGCCGTCGCCCGAGGTCGATGTCCTTGAACCCGTTCAAAGCCCTGTCGAGGCCCAGATGCCAAGCCTTCGAACGAAGCTGCGTGAGCTCACGCTACTTCGCTCGGGACGACGGCCACGCACCTCGAGATGCTCTGCGCGGTGACGCGGCGGATCTCGGCGAGGCGCTCGGCGTCTCCGAGCAGGACTCGAGCCCTCGCAGAACGCGAGGACGTTGACGCGGGGCGGAGTGTGCCCGCATCCTCGACCACGTTCGGCGTCAGACCGTGGAGCGCCAAGCTGCCGAGCGAGAGCGGAGAGCACTGAAGGCCGCACACCAGCTGGCGCTCACGGCTCGGTGGCTCGATGTCGGCGCCGAGCTCGAGCCCCGAGTCCTGCTCGGCGCATCTCGCTCGCCGACGGCGCGAAGCCCTGGGTCACGCTCGCGGTCGATGGGTGCGACGTCGTCGTCAGCCGCGCTCGTCTTCGTCAGGTCGTATCAGCGCTGAGGCCGTCTGGACCTCCGCGGCCTTCGTCGATACTCAAGCCCTCCGACTCCGCTGGCGACAAGGACTTGAGGTCTGAACTTCAGGTCACAGCCGCGCAGGTGCGCGACGAGTCCAGCGTGCCCGTGTCGTCCTCGAGCGCCCAGAGCTCGAACGGTAGAAGCACTCGACCGTCCGAGACCGGGTCGGCTTCAACGAACACCTGGTTGGTCGATGTCGTCGCCGAGATCGTCGGCTGAGCCGGCGCCACTGCTCTGCGGGCTGCGGCATCGCCGCGTCCACCACCGTCGCCTCCATGAAAGGAAATGTACGAACGCACCGATCCAGGAACTCCATACCCGGGCTTCCGCCCCCGCTCAGGACCCGGCCCGACAGGGCCGGTCTGGGCCGACATCGAGACTGACTTCGACCAGGCCGCCGAGCTCTTCGTGCAGCGCCATCGACAGGACGGACACGCAGCGGACCAACCGATAGCTGACCTGCGCGTGTGGGGGTGAAGCCGCATGAAGGACACTTTCGCGCTCCAGCCTTCAAGCTCCAGCACCGCGAGCCGATCATCCTGCGGCAACGCGCTGTCCAACTTGTGTGCGCGATTGAACGTGCCGGTGGACTTCATCCCCGGCGGCTGCCGGCTCCGCTCCAGCTCGGCGTCATGAACTGGTCGCTCGGTCCCATCGAGCGACGTCGATGCCCGCGGCCCTCCGGCTTCGAGGTGAAGAAGCAGCCGCGCTCGTCAGCGACCGGTACGCGCCGCTCGACCCCGAGGAGTCGGGGCATGGCCGCTTCGCGAGACCCTGGGTCAGCACGGACTGCTCGGCGAGGTCTGGGCTCGGGCAGTGGCGACTGGTGTGGTCGATGCCATCCGCATTGTTTTCCCAGGCCGCTCCGTCGAACCCAAGGTTGGTGACGTCACCCACGCCGGGCTCGACGTCTCGACGAGCAGCTTTCGGCGCGCTCCACGTCCGCGGCCTGCTCTACCGGCTGATCTGCACGAACGGCCTGCGCGTGCCCCAGCGACTCGGTGAGTACTCGGTCCGTCACGCCGTCGGTGAGTCGCAGCGGCTCCGAGACTTCCTCGCGGACGCCGTCCCCACGGTCCTGACCCACGCATCAGTTCGATGGACGAGCCTGGAAGCGCTCGATCAGCGCCCAGGTCGAAACCATCGCCGAACTCATCGCGTCGATGCGCGAGCTCACCAGGGCGAGCGCGCGCGCGCATAGGCGAGCGCGAGGGCATCGAACGTGAAGTCATGGTCGATGCTGGTGTCCCCGAGCTGCCCGAGCGGATCAGCGCGTACAGCTTGGTCAACGCCATTACGGCTACGGCTCGGGGCGCCGAACCCGCCCGTCGGCTTGAGCTCGAGGGTCTCGCCGGTCAACTGCTGCGCCGTCACGTGGGAGCAGGGTCATGACCCTGCCGCTCGACGATCTGAACGCCCCGGAACTCTCCCTGCTGGGCACCCTGCTGGGGCAAGAGACCGCGACGAAACTGGCCAAACAACCAGGCGGCTGGCGCACGCTGAGCATTCACGAGGTTGAGGCGCTCGCACTGAACGGTCAGGGCAAGGCGATCCTTGCGCTCCAACAGCTCATTCGTCAGGGATACCCGGAGCTTCCTCGACACCGCTTCACACGCTCTGACCACGTGGCGGCTGTCTACGAGAGGCGCATCGGTGACCTCGACCGAGAGGTCATGGTTGCCGTCGCGCTCGACGGCCGAATGAACGTGCTGGCTGAGCTCGAGATCGCATCGGGCGGGCACCACGGCATCGCGGTCACCCCAAGCGACGTGTTCCGTCCGCTGATCCGGTCCGGCGCTTCGGCTTTCGTACTGCTCCACAATCACCCCTCTGGCGATCCGAGCCCCAGCCAGGAGGACGTCGCGATGACGCAGGCACTGCTGACCGTCTCGCAAATCGTCGGCGTCGAGCTCGTGGACCACATCGTCGTCGCCGCACGCGGCGGTGGCTGGAGCTCGCTCGCCGACCTCGGGCTCATGGGAGATGAACGTGAAAAAGGAAGTTCTGACCAAACCGTTTCGGCCTGACCAGATCAAGCAGCGCAAAGGGCATCACGGCCGGTTGTTGTCGTACGTGTCGACCGCTGATGTCATCGCTCGCTTGAATGAGTGTTTCGATTTCCAGTGGTCGTTCGAGGTGCTCGCCCACTCGGTGGAGCACGGCGAAGCCGTCGTGCTTGGGCGGCTCACGGCCGGAGGCGTCACGAAGTGCGCATTCGGGGGCGCAGCGATCACCGTGGATCGCGAAGGCGACCCGTTGAGCAATGCGGATTCCTACAAGGCCGCATGCGCAGATTGCCTCAAGAAGGCGAGCTCACTCTTCGGAATCGGACTGGATTTGTACGGCGGTTCTGGAGAGAAAGAGCCCGAGCGCCAGCAATCGGACCGTCTCGCACGGCGGCCGCAACCACTGATACCGACGGAGCGCGTCACCAGTCGGCAGCTCGCCGCTTTGCACTCGGC
>JAXLXQ010000107.1:0-2376 GCA_046327845.1 Candidatus Eiseniibacteriota bacterium | reverse complement strand
CCGGCGCACGTCCTCGACCTCGGCCTGCGCCTGCGCGTACCCGTCGGCCGAGTCGGCGGAGATTTCGTCGATGTAGGCGAACATCGCCTCGGCGAGCAGGGTGAGCGGCTCGGCGTCGAGCTCGGCCCGGCGACAGGCGGCCGCCATCCGCCGCCAGGCGACGCGGGCGCCGAGCCGGTAGGCGGCGAGCAGCGAGTCGAGCGTGCGGCCCTGCTCCTGCTCGCCGCGGCCGAGCTGGACGTAGACCTCGCGGCCCGGCTCGCGCCCGGAGTCGGGGTCGCGGATCAAGGCGACGAACTGACGCAGCGCCTCCCCCACCCCGGTGCGGATCCCGCGGCCGAAACGGCCCTCGAGCGGACGCGCGTACTCGGGCACCTCGCGGGCGATCGTGGCGAGGATTTCCTCGGTGATCGCGTCGAGCTCGGGCTCGATCGCGTCGGCGACCTGCTCGGGCAGGCCCCTCCATGGCTCGGCTGCCAGCGCTTTTATCATCTAACTGATAATTTTAGCGTCTATAAACGTGGTTCGACGCTAATTTATGCTACCCATGCGCGGGTATGTTGCACATATGCGTGAGATGACCACGACGGAGAAGGCGGTGAACCTCGGTGCTGTCGTCGTTCCCTTCCTCGCCACCATCGCCGCCATCGTGCTGCTCTGGAACAGCCTCGTCAGCACCACCGACCTGATCATCGCCGCCGCGATGTACATGGTCACCGCGGTCGGCATCACGGTCGGCTTCCACCGCCTCCTCACCCACCGTTCCTTCCAGACCTCGAAGCCACTGGAGTACACGTTCGCGGTGCTCGGCTCGATGGCGGTCCAGGGACCGACGATCGCCTGGGTCTCCGACCACCGCAAACACCACGCCCACACCGATGAAGAGGGCGATCCCCACAGCCCCCACGTCGCTCCCGACGGAACCGGAGTTCGCAACGTCTTCACAGGTTTGTGGCACGCCCACACCGGTTGGCTCATGTCTACCCAGGGACGCGCCGACTGGAAGAAATACGCACCCGACCTGTACGAGGACCCGGGAATGCGTTTCATCAGCCGCCATTTCGTTGCCCTGGTGTTTCTCACCCTGGCGATCCCGGCGCTCGCCGGGTATCTCATCACCGGCACCGCGGTCGGCGCGCTGACCGGCCTGCTGTGGGGCGGTCTGGTTCGGATCTTCTTCGTCCACCACATCACCTGGAGCGTCAACTCCGTGTGCCACTTCCTCGGCAGCAGGCGCTTCGACATCGACGACCGGTCAACCAACGTGTTCTGGCTGGCGCTCCCGTCCCTCGGTGAGTCCTGGCACCACAACCACCACGCCTTCCCGCGTTCGGCATTCCACGGTCTCAAACGGTGGGAGCCCGACCCCTCGGGACTGATCATCGCCGCAATGGAGAAGGTGGGGCTGGCACGAAACGTCGTCCGGATCTCACCCGAGCGCCAGGCCGAACGCGCCCACTAGTACGAAGCACACCACCAGCTCTCAGCTATTTGGCCACTCCCGCAAGCCTCCTGCCAGAGGTAATGTCACTGTGTGTGTGACTCTGCCACACTGAACCAAGGCAGGAAAAAAACTGGATGGAAAGGAATTCGATGCCCAGTTCCAAGAACGTGCTCGACGAGGCCAGGCAGCTGGTTGAGAAGCGTCTGGCGGATCTCGACGAGGAGCGCAAGCGCCTCGAGCGCGCACTCGCCGAGCTCGGCGGCAAAGTCGCGCGGCGCGCTCCGGGGCGTCCCCGTGGCGGCGCCGGCGCAAAAGCGTCCACGGGCGGTCGCAAACGGCGTAAACGCCGCGGCGGCACCCGTGCCGATCAGGCCGTGAGCCTGATCGAGAAACAGCCGGGCATCAGCGCCTCCGACGTGGCCAAGACGATGAAAATCAAGCCGAACTACCTGTACCGGGTGCTCGGCGACCTCGAGAAAGAGGGTCGGGTCAAAAAGACGGGCCGCCAGTACTACCCCGCCAAAGGCTGAGCCTTCGGCAGCAAGCTCGGGCTAGATCAGCCCGAGCTTGCTGACCGCGTCGCGCTCCTCCTGGAGCTCCATGACGCTGGCGTCGATCCGCTCGCGTGAGAATTCGGGGACTTCCAGGCCCTGCACCACCGACCACTCGCCGCCCCTGCAGGAGCAGGGAACGCCGCAGACGATTCCCTCGCCGATCCCGTAGGAGCCGTCGGCCGGGACGGCCATCGAAACCCAGTCGCCCTCCGGGGTTCCGAGGACCCAGTCGTGGACGTGGTCGATCGCCGCGTTGGCGGCGGAGGCGGCGCTCGAGGAGCCGCGCGCGTCGATCACCTCAGCGCCCCGCTTGGCCACGCGGGGGATGAACTCGTCGGCGATCCAAGCCTCGTCGTCGACCTGATCCCAGGCGCTGGC
>JAXLXQ010000106.1:0-5263 GCA_046327845.1 Candidatus Eiseniibacteriota bacterium | reverse complement strand
GCCGCGCTTCAGGATCTTGAAGATGAGCTGGTTGCCCTCCTCGCCGTACTTGCCGGTGAGCGTCTCCAGGTTCTCGACCGCGGGTGTCTCGAGCGGCTCGAAGCCGTAGCGCTCGTAGACCGACTTGATGGCGGCGATCACGTGCTCCCGCCGCCGCACGTCGGCGGGGAGGAAGTCGCGCATGCCGCGCGCAGGTTGCGTGTTCACGTGCCCTTCTCACCCATCAGCTCGGCGAGCTTCGGCTCGATCGCACCCGCCCAGATCTCGTACCCCTTCGGGGAGAGGTGCAGGAAGTCCGGCATGATCTCCTTCTCGATCGAGCCATCCGCCGAGCGGAGCTGCTTGCCGATGTCGAGGTAGTGGACCATCTTGCCGTCGGCCACCTTCTCGATGATCTGGTTCGCCTGCTCGATCTTGTCGCGCTGTGGGTTCGGCTTCTCGCCGCGCGGGAAGATGGCGAGCACGAGCACGCGGGTGTCGGCGAGCTTCTCGCGCAGCTTCTTCACGATCGCGACCACGCCGGCGGCGATGTCCTGGGCGCTGTCCTCGCCCGAGTTGTTGGTGCCGATCATCAGCACCGCGGCCTTCGGCTTGATGCCGTCCAGGTTGCCGTGATCGAGCCGCCACAGGAGATGCTGCGTGCGATCGCCGCTGAAGCCGAGGTTCACCGCGCGGCGCGGCGCGTACCGCTGCGCCCACACGTCCTTGCCTTCGGTCTCCCATCCCTGGGTGATCGAATCGCCGAGGAACAGCAGGTCGACGTTGCCTTGCTTCACCCGCGCGTTGACGCTCGCCTGGCGGGTCTGCCACCAGTCGTCGGCCCGCGGCTCGGGCCGGAGCGCCGGCGGCGGCTTCGCGTCACCGGCCTGCATCAGCACGAACAGAACGCTCAACATGCCACCCATGGAGTTCCTCCGGATCGAGGGGTCTCGGCGAGCAACGAGGCCGCCATGATCCGTGGGTGCCCTTGGAAAGGCAAGCGCGCCTTGCGCGCTCCGTCAAGCCGGGCGGCCGCTGCTGCCGCTCGCCTCTGTTTCTGCTGGCGCTGATGGTGCTGGTGCGGTTGCGGCTGCCGATGCGGATCCGGTCGCGGATGCGCCTGGGGATCCGGTTGCCGATGCGGTGCGGACGTGTCGCCGCTCGAGCGCCTACCGAGCGCGACGCGACCGGGACCGTGGCCGCAACCGATGCCGCAGCCGGAACCGATGCCGCAACCGGAGCCGTGGCAGCAACCGGAGCCGTGGCAGCAACCGCGACGCATTTCCGAGACCGCAGCCGATGGACGCGGTCGCAATCCGTGGACGACCCGGTGAGCGGTGAGCACTTCCCGCCACGAGGCGACCGAGCTGGCTGGCGCACGAGTCTCCCGACCGCGGCCTCCTTTCGCAGTGGGGCTTCTGAGGCGAAACCCCACTGCAAAACGAGGCCGCTCATGTTCGACGCTCTCGAAATCGCCCTGCAGGTCGTGACGAGTCTTCGCCCCTCGATGGAGTCGCTGCGACGGATCGACGGAAGCCTGCACGACCAAGTCCGCCGCTCGGCGACGTCCGTGTGCCTCAATCTCGCGGAGGGACGGCGGCGAGAAGGCCGTGACCGGGTTCATCACTGGCGCATCGCCGCGGGCTCTGCGGATGAGCTGAGGACCGCTCTTCAGGTCGCCGAGGCATGGGGAACTTTGCCGGCGGTTGATCTCACCGCGACTCGTCAGCTGCTCGACCGGGTCCTCGCCATGCTGTGGCGGCTCACGCACGAGCGCGTGCGCAGGCCGTAGCCCGGCATCGTGCGCGCGATGACCTTCTGCCGCTGGCTCGGTTCCCTGCTGCTGACGTCGCGGACAGCGAACCGTCGTGCAAGCGCCGTCAAGCTAACGGCTTTGAGCCGCGACCGCAGCCGCTTCCGATTCCCAATGGCGTAAGCCGATCGGCCGTGACCCTGTGTGTTCCCAGCGCCTGTCCATGGCCGGCGCTCATTGCGGTGAGCCGCCGCAGGATGGCAAGCGAATGGAAAGCCAGCTATTGCTGCCGCTCCCGACAGCGCGCAGTCCTGCAAAAGCCGATCACGGAACGGCATCGATCCGTGGCTCGATCGGGGCCGCAGGGCGCTGCTGCTGCCGCGGGTGCTGTCACTGTCACTGTCTCGGCAGCTGCTCCTGGTGCCGTTGCCGATGCTGCCACCGCCGCGGACAAGCGCGCAGTCGAACTAGAGTCGAAAGGTTTGACCCGGGTTGACGGGCACTGGGCCGTTTGCCGCATCCGCAGCCGCGACCGGAACCGCCGTCCCGCCCGGGGCTCACTCGAACACGTGGTCCTGGACGCGCGTGGCCGCCTGCGAGCCCGCCGCCCGCGTCGTGCGCGCGTCGCGCCAGGACTTCACCAGCGTCGCGCCGAGGATCAGCGCCCCGCCGACGAGCGACCACGCGTTCGGCCGCTCGCCGTGCACGAGCCACGACCAGACCGGGTTGAACGTGGGCTCGATCAGCAGGATCGCCGAGGCCTCGAGCGCGGGCAGCGCGCGCAGCGCGGCGGTGACCAGCACGTAGGCGAGCCCGAGCTGGAAGACGCCGAGGAAGAGCATGAGGCCCAGGTCGCGCAGGCCCATGTGCTCGACCGGCAGCGCGAACGGCAGCGCGATCGCGCACCCGAGCAGGTTGCCGATCACGATCGTCGCCGACCCGGCGCTGCCGCCGTTGGGCCCGGCGGCGAGCCAGCGCAGCCCCATCAGCGTCAGCGCCCAGCTGACGCCGCTCGACAGCGCGAGGATGTTGCCGAGGCGCGGATCGGTCGCGGTGGCGACCGCGGGCTCGCGGCCGAGGAAGAAGAGGGCGAGCGCGCCGACCACCACGAGCACGAACCCGACGTCGTCGCGCGACGGCCTCTCGCGCAGCAGCCACGGGCTCGCGATCAGGATGTAGAGCGGCGCCGTCGACTGCAGGAAGATGGCGTTCGCCGAGGTCGTGAGCTTGTTCGCGAGCACGAACAGGATGAGCGTCGCCGCGTAGGCGAGCGCGACCAGCGCCGCGCGCCACGACCAGGCCCGCCGCGATGCGGGCAGGAGTAGCGCGATCGCGAGCGCGGCGATTGCCGACCGCATGCTCGCCACCTGCCAGCTGGTGAGCGAGACTGCCTTGATCGCGGCGCCGCCCGTGGAGAAGAGCAGCGCCGCGCCGACCAGCCTCGAGCGCGGGAACCGGACCATGGTCGCTGCGCGGTCAGCGCGCCTGCGCGAAGTACGGATGCGGGATCAGCGGCGGCTTGTCCTTCTCGCCCTCGCTCTTCTTCAGGTCCAGCTCCTTCACCAGGATCGAAGGCGCCACGATCGAGTACGGCGTCGCGAACGGGCTGACGCCGCCGTCGAGCGCGTTCATGACGTGAGCGTCGTCCGCCGCCGCCATGATGTCCTTCAGGATCTTGGGCGTGATCTTGCCGAAGCTGCCGCCCCGCGCCCACTCCTCGTGGCCATCCTTCACCGAGACCCTGCGGATCACGACCGGATCGGGCAGCGCCGGGTCGCCCCGAACGTCGCGAGGCCGCCCCGCGTCGCCGAGGTCGTCGATGATCACGCCGTATTCGAGGTCGTCGTCCTTGCACGCATCGATCAGCTCGCCCTTCAGCTCGTCGAAGCTCTCCGGCGTCGCGCTCTGCACAGACAGGTTGCCCACCACGCCCGCGACCTTAGAGCCGAACCCGGTCCAGCGGCCGTGGCCGTTCGACTGCGCCACCTTCTCGGTCGGCGTTCGGCTCATGTAGTAGCCCGCGAGCCTGCCCTTCTCGACGATGGGCACCGCGCGCGGAGCGACCCCCTCGTCGTCGACCTGGTAGGCGCCGAACAGCGGCTTGTCCTTGAACGCCGTGCGCGTGGGATCGTCGGTCGCCTCGAAGAACGGCGGCAGGACGCGGCGCGTGAGCTTCGTGACCAGCTTCTGGCCGCGGATGCGATCCGCCATGCCGTCGTTCTCGAGCAGCGGCAGCACCGGATCGGACAGGTTGTCCGCGAGCAGGATCTTGAAGAACTGTGCGGCCGCCGCCTTCGTGAGCAGCACGGGTCCCGTGTAGTCGTCCATGGCCGGCGACTGCGCGAGCTTGGTCAGCTTCTCGCCCAGCGCGCGCAGCGCCTTCTCCGCGTCGGCCTGGCTCGGCAGCTCGTCCTTCGCCCGCACGAGGAAGCTCGTCGAGTCCGAGAGGTGCATGCCGTCCGGCGCCTGCGTGTAGACCCAGGCCTTCAGCTCGTAGTAGGCCGAGCCGCGCAGCACCTTCGCCCCCTCCGTGCTCAGGTAGCGCTGATTGAGCGCGATCGCGCTCAGCTCGACGCCCGACTGCTGGATCAGCGGGAACTCGCGGAAGATCGCCGACAGCTTGCGCACGCGCTCGGCCCAGGCGCCGAGATCGAGGTCGAGGTGCACGGGCGTGCCGACGCTCTCGACCGGCTCGGCCCTGGTGAAGTCGGGCGGCCGCTTGAGCTGGGTCTTGGTCTTGGCGATCGCGCGCTTCACGCTGATGCGCTCGAGCGCGTTCTTGTAGGTGCGGTCGAGGAACAGCCACAGCGAGTGGCGCAGCACGTCGTAGTCGTCGTCGAGCGACAGCGACACGCGCCCGCTGCGGGAGCCGCCGAACCCGCCGCCCAGGAAGTTGGTGTTGTCGAACTGGTAGTCGCCCACGCGCAGGTCCGACATCGCGAAGCGGCTCGTGTCGGAGCTGGTCGCGACCACCGCGCCGAACTGCGAGTAGGTCGAGGCCGATTCCACGTCGCGCACCGTGAGCCCGATGAAGTAGGGGTGGTCGAGCTTCTCCATCTGCAGGCGCGCGAGCCCGCGGTCCATCTCGTCCTTCATCGCCTCGAAGACCACGTCGCCGCCGCGGGCGAGGGCTGCGAGGCTGGACGCGGTCAGGAGCAACGACACGCCGAGGAGTGTGAGGTGCTTCATGCTCGATCTTCGATCCCGGAGCGCCCGCGAGGACGCATTTCCTTGAGAGAGAGGAGACGATCTCGTCACGCGTGCATGCCCTCAGGGGCCGAGCGTCATCTGCAATCCGTTCGTGAGCGCGGGCCGGCCGCCGGCGAGCGCGGCCTGCGGTAGGAGTGCGGCCAGGAAGAGCGAGGACCCGATGCGATTCCAGGAGCTGGTGCTCATGCTCTCCTCCACGAGGTGTGAGCAGCGATCGGTCGTTCGGGAAGCAGCGAGACCCCGTCGAGGACCCGCGGCGACGAGCTTATCGGCGGCTCACCCGATCGCAATGAGCGGGCCCCGAGGTGCGAGCCCGACCTC
>JAXLXQ010000105.1:0-1524 GCA_046327845.1 Candidatus Eiseniibacteriota bacterium | reverse complement strand
GTCGAGCATCACCGCTTCGGTAAGCCGCGCGACTACGCCTTCCCGCCGAAGCAGCATTTCGAATTGGGCGAAGCCCTGCGCCAGATGGACTTCGACACCGCCGCCAAGCTCTCCGGCGCGCGCTTCGTCGTGCTCAAGAGCGGGCTCGCGCGGATGGAGCGCGCGCTCGCGCAATTCATGCTCGACCTGCACACGACCGAGCACGGCTACACGGAAGTCGCGCCGCCGATCCTGGTGCGGGACGAGGCGATGTTCGGCACGGCGCAACTGCCGAAATTTGTTGAGGATCAATTCTTGGCAACGCGCGGCGCTGAGAGATCAGAACAAGGTCAGTTTGTGTTTAAGGGGTTAGGTCAGTTTGTCGAAGCGGCCAAACGAGCACAGGGCGAGATTACGGGATCCGGTGAACGCCGAATTAAAGTCGAAGAAATGATCCAGGAGATGTTTGGATCACTCTGGCTCATCCCCACCGCCGAAGTTCCCCTGACAAACCTCGTCCGCGAGTCGATCCTCGACGACGCTGCGCTGCCGCTGCGCTTCACGGCCGGCACGCCGTGCTTCCGCGCCGAAGCGGGCGCGGCGGGGCGCGATACGCGCGGCATGATCCGCCAGCACCAGTTCAACAAGGTCGAGCTCGTCTCGATCACCACGCCGGAGCAGTCGCACGACGAGCACGAGCGCATGCTCGCCTGCGCCGAGGAGGTGTTGCGCCGCCTCGACCTGCACTATCGCGTGATGACGCTGTGCACCGGCGACATGGGCTTCGCCTCGCAGAAGACCTACGACATCGAAGTCTGGCTGCCGGGGCAGAACGCGTTCCGCGAAATCTCCTCCTGCTCGGTCTGCGGCGAGTTCCAGGCGCGGCGCATGAATGCGCGCGCGCGCGGCAAGGACAACAAGACGCGGCCGGTGCATACGCTCAACGGCTCCGGCGTCGCGGTCGGCCGCGCGCTGATCGCCGTGATGGAGAACTATCAGCAGGGCAACGGCAACATCGCGGTGCCGGACGTGCTGCAATCCTACATGGGCGGGATGAAAGAGATCGGAGCAGGCGGATAACGATCCGTCACCCTGAGGTGAGCGGTCGAGCCTCGAAAGGCGACGGCCCGATCCTTCGAGGCTCAGCGCCGACGCGCCTCGCACCTCAGGATGACGGGATCGGGGTCTGCTACAAGGGACACATGCGCATCCTCATCACCAACGACGACGGCATCCACGCCCCGGGCCTTGCGGTCTGCGAGGAGATCGCCCGCTCGCTCTCCGACGACGTGTGGGTGATCGCGCCGGAGACCGACCAGTCCGGCGTGTCGCACTCGCTGTCGCTCAACGACCCGCTGCGCCTGCGGCAGGTGGCCGAGCGCCACTACGCGGTGCGCGGCACGCCAACCGACTGCGTCATCATGGGCGTGCGCCACATACTGCACGAGAGGCGGCCGGACCTCGTCCTCTCCGGCGTCAACCGCGGGCAGAACGTCGCCGAAGACGTCTCCTATTCGGGCACGGTCGCGGGCGCGACGGAGGGCA
>JAXLXQ010000104.1:0-1518 GCA_046327845.1 Candidatus Eiseniibacteriota bacterium | reverse complement strand
CCAGGACGCGGGCGCCAAGGTCATCCACGCCGCGCCCAACACCACCTCGACGGTCACCTCGAAGTCGATCTCGAAGGGCGAGGGGCGCTCGAGCTATCGCGGCTTGGTCAAGGTCCACCCGGGCGCGGTGGGCTGCAAGGTCAGTGTGCAGTGCGACGCGCTTTTGATCGGCGACGCCGCGCGCTCCGACACCTACCCCACCATGGAGGTCGACGAGGAAGAGGTGCAGGTCGAGCACGAGGCCCGCGTGAGCAAGGTGGGCGACGAGCAGATCTTCTACCTCATGAGTCGTGGCCTGAGTGAGCAGGCGGCGCGCCTCCTCATCGTCAACGGCTTCATCGAGCCGTTCACCAAGGAGCTCCCGATGGAGTACGCGGTCGAGCTCAATCGGCTGATCGAGCTCGAGATGGAAGGGAGCGTCGGCTGATGACCGCGAGCGAGGTCATGACACCGGCCGAAGCGCGCGCCCTCGCCGCTCGCCTGGGCGAGGACTCCTGGCTCGCGGACTTCCGCGCGCGCGGGCTTGAGCACTACTTGGCGAGTGCGCTGCCGCATCGCGCGGATCACCTGTGGCGCTACACCGACCCCGTCGAGTTCGAGACGAAGGTCGATGCGTTCGACGAGGAGCACGACCGTCGATCCACGATGGAGCATGGGCCCTTGCCGGCCGGGGTGATCGCGACTTCCTTCGATCGTGCGCCGCGGGCGCTCATCGAGCGGGTGTTGGGACGCGCGGTCGACCACGATTTCGGACGCTTCGAGGCACTGAACGCGGCGAGCTTTCGCCATGGCAGCTTGATCCACGTGGCGAAGAACGCGGTGGTGAGCGAGCCGATCCGACTCCGGGTAAACGTGGCTGCTGGCTCCTACCACGCCTCGCGCGTGGCGATCGTGGTCGAGGAAGGTGCCTCGGTCACGTTGATGGAGGAGCTGGTCGGCGGAGCGGACGAGGCGGCGGGGACGAAGGCGACCCAGCAGGTCACGCACGTGAGTGAGATGGTGGTTGGCGCTCAGGCCAACGTGCACCACGCGCTCATCGAAACTCTGGGCCGTCGTTGCGCGTCGCTCGTGACGCAGCGCACGCGACTGGAACGAGGGGCGAAGATTCATCCGATCCTGGCCGCATTCGGCGGCGCGCTGACCAAGGCCGACGTCGGCGTCGCGCTCGAGGGTGAAGGCGCGGAGAGCGAGATGAGCGGCTTCCTCTCCGGACAGGGGCGTCAGCGTTTCGATCACCACACGGTGCACCATCACCTGGCGCGGCACACCCGGAGCAATCTGAACTTCCGCACGGTGCTGGCGGAGCGCGCGCGATCGGCGTACACCGGCCTGATTCGAATCGAGAAGGAGGCGTCGTACAGCGAGGCGTACCAGGAGAACCGAAACCTCCTGCTCTCGAAGAGCTGCCGCGCCGATTCGATCCCGGAGCTCGAGATCCTCACCCAGGAAGTGCAGTGCAAGCACGGCGCGACGGTGGGGCCGCTTGATCCGGCGCATCTGTTTTACTTGATGAGCCGC
>JAXLXQ010000103.1:0-1543 GCA_046327845.1 Candidatus Eiseniibacteriota bacterium | reverse complement strand
AACGAGCTCGTCGAGGGCTCGCTTCTCGGTGGAACCTGTATAGACACTGGCGATGACCCGCATCTCGCCGCCGCGGAGCAAGAAGTCCTGCAACTCCTTGCGGATCATCCGGAGACCGGCGAAGCGCACGAATGCGCAGAGAAGATCGATGCGATCGGCGCTCTGGATCTCCAGCGCTACCTGACCGCCGATCTGAAGGTCGCCGCGACCATTCGTGAGCAAGCGACTCTGTCGAAGCGGGATCCCCGGTCGAGAGCGACGCTTCGGCTGTGCCCCGGTCGCAGGCGGCGCTACATCGAGCAACAATCCAGCTGATGCATCGATGAGTTCGGGGGCAACAGCTGAGTACTCCTCAAGCACCTCCAGGACGCGGTTTGCCAAGCCAACCTGCGCGAGCCGTCGACTTCCTGCGGAGTCCGTGATCTCAGCTAGTCGGAGTTCGGCGCGATCGTGGATGTGTCGCGCGAGGATCGAGGCGAGATCGGCATCGCCGGCCGGCTCTAGGTCGACGAACCAGCCATCCTCTCGGGCGCGTTCGATCCGCGCTCGGAGAGCCTCGGTGACAAGCGCCTCGTGGAGTCCTGGCGTGAGCTCGTCAGTCATTCGAGCTCGAGGTCGATTCCATCCTCACCCCCAAGAGTCAAGACTTCGCCAGGATCGCCGATCTAGTGACAGCTTGCTTGTCACTCGCCGCTACTCTTCACCCATGCCTCGCCTCGAACCCCGCGACGTCCAGTTCTTCTCGTCCATCGACGAGTTGCGCGCGTGGCTCGAGGCCAACGGCGAGACCGCCGATGAGCTCTGGGTGGGCTCCCACAAGACCACCAAGGAGCGCCGGCCCGCGTTCAGCTGGGCCGAGATGGTGGACGAGCTGCTCGCGCACGGCTGGATCGACAGCGTCCGCATGCCCTACACCGAGGGCACGCACGCGCAGCGGGTGACGCCGCGTCGGCCGGGGTCGATCTGGAGCAAGCGCAACGTGGACCGCGTCGAGGCGCTTCGGGCGGAGGGGCGGATGCGGCCGGCGGGCGAGGCGGCGTTCGCCAAGCGGACCGACAACAAGACCGCGATCTACTCCTTCGAGCGCGAGCTGGCCTTCGACGAAGCCGCCGAGGCGAAGCTCCGCGCGGACGCCGACGGCTGGGCGTGGTTCCAGCAGCAGCCGCCCGGGTATCGTCGGCTGGCAACGCACTTCGTCATGTCCGCGAAGCGCGAGGAGACGCGGGGCGCGAGACTGGCGAAGCTGGTGGACGGGTGCGTCGGCCGGTACCGGCTCCCCGAGATCACGGGCAAGGCGCGCTCGGGCTGACGCGCGCAGGAGGGGACATGCGACTGGACCAGGTTCGCCTGCTGGTGGCCGACTTCCCGGCGGCCTTCCGCTTCTACCGCGACGTGATCGGCCTCGCGCCCACATGGGGAGGCGAGGACGACACGTACGCCGCCTTCGCCACCGGGACCGAGGCCGGGCTCGCCCTGTTCGACGGGGCCGAAATGGCGGCGACCGTGAGCACGGCCGACCTGCCGACGACGGCAGCCCGGCGCG
>JAXLXQ010000102.1:0-1768 GCA_046327845.1 Candidatus Eiseniibacteriota bacterium | reverse complement strand
TCGAAGATGCCGGGTTTCCTTCAGTCGACCGTGCGCTCGAGCGAGCTCCGCCTCCAGCGGATGGGCCTTTTGCGCGGCCCGCTGGCCCAGATCTCGGGTGCGCGGAGGGCCTGGCTGATCGGCCGGGCGATGGCGCGACGGCAGCTCGGCCGCATCATCCCTCGAGAGACGCAACCGCTTACCCGCAGCTATCTTGACGATCCGGCGGTCAGGGCCCACCTCACGTCCAGGTCCGCCCGCTAGGCCTCCTGCCTGCGAGCGGCGACCCGAGTTCTTGGCCAAAACAGAAAAACACGTTGCTTTCCCTTACCCTCGGCCGATAACTTAACAACGTTAAGTAAAGGAGGCGCGTTGTGGGAACGAAGGAACGGCGAGAGAGGGAGCGGCAGGAGGTGCGCGGACTGATCCTCGATGCCGCGCGCGAGCTCTTTGCGACGGCCGGTTACGAGGCGGTGACGATGCGCAGGGTGGCGGAGAAGATCGAGTACTCGCCGACCGCGATCTACCTGCACTTCAAGGACAAGCAGGAGCTACTGGCGGAACTCTGCCGCACCGACTTCCTCTCGCTCGCGCAGGCGTTCCAACGCATCGCACGGGTCACCGATCCGATCGAGCGCATCCGGAGGATCGGGCTCGCCTACGTAAAGTTCGCGCAGGAGCACCCGCACCACTACCGGCTGATGTTCATGACGCCCGCGCCGGAGGCGGTGACCGACCCCGATAAACAGGGGAAGGGAAATCCCGAACAGGACGCCTACGCGTTCCTTCGGCTCGCAGTGCAGCAGGCGATGGCGGATGGGCGGCTTCGCAGGGAGCTCGATGATGCGGACCTCGTCACGCAAACGGCCTGGGCCGGAGTGCACGGGGTCATCTCGCTCCACCTTGCGCTGGGGAATAGCCCGTGGGTGCCGTGGCGCTCGCTCAAGCGTTCGGCCGAATCGATGATCGATGTCATCACGCGCGGGATCGAACGCGCCAAGTAGAGGCTCAACATGGTCGATCTCGCCCGGAAAAACCTCCTCCACGACAAGCTCCGGTTCTTCATCACCGTGCTCGGCGTCGCCTTCGCGGTGATGCTCGTGCTCTTTCAGGTCGGTCTCTTCCTCGGCCTCCTCGACAATGCGTCGGTCATCATCGAGCACCTGGACGCTGACCTTTGGGTCACGCCGCGGAACACGGCGAACGTCGACTTCTCGAAGACCTTTCCGGAAACGCGCGTCGACCGCGTTCGCTCCCTGCCCGGGGTCGCGCGAGCCGACAACCTGATCGTCGCCTACCTCGATGTCTCGCTGCCGACCGGCTCCCAGGAAGGCGCTCTTACGTATGCGCTCGAAGACTTCGAGAAGTGGGGTCTGCCGTGGAGTTGGAGCGGCGGCACGCTCTCCGATCTCCGTCGCGGCGACTACGTGATGATCGACGGCTCGGCCGAGCGTCGCTTCGGCCACTTCGAGGTGGGGGAGTATCGGGAATTCCTCGGCCGCCGGCTCAAGATCATCGGCCGAACCGCGGGCGCGCTCACCTTCACCACCATGCCGGTCTCGTTCATGGATCTTCGCTTGGTGCAGGAGCTCGTGCCGGATCGCTACGAAGGCCAGTCGACGTACATCTTGGTGAAGCTGGCGAAAGGCGCCGACGTCGAGGCGGTAAAGCGGGAGATTCAAGCCCGGCTTCCCTACAACGACGTGCATACGAAGCGCGAGTGGGCGCGGCGATCGCGGGCGTATTGGGTCGCGAGCACCGGCCTGGGCTTCACCATGGGCATGACCGT
>JAXLXQ010000101.1:0-1856 GCA_046327845.1 Candidatus Eiseniibacteriota bacterium | reverse complement strand
AGCGTCGCGTCGGTGCAGCTCGAATCCTCCATGTCGATGCGCACGAAGCTGCCGATGGCGCGCGCGCGCGACACGAGACTTCGGATGTTGCGGTAGCAGGCCTCGGGATCGAGCTGCAAGCCGAGCTGGGTCAATTTGACCGATACGTTCGAATCCACCTTGCTGCGGTCGATCTCGTCGAGCAAGGCGAGGTAGGCGTCGCGCGGGCCTTCCGCTTCGTCGGTGCGATGGATGTGTTCTCCGAGAATGTCGAGGGTCGCCATCATGCCGCGTCGATTGAGATCACGCGCGACGGAGATGGCTTGCTCGAGGCGGCTGCCGGCGATGTAGGGCTGACTGAAGTGTCGGACCAGGGGACGTGGCACGGCGGGCAACGCAAGCACCACCGCGCGATCGAAGAGGCTCATGGAATCCTCGACATCGGTTCTTCCTTGAAGCGCACCGAAGTGCGTCGTCCGCTCGCGATCCTACGCGCGCCGCGGGACCCGCGCAAACCGCCGCTTCACTTGCGACGACGAAGGAAGCTCCAGGCGGCATCGGGCGATCGGCCGGTCACGAGCTCGTACTTCGAGACGTCCAGATGCTGAAACAGATCTCGATAGACCGGGAGGACCGCGCACCGCCGCGCGGCGTCCGGCAGGTCGTTCGCGGCGAAGTGTCCGAGGAAGATCCAGTCGGGCTGCCGAGACAGGACATAGGCGGCGTCGAACTTCTCGTGGTCCCGGTCGCCCAGACCGAGGCGAACCTGCTTGCGGCCGATCACGCGATCGTTGAGGCCAAGCATGTCGATGGTGCGAAGTCCGGACGCGTAAGGGATCGCGCCCGCGACCGGCGTGGCCAAGAGATCGGTGGGCGCCGCGGTCCGGCGCAACCACTCCCCCGCGGCCCGCCAACGCGCGGTAATGGCGGGACCGAAGACCAAAGACGAGGTCGCCCCGAGCGCACGGTGCTCGATCGAAGTGAACAAGGTCGCGAGCGCAACGGCGGTCGGGATGATCCCCGACCAGGGTCGGCGAAGCCCTCCCCACCCCGCGGCCCCGAGCACGACGAGGAAGGGGACGATCGGCAGGAAGAAGCGTAGCTCCCGAAAGTGATCCCCCCCCGTGTAGACCACGACGAGGATCCCGGTCGCGGCGAAGATGGCCGCGACCGCCGCTGGCGGGTCCCACTGGTGTCGACGCGTGAGCCGCAACGCGCCCACCGCCGCGAAGGCGGCGACCGCGAGATGCGGCGCGGCCCCCTCCCAGAGATAGGCCACTCCGTGCCGCGCTAGGGTCAACGACGAGTAGTCCACCTTCACGTAGAAGGTATTGGGGAGAACGTCGCGGTAGTAGATCCCGCGGAAGATCACCTCCGGCAGAAGGAGCAGGATCGCGCTTCCGACGAACGGAAGGAGGTGTCTCCGCGAGCGAACTGCGAGGATGCCCAAGCTCGCCGCCAGGTAGGCGACCCCTTCCGGGCGCGTCGCTACCGCCAAGCCAAGCAGCGCACCCGCCCACGCCGCCTCGCCGGACGACGCCTCGGGACCGAGCGCCGCCAGTCGCTCCGCGACGAGCAAGAGCATCGCGACGAACAGGCTCGTCTCCATTCCGGAGAAACCCCAGAAGGCAAGCGGCAGATACGCGGCAAGGAGGAGCGCGCTGGAGGCGCCATCGTCATCCGCTCCGCGTGCTCGACGTACAAGTCGCCCCAGAGCGACGAGCAGGAGGAGCGACGACGCCACGCTCAACCCCACGCTCAGCCGCTCGAGCGGCAATCGCGTCACCGCATGAAGCGCCGCCATGCCCCAGACCCAAAGGAAGGACGTGTACCCTTCGACTCGATCGCCGGCATTGAAGCTCGGCCCCACTCCGGTC
>JAXLXQ010000100.1:0-1928 GCA_046327845.1 Candidatus Eiseniibacteriota bacterium | reverse complement strand
TGGGTGTTGAGCCTGCTCACCCCGACCGCGCTGGCCGCGCCCGCCTTCGCGCGCCTCGTCTCCTTCGTGGAGCGACACCGATGAGTCACTTTCCCGAGACCCGCCACTCGGCGGTGCGGCGCGCGCAGGACCAGAATCCCGAGGTGCGCGCCCGCGCGCTCGACGCCCTCCTCGCCGCCTACTGGAAGCCGGTGTACAAGCACCTTCGCTATGGCTGGAAGGCGTCCGACGAGGAGGCGAAGGACTGGACCCAGGGATTCTTCACGCGCTTCCTCGAGAAGGAAATGCTTCAGGCTTTCGATTCGGCGCGCGGCTCCTTCCGCAACTACCTTCGCCTCGCCGCCGACTCCTTCGTATCGAACGAACGGAAGGCGGCGCGGCGCCTGAAGCGCGGCGGCGAGCAGCAGTTCGTCTCGCTCGATTGGGTCGGGGCGGAGGGCGAACTGCGCGAACACCCGCCCTCCTCGGACCTCACGCCGGAAGAGCACTTCGATCGCGAGTGGGCACGAGCACTGTTTCAGCTTTCGCTCGCCGCACTGGAAGCGGAGTTCGTGGCGGCGGGAAAGCAAGTCCACCTCCGGCTCTTCGAACGCTATGACCTCGAGGCGGACGCAGTCGGGGCTCGGCCGACCTATCAGGAGCTGGCCCGCGAGTTCGAGCTTCCGGTTACGCAGGTGACCAACTTCCTCGCAGCCACGCGACGGCGTTTCCGGCAGCTGACCTTGGAGCGTCTCCGCGAAATCACCGGCAGCGACGCGGAGTTTCGCGACGAGGCGCGCCGACTGCTGGGCGCCGAGCCGAGCTGACGCCATGGCGCGTTGGTTGTCCGATCAAGGCATCGAGCGCCTCCGCGGCGCGCCCGACGAGCCGGACCTGGGCGGCACGAAGTACGAACTCGAGGCGCTTCTCTCCCGCGGCGGCATGGGGGCGGTCTACCGCGTGCATGACCGTGAATTGGATCGTTCGGTCGCGCTCAAGGTCATCGCGCTGCCCGATCCCGGCGAGTCGGATCTCGCGCGCATGGAGAGGGAGGCGCGCATCCTCGCGCGGCTCGAACACCCGGGCATCGTTCCGATCCACGACGTCGGACGTCTCGCCGACGGACGGGTCTTCTACGTAATGAAGGAGATTCGCGGGACGCGCTTCGACCAGCGGCGCGATCTTCCATTGGAGGACGGCATCACCGTGCTCGAGCGAGTGGCGGAGGCGGTGGCCTTCGCCCATGCCCACGGGATCGTGCACCGCGACCTCAAGCCGGAAAACATCATGGTGGGCGAGTACGGCGAGGTGCTGGTGCTCGACTGGGGGGTCGCTCGTTGGAGTGGAACGGCGGAAGAGGCATCCACGCGCTTGGGCACGGACGACGGCGCGGCGACTTCGCCTCCGGAATCGCACGAGACGCTCGCCGGCACGATCCTCGGGACTCCTGGCTACATGGCGCCGGAACAGGCGCGGGGCGAGGCGCGAACGGCAACCCCGGCGGCGGATGTCTACGGGCTCGGCGCCATCCTCCACTTCATCTTGGCGGGCCACCCGCCGCGCGGGTCGGAGATCACGCTACCCAGGGCGACGTCGCGTCCGCTTCGCGCAATCTGCCAACGCGCGCTCGCGGCGGATCCCGCGGGCCGCTACGCCTCGGCGCGTGAGTTCGGCAGCGATCTCGCTCGCTTTCGCGCGCGCCAACCAGTGAGTGCCCACCGCGAGTCCCCGCTCGAGCGGCTCTTTCGCCTGATTGCGAAGTACCGGACGCCGATTCTGATCATCGTCACCTACCTCATCGTGCGCGCGCTGATCCTGATCTGGCTCCGGCGATGACCACGCTCGTCGTAAGAAATCGCACGCCTCGTTAAAGAGATCGACCGGTTGGTTGTACCCCGTTGCAGAGAGGAGGAAAGATGAACAAGCCAGTCCTCGGCCTCGCCCTCGGT
>JAXLXQ010000010.1:0-112804 GCA_046327845.1 Candidatus Eiseniibacteriota bacterium | reverse complement strand
GCGCGCTCCGTAAGTCCGGGCGCCCGGCCGATCGGCCAGGCGGTGCTCGAGGGGAAGATTAGGAGAAGGAATGCAGCAGGTCCGTCCGCGCCGATCGGTCCTAGGAAACCCTCGCCCCTGGGTAGGTCCGGTACTCCTCCTCTCCGCCGTATCGCCGGCGCTCGCCGGGCTTAAGCTGTCCACCACGACCGACGCCAAGACCCTGGGCCCCGCCTTGGTGGCCATCGACGACATCACCCAGCCCGGAATCCGCAGAGCCAGCTTCGTCCTGTCGGAGGACACAGCACTCCACGTGCGGGCCGAAGGGGTGGGCGACGAGAAGGGGCGCACCTTCCTCGCGCAGGGGTGGATCCTGAACCTCAAGACCCGTCGTCCGGTCTGGACCATGGCCGATGTCGGCTGCTGCTACGACGACGGGACCGAGAACTATCGAGCCGAGGGGGACCTCACGCTGCCCGCGGGGAGCTACGGCGTTTACTTCGCCGCCTTCGGCGGTCGGCTTCCCATGAACAGCGACCTCAGCATCCTCGGGATCAAGGTTGGGAAGATCAACGCGGACTACGGTCCGATCGTGAAGTGGGACGACGAGGGGGACCCGGAGCGCTGGGGGATCTGGGTCAACGCGAAGTCGCGCGACTTCCGACCCGAGTCGGTTCCGGCGCGCGTCGCCGAGCCCTTCCCCGACGCGGTCGTGCGCTCGATCGGACTCGAAGAAGAGGCGCGGAAGCGCGTCGGCCTGGCGCTGGATCGAGCGGTGCGCTTCCGCCTTTGGGCCACCGGCGAGTGGTGGGAGGGGGCCGACGCCTTCGCCGACGGCGCATGGATCATCGACCGCGATCACTGGAAGCGGGTCTGGCAATTGACCCGCGAAAACACGGAGCCGGCCGGCGGCGCCGACAAGAACCGACTCTTCGACGACGAGATCACGCTGCCGCCCGGCAACTACGTCGTCACCGCCTTCACCGACGACAGCCACTCGACCGGAAAGTGGAACGACGCGCCGCCGTGGGACCCCGACTCTTGGGGCGTCGCGCTCACCCCGGTCGATCCCGCCGATCGCTCCGCCTGCCACGTCACGGACCAGATCAAGATGCCGTCGCCTACCCTCGAGATCACGCGGGTCGGCGACAACGAGACGCTGCGGAAGCCGTTCCGCGTGAAGAAGGCGACCTCGGTGTTGGTGCACGCGCTCGGCGAGCGCTCTGGCGGCACCTGGGCCGACTTCGGTTGGATCGAGACGCGCAGCACCTTGGAGCCGGTCTGGGACATGGACTCGATTCCGAGCTTCCCCGCCGGCGGTGCTTCCAAGAACCGCGAGGTCGAGTCGGTGGTCGATCTCCCGGTCGGCAGCTACAACCTCTGCTACGCCACCGATGACTCCCACTCCTATCCCGATTGGAACACGGACCCGCCCTACGATCCCGAGGACTGGGGGATCTCGTTGACCGCGGTGTCCGGCCGCTCGGCTGACATCGTGGTGGGCGAAACGCCCGAAGATCCGGTCGCGGTGTCGCTCGCGCCGGTCAAGAGCGGGCAGCACCTGGTCAAGCGGTTCACCTCCGAAGGAAACACGCGCGTGCTCTTGATCGCGGTGGGCGAGGGAGTGGGGGACGAGCTGGCCGACTACGGTTGGCTCGAGCGGGTCGACACCGGTGAGCGCGTTTGGGAGATGCGGATCGAGGAGACCCACTGGGCGGGCGGCGCGAAGAAGAACCGCGAGCAGCGCGTGGTGCTGACGCTACCGGCCGGGACCTACGCGCTGCACTTCGAGACCGATGACTCCCACGCCTACGACGATTGGAACGCGGTGCCGCCGCGGCAGCCGCAGCTCTGGGGCGTCACCCTCATCGAACTGCCGCCGGGCATGAACTACACCCCGCGTTACAAGTCGGAGAGCCTCTCATCCGAGGAGGATGCCCCGAGCTTCCACATCATCTACAACGGCGGCGATGAGAAGGGGAGCATGGACATCAAGCTCAAGGGGAACCTCGATCAGCTCCGCGAGAAGTTTCGGAAGAAGGCTGAGGAGCTGAAGCAACAGAAGGAACGAGAGAAGAAGACCGGCAAGTGAGCGACGCTCACTGTAGGTAGGTCAGAACCCACTTCTCCTGTAGAGCCTGCATCGCGGGGATTCCCCAAGCGGCGGTGCGGCCGTTCATCAAGAGCACGAAGGCGACGGTCCCGCGGCGCGGATCAACCAGGTACCCCGCCATCGCGCTGGCCCGCGCGTCCCCCAACGTGCCGGTCTTGGCCCGGACCGGCGGCCTCGGCTCGATCGACTTCCACCGACGGCGAAGCGTGCCGTCTTCCCCCGGCGCGGGGAGCGACGCAACCAGCGCCGGCTGGATTCTGAGGTCATTCCACCCGCCAACCAGCAGCTTCGACAAGAGCGCCCCCGAGAGTCTCGTGCGCGGGGAAAGACCGCTGCCATCTCGCATCGCGAGATCCGGCCCGGCGCCGAGCTCCTCCTGCATCCAGCGCGTGAGCGCGCGGCTTCCCGCGGACAGGCTGGCCGGCGGCTCCACCGCACTGCTGGGCCAGCTCGCGTCACTCGCGCTCGAGAGCTTCATCGCGAGGAGGTCCGCCATCAGATTGTTGCTGTGTCGATTCATGCTTCCGACCAGATCGCTGAGCGGGAGCGAAGGGAAGTCGAGCAGCAGCCGCGCCTGCTTCGGCACGAGGTGAAATGCGGTGCCGCCTCGCACGTGCACTCCCGCCTCCTCGAGGAAGGCGCGCAGCATCGAGGCGGAGTAGAACTCCGGGTGGGCCACGCTCAGGTACTCGTACTCCGGATCCGAGTCGAGGGCGAGCCGCCCTTCAACCACCACTCGCTCACCGATCGGGAGTGAGTCGGAGCAGCTCCGCGAGGCGGCGGCGGCGCGGCCTCGATCGAGGGCGCGCCGAGCGGAGCACTGGTCGAGTCGAGGGTTGCCATTTCGCCGCCGAAAGTTCGGCGCGAAATTCTGGGATGGCGCGGGCGGTGGCGCCGATGAGCTTCGTCTCGGCCAGCGCGACGTGCCAGGTCGTCGGGGTGGGCGGCGGCGGTACGGAGCTGATTGACCAGGGAGAGGTAGCCGTGAGGAGGGGCTCCAAGGTCGCGTCGCTGGCGCACCTGCCACCTCCCCCGGCTCCAAGCGGACCGTGATCGAGTTGAAGTTGACCGCGAGGGGGTGAGGCCCGCGGCGTAGGGCGCCGCCTGCTTCGCGCGTCGCACGCGCGGTCGCTTCCCGGCCGGCGCGAACGCGCTGTCGTCGATCCACAGCCGGCCGGTCACCTCGCGGAGCCTCGAGATCGCGCACCGCGCGAGCTCAGGAGCCAGAGCCGCTCGGTCACGAGGATCCCGCCTCCTCGCACCACGAGGTTGCCGTGGAGCACGCCGCTTTTTTTTTTTTCCCCGAGCAGGCCGTCGGCCCAGAGCTGGCTCGAGAAGGTGAAGTCGGGGCCGAGCCGATCGAGCGCGGCCGTGGTGGTCACGAGCTTTGCCACGCTGGCCGGCAATGAGCGGCAGGTCCGGGTGACTGGTGACGACGGCGCTGTCGACCGCCGCCGCATCCACCGGGGTGAACATCGCGGAGAAGGCGAGCCCGCGCCCCGCTTCACTCGCCTCGAACCGCGCAATGGCGGCACGAAGATCGGCCGGCGAGGCCGCGGCGTCGCTCGCGAGAACGACGAAGAGGGAACATGGAAGTGCCGAGGGCGGACCCCAGCCGGCGGACTCGATCGCGTGGGCGCATGCTCTCGTCTCCGTCCCATGCACTGAACCACATCGACTCGCGTAGGTCCATCCCGCCTGCGCGAAATCTAGGCCGCGCGGCAACCTTTTCTTGGACTCCCCCCGTCTTTCGGCCGGCGCGACGCCTGAGTCGAGCGCCGAACCTAGCGCCGATCCCGAGGAGCGAGCCCACCCGGGTCGCCGGCCCCCGGAGGATGGGCCCCACGGAGAGAATGGGAGGGTACGAGGTTTGTCGAGTTGGATGCCAGCCGTGGATGGGGGCGTGGACGGTCCGGTGCGTTGCCCCTCCTCTTCGGATTATCGGCAGTGGTCGCGATCGGGCTCTTCGCCGCCGACCGCACCCGGGCGGGGGAGCCGGCGGGTTGGAGCGGGGTCAAGCGCGAGGTCTCTCGTCTCGAGCGCGATCTTGACGATGTGCTGCTCGACAGCCCGAACTTCCTGGTCAGCGGCCATCGCGACGCGCACGGGATCTACCTGGACGAGGTCGGACTCATCCTCACCTTCGACGCTTCGATCGTGCAGTCGCGCAGCAGCAGCAGCTGGTCGTGGAATGGGCTCAACCTGGGCGGCGGGCGCGTGATCGTTCGCGACCTGAACCACGACGATGACGACGACGAAGACTCCTACAAGGAGGAGGATCGCGACTCCAAGGGCAACCGCACCGATCGCGAGACCCGCCGTTCCCGCAGTCGCGAGCGCGAAGAGCGTCGCTACGAGCGGGGCAAGGAGGAGCTGGTCGACTTCCTGATGGACTCCGACGATCTGATCGACGGTCTGCGCGGCGGGCAGTGGTTGATGGTGGTGGGTTGTCTCGATGACAGCCGAGTGCTCGATCGCAAGGACCTATCTCGACCGTGGTGAAGGCGCGAGTCGAGGACCTGAAGGGCGCACCACGCCGATCCCTTTCCGACGAGGCCTTCCGTTCCGCGGTGGTCATCGACGAATACTGAGGTTCGTCCCCCCGGCCCGCGGCGCGAAGCGACGGCTCGACCCCCAAGGTCGGGCCGTCGTCGTTTGCGCCGATGCGAGGCTCCATAGCTGACGCGACCTGTCGCGCGACATCTTGCCGCGAGCTCAGTTCGGCGCTCTCCTCCTCCGCCAGAATCGGCTGGCCTACCCAGGGGCCAGGAGGGCTGGGCTCATTCGCGCCGCCGCCGCTTCGCTCGAGGAATGGGGCAGATGATCGATATCCTCTTCGCGCATTCCTACGTCTCCGCGGAGGACTCGTCGCCGTTGGCGGGGCCCTATCCGCCGCTCGCTGCGATGTACGCCGCGGCGCACCTGCGTGATCATGGCTACGCCGTCGCGCTGCACGACACCACGCTGGAGGAGAGCGGCGCGTCGTTCGCGCTCTCGCTCGATCGCCATCAGCCGAACTCGGTCGCGATCTTCGATGATGTCATGCACGATCCGACCGGGGAGAAGATCGCGTCGAGGCGCGAGGCGACCCTTGCCATGATTCGAGCCGCGCGGCGTCGCGGCTTGGCGGTGGTCGTCGCAAGCGCGGCCGCGGACCAGGATCCGGGAGCATTCTTGACGGCCGGGGCCGGCTTTGTCCTCTTCGGCGAGGCGGAGGCGACGCTGGCCGCCCTGGCGCGCGCGTGGATCGGTCCGCCCCGGCGTGGCGCGGCGGGCCGCGGCAGCGTGCCCCCATCCACCCTCGTGGTCGACCCGGCCGAGATTCCCGGTTTGATCTACCGCGATGCGCGGTGTCTTGATTCGCACTCGCGCCAAGGAGTCCGCAGGTTCAGCTCGACCTGCTCGGTCTTCCCGCCTGGGACCTGGTGGACATCGATCTCTATCGCCGGCATTGGCTCGAGCGGCAAGGGCGCTTCTCGCTCAGCGTGTCGACCACGCGGGGCTGTCCGTATCGATGCAACTGGTGCGCACGCCCGGCCAGCGGGCAGAGATACGCCGCGCGCACGCCCGCGTCGGTCGCGACCGAGTGGGCCTACCTCGCGGAGAGCTTCCACCTGACCATCTCTGGGTGACCGACGATGTGTTCGCCTGCTCCAGTGGATCGGCAAGCTGATGAGCTGATCGCGCGCGGCGTCGATCTGGCTGTTCACGATCCAGACGCGCGGAACTCCTGCCGGAGGAAGTCGTGCGCGCGCTCGAAGCTGGCTGCGAGATGGTCTGGCTCGGGGTGGAAGCCGGGGCGCGCAGTCGAT
The DNA here is from genome assembly GCA_046327845.1 of Candidatus Eiseniibacteriota bacterium. Lineage (GTDB taxonomy): Bacteria > Eisenbacteria > RBG-16-71-46 > CAIMUX01 > CAIMUX01 > JADJQY01. The sequence continues at coordinate 106,900 of JAXLXQ010000010.1, read as the reverse complement.
GCTCGACGCGATGGAGCGAGGGACCTCGATTCGCGAGATCGAAGCAGGCGACCGCGCGGGTCGGCAGCGCCGCGGCGTTCGCGTCGGTTACTTTCTCCAGTTCGGCTACCCCGGCGAGGGTTGATGGCGATCACCGCGACCCATCGCCTCATCCGGCGCGCGCGCGCCCGACGACCTCGCGATCGCCACGACCCGACCGCTGACTGGACGCCGCTCTTGAGCGTCTTTCGCGAAGCGGTGCGTGGAAGCGAAGCGTAGGGGAGGCGCAGGGATTCGATCCCATGGAGAGCCCAGCCTCTATCCGCGGGAGTCTTCATCTCGCGCTCGCCAAGTACGTCGAAGGGGACTTCCGCCTGCGTCGTGGTTTCCAGTCGCTCCAGTCGCTCGGGGAGGGGGCGAACCCGATCGCCGCGCGGACGCGAGGGTCTTGCTTGGCGCGATCCGGCAACTCGTCCTGACGCCACTGCAGTTTCTGCGAGTGCACTTCTTCGTCGACCGCGCGCAAACGCGATCGGCTGATCGGCGCCGACCGCGGTCCCGCGGTCGAGGCGCACCGATCCGGAATTGGTCCTCAGCTCGTAGCACGACGGCTCGACCGTCCGGTTACAGCGCGCGCGCGCGTATTCCTCGCCTCCAGGGTCGAATCGGGTCCGACTTCTGTGGAAGTCGTTGATCCGCTGGTTCGCGCTGTTGATCTGCGCCTGACGCGACTTGTTCGACCGGCGTCAGGGAGATTTGACCCACTGGTTGTCGATCCACCAGTAGCTGAGCGGCATCATGGTGCGGAACGGTTCATCGAGATCGCAAGGGTCTCGCGATTGACCCGCCACTTCACTCCCTTGAGCCACGCGATGAGCGCCGCCTGGAGCTCCGGCGGACCTTGATCACCACCGTAGTGGTCGACGGTGGTCGGGGCGCCGTAGAGATCGGTCACGACGCGGAAGATCATCCAGTAGCGGGTCAAGTTGACCGGCGGCTGGGCCGGCGATGTGGAGCGAATCCGGCGGCAGCTCGCCTTGCGGGAAGATCGGCTTGCCGCGTCCGAAGTAGCGACCGGTCCTCACCGCGGGTGATCGCGCCCAGGTCCATGGTGGAGTCGGCGTCGGTCTTCGCCTTGGACCAGAGGGCGAGCCGCTTGCAGAAGTCGAGCCATCCACCTGCATCGAGGTATCCCCGGTGCCGTCCCACGGAGGATGAAGTCGCCGTTGTCGTCGCTGATGGTGGCGAGTTCACCCGGATAGATCACCACCTTGACACCGGTCAGTCCAGTGATGCCGTCTTCACGCGTGGCGGTGCCGGTGATGGTCCAGCTCGCCTCGACGCGCGGGCTGATCAGGAGCATCGCGACGAGGGAAGGAGGCGCGCAGTCGCGCGATCGATTCGCATGCCTTCTCGATCTCCCTACCTTCGTACACTCGGGACTCCGCCCGAGACTCGGGCGGCGGGAACGCGTGCGAGAGTACGTGCCGAATGGGGAGAAGGTCCAGCCCGCGAGACGGAGCATTGATCGACGCATGACAGAGTCCACGCTCGGCCTAGCCGATCTCAAGCTGCTCTATGAGGCGCTGCAGTACCGAGCCCGCCGGGTGAGAGCCGGGCGAGCCGGTGCGGCTCGCCGGTCTGGTCGATCGTGTCGAGCTGCTCGGTCGCGGAGCAGAGCCGCGCACCTGCCTCTCGCCACCGGAGCAGAGGTGCTGGCGCGCCAGGTGCTCGCCTACTGCGCCGAACTCACCGGCCGCGGCGGCTCGCAGCTCGGTCGAAGCAGGCCCAGGAACTGAAGGTCCTCATCGAGCGCGTCTCGCCGGGGCGCCTGCGCAAGAAGCCATGGTGGCGCTTCTGGTGATCGACCGGGGATCGGCTCGGTCCTTCTCGATCAACTCTCCCCGTTCGACCCAGGCCTTCCTTCCTCGTAGGGAGCGCCCGCGGAGGAGCGGCTCTGCGATGAAGGGGCCAAGGGCGCGAGGAGCAGCTCGAGGCAACGCTGCCACGCCTGCCCGCGCTTGAGGGGCCAGAGGCGGAGCGGCGACCGTGCGCCGGAGAGGTCGCAGGATGCGCGCCGCGACCAGAGATTCCGGTCGAGAAGAATGTCGTAGAGCGTTGAGGCCTCGACTGGTCGGAGCCCCGCCAGGCGGCGCGCGCCTTCCTCGCCTCTCGGCTCCCACTTGAGCCTTGCCGCGTCGAGCAGCCACTGCACGCGAGGTCCCCGTCGGCCCGTGACGAGACCGATGCCCGCATGTACGCAGGCGCGTCGGCCGCGCGCGGCCACCACCAAGAGCGCCTCGCTCCCTTCGGCGCTGACGGTGGAGTCGCTGACCGCGACGAGGCGAACGTATGGCAGGCGCGCGATCCGGTAGAGCGCGGCGGACTGCGATCGCGTCAGCGGCGCCCTCTCGGCGCGCGCGCCACCTCCTTCGCGAGGGGCGGGGATCGGTCCGCGGAGCGCGCCTTGCCGCCCCAGCACCGATCGGTAGACCTCGATCGCCGCCTCGGCCGAGCGATCCCAGGTGAAGAGATCGCCGCGAAGGAGTCCGCGGGCCTTGAGTGACGCGCGTCGCGACTCATCGGTCAGCCCCGCTCGCATCCCCTCCGCGATCGACGCGACGTCGAAGGGATCGACCTGGATCGCGGCATCGCCCGCCACCTCGCGGAGGGCGGGCACATCGGAGGTGACGACGGGGGTGCCGACCCGCATCGCCTCGAGCGGCGGAACGCCGAATCCTTCGTAGAGCGAGGGGAAGACGAGCAGCTCCGCGCCGGCGTAGAGCGCGGGCATGTCGGCGAGCGCCACGTAGTCGAGGAAGCGAACCGACTCGGCCACGCCGGTCGCCTGTACCGTGGCGAAGATGGGATCGAACTTCCAGCCGCGGCCGCCCACGATCGCGAGCTCGTGCGGCAGCCCCAGTTCGCGCTTGAGTCGCGCGAACGCCTGAAGCAGGCGCGGGAGGTTCTTCCGTGGTTCGAGCGTGCCGACGAACAGCAGGTAGGGCCGCTCCAGGCGATGTCGCGCGCGCACCGCCGCGATCTCGTCCGGATCATCGACCGGTCGATAGAGGTCGGCAGGCGCGGCCGGCACCACGTGCACGCGCTCGGGCGAGAGGTCGAGGTACTCGATGATCTCGCGCCGCGCCGCCTCGGTCACGGTCAGGATGCCGACGCGCGGTGCGCCACGTGCGGCATGAGGCCGCGTCAAGACCCGCTTCTTGAAGGTGAAGAACTCGGGTGACGGAAGAGCACCATGTCGTGGAAGGTGACGACGAAGGGATGGCGTCCCACGATCGGCGCATTGAAGTTGATGTAGTGCGTGGCGGTCAGCGCTCCTCGCGGATCAGGCGCGGCAAGAGGGTTTGCATCCAGAGCGCACGCTTCGGAAAGTTGTGTCGGTCGATCCAGCGGGTCCCGGCGGCGTTCCTCGTCGAAGAGCGGCGCGATTGGAGAAGAGCAGGATTTCGGAGAGCGATCCGGTCTGCGCCAGCGCGCGAACCAGGTACTCGACGTGATGGAAGCCGATGCCGCCTTTGGGCAAGCTCGCGAGCGGCGTCGCATCGATGCCCAGGCGAAGACCCGGCCGATCGGTCGCGCCGGTCGAGGTCTCAGCTCCGCGACTCATGACGCGGTGCGGGAGCCGCGACTCCCGCCCGCGGAGCTTTCTGCCTCACCATCCAGAAGCAGAGGACGAAAGAGCAGCCCCTCGGTCGCGACCGTCGCCAAGGCCGCGCCCACCTCTTCCAGTCGCGGGATCAGCACCAGATTGAGCCCGCAGTTGAGCGCGAGGCAGAGGAGCGCGAAGACCGCGTTCCACTTCTGTCCGTGGAGCGCGACCAGGAAGGGTGAGGGCGTAGTTGGCGAAGATGAAGACGAGCGCGACGGCGAGGGCGCGCAGGATCGACGATCCTCGTAGCCCGGACCGAAGAGGAGCGAGAGGCCGAGGCCGGCGAAGAGCTCGAGCCCGACCACGATCGCGATCGAGAGCGCGAGCATCCAGCGCAGCGTGACCGCGTGGAGCTTCCGCATTTCGATCGCGCTCCTCCGGCGCGCTCGGCGAAGGCGGGGAAGAGCGCCGCCAGGAAGATCGCCGGCAGGAAGAGAGGCTCTCGAGCAGGCGATAGGCCGCGCCGTAGCGACCCACCTCGAGGTCGCCGCACATCCGCTCGAGGAAGAGGACGTCGATGCGGAAGTAGAGGACCGAGAGCAGAACGCCACGCCGATCGGCGCGCCGCCCGCGATCGCGGCGCGAACCTTGCCGACGGCGAGGCCGGCGGAGTTGAAGTGCCCGCCCCGCGCGAGGAGGGAGCGCGGCGCCGCTCGTCAAGAGCGCCGCGCCGAGCAAACCGAGCGCCAAGCCGAGCGGTCTGATCCCGAGCGCGAGGAGCCCCAGCCCTGGCGAGCAGCGAGCGCGGTCTGGAGCAGGTTGAGCCAGGCTCGCGCAGCGACTGAATCCCCGCGGAAGAGGTAGTTCCAAAAGCCCGCCCACGACTGCGCCAGGCTGGCCGCGCCTATCGCGAGGAGGAGCGCGCGGTCGGTGTCCGGACGCGGATAGAGGAACGCGATCGCCGCGAGCAGCACCAGCATCAACGCGGTCAACAGCGCCTTCGCGCGCACCACCTGGGCCGGAGCACCGCGCCGCGGCGTTCGGGGCCCTGTGCTACCTCGCGCGAGAGGTGCATCTGCAAGCCGAAGTCCGAACCGTTCGCCAGAATGTTGCCGAGGGTGAAGGCGAAGGCGTAGCGCCCAAAGGCCTCCGCGCCGAGCAAGCGCACCGAGGCGACGAAGAGGAGGAAGCGTCCCCCCTTCACCAGGATTTCCGAGATCGCCTTGACCTTGAGGTTGCTTGCTTCGCGACCGTCGAAGCGGAAGCGCTCGCGGAGTCGGGCCGCGCCGTCCGAGCTCGCCACGCCCACCCCAGCTCGCAGCGATGCGGCGTCGAACGACCCAAACCGCGAGGAGGAAGAGGGTCGCCTCGGTGATCCCGGTCACGACCGCCGCTCCCGCCGCGCCATAGGGGCCGATCGCGAGCAGGTTGAGCACGATGTTGAGCGGCACGCAGACGGCGACGATCGCGGCGTACTCCTGCTGCGCGCCCACCGCGATCAGCAGATGCGGAGCGCGTAGTGTTCGGGAAGAGGAAGAGCACCGCCGGGGCGAGCAGCTCGGAGGAGCGGCGTCGCCTCCGGCGTACCGCTCGCCGTGCCGAGGCGCAGCAACACGGGAGCGAGGACCAGGAGTCCGATCATGATCGCGAGCGAGAGTGCAGCGCCATCCAACGCATTCCCTTCCGCAAGAGTGCGAGCAGCTCCCGTGGCCGCCGCCCTGCATTCTCGAGCGCCGGGAAGAGCGCCGCCATGAAGAGGGCGGGGAGGAAGCGGAAGCTCTCGAGCAGTCGATAGGCCGCGGTGCCGGTACGCGGGTGCTTCACCTCGGCAAGGCCGCCAGGAGCTGCTCGAGCAGCACCATGTCGATCCGCACGCAGATCGTGGCCAAGAGGAAGTTGACCTTGATCGAGCGGCCGCGCGGAATGTATCCAGATCTCGTCGCTCTCCGCGCTGGCCAGACGTCCGCCGCGACGCCGCACCAACACGATCGCGAGCAGGTTCGCGACGATCCCGGCGCCGATGAGGGTGAGAAAGAGCTCGCGCGGTCCGTGTCCGGTCAAGAGGAGCCAGCTCGATGCCGGTGCCCAGCACCATCTGCACCAGGCCGACCAGCGCCTCCTCGCGCAGCGACTGAGCCCGCGGAAGTAGTGACTGAAGAAGTCGGTCCACGACTGCGGCCAATTACCTCATGAAGCCGGCCAGCACCAGGATGGCCTTCACCTCGAAGGGGCGCGGATAGAGGAGAGCCGCGCCGGTCAGCGCGGTCAGCACCACGCCGGAGAGGATCGCTTTCGCGCGCACGGCGCGGCCGAGCACCGCATCCCGCTCCCTGGTCGGCGTGCGATCTCGCGGGCCAGAGGAGGTGCAGCTCGAAGTCCGCCCCGTCGGCCAGAATCAACCCGAAGGCCACCGCGAAGGCGTAGAGCCCGAACTGCTCGGGCCCTGCAAGAGGCGGCGGCAATCACCAAGAGGAGGCGGCCTCCTTGACGACCACTTCCGCGAGTGCCTTGACGCGAAGGTTGCTCGAGATCGTTGGGTTGAAGCTCAGGGCGCGGCGAAGGCTGGGGGCAATCCCCGGTGCATGACTGCCATGGCGGCAGAGCAGCCACAACAAGCGAGCACTTTGGCACACGGACTTGGGCGAGCGATCGACCTGCTGACTGGCGGCCGGCACGGACCGGCGGCCGCCGGGCGGCCGAGAGGCAAAAGGAGGTGACATGGTGGAGACGCGGAAATACACGCTGGCGGTGCGCGCGGCGGGCAACTTCCCGGAGACGCGCGAACGGGTGATCGAGGCGCTCAAGGTCGAAGGCTTCGGGGTCGTGACCGAGCTCGATGTGCGCGAGACCCTGAAGCAGAAGATCGGCGCCGATTTCAGGCCCTATACGATCCTGGGCGCCTGCAATCCTCAGATCGCGCACGAGGCACTCACGATGGAACTGGACCTCGGGGCGCTCATGCCCTGCAACGTGGTCGTCTACTCGAACGGAGATGGCAGCTGCACCGTCTCGGCGATCGATCCCGAGGGGCAGTTCGGTCGGACCGCCAACTCGACCCTCGCGCCGCTGGCGAAGGAAGCGCGGGCCCGCCTCGAGCGCGTGCTCCAATCGATCGGTTGAGCGGCGTCACCTCACACGCGCTGGGGTCGAGCGATCGCTTTCTCGCGATCGAGACCTCGTGCGATGACACTTGCGCGGCGGTGCTGCGCGGCGACGGCACGCTCCTGTCGAACGTGGTGTCCTCCCAGGCGATCCACGCGGAGTACGAGGGGGTGGTGCCGGAGCTGGCGTCGCGCGAGCACCTGAAGCTCTTCTTGCCGGTGCTGCGGCGCGCGCTGGCCGACGCGGAGACCGAGCTTGCGGATCTCCGCGCGATCGCGGTCACGCGTGGTCCTGGTCTGATCGGCTGCCTCTTGGTCGGATTGGCCGCGGCCAAGGGGCTCGCCTTCTCACGCGGCCTGCCGCTCCTCGGCGTGAACCACATCGAGGGGCACCTCCACGCGATCGAGGGCGTGCGACCGCTCGAGCCTCCCTTCGTCGCGCTGGTCGCGTCGGGCGGACACACCGAGCTGATGTTGGCCGAGAGTTGGAAGCGCTTCGAACTCTTGGGAGCGACGCGCGATGACGCGGCGGGCGAGGCCTTCGACAAGGTGGCGAAGCTGCTCGGCCTCGGATTCCCCGGCGGCCCGATCGTTGATCGTCTGGCGCGCGAGGGAAACCCGGCGGCATTCGCCTTTCCGCGCGCCTGGCTCGGCCTCGACACTGGCGGGCTCGACCTCTCCTTCAGCGGCCTCAAGACCGCGGTAAAACAGACGGTCGAGCGCCACGGTCTGCCCGAGGAGGACGCCGCACACCAGCAGTTCCTGCGCGACGTCTCCGCTTCCTTCCAAGCGGCGGTGGTCGACGTGCTGGTGGCGAAGATGGAAGCGGCGGCGAGGCGCACCGGCGCGCGCCGCCTCCTGCTCTCGGGCGGGGTCGCCTGCAACTCCGGCCTTCGCGCTGCCACCGCCGCGCTCGCGGAGCGGCTGGGCGGCGAGGCATACTGGCCGACGCCCAAGCTGTGCTCGGACAATGCCGGCCTGATCGGACTGGCTGCCCTGCCCCGCCTTCGCGCGGGGGAGAGTGACCCGCTCGATCTGGCCGCGGTCGCGAATCTGGACGACATGCCCATCGGGGAGGTTTAGCGAATGAAGCGTCTTCTCGTGCTCGGCGGTGCCGCGGTCGTCGCGGTCTCGGCGTTCGTGCTCGGCGACTCGCTGGTGGAGCGGACGCGACTTCCGCGCGGCGAAGAAGAAGCTCTGGGTGAGCGTCGCGACAATCCCCACGATCGAGCCTGGTTCGACTGGGTGCGCTTCCACGATCCCGCGACCGGTCGAGTGCCCGAGCATGTGCGCTCGCGCGAACTCGCCTTCGCCGCCGGGGTGGCGCGCCGCACGCCGCCGACCTCGCGCGACTACGCCGTCTCGAGCTGGACCCACCGTGGACTTTGGAACCTCGGCGGTCGCACCCGCGCCTTGGCGGTCGATCAATCAGATCAGAGCGGCCACACCCTGCTGGCCGGCGGGATGTCGGGCGGCATGTGGCGGACGGTGGACGAGGGGACGCACTGGACCCTGACCAGCGCCGGCACCGATCTCTACGCACCCAGCTGCATCGCGCAGGACACGCGCACGGGGCACCTCGCGACCTTCTACGTCGGGACCGGCGAGTACATCGGAAGCTCCGCCTCGCAGCCGGGCGCCAGCTACTTCGGCACCGGCATCTGGAAGTCGAACGACTCGGGCCAGAGCTTTAGCCTGCTCGCGGCGACCGACCCGGGGAGCGCCACCGCCTTCGACAGCGCCTTCGACTTCGTTTGGAGCGTTGCGGTCGATCCCTCGAATAACGCGCAGGACGAGGTGTACGCCGCCACCGTCGGCGGCGTGCAGCGCTCGATCGATGGTGGGCAGAGCTGGAGCTTCGTGCGCGGCGGCCTCAACACGCAGGTCTACGCCACGCAGACCGACGTCGTGGTGACGAGCGCGGGGGTTGTCTACGCCGCGCTCGACAACAGCGCGGCCCAGGGCGAGGTGCCGTCGTCTGGCCTCTGGCGTTCGAGCGACGGACAGAACTTCACGCAGCTCACGCCGCCCGGGATGCCGTCGAAGTTCGCGCGGATCAAGCTTGGCCTCGCCCCCTCCAATCCCAACCTGCTCTGGGTGCTGGTGACCCCCGCCGATCAAACGGGCCACAAGCTCTACAAGTACACCTACCTGTCGGGGGACGGCAGCGGCGCGGGCGGCACCTGGAGCGATCGCTCCGCGCAGCTCACCGGACTGCCGGTCCTGTCGGAGCAGAGCAACTGGACCTTCGACTCGCAGGGCGGCTACGACCTCGTGATGAAGGTCAAGCCGGACAACGAAAACGTGGTCTTCATCGGCGGCGTCAACCTGATCCGCTCGAACGATGCATTCCAATCTGCCGGCGCGCGCTTCTGGGCGGGCGGCTGGCTTTATCCCGATCCGAACGGCGCGAGCTACGAGCAGCACAGCGACCAGCACTGCCTCGAGTTCAATCCCACTGACCCGAACGTCGCCTACTCCGGAAGCGATGGCGGCGTGTGGAAGACCACCGCGATCACCGCGGCGACGGTGCATTGGGAGTCGCTCAACAACGGCTATCTCACCACGCAGTTCTATCACGTGTCGCTCGACGAGGCGGGTGCCGGCAGCCCTGAACTGTTGTGTGGCCTGCAGGACAACGGCTGCTGGTCGGTTCACGCCGCGCCGGGCACCACGCCGTGGCAAGAGCAGTTCGGCGGCGACGGTTGCTTCACCGCGATCGCGAACGGCGCGACCTCGGGAGGCAACGTCTTCGTCTCCTCGCAGTACGCCTTCATCTATCGACTGACCTTGAACTCGAGCGGCCAGTACACCGCGTTCAAGCGGATCGACCCCGCGTCGCTCACCGACAGCAACGTGCTCTTCGTCAATCCCTTCCTGCTCGATCCGAACGACTCCGGTCGGATGTACCTCGCGAGCTTCAACGGCCTCTGGCGGAACAACGACGTGGACGGGCCCGCCGGCGGCAACCCGAACGAGGAGACCGACCAGGGGTGGACCCAGGTCACCAATCGCGCGAACGAGATCGTGACCGCGATCGCGGCATCGAAGGCGCCGGCCGACATCGTCTACTTCTCGACCTACGACTTGAACGCCACGCCGCGCGTGCCGCGCGTCTACAGGCTGACCAGTGCGAGCACGGCTCCGGCCGGGAGCAACCCGCAGAACGTCACCGGCTCCAACTTCCCGCAGGGGTACGTCACCGCGATGTCGGTTGATCCGGCCGACGCCAACAAGGTGCTCCTGGCCTTCAGCAATTACCGGGTCGCGAGCCTCTTTGACACGACCAACGGCGGCACCACCTGGACCGACGTCGAGGGGAACCTCGCGGGGGATGAGGGGCCGTCGGTGCGCTCGGTCCTGATCCTGCCGACGAACGGCGGCAACGTCTTCTTCACCGGCACCTCCACCGGGCTCTACTCCACCTCGAACGCCGCGGAACTGGCCTGACGCGAGGGCATCGGCGAGATCGTATCCACGAACTGGCCGCCGGCGGCCGCGCCGCGCTCACCGGAACGGTGGTGCTGGCGACGCACGCGCGGGGCCTGATCGCCACGCCGCGGCGCTACAACCGCGCACCGCGGCGGGGATGCCGACGCAACAACACAACGGCCGCCGACCGCGGCGATGATGGGAGCATACCCGAGTGGTCTCTCGCCCGCTGCACTTCTGCCACGTGACCGACGATGTCATCAACGTGCTCGACCTGATCAAGGTGGTTCGTCTGATCCTCGGCCCGCCGGCGCCGCGGAGGCGCGGCCGATGGTTGCCGATGGCGAGGTATCCGCCAACCTGCCGCGCTTCGCCGCGTGGATCGTCGATGTCGCTTGCCGGAGCTTGGGCCGGCGCCGAGATCGCACTCGACCTGCCGCCCGGCGCGCGCGGCTCAGCGATGCGCCTTCGGCCGTCGGCGTCGCTGACGATGATCTGCAGTGGAACGTGGCCGGGCAGCGGCTCGTGCTGGTGTTCTGGTCCGAGCACCGAGGCGCTCGCGCGGGAGGATCGACGGTTCGAATCGAGCTGCCGATCGAAGGACTCGAACGGCGGGCGCCTGAACTCCAGCGCTTGATCGGGGCGATGCCTCGCGGTAGACCAAGGCCGAGGAGTCCGGATGACGCTCGCACCGGAGACGAGGGCCTCACCCTGCTCTCGCTCGGACCCAATCCGATGAGCGGCGCAATGACCCTGCGCTTTCGGCTCGCGAGCGCGGGCGCGCTGCGGGCTGCGATCTATGACCTGAACGGCCGCGAGGTCCGTCGCCTCGAGACTACCGGCGGCCGAGTGAAGGTGAACTTCGCTGGGATGGGCGAGACGCGAGTGGACGCGCGGTGGCGAACGGCACTACTTCGTCCGGCTCTCGGTGGCAGGTCGAAGGCCGCGTTCGATCGTGGTGCCGTGAGCCCAGTCGATCCGGAGCCGGTAGCCCACGCCCGCCTCGTTCAGGAGGTGGCGCGGCCGCGCCGGATCGCGCTCGAGCTGGGCGTAGGTTCGGCTGCGTGCACGCGGAGGTACTGCGTTTCGTGCTCCGCGTGCTCGCCCCCAGGAGCTCGCGCAGGGGATTTGCTTGTGGGTCACCACCAAGCCGGCGGACGATGGAGCAGGGTGAGGAAGGCCACTCGATCGGCGTCAGATGCGCCTCCCCTTCCTCCCGCGCGAAGGGACCTCGCGCCGCGTCAGGTCGACGCTCCAATCGCCGAGCGCGAAGACGGTCTCGCCGCCGCTCAGGAGCGAGGCGGCATGGCGAAGCGCGACCCGCAGTCGAGCCGGCGAGCTCGTCCAGCCGCCGAACGGTCAGGTAGTCGTCGGCCCCGGCATCCAGCACCATGACCTGGTCGACCTCGCGACCGCGTGCCGAGACCACCGGTGATCGGAACATGGGAGAGGCGGCGAATGCGGCGGGTGACCTCGAGGCCGTCCAAGTCAGGTAGACCGAGGTCGAGCAGCACCGCATCGGGCTCATCGCGCTCGATCTGGCTGAGGCCTGCTCGCCTGGCGTCGCCGCCTCGAGCACGGTGTAGCCGTGCAGGCGGTCGCCGTGGCGCGGAAGCGCCTTCGGTGATCTGCGCCTGGTCTTCGATCAGAAGCACCGTTGCCAGCGAGCCCATCATCCTCACTCGATCGCGGCGGGCGCGGGCGGAGGCGGCCTGCTCGGCACGCGCACGCGAAAGAGCGCACCGCCGGTCTTCCGATTCTCGACGAGACCGTTCCGCCGTGCGCCTCCTACCAGATTCCTTCACGATGGCGAGACCGAGGCCGAAGCCGCGGCCGTCGCCTGTCCTCGAAAGAAGCGATCAGCGATTTCGGCGGTGGTGCCGGGCGGAAGGCCTGGCCTCGTGATCCCCGACCAGACCGACCGCGTCCTCGTACGCCGCGCCGCCAATCTCGAGCGGCGAGTGGGGCGGAGTGTAGCGCACGGCGTTTTCCAGCAGGTTGATCAACACCGTCTTGATCAGCACCGCGTCGACCAGACGAGCGCAGATCGGCGGGGAGCGTGACCTTGACCTCGCGATCGTCCAGCCGACGCCGATCTGCCAGGCCGACCGACGATCTCTTCCCACGAACACCACTCGCGGCGCAGCTCGAGCCCCGGCATCGACCTGGGTCATGTCGAGCAGGTTCTCGATCAGGTCGCGAGAGGCGCGAGGCTTGCGGATGTCGGTGGCGAGGCCGCGCCGCGCCGCGCGTCGCCCAACGCGGCCTCGGGATCGAGCAGGCTGCCGGCGGCGGCCGAGATCACGGTGAGCGGCGTGCGGAGATCATGCGAAACGGAGCTGAGCAGCGACGAGCGAAGCGCCTCGGTCTCGGCCGCGAGCTGCGCGCGTCGCGCCTCCTCGCTCAGTCGCGCGCGCTCGAGCGCCAAGGCGCCGAGCTGTGCGAAGGGGAGAAGCGCCTCCGCGTCGGGCGCCTCGGCGGAGAGCGGCCGAGCCGCCAGGATGCCCACCACGCTCTTCGTCCCTCGCATCGGCAAGTAGAGGGCGCGAGCGCCGGCCAGCGTTTCGGTGCCGCGCCCCGCGCGTTGCTCGAGGTCGAACGCCCACTGCGCCACGCTGCGTTCCTTGGCATCCCCGACGAACCAGGCTCCTCCTGATTCCGCGGTTTCCGCTGTCCGTCCGCCGCGGGCACGAGGAGCGCCACCTCGAGCGGAAAGAGCTCGCGCATCCGTCGGGCAGAGATTCTCCTGGCGATCGCGGCGCGCCCCGGCATGGCGCCGAGGTCGCGGCCTCCACCGCATAGAGCCCGCCGTGCGGCGCGCGCGGTCGCGTCCTCTTCCACCTCGCGCCGGATGCGCGACCAGGGTGCTGATGACGAGCCCGACCCAGAGCATCACGCCGAAGCTGAGCAGGTGCTTCAGGTCGTCCACCGCGAAGGTGTAGTAGGGCGGGACGAAGAAGTAGTCGTAGTCGAGATGCTCAGGGAACGAGGCGAGGACCGAGGGACCCAGGCTGGTGCGCAGGCTGGCCACCACGATTCCGGTTGTCGAAGACCATGGCGACGTCCGCCAGGTCGAGGCGAGAGCGCACCAGACGAGACCGGTCGCGGCGAGCACGCAGCCGGCCGCGGTGAGGTAGGTCTCCAGCCCGCGTGACGGGTCGGCCGGGCAAACCGTTCCGGTCCCTCCTCGCTGGCGTCGACCACTAGCACATCGACGTCGCTGGTCAGCGCGACCGTGCCCATCCAGCAGCGAGCCGCGAAGCCGGATCACGCAGGCGATCGCGCACCGGCGCTCGGCCTGGCTTGCCGATCAAGATGCGCGCGACGTTCTTCCGCCGGGCAAAGGCCAGGAGCTCGCGCGACGCTCTCGCCGGAGAGGCGCACCGGTTCGGCCCCCATCTCCTCGGCCTGGCGAAGGTGGGCTTCCAGTCGCTCGCGATCGCCGCGCGCCAGCGTGCGCATGCCCGGGGTCTCCACCACCACCGCGTACCACGTGGTGCGAGCGCGCTCGCCATGCGCCGCGCCGCGCGCAGCAGGCCTCGACGAGCGGGGCGACGGGCCGATGCAGACCAGGATCCGCTCTCCCGCCGGCCAGGCGACTCGATACCGCGCTCGCGACGGTAGATCTCCATCTGCGCGTCGACCGCGCCGCGGTGAAGTGAGCGAGAGTTCGCGGAGGGCGATGAGGTTTCTGCGAAAGAAGTGATCCTCGGCCCGCGCGGCCTGCTCGCCGAGATACACCTTCTTGCCGGCGCGCAAAGTGCTGGGTCAGCTCGTCGGGCGGAAGATCGATCAGGCTCCACCTCGTCGGCCGATCTTGAGCACGCGGTCGGGCACCTTCTCCCGCAACCTCGACCCCGGTGATCTGCCGCACCACGTCATTCAGGCTCGACGTGCTGCACGTTGAGCGTGGTGTAGACGTCGACGCCGGCGTCGATCAACTCGCGCACGTCCTGCCACCGCTTGCTGTGCCGCGAGCCGGGCGCGTTGGTGTGGGCCAACTCGTCGACCAGCAGGAGTCGGGGGCGCCGCGCGAGGCAGGCGTCGAGGTCGAGCTCGCGCAGGGTGAGGCCGTTGTAGTCGACCGCGCGCGGCGGGATCTGCTCCAAACTCTGGGCGAGGAGTTCGGTTTCGATCCGGCCGTGCGTTTCGACCACGCCGATCCGCACGTCCCAACCCTCGCTCTGGCGAAGTCGCGCTGCCTCGAGCATCGCGTAGGTCTTGCCCACTCCGGGGGCCGCGCCGAGGAAAATCTTGAGGCGCCCGCGCGAGGCTCGCTCGGCCTCGCTTCGCGCCCGCGCGAGCAGTGCTTCCGGATCGGGTCGTTCCGGTGTTTCCAAGCTCATCCTCCGCCCGCGCCGACGGCCGCTGCGGCCGGCGCTACCTCGCCTGATCGAGCGCGCGATTGAGGAGCAGAACGTTCACGCGCTCTCGACCCAGGAGACCGAACGTACGCCCTTGGGTCTCGGAACGCACGAGCGCTTCCAGACTGGTCGCGTCGAGCCCGCGCGCGCGCGCGATCCGCGGGATCTGGATGAGCGCGGCCGCGAGCGAAATGTGCGGATCGAGGCCGCTGCCCGAGGCGGTCACGAGGTCGATCGGCACCGCTCCTTTCAGCGACGAGTCGGCCGCCTGGAGCGCGGCGAGGCGCCTCCGCGCGGCCTCCGCCAAGGCCGGATTGGAGGGGCCGAGATTCGAGCCGGAGGAGGCGGCCGCGTTGTACGGCATCGGCGCGGTGGCCGAGAGCCGTCCCCAGAAGTAGCGCGGGTCATCGTCGAAGGACTGCCCGATCAAGCTCGAGCCGCGCACGATCGCTCCCTCGCGGAGCAGACTGCCCGCTGCCTGCCGCGGGAAGAGGAGCGTCGCCACGCCGGTCACGGTCAACGGATAGACCACGCCGGTCAGAAGGGTGAGTACCAGGAGGAGAAGACAGGCCGACTTGAGTTGCTTCATCGCGCGCCTCACGCCAGGTGGCACAACACGAGGAGTCGATCGATCAGCCAGATGCCGACGAAGGGAGCGATCAGCCCGCCCGCGCCGTAGATCCAGAGGTTTCGTTGCAGCAGCCTCGCCGCGCCGAGCGGGCGATAACGCAGGCCGCGGAGCGCGAGCGGAATCAGCGCCACCAGAATCAGCGCGTTGAAGATCACCGCTGCGAGCACGGCGGAACGCGGCGTGGTCAGCCCCATCACGTTGAGCGCGGCGAGCGGCGGATAGGTCGCGGCGAAGGCGGCGGGCAGGATGGCGAAGTACTTCGCGACGTCGTTGGCCAGGCTGAAGGTGGTGAGCGCGCCGCGGGTCATCAGCATTTGCTTCCCGATGCCGACGATCTCGATCAGCTTGGTCGGATTGGAGTCCAAGTCGATGAGGTTGCCCGCCTCCTTCGCCGCCTGCGTTCCGGTGTTCATCGCCACCGCGACATCGGCCTGAGCCAGGGCCGGCGCGTCGTTCGTGCCGTCGCCGGTCATCGCGACCAGTCGGCCCCCTTCTGCTGCTCGCGGATCAAGGCGAGCTTGGTCTCGGGCGTCGCCTCGGCCAGGAAGTCGTCCACCCCGGCCTCGGCCGCGATGGCCGCGGCGGTGAGCGGGTTGTCGCCGGTAATCATCACCGTGCGGATGCCCATGCGCCGGAGCTCGGCGAAGCGCTCGCGGATTCCTCCCTTCACCACGTCCTTCAGTCGCACCACCCCGAGCGCGCGCGCGTCCTCGACCACCACGAGCGGCGTCGCTCCCTCTCGCGCCACGCGCTCGACCACTTGCCGCACGGAACCGGGCAGCGCGCCGCCCTGAGCCGCGAGGTATCTCTCGACCGCGTCGTAGGCGCCCTTTCGGATCGAACGACCGCTGAGATCGACGCCGCTCATTCGCGTCTCCGCGGTGAACGGTTGGAAGGTGGCGCCCAGCTCGTGGACCTGCCGCTCGCGCAGGTTGAATCGCTCCTTCGCCAACACGACGATGCTCCGCCCCTCGGGCGTCTCGTCGGCGAGGGAGGAGAGCTGCGCCGCGTCGGCCAGCTGCGCTTCGCTCACCCCCTCGGCCGGGAGGAACTCGGTCGCCTGCCGATTGCCGAGCGTGATCGTGCCGGTCTTGTCGAGCAGGAGCACGTCGACGTCACCCGCCGCCTCGATCGCGCGGCCCGAGGTCGCGACCACATTCGCGCGGAGCATGCGATCCATGCCGGCGATGCCGATCGCGGACAAGAGGCCGCCGATCGTGGTCGGAATGAGGCAGACGAGGAGCGAGATCAGCACGGTCAAGCTCACCGCCTCGCCCTGTCCGCTCGAGCGAACCGCCTCGGCCGAGAAGGGGAGGAGCGTCGCGGTCGCCAGGAGGAAGACGAGGGTGAGCGCGGCGAGCAGAATGTCGAGCGCGATCTCGTTCGGAGTCTTCTTCCGTTTGGCGCCTTCGACCATCGCGATCATGCGATCGAGGAAGGTATCGCCCGGCCGCGCGGTCACGCGAACGATCAGCCAGTCGGAGAGCACCCGCGTGCCGCCGGTCACCGCGCTTCGATCGCCTCCCGCCTCGCGAATCACCGGCGCGCTCTCGCCGGTCACGGCGCTCTCGTCGACCGAGGCGATGCCGAGGACGATCTCGCCATCGGTTGGAACGAAGTCCCCCGCTTCGACCAGGAGATGATCCCCTTGCTTGAGCGCGGAGCCGGCGACGAGTTCGCGCGCGGCGTCAACCCTGGGCGCGGATAGACGCTTCGCCGTGATCTCGCGACGCGCGCGGCGGAGCGACTCCGCCTGGGCGCGGCCTCGACCTTCCGCCAGCGCCTCGGCCAGGTTGGCGAAGTAGACGGTGAACCAGAGCCAGAGCGCGATCGAGAGTACGAAGCCAGGAGGTTCGCTGCCGGGCTGCGGGAGTGCTCGCAGGTAGAGCAGCGTGGTGAAGCAGCTCCCCGCCTCGACCACGAACATCACCGGTCGCTTCCATTGGTGTCTGGGGTCGAGCTTCAGCACCGCCTGCCAGGCCGCGCGCCGCACCAGCGGCCCGGTGAGCGCGGTCGAAGGTGTGCGGCGGTCAAGCTGTGCTCCGGGCATGGATTACCTCGCGAGCTTCAAGTGTTCGACGATGGGGCCGAGGGCCAGCGACGGAAGGAAGGTGAGGGCCCCGACCAGGAGGACCGAACCGACCAGGAGCGCGACGAAGAGCACGCCATCGGTCGGAAGGGTGCCCGACCCGGTCGGCACGCGTTTCTTCGCGGCGAGCGAGCCCGCCAAAGCGAGCACCGGCAGCGCGACCCCGTAGCGACCGAAGAGCATCGCGACCCCCAGCAGCACGTTGTAGAAGGGGGTATTCGCGGAGAGCCCGGCGAAGGCGCTGCCGTTGTTGTTCGCCGCCGAGGAGAAGGCGTAGAGCACCTCGCTGAAGCCGTGCGGTCCAGGGTTCAGCATCCCGGCGCGCCCCGCGCTCGACGCCACCGCGATCGACGTTCCGACCAGCACGAACGCGGCCGGCACCAGGATCGCGATCGACGCCATCTTGATGTCGAAGGCTTCGATCTTCTTGCCGAGGTACTCCGGCGTGCGCCCCACCATCAGACCGCCAACGAAGACCGCGATGAGCGCGAAGAGGACGAGTCCATAGAGCCCCGAGCCGACCCCGCCGAAGATCACCTCACCCAGCTGCATCAACCAGAGAGCGGCCAGCCCTCCGAGTGGCGTCATCGAATCGTGCATCGCGTTGACCGAACCGTTCGAGGCCGCGGTGGTCGCGGCGGCCCACAGCGCCGAGTTGCCGACGCCGAAGCGCACTTCCTTTCCCTCCAAGTTGCCGGCGTAGGCGATCCCCGGCAGGTGGAGGAGGCTCGGGCCGTGTGCCTCCTGCCACGCGCAGAGGACCAGCAGCGGGACGAAGACGACGAGCATGGCCGCGAGCAGCACGCGTCCCTCGGAGCGCCGGCCGACCATGCGTCCGAAGCAGAAGCAGCAGGCGGTCGGGATCAGGAGGATGGAAATCAGTTCGAGGAAATTCGAAAGCGGTGTCGGGTTCTCGTAGGGGTGCGCGGAGTTGACGTTGAAGAACCCACCGCCGTTGGTGCCTAGCTGCTTGATCGCGAGCTGAGAGGCGACCGGTCCCCGCGCCAGAGTTTGAGTCGTCATCGCCGTTCCGTCTGCGCTCACCACCGGGTGCATGAGGTTCGCGGTAACCGGACCGCCCAGGGTCTGCGGCACACCCTGGGCCACGAGGAGGAGCGCGAGCAGGCAGGAGAGCGGGAGGAGCAGGTAGATGGTGCCGCGCGTGAGGTCGACCCAGAAGTTGCCGAGGGTGGGGCTGTCGCGGAGCGTGAGGCCGCGGATGAGCGCGACCATGGCCGCCATCCCCACGGCTGCCGACAGGAAGTTCTGCACGGTCAAGGCGACCATCTGCGTGAGGTCGCTCATCGTCGTCTCGCCGCCGTAGGACTGCCAGTTGGTGTTGGTCACGAAGCTCACCGCGGTGTTGAAGGCGCCGTCGGGCGAGACGGCGCCGAGCGTCCCCGGGTTGAGCGGAAGCACCGCCTGGAGCCGCTGGACCAAGTAGACGAAGACGAAGCTCAGGGCGGCGAAGAAGACGAAGCCGCGCGCGTAGCCGCGCCAATCCTGCGCTTCCTCTGGATCGACTCCGGCCAAGCGATAGGTGAGCCGCTCGAGCGGCGCGAGCCATCGACCCAGCGCGCCGATCGATTGACCGCTGTAGAGCCGCGCCATGTAGCCGCCCAGCGGGCGGGCCAGCCCGATCAACACGACGAAGTAGACCGCGAACTCCAACCAGTCCTGGCCGCTCATTCGAATCGCTCCGGGAAGAGAAGCGCCGCTGCCATGTAGGAGAAGAGGAAGACCACCACAATGGCCGCCGCGATCAACCACGCGTTCATCGGCCGCCACCGCGGAGCGCCGACGCTCCTCTGACCAGGCCCCAAAAGAGCACGAACAGGCCGAGACCAAACGAGAGGTAGAGGAAGTCGAGCATGCAACCCTCCGCGCGGGGCGGCCTCTGCTCGAGGCCGCTTCCCGCGTCGGAGGTGAAGATCGCCTGACCACGCGCTTGCCGGCAGTCAAGACCCGCGCGATGCCCGTCAAGATCGCGTAAAGGCCGCTCCACGTTGCGAGCGATCGTCCTTCCGTTGCGACGGCTCCGCGCCTCCTCTAGACTGCGCGGTGCTCTTCGATCCCGCCCCCGGGAGTTGGCGGAGAAGAGCACGTGCCCCCGCGGCGCGCCGCGGGTCCGACTGCATGACGAATCCGAAAGGGAATGTTGCCGGATGACTCGTCTCTTCCCAGCCGATCGCGCCGCCCTTCGACCACGCGGGCGTTTTGGGCCCGTCTTCGCGGTGGCGCTCCTCTCATTGCTTGCCCTGACCGCCGCGCGGGCCCTTGCCACCGATTCCCTCGAGCCGAACAACACGGCGGGTGAGGGACGCCGCCTGACGAGCGGCAGCCCGATCAGCTCGTACATCTCGGACTTCGGTGACCTGGACTACTACGTCATCGCCTTCGGTCAGGCGGGCGACATCTCGATCCAGCTGACGTCGGTGCCGAACGACGCCGACTACGTGCTCAGCCTCTGGTCCTTCGATGATCAGGGGAATCTCGTCGCGGAGGGGGAGGCAGATCAGGGCGGCAACGGCGGCGACGAATCGCTGAGCGGCCAAGTGAACGGCGCCGGCGTGCTGGTCATCGAGGTGAGCGGCTTCGCCGGTGCGTTCAACGCGAACGACTCCTACCAACTCTCCACCACCTTCCCGACCGGCTGGCCCGGCAGCGGCCAGGACGGCAATGAGCCGAATGACGACCCGACCGTGGCCACCGCCTTGACCAGTCAGCAGGCGAAGGCGGGGATCATCTCGCAGCCGGGCGACATCGACTTCTATCGCGTGACCTTGAGCACGTCGAACAACATCACGGTCGACGTCACCTCCATTCCGGCCGGCACCGACTACGACGTGCGCTTCTATGCGGTGAACAACGGGGTCTTCGAGCCGATCGCGGAGTCGGTGAACGGAGCGGGACAGGATGAGCATTTGGAGGTGACCGAGGCGGCGCCCGGCACCTACTACGTCGCGGTCTACGGATTCGGTGGCGCCTACAACTCGTCGGACGGTTACAGCATCGTCGCGAGCTTCGGCGGTGGGGGCGGCGGCAATCAGCCTCCGACCATCGCGCTCAGCGCGCCCAACGGCGGGGAGTCGTGGCAGGTCGGCTCGCAGCACGCGATCACCTGGACGGCGAGCGATCCCAACGCCGGCGACCCGCTCCAGATTTCACTCGAGTACTCGGTCAACGGCGGCGCGCAGTGGACCTCGATCGTGAGCGGCCTCTCGAACAGCGGCAGCTACAACTGGACGATCCCGAACAACCCCTCGACCCAGTCGCGGGTGCGCGCCACGGTGAGCGACGGGCAGGTGCAGGCGCAGGACGAGTCGAACGCCAGCTTCACCATCGTGGCGCAGCCGGCCGGACAGAACACGCTGGCGATCGGAACCGGATCGGGACAGAGCGGCACCCAGGTGACCGTCCCGCTCACCCTCGACAACGACGACGCGGTCAAGGGACTCCAGACCGACATCAGCTTCGACCCCGCGGTGGTGAGCTACAACATCGGGCAGGCCACCTCCCGCGGCGCGACCATGACCTACAGCGCCGCGGTGGTCGGCGGCAACAAGGTGCGTGTCCTCCTCTTCTATCAGACGGGAGACGTGCTGGCGGCCGGGAACGGCACGGTGGCGAACCTCACCTTCAATCTGATCGGCGCGGGCGGCACGCAGAGCGCGCTGACCCCACCGCGAGCGTGCTCTCCGACGCGACCGGGAACAGCCTCGCGGTGACCAACCAGTCGGGCTCGATCAGCGTGACCGGCGGAGGCGGCGCGGCCTCACCGGTCGTGAGCGTGACCGCACCGAATGGCGGCGAGCAGCCGGGCGGGCACGGTTCACAACATCCTCTACACCGCGACCGATGCCGACACCCCGTCGAACCAGCTCACCATCCGCTACGAGTACTCGACCAACGGCGGCACCTCGTGGACCTCATCTCGGACGCGCAGTCGAACAGCGGCAGCTTCGCCTGGACCGTGCCGAACAGCGCGAGCACGCAGTGCCGCGCGCGCGTCACCGCCAGCGACGGCGTTCGCACCGGCAATGATGCCTCCGATCAGACTTTCGCGATCACCGCCGCGCCCGCCGGCAGCAACGTGCTGGCGGTTGGGACCGGCACCGGCGCGAGCGGCGGCGAGGTGACGATTCCCCTCACCCTCGACAACGACGATCCGATCAAAGCGCTCCAGACCGATCTTCACTTCACCTCGTCCATCTTGAGCTACGAGGCGTCCGCGGTCGGGGACCACGCACCCGGCATGCAGCTCGCCGTGAACCTGGTCGACGCAGGCACGCTCCGGATCGTGATGCACTACGAGAACAGCTCGGTGATCGCCGCGGGCAGCGGCACGATCGCCAACGTCACCTTCAGCCTCTTGGCCGCCGGGACCTCGCCGGTCACGCCTCAAGCGAGTGTGCTCTCCAATCCCGCCGGGCAGGCGGTGTCGGTGACGGAGCAAGCCGGATCGGTCACGGTCACGGGCGGGGGTGGCGGGCAAGCACCGAGCATCACGCTGATCGCGCCGAACGGCGGTCAGACCCTCTCGGTCGGCGCAGCCACCACGATCAACTGGAGCGCGACCGATCCCGACACTCCCGCGAACGACCTGAGAGTCACGATCGAGTACTCGATCAACGGCGCGGGCGGACCCTTCATTCCGATCTCGAACAATGAGGCGAACGACGGCGCCTTCCAGTGGACGGTGCCGAACACCCCGGCCAGCACCTGTCGCGTCAAGCTCACCGTGACCGACGGCGCGCTCACCGCGAGCGATCTCTCGAATGCCGACTTCACTATTCAGGGGACCGGCACGACCTCGAACACGCTGAGCCTTGGCACCGGCACTGGCGCGAGCGGCACGCAGGTCGTGATCCCGGTCAGCCTGGACAACGGCGACGTGGTGAAGGCGCTCCAGTTCGACGTGGCCTTTACGGGCAGCGTCGTCTCCTTCGCGTCGGTCGCGGGCACGGGACGCGGCGCCACCCTGAATGCCAGCTCGCGGGCGCTTGGCAGCGGGGGCGTGCGCATCGTGCTCGACTACCGCGATGCCACGACCCTCTCCGCCGGCAACGGCACGATCGCCAACCTCACTTTCAATCTGGTCGGGGCGAGCGGCACCAGCACGAACCTCACCGTGAGCAACCTCCTGATCTCCGATCCCGCGGCGCAGGCGGTCGAATCGGATGCGCTGGATGGCTCGATCAACGTGCAAGGGGGGGGCGGCAACGGCCCGACGCTCGATCTCTTCGCGCTCAAGAATCCCGCCCGTACTCGGACGCTTCAGATCTTCCTGCGCTCGAACCAGCCGCTGACCCAGAACCCGACGGTCTCAGCGGGGAGCAGCAACGTCACGATGACGCTGATCGACGCGGGCGAGAACCTCTACCAGGGCGCGATCGCGGTGAACGGCGGCGCCAGCAACTTGACGATCAACGCGCAGGGACAGAGCGCCGGCGGCACCGGTACCAAGACTCTGACGGTGAACTTCTGATGCGGAGGCTCAGCTTGACCCAGAAGCGAATCGTTCCGTTCGTGGGCGCGCTCGGCCTCGCGCTGGCGGTCCTGGCCGGCTGCGGCAAGCGCGACAAGATCACACCGCCCGAAGAGCTTTCGACCGTGGAGCGGGTGAACCGGGGTTGGCAGGAGTTTTCCTCTGGCAACTTCGACGCGGCGGTCGCCGACTTTAGCCGCGCCGCCGCCGACAGCGCCGGCTTCGTCGACGCGCACGTCGGGGAAGGGTGGGCTCGCCTCTCTCGCGCCACCGACACGCAGGAGCTCTCGCGCTCGATCGATGCGTTCAACCGCGCGGCCAACCTCGCGACGAGCCTCGACGCGGTGGCGGGGCGCGCGGCGGCGCGACTCGCTCAAGGAGGCACCAGCCTCAACACCGCGGCCGCCGATGCGGACGAGGTGCTGGCCGGCGCGTCGAACTACACCTTCTCGCGTCGCACCAGCTTTGCCGCGGCCGACCTTCGCTTGATCAAAGCCTTCGCCAAGGCGGCCCAGGCCGAGTACGCCGCCGCGCTCACCGCCGCCGATCAGATCCAGGCGAGCGGCATCCAGGCCGGTAACCCGACCACCTGGACCGTCGACGGCGTGACCTACTCGAGCTTCCCCGGCGCCGTGTTGGCGCAGCTCTCGAAGCTCTCGAATCAGTTCGCAGGATGAAGCACATGACGAAGAGACGCGATCCTCTCGTCGCCAACGACCCAAGGGGGAAGAATCCCATGCAGACCCACCGCACCGTTTCATCGAGTGCTTCGAGCCTGTTGGCCGCCGCCTGCCTCACGGCCTTCGCCGGGGCCGGCAACGCAGCGGAGTCGGTCGCGCTGACCGCGCGCCCCTTCGCCTCGCTCCCCGGATTGACGGCGGACGCCGCGCGGAAGATCGATCCACGAATCCTCCTCACGATGGCGCAGCCGAGGAAGACGCCAGACGGCCTCAAGGAGATGGGAAAGCGCTTGCCGATCCTCGGCACCAGCGCGACCGACCTCCGCTTTCCGGTGCTGATCCGGTCGAGCCTGAGTGATCGGGAATTGGCTGCACTCGGCGCTCCGCCTGATTCCCGCGCCGGCGACATCACCACTGCCGAAGTCGATCAGAACGATCTCGTGCGGCTTGCCTCCGATCCGCGGCTACAGGTGATCGAGGCGTCCTACTGGCTCGAGCCGACCCTCGATGTCTCGGTGCCGGAGATCCGCGCGCCGCAGGTGTGGAACGGTTCGCCGGGCTTCAACGGCGAAGGGGTGCTGGTCGGCCTGCTCGACGACGGCGTCGACGTCAACCACCAGGACTTCTTGGATGACCAGAGCCACAGCCGAATCGAGTTCATCTGGGACCACTTCCGCGAAGGGGCGGCGCCCAGCGGCTTCAACTACGGCAAGGAGTACACGCGGGCGCAGATCGACGCGAACCAAGCCGACGAGTTCCAGGACACCGGCGGCCACGGCGCGCACGTCGCATCGACCGCGATGGGCGACGGCTCGTCCAACGCGAACAAGTACCGCGGCGTTGCCTGGAAGGCGGGGCTGGTCGCGGTGCGCAATGGCTACTGCGATCTCTTCTGCTACGGCGGCGGCGTCCCGCCCTGGGGCAACAGCTCCTCCAAGGGCTCGATCGACGGACTGAATTACCTCCTGCAGAAGAAGACCGCGCTGGGCAAGCCGATGGTGGTGAACCAGAGCCAAGGCGTGATGATGGGACCGCACGACGGCACCACGCTGCTCGAGCAGGCCTACAACAACCTGGTCACGAACAACGGGCTCATCATCTGCATCGCGGCGGGCAACGACGAGGAAGCGGGTTGGCACGGGCGGAAGACGGTGGGCAACGGCCAGACCGTTACCTTCCAGATGGCGCACACCCAGGACAACGGGGGAGGTGTTCAGGCCTTCCTGAACTACGAGGCGTGGACGAAGCAGGGCGACCGCTGCCACTGGCGACTCACCACGCCGTCGAACGAGACGCTCGACATCGACGCCACGACGCAGGGGAACGACGTGCTGGGGGTGATCGCGCCCGCGCACCAGGACACGATCTTCTTCTTCGCGGCCGCGGATCACGCGGTGAATCATCAGGGGTATCTGTCGATCGCGGTGCAGAATCGTCGCCAGGGCGCCGCGACCGGCGTCTGGAAGTTGGACGCGACGGCCGAGCAGGTGACGGCGGGCGGCCAGGTCGACGTCTATCTCGAGCGCAATCAATTCAACTTCACGGTCACCGGCGATGCGCTCAACACCGACGGCATCGTCGGCATGCCCGGCACCGCGACCGGGGCGATCACGGTCGCGTCGTACACGACCAAGATCTCGTGGGCCTCGCAGGACGGCACGGTGGGTCCGAATCCGCCGCCGACCGTGGGGGCGATCTCGAGCTTCAGCTCCTGGGGACCGCGTCGCGACGGCGCGCAGAAGCCGGACATCTCCGCGCCGGGCGAGTGGATCATGGCGGTGAAGGCGGCGGAGCATCAGCAGGCTCCCAATCAGACCGATCCCGACGGCAAGCACATGATCATCTCGGGCACGTCGATGGCCACGCCGCATGTCACCGGCGTGATCGCGCTCATGCTACAGAAGAAGCCGAACCTGACACCGACCGAGGCGAAGACCACGCTCGCGCAGACCGCGCGCCACGATGGCTTCACCGGGCAGGGTTGGAACAAGCAGTTCGGCAACGGCAAGGTCGACGCCAAGGCGGCGGTTGACGCGCTGGGCGGCGCGTCGAACTGCGCGACCCGGAGCGGTGACGCGAACCAGGACAACGCGGTCAACGTGCTCGACCTGGTCGCGACGGTGAACGACATCCTGGGCACCACGCCGCTCGGTACCGGCCGGTCCTGCGCGGACATCAACGGCGATAATCAGATTCGGGTCGACGATGTCGTCTCGATCGTGAACCTGATCTTGGCCGGGCTGCGTGGCGGATCGGACGACCTGGCCCTCTCGAACGGCGACGCCGTCCTCGATACCACCACCCCTCTTGCCTGGGCCGAGTCGATCGATGCGTCCACCTTCCGCTTCGCCTTCGAGGCCGGTCGGGTCGGCGGCGTGCAGATGACCTACATCCTTCCGCGCGGCTACGAGGCTTCGGGCCAGCCTCGCTTGATCGGCGCGGCGCCGGGGACGAGCATCCAGACGCACGAGGCGAACGGTCAGACCATGCTGGTCGCCTACAGCGCGAAGGGAAGCTTGGCCCAGGATTCCTAGCTGGTCTTGGAAGTCCCCTACAGTCAGTCGTGGTTCGGCGGCGCGCGCGCCTCCGACTTCGCCGTGACCAGCTTGCAGTTGGTCGACCACCGCGGCCGCACCCTGCGGCTCGCGGATGAGCCGAGCCCGGGGCTGGGCCAGGGGGGTGGTGCGGAGATTCGTGCCTTGCTCCGCGAGACTTCCCCCAACCCGGCGCGCGGCCTGACCAGGGTCGACTACGAACTTCCGCACAGTGGTCCCGTGACGCTGACCCTCTTCGACGCGGCCGGACGTCGGGTACGCGAGCTGTACAGCGGCGTCCAGATGGCCGGTCCGCACACCCTGCGCTGGGATGGTCAAGACGCCACCGGGCGCGAAGTGCCGGACGGTGCCTACTTCTTGAAGCTCGTAACCGACCAGGGAGGCGACAGCCGGAAGATCCTGGTCCTCAAGTAACCGATCCGACGCCCAATAGTCACGACCCGGGGATCGCCACGGCGATTCCCGGGTCTGTTTTTCCGCCGGACCAAGGCTGCGGTTCGCACGAGTGCGCACCGGGTCGCTTGCAACTCGCCGCGCGGACACTTGGGCCATCTGCCCCGCTTTTCACCGCGGACCTCCTCCGATCTCCCCGAGACCGGGCGAAACCAGGCCAATCTCCGAGCGCGAGGGCTCAACATCGGCGCTTCAGCGCCCGATGCTAGACACGAAGCGGAACGGAGCATCCGGTTTGCCGATCGGTGGAATTTCGGCACTCCGCTTTAGGGTGTTCGCTCGAGGGACGCGACACCAACGACAACACGGGAAGGAATGTGGACACCGAGACCCTGGTCAAGCCGGAGAAGATTCTCGTGGTGGAGGACGAACCGTCGCTCCGCCTCCTGCTCCGCACCATGCTGGAGAACGCGGGCTACGCCGTGCGCCTGGCCGAGGACGGACAGGTCGGCCTCGAGGCGGTCAACGAGGAAACGCCCGATCTGATTCTCCTCGACGTGATGATGCCGCGGATGGACGGCTACGAGCTTTGCCGTCGCCTGAAGTCCAACTATGCCACCTCGCAGATCCCCATCATCATGCTGACCGCCAAGGCGGAGGCGGATGATCGGCTCCAGGGTCTGAACTACGGCGCCAATGACTATCTGGCCAAGCCGTACGAGCAGCGCGAGCTTCTGGTCCGCGTGCGCAATCTCCTCCAATGGGGCAAGGTGCAGCGCGACGCCAACCCGCTGACGGGGCTGCCCGGCAACCACGTGATCGAGCGTGAACTCTCCGAGCGCATCGCCCGGCAAGAGCCGTTCGTCTTCATGTATCTGGACATCGACAATTTCAAAGCCTTCAACGATTTCTACAGCTATCAGAAGGGCGATCAGGCGCTCCGCCTCTGCGCGCTCATCCTGCGCCAGTCGTGTGATCGCGTCGGCACGCCCGGCGATTTCGTCGGCCATATCGGCGGCGACGACTTCGTCCTCATCATGTGCCCAGAGAAGGCTCGCGAAGTCGGCGCGGAGATCATCCGTCGCTTCGACGAAGAGGTTCCCGAACTCTACAGCGCGACGGACCGCGCTCGTGGATACATCCAGGTCGTCAATCGGCAGGGCGAGTTGGAACGCTACGGTCTCATGACCCTGACCATTGCGGCGGTCTCGAGTGAGGCTCGATCCATTACCCACATCGCGCAGGTCTCGGACATCGCGGCGCAGCTCAAGCATTACGGCAAGGAGCAGAAGCGCAGCGTGGTGGTCTGGGACCGGCGCGGCGGTGCGTAGCGGATCGTTTCGCCTCTTCAGGGAGGAGTCGAGGTGGATCGCAAGCGCATCCTCGTGGTGGACGACGAGATCTACATCGTCCACATCCTCGAGTTCAGCCTCACCATGGAAGGGTATGAGGTTGTCACCGCGTCGGACGGCGAAGAGGCGCTCAAGAAGATCGAAGACGATCGCCCCGACCTGGTCGTGCTCGACATCATGATGCCGAAGCTCGACGGCTATGAAGTCTGCCGCCGCCTGCGACAGAAGGAGGAGACGGCAAGTCTCCCGGTCATCCTCCTCTCGGCCAAGGGACGTCCGGTCGATCGCGAGGTCGGCATGGAGGTGGGCGCGGACGACTACATCGTGAAGCCCTTCAGCCCCCGCCGCCTGCTCGAGAAGATCCGCGAACTGCTGGCGCGCGAGCACCTGGGAGAGGCCTCCGGCTTCTAGTCGACTCTCGGCCCCGCGGAATCGGCTACTCTTCCGCGCGTGAGCCCCGAGCCCCAAGATCCCGCCCCGACCGAGTCCAGCCCGCGCCCCGCGCGCCGGACCACCGCGCGTCCGCGGATTCATCCCGAGAAGAGCTTTGCCGACGTGGCCCTCCCGACCGCGCTCCGCCAGTGCTTCACCTACGCGGTACCGCCGGCCCTGCGCGAGGAGATCGAGGTCGGCCACCGCGTCATGGTGCGCTTCGGGCCACGCGCCATGGCCGGCTACGTGGTCGGATTCCAGAAGAAACGCCCGCCCCTCGCGCGCATCCGGGCGATCACGCGCGTCCACCCGAACGAGGTGCTCTTCCCCCGCGAGGTTCTCGAACTGACGCGATGGGTGGCGGACTACTACCTGGCGAGCTGGGGGCAGGTGCTGGAGAACGCGCTGCCGCGAACGATCCGGGGCGGCGTGCGCGAACGCGCCACGAACGACGTGGACGCGACACCGGTCGAGGCGGTCGAACCACACGCGCTCTTTCCGCAACAGTCGCGCGCGGTGTCGGAGATCGAGGCCGCCCTCGGGCGCGCGAACTTCTCTGCCTTCCTGCTCCACGGCGTGACCGGCAGCGGCAAGACCGAGGTGTACCTCGCGGCGGCCGAGACGGTGATGCGCGCGGGCGGCGCCGTTCTCTTCCTCGTGCCCGAGATCGCGCTCGGCACGCAGATCTTGAAGCGGATCGAAGCTCGCTTCCCGGGACAGGTCGGCCTCTACCACAGCCAGGCGGGAGAGGGTAACCGTCGTCGAGTTTGGCGCGAGGCGAGGGCCGGCAAGCTGCGCTTCGTCCTCGGAGCGCGCTCGGCCATCTTCGTCCCGATCGCCGACCTCAAGCTTATCGTGGTCGACGAGGAGCACGAGCCGGCCTACAAACAAGACGAGACCCCGCGTTATCACGGACGCGACACCGCGGTGGTGCGAGCGCAACGCAGTGAGGCCGTCATCGTCCTCGGCTCGGCCACGCCGAGCCTCGAGTCGCTCCGAAACGCGCAGCTCGGGAAGTACACGCTGCTCTCGCTGCCGGAGCGAGTCGACGGTCGTCCGCCCGCGGTCGTTTCGCTGGTCGATCTCGCGGAGGCGCGCCGCGAGGCGATGGAGCAGGCGGCGGCGAAGGCGGAGAACGACGAGGCGCGGCCGAAACGCGGCTCCGAGGAAGAGCTGGTCCAGCGCGTCTTCTCCAAGCTCCTCCGTCAGAAGATCGAAGATCGACTCGATCGCGGCGAGCAGACGATCCTCTTCCTCAACCGCCGCGGGCATGCCACGGTGGTGCAGTGCGCCGATTGCGGCCATGCCATCCAGTGCACGCAGTGCGACGGTCCTGACGCTCGCCAGGCGGAGAACAGACTGCGCTGTCACTACTGCGGCCACTCGCGGGTCGGGGTGGAGCAGTGCGAGATCTGCTCGGGGCACCGCTTCTTCTATGGGGGCTTTGGTACGCAGCGCGTCGAGGAAGCGTTGACCCGCATCCTGCCCGCGGCCCGCGTGGCGCGCATGGACCAGGACACCACCCGGAAACGTGGCGCTCACGCGGATCTGATCCACCGAATGGAGGAGGGGGAGATCGACATCCTCCTCGGCACCCAGATGGTGGCGAAGGGGCTGCACTTTCCCAACGTCACCCTGGTGGGCGTGCTCCAGGCGGATCGCGAGATGCTGCTGCCCGACTTTCCGCTCCCAGGAACGCGCCTTCCAGCTACTCACCCAGGTGGCCGGCCGCGCCGGTCGCGGTCGCGTCGCCGGTGAAGTGGTCTTTCAAACGCTGATGCCCGATCACTACGCCGTGGCCTGCGCCGCCTTCGCCGACTACGACGGCTTCGCCGGGCGCGAGCTGGCGGTGCGCGAGATGTTCCGCTACCCGCCCTTTCAGCGGATGGTGCACCTCCTGCTCGACGGCCCCGACGAAGAGCGCGTGCGCCGTCGGTCGGACGAGCTCAAGGACCTCCTGCTCGGGAGGATCTCGGAGGCGCGGGCACCGCTGCGCGTGCTCGGCCCCGCGCCGATGCCGCTCTCCCGACTGGCCGGGCAGTATCGCTGGCACCTCACCCTCAAGGGCCGCGCGGTCGAGCTGCTTCGTCGTTTCGCCGCGCTCGCCCTTGATTCGAAGCCAAGCAAGGGGCTGTCGGGCGTGCGCGTGCAGGCCGACGTCGACCCCGTGCAGATGATCTAGCCTGAAACGAAGGAGTACCGGTGGCGCTCGACGCTGACCTCATTTGCTTCGACAACGACGGCACGCTCTTCCTCTCCCACGAGGTGGCCAACCCCGCGATCCAGGAGGCCTATGTCGACTACTGTCGCCGTCACGGCCTCGACCTCCCGGCGCCGAGCGATGAGGAGATCTGCCGACTGACCGGCCTGCCCGGCCTTGAGTTCTTCGTTCGGCTGCTGCCTGAGTCGCTCAGGCCGCGAGCGGCCGAGTTTCGCGCCGAGTGCGTCGAGCTCGAGGCGCGGGATGTCCTGGCGCGCGGCCGGCTCTATCCCGGGGCGGAGGATCTCCTCGTCCAGCTTCGCGCGCGGGGCCGACGGCTCGCCCTCGTGACCAACGGCGGGGACCGCTACATCGGCGCGGTCGCGGAGCGGGTCGAGTACGCGCGACTGCTGGATCGGATCTACCACCACGGCAAGGACGGGCTGACCAGCAAGCAGGCGATGATCGAGTCAGCGCGTCGAGACCTAGGTGGCGAGCGCGCCTTAATGGTTGGTGATCGGTCGAGCGACCTGGAGGGGGCGCGCGGCGCCGGCGTTCCCTTCATCGGCTGCCTCTACGGATACGGGGCGCCGGAGGAGCTCGAGGGCGCCGACCACGTCGTGCGATCCGTGTCGGAACTGGCGCGACTGCTCGTCGCTTGACACCCCAGGGAGCCGCTCCTACTCTGCTCGCCGTTCGAAGGGAGACGAGCGCCACCTCGCGTGCCGCGCGCGCCGCGCCCCGATCGGTGGCCGGCGAGTAAGCCTTCCAGATCGAGTCGGCCAACCCCAGGCCGATCGCCTGCGCGCCTTCGAGGGTCTGCCGGATGGGCGGGACGAACCCGGGGATGGGGAAAGGGAGCAACGATCATGATGCGGATGCGGACGGGGCTGTTCATCGGCTTGACTGGGCTCGTCATTTGGGCGGGCTGTAGCAACCCCAACCTGGCGGGCGGCAAGCTCCACTTCGATCAGAAGCGCTACGACCGCGCGCTCGAGACCTTCAAGCTCGCGCGCCAGCAGATGCCGGCCTCGGGTGAGGCGCGTCTGTGGGTCGGCCGGGCCTTTGCCGAACTCGAGCGGGCCGATTCGACCACCACCTCGACCACCGGCGCCGACTCCGCCTCGGCCAACTTCGATCGTGCCCTGGCACTCGACCCGCGATTGGAGAAGCAGGTCTCCGATGTGCGCGGTCACTACTGGAGCGAGCGCTTCGCCAGCGGCGTGACCGCGGCGCGCGCGGCTCAGGAGAACGTTGATCAGGGAGACAAGGGGGCGGCGCAGCGCGAGTACCGCTCGAGCCTCAACTACTTCAAGAAGGCGCTGGTCTACTCCACCGAGAAGGACAAGAAGCAGACCTACGAGAACCTGGGGAAGATGTACTTCAACCTGAACCAGGTTGACAGCGCCCTCGCCATCTTCAACCTCGTCCGCTCGATGGCCCCCGACGATCCGATGACGAACGGGATCCTCTTCGACGTCTATTTCAACCAGGGACAGAAGTGCTATCAGGACGCGGCTGACGCGCTGCAGCACTCCGATTCGACCAAGGCGCGCGCCGGCTTCAAGCAGGCCCTGTCGCTCTACGCCAAGTCGAGCGAGGTCGTCTCGCAGGAGAAGCAGCAGCAGTCGGACCTGCTCTTCCAGCAGGGGGCGGCCGCTTACGAGTTGGCCTACCTCGAGCAGGGGGGAAAGGACGACTATCTGGCTAAGGCCGCCGAAGGCTACGAAGGGGTGCTCAAGCTCACGCCCGACGACATCGATGTCTTGTACAACCTCGCGCTGGTCTACCGCGACAAGGCCGACTACCAGAAGGCGCGGGACGTGGCGCGGCGCTTGCTCGATCTCAAGCCGACCGAAGGTCAGTATCACGACCTGGTCGGCCGCATGGAGGACAAGCTCGGCAACAAGAACGCGCTCATCGCGGGCCTGATCTTCGGCAAGGCGCTCAAGCAGGGTTCGACCGTGGCGCCGACCGAAGCACGCGCGCGATCGGAGAAGTTTGGTCCTTCGAGTGACATTGCGCGGCGCTTCCGGGAAAACGGCCAGCCCGATGACCTGCGCGTGTTCCCCGATCAGAACGGCAAGGAATACGAGTGCTGGTTCTACTGGACGCGCGGCACCGCCTTCGCCTTCGTCGACGGATCGCAGAAGTACGACACAAAGTTCGCCGGTCAGAAGAAGTAGTCGACGAGTGCAGTCTTCGGAGCGAGCGGGCCCTCTCCCCGTCTACCGGGAGGGAGATTGCCCGCTCGATCCGCTTCTGGGCGCAACCTGCGCCGTCGTCGGATACGGCAATCAGGGGCGCGCTCACGCGCTCAACCTGCGCGACTCCGGCCTCGAAGTGGTGGTGGGTGCGCGACCGGGCGGCGCGGCCGCGACACGGGCGCAGGCCGACGGCTTCTCCCCGCGATCAATTGCCGATGCCTTCGCGTCCGCCGAGCTGATTGCTCTCCTCACGCCCGACGAAACCCACCTAGATCTGCTGCGCACGCTCCACGCGATGAAGTTGCCTCGGCTCCGCACGCTGGTCTTTGCGCACGGCTTCGTCCTGCGCTTTCAGTCGCCGCCGCTCGATCCGAGTTGGGATGTCTGTGTGGTGGCGCCGGCTGGGCCGGGCGACCTCTTGCGTCGTCGCTTCGAAGAGGGGCGCGGCATCCCCGCCATTGTCGCGATCGCGCAGGACGGGAGTGGTCGGGCCTCGGCGCGTGCGAAGGCCTATGGGGCGGCGCTTGGGTCGGCACGCGCGGGGATGTCGTCGCCTCGATCGCACAAGAGGTCGAGGTCGATCTCTTCGGCGAACAAGCCGTGCTCTGCGGCGGGATGAACGCGCTGGTGCAGGCGGCCTTTCACCCTTGGCCGACGCCGGCTATCCACCGGAGCTGGCCTACTCGAGTGTGTGCAACAGCTCCGGCTGACCGCCGAACTGCTGGAACGGCGCGGCCCGACGGGGATGCGTCGGCGCATCAGCCCGACTGCTCTCTTTGGAGATCTGTCCCGCGGGCCACGGGTCGTCGACTCGGCGGTGGCCGAGCGGATGCGGGAGATCCTGGGTGAGGTACGTGACGGGAGTTTCGCGCGTGAGTGGATCGAGTACGCGCGGAGCCATCCCGGGTGGATCGAGGAGCGGCTGACGCGGTCGAGCGATCCGACCTTGGAAGAGGCGGGTGCTCGTGTCCGGCGGCTCTTCGAATCTCAATCCGAAGGGGAGTCCTGAGACCAGGCGGCCCCGCGAAAGCCGTTGACACCCGAGGCGAACGCTCCGTAGATTGCGCGCGTTGACGGGGCGCCGCGCCCTTCCGCACGACACCCGGCGCTGCCGGGAGCAGAGCCTCCGACGAATCCCGATCCGCGAAGAACGCCCGCTAGCTAGAAACCCGAACACAAAAGGTCAGAACCATCCCCATGAAGAACCCGCCTCCCGCCAAGGACGAAGAGACGATCGAAGCTCCCGTCGCGCCCGCCAGCGATTCGCCCGCGATGGACATCTCGGAGATGAAGAAGAAGACCGTGCCTGAGCTGATGAAGGTGGCTCAGGAGCTCGGCATGCAGGGGGTGAGCGGGCTCCGCAAGCAGGATCTGATCTTCAAGATTCTGGAAGGCCAAACCCAGAAGAACGGGCTCATCTTCTCGACCGGCGTGCTCGAGATCCTGCCCGAGGGATACGGCTTCCTCCGCTCGACCGACTACAACTACCTGCCGAGCGCGGACGACATCTACGTCTCGCCGTCACAGATCAAGCGATTCGATCTTCGCACCGGCGATACGGTGCAGGGGCAGGTTCGTCCGCCCAAGGACGGCGAACGCTACTTCGCGCTACTCCGCGTCGAGGCGGTCAACTTCGAGAGCCCGGAGGCGGCGAAGGAGAAGACCCTCTTCGACAATCTCACGCCCTCTACCCGATGGAGAAGCTCAACCTCGAGATGAAGAGCCGCGATCTCTCGACGCGGATCATCGATCTCCTCTCCCCGATCGGCAAGGGGCAGCGCGGCCTGATCGTCTCGCCGCCCAAGGCGGGAAAGACGATGGTGCTCCAGCGCATCGCCAACGCGGTGACGGAGAATCACCCCGAGGTGATGCTGATCGTGCTCTTGATCGATGAGCGCCCGGAAGAAGTCACCGACATGGAGCGGTCGGTGCAGGCCGAGGTCATCTCTTCGACCTTCGACGAGCCGGCCGAGCGTCACGTGCAGGTGGCCGAGATGGTGATCGAGAAGGCGCGCCGGCTAGTCGAGCACAAGCGCGACGTCGTGATCCTCCTCGACTCGATCACGCGCCTCGCCCGCGCCTACAACACGGTGGTGCCGCACTCCGGCAAGATCCTCTCCGGAGGCGTCGACGCCAACGCGCTCCACCGGCCGAAGCGCTTCTTCGGCGCGGCCCGCAAGGTGGAAGAGGGGGGTTCGCTCACCATCATCGCGACCGCGCTGATCGAAACCGGCTCGCGCATGGACGACGTCATCTTCGAAGAGTTCAAGGGAACGGGAAACAGCGAGCTGGTGCTCGATCGCAAGCTCTCCGACAAGCGCATCTTCCCGGCGATGGACATCAATCGCTCTGGCACGCGCAAGGAAGAGCTGCTCATCCCCGACACCGACCTCCGGAAGATCTGGATCCTGCGGAAATTCCTGAGCGAGATGAACGCGGTCGAGGCGATGGAATTCCTGATCGAGAAGATGTCGGCGACCAAGACGAATCGGAAGTTCTTGGAGTCGATGAACGCCTAGGACAGCTGACCCCGCGAACGCGCACGATCCGCTGAGAAAAGAGTGAGAAGGCGAGGACTACCCCTTCGCCTTCCCCTGATTCGCCACCGCCTGCATTGCAGCCGCCACTGCCGCCGGATCCCCGAGATAACGCCGGTCGATCGGCTTCATCTGCTCATCCAGCGTGTAGACGAGCGGCATTCCGGTCGGGATGTTGAGTTCGACG
The DNA here is from genome assembly GCA_046327845.1 of Candidatus Eiseniibacteriota bacterium. GTDB lineage: Bacteria > Eisenbacteria > RBG-16-71-46 > CAIMUX01 > CAIMUX01 > JADJQY01. Next base: position 71,663 of record JAXLXQ010000010.1, on the reverse strand, counting down.
ATGTCGTCGTCGGAGATGCCGTCTAGATGCTTGACCAGCGCGCGCAGGCTGTTGCCGTGTGCCGCGACCAGGATCTGTCGACCCTCGCGAATCTCGGGCACGATGGTCCCGTTCCAATAGGGCAGTACTCGCGCGACGGTGTCGGCCAAGCACTCGGTGAGGGGCAGCTCCGCCTTGCTCAAGCCGGCGTAGCGCGGCTCGCGTCCCGGGTAGCGCTCGTCTGAAGGATCCAGCGCGGGCGGCGGCGTTGCGTAGCTCCGGCGCCACAGCTTGACCTGGGCATCACCGAACTTCTCCGCCGTCTCCGCCTTGTTGAGGCCCTGGAGCGCGCCGTAGTGGCGCTCGTTCAGACGCCAGCTCCGCACCACGGGGATCCACATCAGGTCCATCTCGTCGAGCGTGATCCAAAGGGTGCGAATCGCGCGCTTCAGCACCGAGGTGAACGCGAGGTCGAACGCAATCCCCTCTGCCCTGAGCGCGCGGCCGCCGTCCCGAGCCTCGGTCAGCCCCTTCTCGCTCAGATCCACGTCGGTCCACCCGGTGAATCGGTTTTCCTTGTTCCAAACGCTCTCGCCGTGGCGGAGCAGTACGATGCGGTAGGTCATGGCTCGCTCCCGGTTGCCTAAGTTCCTGCGAACGGGGGGGATACTGCCACTCTCGCCCGACCTGGGGAAGGGCCTGCGCGCCCGCCACCACGCCGCTAGGGGGCGGCCGCGCAAACCAAAATCGCGCTGGCCCCACAGGAAGGCTTTTCGGTACATTCCCTATTCCGTCGTCGCTCTCCGGGGAGCGGAGCGCGACGCCGCATGCCCGGATCTTCTGGGGTCGGGTTCGAGGCGAAATCCGAGGAGGCACAGTTCTGATGAGAAAGGCACGGGTCCGATGAAAGAGGGGATCCACCCGAGCTACCGCCGCATCAACATCACGTGCGTGTGCGGCAATACATTCGAGTCGCGGTCCACGATCGGCAAGGACTTTCACATCGAAATCTGCTCGGCCTGCCATCCGTTCTACACGGGAAGGCAGAAGCTGGTCGACTCGGCCGGCCGCGTCGAGCGCTTCCTCCGCAAGTACAACATGCCGCCGGCGCAGTCGAGCGAGCCGGCCGCCAACAGCGCCGATCAGTAGCGCTGTCACCGCAGACGACGTCGACTCCCGGAAGCAGTGGCTTTCGGGAGTCGTTCTTTTTCGCAGGCAAGACCACCCTTCGAAGGGCATGAGCGATGAGCGACCTACTTCGCACCCAGGGACAACTGAAGGAGCAGCTCGAGCAGATCACCGCGCAGCAGATCGATCCCAAGGTGCTGGGAGATGCGCGCGAGATGAAGCGGCTGGGGCGCGAGCGCGTGCGACTGGAGCAGCTCCTCCACGCGATGGACCAGTTCGCGCGGGCCGAGGCCGCGGTGGAAGAGTACGAGTCGCTCCTCTCGGCGGGCGATGATCCCGACTTGGTGGCTCTGGCCAAGGAGGAGATCGCGGGGGCGCGCGAGGCGCTGGCCGCGCGCGAGGTGGATCTCAAGCTCCTGCTCACGCCGCGGGATCCGAACGACTCGAAGAACGCGATGGTCGAAATCCGCGCTGGGACGGGCGGAGAAGAGGCCGCCCTCTTCGCGCGCGACATTTACCGCATGTACCTGAAGTACGCAGAGGCGCACGGCTTTCGCATCGAGGAGATGAGTTCCAACGCCACCGAGTTGGGTGGGCTCAAGGAAGTGGTCTTCATGGTCGAGGGCGAGGAGCCGTACGCCACCTTCAAGTTCGAGAGCGGCGTGCACCGCGTGCAGCGCGTTCCGGAGACCGAAGCCTCGGGCCGCATCCACACCTCGGCCGTTTCGGTGGTGGTGCTGGCCGAGGCCGAGGATGTCGAGGTCGCGATCGATGAGAAGGACCTGAAGATCGACGTTTTCCGCTCCTCCGGGCCGGGCGGTCAGAGCGTCAACACCACCGACTCCGCGGTGCGCATCCGGCCCATCCCAAGCGGGCTCGTCGTCCAGTGTCAGGATGAGCGCAGCCAGCTCAAGAACAAGAACAAGGCGCTCAAGATTCTCCGTGCGCGCCTGCTCGACATGAAGGAGTCGGAACAGACCGCCGCGACTGCGGCCGCGCGAAAGTCCATGGTCTCGACCGGCGATCGCTCCGCCAAGATTCGCACCTACAACTTTCCCCAGGGGCGCGTGACCGATCATCGCATCGGGCTCACTTTGTACAACCTTCAAGCGGTCCTCGAAGGCAGCCTCGGGGAGTTGATCCAGGCGCTCAGCCTGGCCGACAGCGAGGCGAGGCTTCAGGCCTCGACCGCCGTCTCCTGACCTCCCATGCCGCGCGGTAGCTTCGTCGCGCGGTGCCTGCGCGATGCGGTTGACCTGCTCGGCCCCGTGCTCGGAGCCGACGCGCGACGTGAGGCGGAGCTGATGCTCGCCCATCTCCTCGGCATCCCGCGGGGACGGCTCAGCGTGATCGACGACCCGAGGAGCAGCGAGGAGCAAGCACGCTTCGCTTCGATCGAAGCGAGCTTCCGTGCGCTTCTGACGCGCCGGGCGGCGCGGGAGCCGCTCCAGTACCTCCTCGGCACCGTGCCCTTTGCCGGGATCGAACTCGGTCGGTCCCGGCGTGCTCATCCCGAGGCCCGAGACGGAGCTGTTGGTCGAAGAGGTCGCGAGGGAGCTGCCGGGGCTGCTGGCCGACACCGCATTCCGCGCGTCACGCGAACCCCGTTGGATTCTCGATGTCGGAGTGGGCAGCGGTGCGATCCTCGCGGCGCTGCTCGCGCGCGAATCGGCGTTCCGGGGACTCGGCGTCGATCTGTCGCGCGAGGCGCTGGCCTATGCGCGCAGGAATCTCGCCGGCGCGCCCGTTTCATTGGTGCGAGGGGATCTCACCGCCCCGATTGCTGGGCGAGGCAATGGGGATCGTTCTGGATCGTGACCGCGAACCTCCCGTACATTCCGCGCGGCCAGTTGGCCGGCCTCGAACCGGAGGTTCGAGAGCACGAGCCTCACGTCGCCCTGGACGGCGGTCCCGACGGACTCGCCGTGGTGCGTCGGCTGATTCCCGAGGCGGCCGGTCTTCTCGAGCCCGGGGGCATCCTCGCCTTGGAGCTCGCCTTTGATCAACCGGCGGGCGTGGCCCGGCACCTCGAGTCGAGCGGCTTCTTCGGCAACGTTCGATCTATCGCGATTGGGCCGGCAAGACGCGCGGGACGATCGAGGCGTCGCACGGCGAAGGGAAGGTAGAAGGTCATGGATGCTTTCCGCGTAGTGGGTGGCCGAAGGCTCAGCGGCGCGATCGAATTGGGGGGCGCGAAGAACGCGGCCTTGCCGATCCTGGCGGCGGCGCTCCTGGTTCCCGGACGAACCTTCCTGCGTCGCGTCCCGCACCTGCGCGACGTGGTCACGATGCAGCGCGTGCTCGAGGGACTTGGCGCGCGCGGTGGCTACACCGATCACTGTTTTGAGGTGGACGCGACCAATCTGTCGGCCTTCGAGGCGCCGTGGATCTGGTGCGCACCATGCGCGCGTCGATCTACGTCCTGGGTCCGCTGCTCGCCCGCCTGGGGAAGGCGCGCGTCGCGATGCCGGGCGGCTGTGCTTGGGGCCGCGGCCCGTCGACCTCCATATCCGAGGGATGGAGCTGTTGGGTGCGCGCGTTTCGCTCGAGCACGGGGACATCCTGGCGGAGGCTCCCGCTGGCGGGCTGCGCGGGGCACACATCGCCTTCGATGTCTCCAGCGTCGGCGCGACCGGCAACGTCATGATGGCGGCCTCCCTGGCGAAGGGGGAGACGGTGGTAGAGAACGCCGCGCGCGAGCCGGACATTGTCGCCTTGGCCGAGTTCCTGAACGCGGCCGGCGCCCGGATCGAAGGGCAGGGAACGACCACGCTCCGGATCCAAGGGGTCTCGACCCTCCGCTCGACCGAGTTCGAGAACATCCCCGACCGCATCGAGCTCGGGACCTACGCCGCCGCCGCCGCGATCACGGGGGGAGAGGTCACGCTCGAGCGCGCCCGACCTGAACACGCCGGCATCGTGCTGGATCGGCTGCGGGATATGGGGGTCACGGTCATGTCCGAGGGGGATGCAGTCCACCTCCGTGCACCGGGGCGGCTCCGCTCAATCGATGTCACGACGCAGGTCTACCCGGGCTTTCCCACCGACCTACAAGCCCAGTTCATGGCGCTCCTCTCCGTCTCGAGCGGGAGCGGCGTGGTCACCGACACGATCTATCCGGACCGATTCACTCATGTGCCGGAGCTCAGGCGGCTCGGTGCCGACATCCGTCTCCAGAACAACGTTGCGACGGTGAAAGGGGTCGAAAGGCTCTCGGGCGCCCATGTCACCTCGACCGACATCCGGGCCTCGTCCGCGCTCGTCCTGGCCGCCCTCGCCGCCGGAGGGGAGACGATGATCCACCGCGTCTATCACATCGATCGGGGATACGAGTGCATCGAGCGAAGACTGGCTGCGCTCGGGGCTTCGATCGAGCGCGTGGAGGTCGCTGGACCGTAGCTTCGGGCTCCGCGGGACGCAGACTGCCTATTCAATCTATTAAGTGGATCCGAAGTCTCCCTTGACTTGACGACTGACGGTTTTATACTTCTCACGCCGAAAGAAGAACTGAGCCCCTGCTTGGGACAGAGGGTGGGTTCTCAAGGGGTCCCATCGACCGCAGTCGGAGGTCGGAGGATTGCAGCGGGGAGAGGGCCGAGGAAGCAGAACCTCGGTGGACACACCGGTGGACAGCAGTTCCGGACACCGAAGTGTCGAGCCTTCGAGTGCGTTCCGCCTGCGAGCGGGTCGGGCGTCGCGGTTTCTCAGGGATTGCCGCTCTGAATCGGGAGCGGCAACCGGGCGGCGAACGGCGCGGTCGGGGGAGTTGGGGTTCAGACACCGCTTTCCGGGGTCTTCTTCTTTCTTAGGGGTCGGGGCGTCGCGCCGCTGGCCGAGTGGCGGTCGGTTCCTCGTTTCGTCTGTGCAACCTTCCCCCCTCCGTGCTTCGGACACTCGGAGTGCGGATTCTTCTCGTTCATCCCCTTGGGGAGCGAGCGACCTCGCGATGTGCGTGGTGCCACCAGCACCACACCCGACGCCGGGAAACTCCGCGAGCCAGCGGGCGAGCTAGACAAACGAAAGGAAGAGGAGGCCTGTCGTGAAAAGGTTCCTTGCCCTGACTCTCGCGTTCGCCTTCGTGGGGGGCGCCACGGTGGCGTTCGCTCACGTGCCAGCGTCTGAGCGGGCCCTGAAGTTCGACGTCGACGGCCGGTCGATCGGCGATCGCGGGGACATGCCCGCGGTTCAGCCGGACGGCTTCGCTCGGGCCGACACGTTCAACTACGGGTATTACCAGACGATCAGCGGGAACAAGTATGCCGTTCCGAATGGCATTTGGACCTGGGACCACGGCGCTGCGGACACCTTCGAGGGTTGGTACGCCGTTGACGTCAGTGCGAACGTCTCGACCTACTTCCAGCGGATCACGCCGACCAGCTGGAACGGCCACAACAACGCCGTTGCGCCGCCGATCGCTGCGGGCACCGGCGCCGCATGGTGCGGAGCGTTCGAGGATCAGGCCGATGCCCTGTGCTGGGAAGCCGGCCTTGGCTACGGGAACTCCTGGTGCCAGCGCTGGACCAGCCCGTCGCTGACCTACACCGGCTCGGGCGACATCTCCCTCACCTTCAAGTACTATCAGGACTCGGAAGACAGCTTCGACTACACCCAGCTGCGCATGCGGTTGAACAACGGTGACGAGGTCGAGCTGAACTCCGTTGGCTACACCGGCAAGATCGGTATCACCGCCGGCGCCTTCCCCACCTTCGCCGACGGCGCGGTCACGCTCTTCAACGCGCAGTTCGCGGGGCAGACCAGCTTCCGCCTCCTGTTCGAGTTCACGTCGGACGGCGGTTGGTCGGATGAGGATGCGAGCTACGCGACCGACTACGGTCCCTTCGCTGTCGACAACATCGCGCTGACCGGCAGCGTGGGCGGCGGCTCCGTCAGTTACGACTACGAGGCGGGTGACCAGGGTTGGGTCGCCTCGACCTGCTCTGGCGTGGGCACGTTCTTCGGCGTCCACAACCTGAACGACTACACGGTCCTCGATCCGTGCGCCTGCAATCTGGCGGGCAACGTGATCGCGTTCCACCAGGGTTCGGGCGACGGCGGCACGCACATCTACGGCCAGCACGTGCTGGCGTACTCGCCTCCGGCCGACAAGACGAGCCTCGGTGCGGGCTGCTTCACCATCATCGGCGAGTGGGATCAGTACTCGGTCCAGCCGACCGCGAACGGCGTGTTCAACCGTCCTGGTTGGAACTACTACCCGTTCGTCTGTCCGCAGACCGGGGTGACCCAGTGGTCAGGCCGGCAGGGCCAGAGCACGTTCAACTCAACCGGTGTCGACCCGAACTGCTTCCACAACCGCAACGTCGCCACCGATTGGGGCATCCCCACCGACGCGGCGTTGGTCGGCTTCGTGTGGGAGGTCTATGCCTCCTGCGACGCCTTCGGAATCCCGTCCTCGACCTGCACCAACATCACCAACTTCACCCCGCTGCTCGACAACATGGTGATCCGCGTCACGCAGAAGGCGTGCGCGCCGGTGGTGGCGTTCGAGCCGGGCACGTCCTTCCAGGACGGTTACGGTCAGTCGCTCCTGCTCTCGACCACCAACGCTGGAAACGCGGACATCACCTATGACCTGTCCCGTGACAGTACCGATCCGGACAAGCTCGGAGACTCGCTCCTGGTCAAGGGACCGACGCCGACCGCTTCGAGCAAGTACGAGTGCAAGATGTACTGGCGCGTGCGCCGTGAAGGGCCGGGCCAGGCTGGCGTGAGCGGTTACGCGGCATGGAAGGCGCAGATCGCCGACGGTCTCACCATCGTTGGTGACAACGCGCAGTTCGCGATGGGACTCATGGACTCGGCGCAGGCCGGGACCAACCCCTACCGCGATCGCTTCATCTCCGAGTTCCGCGAGCAGGATGACGACTTCCAGGGTGAGTTCACGAACAACAACGAGATGATTCGTGACGGAATCCTGGCGCCCGGTACGCAGATCCAGTACTTCGTCACCTCGAACTTCACTTGCACGCCGACCCAGGTTTCGTACCTGCCGGACACGACGGGCAAGAACTTCCTCGAGTTCGAAATTCTGCCGGCCTACCGGACCGTTTCGGGCACGGCGAAGTTCCCCTGCGTCCTGTTCGTTGACCTCAACACGGGCAACCAGGCTTACGTCGAGAAGGCTCTCTCGAACCTGATCGGCGACGGCCGGCCGAAGCCGGAGACCTACAACCCGGCGCCGTGGGATCGGTACGACTACGCCGACCCGGGTTCGAACTGGAACGCGCCGATGGCGCGCTCGGTCAACGGAAACAATGGCGTGAACCTGGTCCAGTTCCTCGGCTACCGCATGGTGATCCTCTCGACTGGTGGACAGACGGCCCAGGGCATGGAGACCGCCGACTTCACCATGATCGACGACTGGCTCACCGCGCTGGTCTGCAATGGCAACACGAGCCGCCAGGGCTTCTACGGCAATGGCGACAGCATCGGCAACCTGCTGACCTCGCGTAACCCGTCGTTCCTGGTCAACCGCCTTGGCGCGGCCTACAAGTGCGACGCGTACAACGTCGACAACTGCGGGCCGACCAGCCCGGCAGACGAGAGCTTCTGCGTTCGCATCAACAACGCCTCGGGCGGTCAGTACAGCCCGATCGCGAACTTCGACGCCTACGGCAACTGGTGCCCGCAGAAGTTCGTGTTCGACGTGCTGAATGCCACGGGCGGCGGTATCGGCAACCGGGTCTACAACGACTACGACCGCACTCCTGCGGTCAACACGAACTATGAGCAGGTGGTGAAGTCGGTGACCGCGGCGAGCTCGGACAACTACCGTACCGTGCTCGACGGCGTCAGCTTCAACCACATGTCCTCGCGCGACGTGACCCTCGAGTGCGTCGGCGACACCGTGCACATCGTTCCGGCGATCCAGAACGAGATCTCGGCTGCCTTCACTTGGATCTTCGGGAGCGGCGGCGGCGGCACCCCGAGCTTCTGCGACAATCCGTGCACGTCGGTTGACGTGAACTCGGATGGTCCGATCGCTTCGGGACCGGCGACTCGCCTCTACCAGAACTCGCCGAACCCGTTCAATCCGCGCACCTCGATTCGCTTCTCGCTCGCGAGCAGCGGACCGGCTGATCTCGTGATCTACGACGTCAATGGCCGCAAGGTGAAGACCCTCACCTCCGGTCAGATGACGGCGGGCGATCACACCCTGGTGTGGGACGGGACGGATGACGCGGGTCACCGCGTCGGCGCCGGCGTCTACTGGAGCCAGCTGACCGCGAGCGGCTACTCGAGCAACAAGAAGATGGTGGTGCTGAAGTAGCCTCTTCGCTCGAACTCGCTTGACTGAGGGGGGGGACGGACCAACTGATCCGTCCCCTCCTTCTTTTTCGGAGGCAGGGAGCCAGAATCGAGGAGGGCGGCAAGTCCTGCCGCGGGGCCGGCAGGGACTGCCATCGGCGGGCGGCCCGGAATCGCGAATCGTCGAGAGTTGGCGTATGCTTCGGCGGCGAGCGCTCAGCATGACTCGCGATCCAGCCGTAAACTACGGCGTGGTCCGATTCCGCGGGAGCGACTCCCGTCGCGTGGCCCGACCGGGTCGCGGTCTTGTCGACATTCCAATTACGGGGCGCAGTGTCGAAGGCGAGCAAAGAGCGGCTCGTTGTGGCCGACGAGATTCCAGCCGTCTCGCGCCCGAGCGCGTTGCCGCGCGGCTGGTCGTGGCACACGCCGCGCACCGAGGTCGAGACCTCCCGCTGGGAGGCGGCTTGGGAAGCGCTGGTCGTGCGCAATCGGCTGGGGTTCCTCGCCTCGCCCGCCTGGGTGCGTCCCTTCCTGCGTTCCTTCGTCGGCGAACAGTCCAGCATGGAGCTCCACGTCTTGGCCGATGGGGATCGCTGCCTGGCGGTGCTGCCATTGCATCTGCGGGTCGGCTTGGTCCGAGCGGTCGACTCGTTCGAGAACGAGCACTGGCCCTACTGGACCTGCGCGATCGATACCTCGTCGCCGCAGGTGGCCGAGGCGGTGCTTTCCCATGTGCTCGAGCTGGGGGATGAAGTCGACTTTCACGCGCTGCACGAGACAGGTCCGGTGTGCGCCGCACTGGTGGCGGCGGCGGATCGCCTGCGCCTGCCGCATCACAGCGTGCGTTCGGCGAAGGGGGACACCAGCCTTGCACTGCCTCGCACCTGGGATTCCTGCCTGCGCGCGCTCAGCAGGCACTTGCAGAGGGACCTGCGACAGGGAGCGAGGAAACTCGCGGAGGCGGGAGAGGTTCGGCTCGAGGTCGAGTGCGGAGGCGAGCGCCTGGAGTCGACGCTCCGCGAGTGCTTCGAGCTCGAGGCGAGGGGTTGGAAGGGGGAGAGCGGCTCACCGATCCAGTCTGGCGCGGCCACGCTCCGGTTCTACCGCGAGCTCGCCGAGTCGGCCGCGCGTCGCGGCGCGCTCGCGATCTACCAGCTACGACTCGACTCACGCTTGATCGCATTCGAGTATTGCCTGCGCTACCAAGACCGCATCGAGCTACTCAAGATCAGCTATGACCCGGAGTGGGCTCGGGTCAGCCCCGGAACGGTGCTGCGCGGCATGATCCTGGAGCGGGAAGTCGCGCTCGGCGAGGTTCGCAGCTACCACTTCGGTCGGCCGTCGGAGTGGAAGCTCCGCTGGACCGATCAGGTTCTCCCGCTGACCGAACTCCGAGTCTTCGCCCCAGGGTGGCGGGGCCAGCTGGCCTCGCTCGGCAATCGACACCTCGCGAGCATGATGCGACGCCTGTCGGCGGTGCGAGCGGCATCGCGCTGGATGCGGAGTCTCGTGCACTCGCTTCCCTTCTGACGAGGAAGCGACCTTGCGACCCCTTCGAGTCGAAGAGAAGCCGGCGGCGCCCGCGAGCGAGGTTGCGGTCGGCGAGGATCGTGAGGCGCACTTCACCGTCACGGTGGTCGAGGGGATCGATGCTTTGCAGCAGCACCAGGATGCCTGGTGCACCCTTGTTGAGCGTGCGGTCGAGGCCAACCTCTTCCTCGAGCCGTGGCTGGTGGCCGCGGCGCTCTCGCACCGCATCGGGCGCGCCCCGCGCTTCGTCCTGGTGCACGAACCGCGCCGACCGCACCTGACGAACCGGCGGTTGCTCGTGGGGGTCTTTGCCCTCGAGTCCGCTCGACTGACGGGTCTCCGCGCGTCCCTCACCCAACTCTGGCGACATCCCTTCGCGTACTTGACCACGCCGCTCCTCGATCGAGAGTTCGCGCAGCCGGCGATGGCGGCATTCTGTGATTGGCTCGAGCGGGAACGGTCGGGGCTTCTGCGGCTTCAGATGATCTCGGGGGACGGCCCGGTCCGACGGCTATGGATCGACGAGCTCAATCGCCGTGGCTGGTCGTATCTCCTCGATGACGTCTACTCGCGAGCGCTCCTGCGGCGTGGGGCGGGGGGTGAGGAGTACCTGATCGAGTCGCTCGACGGGAAGCGTCGGAAAAACCTGCGTCGGTTGCGGGACCGGCTGGCAGAATCGGGTGAACTGCGCTGGGACGAATTCGTCGAAGGCGCCGCGGTCGGACCTTGGATCAGCGAGTTCCTCGCGTTGGAGGCCGGCGGTTGGAAGGGGGCCGAGGGGAGCGCGATTCTCTCCAAGCCCGCCCACGCCGCGTGCGTGCGCGACCTCCTGACGGAGGCGGCGGCACGAAAGAGGCTCGAGATCCTCGCTCTTCGTGTCGACGGAAGAGCGATCGCCATGAAGGTGAATCTGTGGGGGCTGGCCGAGGCCCGGGGCGAGGCGGGGTACGCTTTCCGCATCGCATTCGACGAGAGCTTCGCGCGTTACTCTCCAGGCATGCTGCTCGAGGTGGAGAACGTGTTGCGCTTCCACTCGCGTCCCGACGCGCAGTGGATGGACTCCTGCGCCAGCCGCGATCGCTTCATCGTCGATCACTTCTGGCGGGATCGGCGGACGATCGAGACCTGGATCGCGGCGCCGGCGGGCCGCGGCGAACTCACCTTGCGGACGCTTCCGCTGCTGCGTTGGTTGGATCGGACGATCCTGCGTCGTCGGCGCGGGGATCGGGAAGAGGGGTGATGGCATGAACCGGTGGCTCGAGATCGAATCCGAGGTGTTTCGGGCTCGCTTCAACGTGGCGCCCTTCTATGTCCGTCACAGCTTGGGTACTCATCCGCTCTTCTCGATCGACCGCTTGGTGCAGCTGGCGCGGACCCTACCCAAGAGCTACTGCGAGTGGTGGGACGGGGGCAGCGGCATCAATTACGACGGATCGCACACCCCGATGGCAGGGCTCTCGGCGGAAGAGACCGCGCGACGCATCGAGGAAAACAAGTCGTACCTCGTGCTGAAGTGGGTTGAAACCGACCCTGAGTACCGCCAGCTCCTCGACGAGTGCATGGAGCAAATCGCCGAGCACTCCGAGGCGATCTGCCCGGGCATGCACAAGCGCGCCGGGTTCATCTTCATCACCGCGCCGCGTGAGACGGTCCCGTTCCACATGGACCACGAGCACAACTTCCTGCTTCAGATCCGCGGCCAGAAGACGGTTCAGCAGTGGGACCCCAACGATCGCTTCGTGTTGACCGACCGCGAGATCGAGGAGCACTACGCGGGGGGGAAGCACCGCTACATGGAGTATCGGACCGCCTTCGCGCCCACCGCCTTTACCCTGCCGATCCGGGCAGGGGACGGGGTGCACTTCCCGGTTTGCGCGCCCCACACGATTCAGAACGACGACAACCTCTCGATCTCGTTCAGCATCACCTTCCGATCGCGCTGGACACGGCGGCGTGAGCTCTTGTATCACGCGAATGCACGCCTTCGGCGGATGGGCCTCGAGCCCTCGCCCGTCGGGGAGAGCCGGGTGGAAGATCTGGTCAAGCACTCGGCCATGCGCGTGGCCAGCGCGGTGCGGCGTCTCGCCGGATCGCATCGCACCGGAGGGAACGACTAGCCCCTCCGCGATCCACGATCGGAGGGTGGACCATGCAGCACCTGGTGCGCGGCCTGCTTCACTTCCAGGCCGATGTGTTTCCCGAGCGACGCCGCCAATTCGAGGCGCTGCAGCAGGGACAGGCGCCGGACGCCTGCCTGATTGCCTGTGCCGACTCGCGCGTCGACCCAAGCCTTCTTCTCTCCTCGCAGCCCGGTGAGCTCTTCGTGATTCGAAACGCCGGCAACCTTGTCCCGCAGTTTCCGACCATGCAGGGCGGCACCGCCGCCTCGGTCGAGTTCGCCACCTCGGTGCTCGGCGTGCGGGACATGGTGGTCTGCGGTCACTCGCACTGTGGCGCGATCGAGGCGCTGCTTCGCCCCGAACGTCTCGAAGGGTTGCCGGCGCTGACCCGCTGGATCGAATTCGCGGCGCCGGTGCGTGAGCGGCTGAAGTCGCTCCCGGCCAGCACCTCCGATGCCGAGCGGCTCGACTTCGCCGTGCGCGAGAACACGCTGGTTCAGATTTCGCATCTCCTCACCCATCCAAGCGTGGCGCGCGGAGTGGAGAGCGGTCGGCTTCGCCTGCACGCCTGGGTCTACCAGTTCGAGACCGGAGAGGTCTGGGCCTGCGATCGCGATAGCGGCGAGTGGCTGCCGCTCCGCGCCTGGGCGGAGCGGGACCGCGTCCGGCACCCGCGCGATCAGGAATGACCGAGAAGAAGGGGGAGCACCGCGCCCGCCCGGCCGAGGAGATCGAGTGGCAGTTCGATACCCCCGACCTCGACGCGGTCGATCGGCGAATTGAATTCGGCCCGATCCTCGAGAACTTCGAGGTTGGGCGACCCTCGGACCTCCGCTTCTTCGACATCTACCTCGACACCTCGAAGCTTGCGCTGCTTCGTTCGGGGTTGGCCTGCCGGGTTCGGGTCGGAAGCGTTCCTGAGGCTGCGCGCGACGCGGTCCTCACGTTGAAGTCGCTCCACCCGGCGCACGAGGGAGTGACGCGGCGCACCGAGATCGATCAACCGATCGAGTCCGCGCTACCTCGCGACGCGGAGGGGCGGCCCCTCCTTTCGGATCTCTCGAGGATCGTGAAGACGGGCCTGACGAAGGATGGCCCGGTCACGGCGCGTCTCGACGGCCTGCTCGGTCCGCGCCCGCTCGAGGTGCTCTTCATCCTCCGCCAATCGCGTCGCGCGCGCGAGGTGCGGCGTGGCGACGCGCTCCTGGGTGAGCTGGTGCTGGATCGCGCGGAGGCTCTCGGATCGACCTACGCGCCGGCGCAGGAGATGGTCGAGCGCGTGGAGCTGGAGCTGAAGGCCGACCAGGGCCGACTCTCGAAGCTGGAAGACTTCGCGCGTGCCCTCGCCACGGCCTGTGACCTCACGCCGGCCAAGCGAGCGAAGTTTCGTGCGGGGCTGCTCTCCTCGGGGCGCGACCTCGAGCGCCTCCTCCACTGTGGTCCGATCGAAACGACTCTCGAGCCCACCACCCACGAGCTGGCCTATCGGGCCCTCCGCGTGCAGTGCGAGCGACTGCGCGCGCGGGAGGCGCCCACCCGCTTGGGCGAGGAGCCGGAGGCGCTCCACCAAATGCGCGTGGCGGTGCGCCGGCTGCGGGCCGGGCTCTCCTTCTTCCGCGAAGTCCTGCCCGAGGCGAGTGAACGGCATCGCGCGCGACTTCGCGCCCTGGGGCGCGCCCTCGGTCCGGTCAGAGACCTCGATGTGCTGAGCCAAGAGATGGCGCGGGCGGCCAGCGCGGCCCGAAAGTGCGGAGTGGAAGAGGCGACCGGACTGGAAGCGCTGCGCGTCGTGCTCGAGCGGCGACGCGCCGAAGCTCGCGCGCGCCTGGTCCGCCGACTTGACGCGCCCGGCCACGCGCGTGATCTGGAGCGGCTCACTTCATTCTTGCGTCGCGGCGCGCCCCGGCGCGGGATCCCGATTCGTCCGGCGCGCGAGGAGCTTCCGACGTGGATCGGTCGACGCCGACGAAGGCTAAGGCGTCTCCTTGGGTCACTCGAAGCGGACGGCCCCACAGCGGCGCTCCACGAGGCGCGGATCGCCGCGAAGAAGCTCCGCTATGCCCTCGAGTTCTCCCAACCGCTCTACGAGCCCGAGTCGGCGCGATATGTTCGCCGTCTGGTGGATCTGCAGGATCTGTTGGGAACGGTGCAGGACCTCGCGGTGGGCCAGTCGATTCTGCTCGGCCTCCGCGTGCCGCGTGATCCGGAGGAACGCGCTCGTCTCCTTCGGGCCGAGGGGTGCATGCTCGAACGGGCGCGTCGCGCCGCATCGCGCGCGCGTCGGCGCATGGGCCGCCTGCTCCAGCGACTGCGTGGGGGAACCTGGCGCAGGCTCAAGGCACGGCTCCAACCGGAGCAGGCTGAAGGAGAGCGGTAGTGGATCTCTTCCTGGTTCGTCACGCCATCGCATTCGAGCCCGACCCCGAGCGGTGGCCGGATGATCGCGATCGCCCGCTCACCCGCGAAGGCCGCGACGCCTTCCGCCGAGCGGCGCGCGGGCTCGACCGCATCGTGCCGCGTCCGACCCTGGTGCTGAGCAGTCCCTTCCAGCGTGCGATGCAGACGGCGCGGCTGCTCGAGCGGCACGCCGGCTGGCCTCCCGCGGAGAAGGAAGACGGGCTGTCGATGGAGCCCAACTGGCCGCTTCTGCGCGAGCGCCTGGCGGGCCTCGAGCGAGTCGCGTTGGTGGGACACGCGCCCTACCTCGGGCAGCTCGCCTCGCTCTTGCTGGCGGGAGATGAGAGTTCGCTCGCGCTCGAGTTCAAGAAGGGCACGGTCGCGCGCATCGAGTGGGATGGCGATGGTCGCGCGACGCTCCGCGGCCTCTGGTCCCCTCGGATGCTCCGCACGCTCGTGCGTTAGTTCGATGCGGTCGCGGGTTCATGCGAGACCCCGCGACCGAAGAGTGCGAAGTAGATGCTGCCGATCACCCCGCAGCCGAAGGCCACCCAGAGATTCCAGCCCGGCCCGCGGGTCCAGAGGAGGCCGCCGGCGAAGGCACCGATGCTCACCGTGAGGTCGCGCATCAGGTAGTACGCGCCGAGCGAGCGGGCCTCCACGCCCGGCTGCCCCAGTTCATAGATCAACGCCTTCCGCGTCGGCTCACCGAACTCCTTGAGCCCTCGAAGAACGAAGGCGAAGACGAGCGCCGCCGTCCCGCGCGCGAACCAGAGGGCGGCAGGGAAGAGGGTGAAGAAGATGAAGGTGAGCAGCACGAACGGCTTTCGCTCCGCCCGATCGGAGAAGTGCGCGACCGGAAGGTAGATCGCCATCGCGGTCGCCATCTCGATCGCGGAGAGCCAGCCGAACTGGGGCGCGGACTTCCCCACCACGTTCATCACCCAGAGCACGACGAAGGAGTTGGGGATCTGCTCGCAGAAGCGAATGAGGATGTCGGACACGAGGAGGCGTCGCAGCTCCGGCCGGAAGCCGCGCAGTAGTCGCCAGGGGGAGAGCGGCTCATAGGGCGTCGGGTTGGTCTCGGCCATCCGCATTGGATCGGGAATCGCCGCGACCGCGAAAACGAGTGCGATCGTGAAGGCGTAGCGCACGCCGCTCACCACGCCGAAGCGCGCGATGAGGAGGCCGCCCAGCATCGGGCCGAGCGCCATCGGCACCCGCCGCACCATCGAGTGGAAGGACACGCCGAGCGCACGCTTCTTCGGCATGCGCCGGGAAACGAAGCTCAAGGTCGCCGGCAGGGAGAGCGCCGACCAGGCGAGGAAGAGGCACGATGCGGCGAGCACCGCCGGCCACGCCGGCACGAAGACCACCAGCAGGTAGCCGGAGATCGCGATGGCGTTGAAGACGAGGAGCGCGCGGCGCGGTCCGAGGCGATCGGTCATGACGCCGCCCGGAAGCGACCAGAGCGCGCCCACGATGTTCTCGAGCGCGCCGTAGAGGCCGACCACGATGGCGGTCCCGCCGAGCGCCTCCAAGTACTTTGGAACGAAGCGCGCGCCGATCCGTTCCCCCAGGCCGATCAGCACCACCACCACGAGGAAGGCCAGCATCGCTTAGCGATCCGCTCCGATCGACCCTTCCGACTCGAGCTGCATGGTGTGGAGGATCGGCTCCACCTCCGAGCAGAGGTCGTGGAAGACCTCGGCCACGCTGCGCCGCGCGTCGAGCATCTTGAACTCGTACTTGGTCGAGAGGCGGCGGAACTCGGCCAGGAGATCATGCTGGTAGCGGGTGAAGCTGTCGAAGAGGCTGTCGCCCGTCAGATAGTCCTGGCCCGACTCCCAATAGTCGAAGCCGGTCGAGGAGAGCACGCGCGGCAGGAGCGTGTCGACGTCGACGTCCAGATACACCACGAGGTCGGGCACCGGCGCGAAGCCGTAGAGCCCTTCCATCCACTCGGAGGAGACGCCGCGCACGCTGGCCCGCGCGATCAGCGAGAAGATGTAGCGGTCGGTCAGGGCGATCATCCCGGCTTTGAGCGCCGGCAGGATCTGGCGCTCCAGGCGATCCCAAAAATCGGTCGCGTAGAAGAGATTCAGCGTCATGGCGTCGAGGGTGTGTCCCTGCTTGGCCCGCTGGATGCCGGGTCCGGCGAGGGCGGACTGAGTGAACCCGGTGTCGAGGACCGCGAAGCCGCGCGCCTCGAGCCACTCCTTGAGCAGCGCGACGTGGGTCGATCGTCCGACGCCGTCGGTTCCTTCGATCGCGATCAAGCGGCCCGGCAGGTTCTCGGTGGTGACGTTCGGCGGACGGTGTCCGTAGAAGCGGGTCGGCGCCATCTTAGATTTCCTCCTCGGCGCGAGGGGCCGGCTCTTCGAGGTAGCGACCAAGGAGCCCGGTTTGACTAAGCGCGGCGTGCACGCTGCCGCTGTCGATGCGGAGGGCGTCGCGCAGGTACGGGCGGACCAGCTCCCGCACGCGCTGCTGCTGCTTGATCAGGTGTTCGGTCGCGTCGATTCGCGTCAGACCGAACTCCTCCACGATGCGGTCGTACTCCGCGCGGATCCGCCCCTGGAAGACCTGGAAGGACTCGTACGGATCCTCCGAGATCGCGAGGTCCATGCCCGCCTCGTACCACTTGAGCGCGGGACGACCTTCCAGGATGCGCCGCATCGCCTCCTTCAAGGGGACGTCGAAGTAAAAGGCGAGGGTCGGTTCGGGCGCGAAGGAGTAGACCTGCCGCAGCCACTCGCGATCGACGCCGCGCACGCCGTCTCGCGCGTAGGCGGTGTAGACGTAGCGATCGGCCAGAACGATCGCGCCGGCCTCGAGTGCCGGGACGATCTGCATGTGCACGCGACTGGCGAAATCGGCCGCGTGGATCAGGCTGAAGGACATCGGCGTGAGCAGCTTGTCCCGCTTGCCGCGCCGGGTCGTGGCCTTGACGATCGGAGAGGAGTTCCACTCGGTGTAGACCACCAGGTATCCCTCGCTCACCAGCCACTTGTGCAGGAGATCGATCTGCGTGCTCTTCCCCGAGCCGTCGATTCCCTCGACGATGAAGAGCTTTCCTTTGAGGCGAGACACCCGCCCTTCCTTTCCGCACCCCGCTTCCAACTACCCCTCGCCGCGCGGCGAGACGAGGATCTTGATCCTTCGACCGAAGGCCTTCTCGAATCGTGAGGCGAAGGCTCGCGGCCGCCACGCCGAGAGACCCGCCGCGCGGAGCCGCGCCTCTCGCCGCGAGAACTCGAGGCGCCAGCGCGGTTGTTCGCCCGGCGCCGTCCGCTCGAGCAGCGCTTCGGCCAACTCCAACACCACCGCCGCGCGCTCCGCCGATCGCTCGTCCGCGCGCCCCAAGAGCGGCCGTTGCGCGGCGATCGAACAAGCCTCGTCGTCGGCCCGCTCCAGCACGAAAGCGGCGAAGGCCACCTCGCGCGGGCTCATTCCGCCCAGGTCCGAGGCGCGCAGGATCGCGGCCGCATGACGATGGCGGTTATAGTAGTCGACGCTTCGTCCCGCATCCAAGGACAGCGCCGCCACGCGCAATGCCTCCGCGATCTCGTCCCCCTCCTCCGGCGCGAAGCGTCGAAAGAGCGAGCGGGCGAGCGCCGCGCGGCGATCCGCCCCCTCTCGGTTCCAAGGCGCGAAGCGCGCGAGGACCGCCTCGAGCATCGCGTCGCGCGCAGCGACCACCGGCGATGCCTCCGCTCGAAGCGAAGCGTAGAGCAGCCCCTCGCGCGTGCCCTGACCGGACACGAGCAGCCCGCGCGCGCCTACCCACTCCATCGCTCCTTCCAGGCACAGCGCGCCACCCAGGATCGAGTCGGCGCGATCGGAGTTCATGCCCGGGAGCTTGGCCCGCGCGGTGAGTCCGCGCGTGCGGAGTCGCGCGACGATTGCGCGGAGCCGCGTCAGGGGGAGCGCATAGCCGTGGAGCCGCTCCAACGGATAGCTCCGGCTCCGTCGATCCAGCTTGGCCAGGTTCCGCACCGTGCCGCCGGTCGCGATGAGCTGCTCATCGGATTCGAGCGCGGGGAGTTCCGCGCCGCCCAGTACTCGGCCGAGGTGGGCGCGGAGGCGCGCGATTTGCCGCGCGGTGGGAGGATCTCCCTTCAAAAACCGATCGCTTAGACGCAGTGCACCGAGCGGGAGGGTCCAACTCGCGAGGAGCCGCCGCCGAGCGAAGCGCGTGACCTCGAGACTGCCGCCCCCCAGATCGAACATCAGGCCCGACTCGACCGGCAGCTTCTCGATGGCGCCGCGGAAGGCGAAGCGCGCCTCCGCGTCGCCACTCAGGACCTCGACCTTGAGGCCGGTGGCGCGGCGAATCGCGGAGAGGATCTCCTCGCGGTTCTTCGCCTCGCGGATGGCGGAGGTTGCGACCACGCGCGGTCGTTCGACGCCCGCGCCTCGCGCCAGCCGCTGGAAGTCGCGGAGCGCGGTGATGGTGCGCGCCACCGCCTCGGCCGAGAGGTTGCCCGCGCGATCGAACTCCTTGGCCAGGCGGAGGGGGGCGCGTCCGTCCGCCACGATCTCGAGCGCGCCGCGCGCGTCGAGCCGCGCCACCACCACGCGGCCCGAGTTCGATCCGAGATCGCAAACCGCCCTTGTTCGCTTCCCTGCCACGGCGCGCGATCCTACCCGCTGGCCGGGTCGTCCCACCACTTGGAGAGGCTCTCGGTATCCCGCGCGGGCATCCGCTTGTAGTGCGAGCTGTCGTTGTAGAGCATGAGCCGCGCGCGCACCGGGTCCTTGAAGTCCACGATGTTGAGGCAGGCGGGCGACTGGTCGAGGCGATCGCGGTAGCCGCGGGCGTCGATGCCCAAGAGGCTCGCCAGCACGAGTCGGATCGTCGCCTTGTGCGAGACCACCGCGACGTTCTTGCCGGCGTGCGCGCGCACGATTTCGCGGATCACCGGGAGGGCGCGCGCCATCACCGAGAGGCCCGACTCGCCTCCTTCCGGCGCGAAGGTGAAGGGGTCCTCCTCCCAGGCCGCGTACTCCTCGGGAAAGGCCGACTCGACTTCCGCGCGGGTCCGCTCCTCCCAATGCCCATGGCCGATCTCGCGGAGCCCGCTCGCGGGCCGCGGGGGTGAGGTGCGATGCGGCCGCGCCACGATTGCCGCGGTTTCCAAAGTCCTTCGCATCGGGCTCGCGTAGACCGCACGAGGGCGACCGCCGCGAGTCGCCCCGGAGAGCCCCCTCGACCCGGCCGCGCCCCTCGTCCGAAAGATCGACGTCCACTGCTCCAGCGAAGCGATCCTCCGCGCTCAGCGTGGTGGCGCCGTGGCGGATGAGGTACAGGCGCGTTCTCATGCGGTCTCCCTTTTCTGCCCTTGCGGCTGGCTTGATCGCCGGCGCGCGGCGATCTTGGGTGAGGGGCTTACGCGACTTCCTCCGGCTCCTCCGCCGCGGCCAGCTGTAGCGCTGCCGCGACCTGGTGCTCGAAGATGAGCGCGGTCTCCATGTGGGTCACCTCGGGACGCGCGGCGAAGGCCTCGAGCGCCAGTTCCTTCAAGTGCACCGTGTCGCGCACCGCCACGTGCACCAGGTAGTCGTTCACGCCTCCCAGGTGATAGGTCGCGACCACCTCGGGCAGCCGATGCAGGTGCTGATGGAAGCGGCGCACCAGTGCGATCGAGTGCTGACGCAGGCGCACCGAGACGATCGCCTCCAGCCCGTTGCCGAGGGCGCGGCGATCGACGTCGGCGTGGAAGCCGCGGATCACGCCGCGGGCGAGGAGCCGGCGCACCCGCTCGAGACAGCTCGACTCCGCCAGGCGAATGCGCGCCGCCAGCTCCTTGTTCGAGAGCCGAGCTTCTTCGACAACTCGAGCAGGATCGCGCGATCGATTCGGTCCAGAGAGAGGCCGATGCCGGATTCATGAAGAGTATTCGGCGGATCGAGGCATGGAGCAGAACTATATTCTGTCGATAGTTCATTGGACAATTGTACGAGCGCCGCCGTCCGGCGGCTCATCTCGATCGTGGAGGTGCGATGGTGCCCTTCGATCCATCGAATCCTTGGCCGATACCCGTCACGAGTTCGGCGCGCTGGCGGGGTCAACTCGATCGAGGCCTGGACTACCTTCACCGTGCTTCACGCCTCGACCATGCCCGAAGATTCTTCCACGCCAGCGTGAAAGGCCCGCGCGAGGGATGCCACCTCTACGGCCGACATTGAATCTTCACCGTGCACGTGCTCGGCCGGCAGCTGGCGGCGATCGAAGGGACCGAAGCGGCTCACTGCACCGCGAGCGGCATGGGCGCGATCTCCGCTCATCATGGGCTCTGTGATCGGTGGCGACCGGGTGGTCGCGAGCGACGCGATCTATGGCGGCACCTTCGCTCTGCTCAGAAATCTCCCGCCGAAGAAGATGGGGCTCCGCGTCTCCTTCGTCGACGTCGCCGACCTCTCGGCGGTCGAACGCGCCTGCGACGACGGGGCGAAGCTGCTCTACGTCGAGACCATGTCGAACCCCACCTTGGTCGTCGCCGACCCGCCGCGCCTGGCCGAGATCGCGCATCGAAGCGGCAAGCGCTCCTCGTGGTCGACAACACCTTCTGCCTGATGGTGGTCACGCCGACCTGCTTCGGCGCCGACGTCGTGCTGCACAGTCGACCGTTCGTGAGCGGCGCCTCCGACATCATCGGCGGAGCGATTCGCGCGTCGCAGGAGCTGATCGGCCGGCTGGTCGACGTGAACTCCGGGCCGCTCATGCTGCTCGGCCCGACGATGGAGCCGAAGAACGCCTTCGAGCTCAAGCCTGCCCCACCTCGGGCTGCGCATGGCGGAGCACGGGCGTCGCGCCGAGTTCTTCGCGCGAAGGCTGGCTGAGCGGGGGATGCGCGTCATCTATCCGGGGCTGCCCGACCATCCGCAGCACGACCTCATCCGTGCGCTGGCCAACCCGGGCTTCGGACTCGGTGGGATCTTCGACCTCGACCTGGGCGGCGCCGCGCGCGCCAATGAGCTGATGGAGGCGCTCCAAAACCAGGACCGCTTCGGCTTCATCGCGGTCAGCCTGGGCTACTTCGACACCCTCATGTCCTGCTCCGCCGCTCCACCTCGAGCGAGCTTTCCGAGGACGAGCAGGCCAAGGCCGGCATCTCGCAGGGCTGCGAGGGGTCTCGATCGGCTACACCGATCGCTCGAGCAGCGCTGGCGCCAGATGGAGGACGCGCTCAAGATCGTCGGCCTGTGATCGGCGCGATGAAAAACGCCCGCGTCCCCCTTGCACGATGCGAGGGCGCGGGCGAGGCCGGCCGGCGCGGGCGGCAGCAAGCGGTTCCCTCGGCGTCCGAACACTTGGCACGCGGGGTGTTCGCCTCCTCTCGGGGAATCGAGGGCTTCCAATGCATACCGCTCCGCGATCGCGCGCGATCAATCCGCGCGCGTTTTTCGCGCTCGTCCTTCTGTCGGCACCGACGGTTGGTGTCGCCGCGGGGACCAACGGCGCCACCTCCGGCAATGTCGGCCTGATCGACACGTCGACCCAAGCCTATGGCTTCAGCGCCAGCACCAACCTCTGGACCAGCCGAACCCTCGACAGCCCCGCGGTCGTGCGTCTCGCCGGCGAGTTTCTCGGGCTTCTCCGCACCGGCAGCAAGCTCCTCCTCTACAACTCGACCAACGATCGCTGGGTGTCGTGCAGCTTCGCCGGCACGCCGCTGGGCGAGGAGGTCGAGGGCGCGACCGCGGTCGTCTGGACGACGAGCACGCTCTACGGTTGCGCCGCGCATTGGACGGTGTGGAAGACGATGGCGGTGCCGAGCGGCGAGACGCCGGTGGGCGGAGGCTCGGCTGGGAACTTCGGTCTCGCCTGGTCGACGCACAAGGCCTACGCGTTCTACTCCGCGCCCGGCACCTGGGTCACGCAGGACCTGGACGGCCCCTGCCTCGGCGGAATTGCCAACGGCGGGCTGGGCTTGATCTGGACCTCCACCTCGGCCTACTCCTTCGATCCCAGCCTCGGTTCGTGGGTGCACCACGATCTCGGCGCGACCGCCGGGGTGAGCGTGGCCGGCGACGGCGATGTCGCGCTGGTCTGGGGCGACCAAACCGCGCAGGCCTACAGCGCGCCGCTCGGCGGCTGGTACACCGCGTCGGGCGCGCCATCGATTCTCGGCGGAGCCGCGAGCGGAGAGATCGCACTCTTCTGGAGCAGCACCACCGGATACAGCTTCAACGCCGCCACCGGCACCTGGAGTCAGATCGCGATCCAGGGCGCCAGCGCCACCAACGACGGCCCCGGCGATTTCTCCCTCGTGACGCTGGGGCCCAACCCAGCGGTGCGATCGATGCGACTCGCGTGGCGTGAATCGGGCGAGCGGACGGTGCGCGTGCTCGACGTCGCGGGCCGCGAGCTCCGAACCCTTGAGGGGGTCGGTGCGGTGGACTGGGATCTGACCGATGCGCGCGGTGAGCGCGTGCCGAACGGCAGCTACTGGCTTCAGGTCGAGGGGAGCGGCGGAGTGGAGGCACGACGCATCGTGATCGCGCACTGATCGGCTAGCGCGGCGCAAGCCCTCTTAGGGAACGGCGGCTCCTCTGCTAACCTGCCGCCACCATGTCACGCAGCGCGATCATCGGCACCGCAGGCCACATCGACCACGGCAAGACCCTCCTCATCAAGCTCCTGACCGGCGTCGACACCGACCGCTTGAAGGAAGAGAAAAAGCGAGGCATCTCGATCGAGCTGGGCTTTGCCTCGCTCGAACTTCCCTCCGGCCGCAAGTGCGGCGTGGTCGACGTGCCGGGCCACGAGCGCTTCATTCGCCAGATGCTGGCCGGCGCCGGCGGCATCGACCTCATCCTCTTCGTGATCGCGGCGGACGAGGGGATCATGCCCCAGACCCGCGAACACATGGACATCCTGGAGCTCCTGGGCGTCGAGCGCGGCGTGGTCGCACTGACCAAGGTCGATCTGGTCGACGCGGACTGGTTGGAGCTGGTCAAGGCGGAGGTGCGCGGCTTCATCGATCGCACGCTCCTGCGCGGCGCGCCGATCGTCCCGATCTCCTCGATCACCGGGGCGGGACGCGACGACTTGCGCCGGATTTTGGACGAGCAGCTCGACGCGCACGAAGCGCACCCGCGCGGTCGCTTCGTCCGCTTGCCAGTCGATCGGGTCTTCACCATGGAAGGCTTCGGCACTGTCGTCACCGGCACGCTCTGGAGCGGCCTGCTGCGCGAAGGGGATCGCGTGCGCCTTCTCCCTCGCGAGCGCGAGACGCGCATCAAGGCGCTCGAGGTGCACAACGCGCGCGTGCCCGAGGCGATCGCCGGGCAGCGCGTCGCGGTCTGCCTGCACAACATCGCGCGCGAGGAGGCGGAGCGCGGCGACTGGCTGGTGCTCGATCAAACGTTGGCGCCGGTCGAGAAGCTCGACGTCAGGCTCCACGCGCTCCGCGAGCTGGCCAAGCCGATTCCCCACCGCATGCGCATTCGCTTCTACCTGGGCGCGAGCGAGGTGATGGGGCGGATCGTGCTCTTGGAGTCGGAGGAGCTGAAGGCGGGGAGAGCGGCTTCGCGCAGATCCAGCCCGAGGAAAGGGTCGTGGCCGAACGGGGCGATCGCTTCGTCGTGCGGAGCTTCTCGCCGATGGTGACCCTGGGCGGCGGGAAGGTGCTCGACGTCTCCGGCGCGCGGCGCCGTCGCTATCGCGCCGAAGATCTCGCCGCGCTGCGCGTGGCCGAGGAGGGGACGCTCGACGATCGCGTGCTCGACTGCGTGCGCGCCCGCGGCGGACTCGGGCTGGTCGAGGCGGAGCTGACCCAACAGCTCGGGCAACCGCCGGCCGAGATCAAACAGTCGGTCGAACTGCTCTCGCGCGACGGGCGACTGCATCGTGTGGGAAGTCGCGGCTCATCACCCACGATCGTTGGGAGGAGGCCGGGATCATCCTCGGTGCGCTCGTGCTCGACCTCGAACGCGCCCATCCGCTCCGCTACGGCCCGCAGAAGAGCGAGGTCAAGAGCAGGCTCGACGCGCGCATCCACCCGGAGCTGGCCGAGGCGTGGCTGCAAGCCGAGGCGGCGGAGGGACGGCTCTTCACTCGCGGAGATCGACTGCGGCGGAGCGGTGCTGACTTGCCGCTCTCGGTCGAGCACGCGGCGCTGCGCGATCGGATGATGCAGACGCTTCGCGCCGCCGGCTTCTCCGGGCCGAGTCAGAAGGAGCTGCTCGACGCTTTCGTCGGCGAGAGGGATGCGGTCGAGATGCTCGGCCTGCTCACCGCCGAGGAGAGCGTGGTCCGCCTGCCGGGCGAGATCCTGATCTTGAGCGAGTTCCTGACCGACGCGCGGGCGCGGCTCGAGCGCTACTTCGGCGAGCGGGAGACCATGGCGGTCGCTGACCTCAAGGGCGTGCTCGATGTCTCGCGAAAGCAGGGTGTGCCTCTGCTCGAGTACTTCGATCGCTTGGGCTGGACCGCGCGGCGCGGCGATGTCCGCATCGCGGGAAGCCGGTTGAACGAGGCCGGCGAGAGGCCGCGCTGAGCAAAGAAGCGATGGGGTGGGCGGCCCGCTCCGCCGCGGCGGTTCCTCCGCGCGCCGCGGTCGTGTGCACGCTCCTCGCCCTGGCGCTCCGTGTCATCTACCTGATCGATGCCGCCGGCAATCCGTTTTGGCGCGAGCTGGGGCTCGATCTCGAAATCTACGATCGTTGGGCGCGGGCCGTCGCGGGCGGGCAGGGGCTGGGCGAGGCGCCGTTCACGCAGGCGCCGTTCTTTCCGCTGGCGCTCGGGGTCACCTACGCGCTGCTCGGGCCCGATCCGGTGCGCGCGCTTTGGGCGCAGCTCTTACCCGGGGCGCTCACCGTGTTCGCGGTTGCCTGGAGTGCGGAGCGCCTCTTCGGACGTCGGGCCGCGTGGGTTAGCGGGCTTCTGCTCGCGTTGTACAAGCCGGCAATCTACTTCACCGGGGTGCTTCTGCCATCCACCTGGGCCGCGTGTCTCGCGGCGGTGGTGCTTTGGCTCGCGGTGTGGCTTTGGGTTCACGCGGGCGAGATCCAGACGCGCCGCGCCAGCATGGTCGGATCGTTCGGTGCCTTGGGCTTCTGCGCTGGGCTGCTCGGCCTGGCCCAGCCAACCTCGCTCGGGATCGCTTTGCCCTTGCTTGCTTCGATGCTTTGGTCGCGCGGGCGATCGAGGCTCGTTCTTCTCGCCGCCTTCCTGCTGCCGCTCGCGGCATCGTTCGTGTACAACGGCGCGGCCGGAGCTTGGTCGCTGGTCGCGGTCAATCGCGGCATCAACCTGTACATCGGGAACGGACCGGAGGCGAACGGCACCTACGTGCGTCCGCCCGGCACGCGCGAGGATCGCGACCTCCTGGGCCGAGGGGCGGCCGAAAGCGCACTCCGAGCGCGCGGAGATTGGCCGAGCGGCGAAATCCACGAGGGGCAAGCAGGGGGAGCGGAATCGCTGTCCCTTGCCGCCGCCGATCGCTACTGGACGCGCGCAGCCCTGGAGGCCGTGTCGCGCGCGCCGCTCCGCACCGCCGGGCTCTTCCTGCGGAAGTTGGGCTACACGATCGCGGAGTGCGAGATCCCGCAGGTCGAGTCCCAGCGCTTCGAGTCGCGCTTCTCTCGCCTCCTCCGAGTCCCGCTGCCGGGGATGGCGCTCCTCCTTGGCTTGGCGGCGATGGGCGCGGTGCTTCGCTGGGATGACGCGCGCGTGCGGCGATTGGCGCTGGCCTGGCTTGGAGGGGCGCTCTTCATCGCGATCTTCTTCGTGACCGGGCGCTTTCGACTGGTGCTCGTTCCGGTGCTCGCGCTCCTCGCCGGTGGTGCCGTCGGAGACGTGCATCGCGTCTCGCGTGCGCGCGTGATCGTGGCGGCATCCTTCGGCGTGGCGGCGCTTCTCCTTTCGCTCCTGGCGGCGCGCGGGATCGGCGTGAGATTGAGCGACGGGCAGTATCTCTTTCGCCTCGGTGTGCTCGCGGAGCGGGCCAAGGATGTGGAAGCGGCGAAGCGGCGCTACGCCGAGGCGTTGGCGATCGATCCGTCTCTCGGCAAGGCCGAGGTGAATCTCGGGACCCTGCTGGGGCGCGAGGGACGGCTGGAGGAAGCGCGCGCGCATCTCGAGCGCGGGCTCTCGCTCGATCCCGAGACCGCGATCGGACGAGTCAGCCTGGCGCAGCTCGCGCAGATCAACGGGGAGCGTGAGCGCGCTCTGGCGCTTTACTCGGAAGCGCGCTCGCTCGATCCCAATCTGGTGTCGGCGGCCGAAGGGGTTGCGTACCTCGGCTACGAGTTGGGGCGGATCGAGGAGTCCGCGATCGTCGCACGGTCGATCGCGACGGCGACCCCGCCCGAGTCAGCGGCGGCGCGACGGGCGCGCGGACTGCTTGCGATCCTCGATGCTCGGGCGCGGCTCGGGGACCAGGGGTGGAAGGGAAGCGCGGCGCTACGGGCGGCCGATCTGCTCGCGGCAAGGGGTCGAGGCGAGGAGGCGCTCGTGCAATATCGCGCGTGGGTGAATGACGCGCAGGCGGGGGCGGCGGCGCGGGCGACCATGGAGCTGCTTCAGGGCGGGGTGCGTTAGGCGAGCGGGGCGGTTGAGTTGCGTGGGTGCGTGGATCGGGGTCGGGGTCGCGTGTGCCCGTTCCGGAACGAGTTCGGGTGACATTGGGATTGCTGCGTCCGTTCCGGACCAAGTTCGGGTCACCTTGGGAACGCTACCGTCCGTTCCGGAACGAGTTCAGGTCACATTGAGTTCACTCTTCCGGCACCGCCTCCATCCGGACCCTCGCCGTCGGCCCCATCCGGCTCGGCCCGGCCAGCGCCCGAGCGAGCCTCACTCGTCTTCCCACTCCGGTGGCTTGCCCTCGTCCGGATTCCGCGGCGCGACCATGATCATCTTCTCGCGTTCGACCTGGGCTAGCCCGGCGGGCGCCTTCCGCGGTTTGCGCACGTACTTCTTCAAGGTGTAGATCACCGGCGCCTTCCCCGCGTGGCGCGCCTTGCTGAAGAACGCTGCGATCGACGCGGCCTCCTCCAGCGTTTTCGCGCTCGGATTGTCCTTCCGACCTTCGCGGCGAAGGACCACGTGGCTGCCCGGCACGCCGTGGGCGTGAAACCAGAGATCCTCCGGATGCGCGAGCACGTGGGTCACATGATCGTTCTCTCGATTGGAGCGGCCGACCCACACGGTCCAACCGTCGCGCGTGAGAAAGCTCCGAGGGCGGAAGGACGGGCGCTTGTCGTCGCGTCGCTCCGGCCCGGCCGGCTTCGACTTGCTGTTCGCACCTGCTTTCGGTGTGCGCTGGGTGCCGGTGGCACGAGCATCGTCGCGGCCGCCATCCGCTCCGGTGGCGCCGCCGACTCCAGCCGCCGTCGCAAATGCCGCGCGCCACATCGAGCCGAGCGCCTCCCGCCTCCAGTTCTCGACCGCGCTCTCACTGGGCGCTCCATCCTGATCGCGCACGCGTGACTCGATGCGCGCCAACTTCGCGACCGATTGATCGATCAACTCGAGCCGCTTCTTGCGGTGCGGTTCGCCTCGCTCCCAGCGTCGCGCCCGACGAAAGTAGAGCTCGGCGTTCTCCTGCGGCGACTTTGCCGGGTCGAGCGCGATGCGGAGAGGTGGCGCTCCCTCGCCCGCGCTCCAGTCGGGCGCGATCAACTCGGCCTGACCCCTGGTGATGGTGGCGAACTGCGTGAGGATCGCCTCGCCATAGCGGCGGAGCTTCGGCCCCTCGCTCTCGGCCCCTCGCTCGGCCAGGAGATTGCCGCGGAGCCTGAGCAGTCGCTTCATGTCGGCGGCCAAGACGCGCAGGATGGCCGCGCGCCGCTCCTCCTCGGCCGCTCTCTGCAAGAGCGCGCGATGCGCCCTCGCCGCTTGCGCCATCGCATCGTCGGCTGGCGCGAGGAACGCGGCGAGTGCGGGCCACGGCTCGAGCGTGAGCGCGGCCGCGGGCAATCCAAGACGCTCGAGCGCGATCGATCGGCGCCTGCTCCACGCGAACTCGCCGCGCCGTGGGAACAAATAGAGAGACAACTCCGGCCCACTCGCGCCCCGTCCCGTCCGCGCCGCTAGGGTCGTCAGTGTCCTCGGGATCACTTCTTCCGCTTCCGACGACTCGCGGATCGCCTCGGCCATCGCGTCGACCGCATCGGGTGTCGAGACGTCGCGTACGCAGCGCGCAAGCTCGATCGGCCACCGCTCGGCGCTGATCGCGGCCAACCGCAGCGCCAACTCGAGTCCATCCGCCTCGTCGGCCGACGGTCGCGCGTCCGATCGCGGGGGTGGACAGTCCGCGCCCGACTCCACCCGCAGGCGGCGCAGTCCATCGACCACGCGATTCGCTTCATCGAGCAGGATGAGGTTGCCCTCGCGCCCACTCCAATCGCAGTGAAGGAAGCGTCGGGCGCCGCTCAAGACCTCGAGCGGCACTCGAAAGAGGCGCGGATGGCTGGTCGATTCGATCGCCTCACAGCGCGCGCCGAAGAGCGCGGCCAACAATCGGCTGGCGCCACCTTCCTCCGGATCGCGGCCGGGCGGCGCGAGGTGACAGGTCGCGTGGGCCGGATCGACGTCCAAAACCCAGCGGGCGCGCGCCCCGTCCGCCGCCTCGATCATGAGCGAGATCGCGGTGGGGGAGAGGCGCTCACCGCCCAGAATCCGGAGCGGCCAGGCGAGGCCCGCGCGCATTCCGCGCACCATCGATTGCAGAACGTCGGTGTTCACGGGGCGCATCTTGCCGCATCACGCGCTTCAGGGGAAACCCTCGACCGCCGCTTCTCGCCATGCGGCCGACCGGCTATGCTCCCGCCCCTATGCCGGCTCAATCCCATCCCTACCTCGGCGCGCACATGTCGATCGCCGGTGGCCTGCACTTGGCGCTCGAGGAGGCCGCGCGCCACCGCTCGGGCGCGGTGCAGCTCTTCACCAAGCAGTCGAACCAGTGGGCCGCGAAGCCGCTCGATGACGAGTCGATCCGACTCTTCAAGGAGACGAATGCCAAGCTCGGCCCCTTCGAGATGGCGGCGCACTCGTCGTATCTCTTGAATCTCGGGACCGGCGATGCCGCGCTCTGGAAGAAGTCGCTCGATGCCTTTGTCATCGAGCTCGAGCGCTGCGAGGCGCTCGGCATCCCGCGCCTCGTCTTCCATCCGGGCGCGCACATGGGGACCGGCGAAGGGGCGGGGCTCAAGCAGGTGGTGAAGGCGATGCGCGAGGCGATCTCGCGCACCGCCGGCTTCAAGACGCGCCTCGTCATCGAGTCGACCGCCGGGCAGGGCTCCTGCCTCGGGCACAAGCTCGAGCACCTGGAGACGCTCCTCCACGACACCGGCCACGCCGAGCGATTGGGCATCTGCCTCGACACCTGCCATCTGCTCGCCGCCGGCTACGACTATCGCACCGACGAGGGCTACGGCACGTTTCGCGAGGAGCTGGCGCGTCGCGTCGGCCTCGACGCCATCGTGTGGTTTCACTTGAACGACTCGAAGAAGGATCTGGGCTCGCGGGTCGATCGACACGAGCACATCGGCGACGGCTTCGTCGGCAAGAAGCCCTTCGGCTTCTTCCTGAAGGACGAGGTGTTCCGCCGCGTCCCGATGGTGCTCGAAACCGCCAAGGAAGACGACGCGGACAAGCGCAACCTCGCGACGCTGCGGCGGCTTTCCAGGATCGCGTAACCATGCGAAAGGATCGCGTGATGAAGGCGCCCGCGGACATCGCGCTCATCGCCTTCGACGTCGACGGCACGCTGGTCGAGTCGCCGAGCGGCCAGGTCATCTGGGAGCTTCTCAATCACCGCTTCACCGGAGATCCCGAGGTCGGGGAGCAGCGCTACCGCGCCTTCCTCGCGGGGGAGATCGACTACGCGAAGTGGGTTGCCCTCGACGTCGGCGGCTGGGTCGAGGCCGGCGCCACCCGCGCGCACGTGCTCGAGGAGGTGCGGAAGCTCCGCCCGATCGACGGCGCGCACCAGACGCTCGAAGCACTCCGCGCGCGTGGCTATCACCTCGCCGTCATCTCCGGCACGCTCGACGTGGTGATCGAGGAGCACTTCCCGGAGCATCCCTTTCAGGCGGTCTTCACCAACCGTCTCGAATTCGACGCGCAGGACCGGTTGGTCGGCTGGACCGCGACGCCCTACGACCAGGAAGGGAAGGCGCACGCGCTCGAACTGCTGGCCGAGCGCAACGGCCTCCCGCTTTCGCGCTGCGCCTTCGTCGGCGATCACCAGAACGACTGCGTGGTCGCGCGCCGCGCCGGCTTCAGCATCGCGTGGAATCCCAAGGTGCCGGAAATCGAACAAGCCGCGTCCTGCGTCGTGCGGGGCGACAGCCTGATCGCTTTGCTCGAGCGGTTCTGATCCGCTGATTGCGAGGCGCCCCAGCGCGGCGTAGCCTCGATCGTGCGCATCCCCGGCGAGCTTTGCCACCCGATCGAGGAGGTATCGATGCGCCCCGCGACTCGTGCGCTGTCGGCCGCTGTCGTACTCATTCTCGGTGTCGCTCCCGCCCGCGCAATGGACCCGACGGGCACCGTCGGGCCCGGCAAGGGAGCCCTCGGCGAGGGGCGGTCCGAGGCCCCGTGCGGAAGCATCTTCTCTCGAACGGACGGCCCGTACGAGAACGGCTACGCCTGGTTGTACGGCGGCAACGTCCCACCTCAATACGGCGCCTTCGCCGAGTGCTACTCAGGTTCGTACGAGATCTGCGGCGTTGCCCTCGACTTGACCACGGTCGGCTTCGGCGCCGAGGGCACCTTCGAGATCTATCTCTGGGGCGACGGTGGTGGCCAGCCCGGTGCGGTCCTCGCCATGCTCCACATTCCTGACCATGGAGGCATGGGTTTCTGGCCCAACGTGACTCGCAATGTCTACGCGTTCAGCGCGCCGACCTGCGTCGACGGAGTGTGGTGGGTGGGCTTTCGCGGAACGTGGGAATGGGCCGACATCTTCATCGCGGCCGATCTCGACGGCCCGCTCGGTTGTCCGCGGACCAACATCGCGCCCGGATTCGGATTTCCCACCGGATGGCAGGACGTGTCGGTGGCGTGGGCGCCGACCCATTCGCTCGGCATCGGCGCGCAGATCAACGTCTGCTTGCCGGTGCCTGATCGGCCAAGTACCTGGGGCCGAGTGAAGCGGCTCTACTTCTGACCGGCGGCGCGCCCGCCCTGCCGAGCGCGCTTGCTGCATATCGTGGATCGAACGGAGCCTGCACCACCCGTCGACCGAGCACCTACTGGCGATCTGTCGCCTCGACACGGGGGAAGATCTCGGTGCACGACAGTGGCTCAATTCCCCGAATGCGCTGCCGGCGGGTGCGTCGGGCGCCGGTCGTGTGCTCGATCGCTTCAGACTCTCGCCTCGCCCCGTGCAGTCGAGCGGGCGTATAGTCTTTCGCGTCAATCCGGCTGTCGAGCGACCCTGTCACTGCGGGGGGAGTGATGCGTGCGAGATCGATGATCGGGATTTTTCTCCTGGGGACGAGTCTGTTCGCCGCGCGGGCGCATGCGATCGATGCTGCCGGGAGAATCGGGCGTGGGCGCGGAGAACGCCTCGAGCGGACCAACGGCGAACCCTGCGGTGCGCTGATCTACCGGACCGACGGTCCGTACGAGACCGGCTACGCCTGGTTCTATGGCGGCAACGTCCCACCCGAATATGGCGCGTTCGCCGAGTGCTATTCGGGTTCGTACGAGGTCTGCGGCGTCTCCCTCGATCTCACGAACGCGGGTTTCTTTGGAGATGGGCAGTTCGAAATCTACCTTTGGAACGACCTCGATGGCCATCCTGGCACCGTGCTCAGCATGCGATTCATCGCGCAGCCCGGTGGAATTGCGATGTGGCCCAGCGTGAGCCGAAACCTGTACAGCTTCACCGCGCCTACCTGCGTTGACGGGGCGTGGTGGGTCGGGTTCCGCGTCACGTGGGATCAGTGGCACGACATCTACGTCGCGGCGGACCTCGACGGTCCTCTAGGCTGCCCACAGACCAACATCGCCCCGGGGCTTGGATATCCCACCGGCTGGCAGGACGTGTCGGTCGTGTGGGATCAAGCGCAGTGCCTCGCGATCGGCGCGCAGACGAACCCGTGTCTACCCGTCCCGAACCGACGGAGCACGTGGGGAGGAATCAAGCGCCTCTACCGTTGACCGAAGCCGTCAAGGTTCTCCCGCTCGTCACTCATCGCGAAGCGCGGCTACTTTTCCAAACTCAACCACCCGGGTACCGGATCGGTCTCGCCCCCCGCGAGCCGCGTCCGGTACTCGTTGGTGTGCGGATCGTAGTCGTAGTCGCGCGCCCACTCCTCGATGTGCGCGACGGTCTCCTCGATCGCATCGAGCAGGAAGTCGCACTCCTGATCGGTGGTGGTCGGGTGAAGTGAGATCCGCACCCAGCCTGGCTTGGCCGAGAGATCGCCGTGGTCGATCAGATCGGTGATGCGCTTCGATCGGCTCGGGCTCACGTGCAAGAGGTAGTGCCCGTAGGTCCCGGCGCAGGAGCAGCCGCCGCGTGACTGCACGCCGAAGCGATCGTTCAGGATCTGCGCCGCCAGGTTGTAGTGAATCCCCTCGAGATAGAACGAGAAGATCGACTGCCGTTCCGTGAGGTGCTCCGCCAACACGTGCACGCGCGGGATGCGGGGGAGCCGCGCGAAGACGCGGCGATTGAGTTCTTCCTCACGCGCGCGCATCGCCTCCGTGCCCATCCGTGCCTTGAGGTCGAAGCAGAGCGCGGTGCGAATCGCCTGGAGGAATCCGGGCGTGCCGCCGTCCTCGCGCTGCTCGAGATCGGAAACGTAGCGGTGTCCGCCCCACGGGTTGGTCCAGTCGACGGTGCCGCCGCCGGGTTGGTCCGGCACTGCGTTGTGATCCATGTCGGCCGCGAAGATCAGCACGCCGGAGGTGCCGGGCCCGCCGAGAAACTTGTGCGGCGAAAAGTAGATCGCGTCGAGCCGCGCCGCCGGATCGCTCGGGTGCATGTCGATCTCGACGTAGGGCGCGGAGGCGGCGAAGTCGACCAGGCAGACGCCGCCGGCCGCGTGCATGGCCCGCGCCAAGTCGTGGTAGTTGGTGCGCACGCCGGTGACGTTGGAGCAGGCGGTGAAGGCGCCGATCTTGAGCGGACGCGCCGAGTACCGCGCGAGTTCTCGCTCGAGTTCGCCGCGATCGACCAGCCCCTGCGCGTCCGGCTCGAGGCGCACGCAGTCGGCCAGGGTCTCGAGCCACGAGGTGTGATTCGAGTGGTGCTCCATGTGGGTGAAGAAGACGACCGGGCGCTCCTGCTCGGGAAGCTCGGCGCGCGAGCGCAGCACCTCGGGCACGCGGAGGCCGAGGATCCGTTGCAGCTTGTTCACTACCGTCGTCATGCCAGAGCCGGCGGTCACCAGCACGTCGCGCGGACCCGCGTTGACCGCCGCTTTGATCCGCGTGCGCGCCAGGTGATAGGCCTCGGTCATGCGCGCCGCGGTCGTGCTGGAGCCGGAGTGCGTGTTGCCGACCCAGGGCGCGAGCTCGAGCATGCGCTCCTCGATCGGGCGATAGAGGCGCCCGCTCGCGGTCCAGTCGGCGTAGAGGATGCGTTGCTCGCCGTAGGGCGTGCGGTAGCGCTGATCGATGCCCAGGATCTCGCGGCGGAATGGGTTGAAGTGCGCTTCGAGAGACGAGGGGATCCGGCGTTCGGAACGAGTGGCGTCTGTCATGCGGTACATCCTTGCCCTGAGTGACCAAGGGCAAGATACGACCGCGGGGTGGCTCGGACAAGCAGGCTCGCCACCGGCCGGCGCGGCCCATGGCGACGCGTGCTTCTCATACGTCAACGAGTGCGGAATCAAACAGCGAAGTTGCACAGAGTGCTCGGGCGCGCCGTCGCCGCGTGATTTTCGCGCGAAAGGGAGATTTCACTTGGCGCGCGCGGCGAGACTTCTCTAGCGTTTTGGCAAGCGAAGCCGACCTCCCCCCTTCCTGGCCTCGCGATTCCTCCCCCCCAAGAACATCCATGCGTCACCCCTGTGCAACTGGGAGGGCATCATGTCATCCAAGCCTCGACTCCCCGTACCTCGTTTCGCGATCGCGGCCTGCTCGCTTCTGACCTTGAGCGCGCTGGCGTTCGCCACTTCGGCGCGCGCTGGCTTCAACGCGGGCGGCACGCTGATCGTGCACGCCCAACCGGGGATTCAATACTCTTCGGATCACGGCAGCTACTGCGGCGACCTCGAGCTGGCCAGCTGTGAAGAGGCGATCACCGAAGTGTCGGCGTCCGACCTGGTGGTCTTTCACGCGATCGCGGCCTTCGCGCCGCGCGTTCTCGACATCACGCCGCGGCTGAAGGCGGTGACCTTCGGCATCGAATACTCAGTCGGAATCGACATCCTGGATCACGGAGGATGTGGCGACTTCCAACTGAACACATCGGGCTGGCCGCAGTCGGGGAGCGGTACCGCGATCAGCTTTGATCAAGTGCAGACCGCGTACCTGACGCCGCTCTGCTGGTTCGCTGCGTACAACGCCGACTCACCCACACCAGGCCTGTTCGCGCTGACGCCTCACCCGACCCAGGGCGGCTACTTCGCCGACGATCAGCTGCCGGCGCAGCTGGACCTTATCGCGGAGTACGGCGCGCTCGGCTTCGATCAACCCGGTGACTTGCCTTGCCCGATGGCCGGCGGTGGCTACGGCGCCTGCTGCTTCCCGGACTCGCACTGCGAGGAACGCGTACCGGCGGATTGCACCGCGGCGGGAGGCGAATTCCTGGGCGCGGGCACGGCCTGCGCGCCCGGCGGCTGCGACGGCGTGGCCGCGGGCGCCTGCTGCTACGCGAACGGCGAATGCGCGGTCACCTCGGAGAGCGCGTGCGAAGCGGCCGGAGGCAGCTTCCAAGGCGCGGACTCCGCTTGCGCTCCCGGGCTCTGCTCGCCGGTACCGACCGAACCGATCAGCTGGGGCGCGGTCAAGGCACGCTATCGCTAGCCTTCGCCCCGCCTCAATCGAGGCTCTTCTTGAAGCGACCGGCCGCGATCGCGAGCACGGTCGCGCCCATGCCGAGGAGCACGAGCACTTGCGGCCAGAGCACCTCGAGACCGGACGCCTTCAAGAAGATGCCCCGGAGGATCACGTTGTAGTAGCGAAGCGGAATCGCGTAGGTCACGAGCTGGATCGCGCGCGGCATGTTCTCGATGGGAAAGATGAGGCCTGAGAGGTAGATCATCGGGATCATCACCAAGAAGATCGAGGTCATCATCGCCTGCTGCTGCGTGCGCACCAGCGTAGAGACAAAGAGCCCGAGCGAGAGGTTGGTCAGCAGGAAGGGGAGGGTCAGGAGCACCAGAAGCGGAAACGAACCACGCAGCGGCACGTGGAAGAGAAAGACGATGAGCGAGGTGACGGCGCAGAGGTTGACCAATCCGATCACGGCGAAGGGAAGGAGCTTGCCCACGATCATCTGCCACGGTCGAATGGGCGTGACCAGGATCTGTTCGAGCGTGCCGATCTCCATTTCGCGCACCACGCCCATCGAGGGGAGGATGAGGGTGTTGAGCAGCAAGACCAGCGCGAGGATGACCGGGAGGTAGAACCAGCGGCTCTTGAGGTCGGGGTTGTACCAGACGCGCGCGCGGAGATCGACGCCACCGCCGGCGCCAGGCGCGATCTGCCGCATCATGCGCGCGGTCGCTTCGGAGCTCACGATGGCGGTGGCGTAGCCCATGCCGACGATCGCGGAGTTGGAGTCGGTGCCGTCGACCAGGAGCTGGAGTTCGGTGCTGCCGGTGCCGTTCATCGCGGCGGCGTAGCCGGAGTTGATGACCAGCGCCACCTGCGCCTGTCCCTTACGGAGCCACGGATCCACCTCGGAGAGGGTCGGGAGCGCGCCAACCAGCGAGAAGCGGCCCGACGCGAGGAAGCGCTCCAGGAGCGCGCGGCTCTCGGCGGTGCGATCGAGATCGACCACCACGGTCGGGATCTCGGTCACGTCGTTGTTGGCGGCGAAGCCGAGCGCGAAGAGCTGAAAGATCGGAGCGAAGAAGAGGATGCGGAGCATCTTCGGATCGAAGCGGAGCTGCAGAAATTCCTTCCGCACCATGCGACGCAGGATCTCCATCCTCACGCCTCCTTTCGGATGAGCCTGAGCCAGGCGAAGGCGAAGACCGCGCCGGAGTAGAGGCAGAGGAAGAGGAAGGGCTGCCAAAACTCGAGGAGCGGCGCGCCTTTCAGGATGATGCCGCGGAGGATGACCAGGAAGTAGCGCGCGGGCACGGCATACGTGATCGCCTGCAGCACCGGTGGCATCGAGCGAATCGGAAAGATGAACCCGGAGAGGAAGATCGCCGGCAGCATCGAGAGGAGCGTCCCCGCTTGAAAGGCCATGGCCTGCGAGTCGACCAGGCTCGAGACGAGGAGGCCGAAGCCGAGCGCGCCGATCAGGTAGGTCAGGGTGGCGAAGAAGAGCTCGAGGTAGGAGCCCTTGACCTCGACGCCGAAAAGGAAACGCGCCGCCACCAGGATGACCACGCTCGCGAGGAGTGAGATGCCGAGGTAGGGAAGCGTCTTGCCGATCACGAGCTGACCCGCGCCGAGCGGCGTGACCCGAAGCTGCTCCATCGTGCCCCGCTCGCGCTCGCGCACGATCGAGAGGGCAGTCGAGAGCACGGCGGTCAACATCAGGATGAAGCCGATCAACCCTGGAATGAGGAAGTGAGTGGAGCGAAGCTCCGGGTTGTACCAGACCCGCGGTCGATAGACGATCGGCACGGCGCGCTCGCCGGCGCTTCGAGTGAGGAGCCGCGCGTTGGCCGCGACCGCCAGCGCATTCGCGTAACCCAGTAGCGTCGTCGCGGTCGACGCGTCGGTGCCGTCGAGCAGGAACTGCACCTCGGCGGTGCGCCCGGAGTGGAGTTCGCGCGCATATCCTTCGGGAATGACGAGGATCGCCTTGGCCACGCGGCGCTCCACGACCTTCTCCAGATCGGCGCCCGCCTCGAGGGTGGCGGCGCGATCGAAGAAGGTCGAGTTGACGAAGGACGCAGTCAACTCGCGGCTCGCCTGGGTGTGATCGAGGTCTTGCACCGCCAAGGCCACGTGACGCACGTCGAAGTTCAAGGCGTAGCCGTAAAGGAGGAGCATCAGGGCCGGCACGCCGATCAGCATGCCCAGGGTCAGCGGATCGCGCGCGGCTTGGATCAGCTCCTTCCGCGCGACCGCGAGGACCTTCCGGATCATCTAGCGGCCTCCGCGCGCCGCGTCCGCGGCCTCGATCGTGTGGATGAAGACGTCCTCGAGCGAGGGGACGATGCGCTCGATCGTGTGCGGGCTCTGCCCCTGTCGCTCGAGGAGGGCGTGCACCTGATCGATCGCACCCTCGGTGTCCTGGGTGACGACGTGGAGGTTGGTGCCGAAGACCGAGACCTCGAGTACCCACGGCTCGTCTTCGAGTGCGAGGAGTGCATCGGCGAAGCGCGGGCAGCGCACCTCCAGCACCAAGCGGCCGGCGAACACCTCCTTGAGCTCGTTGACGCTGCCGAGCGCAACCAGCTTTCCCGCGTGGATCAGCGCGATCCGATCGCAGTGCTCTGCTTCGTCGAGATAGTGGGTGGTGACGAGGACGGTGATGCCCTCGCCCGCCAGCTCGTCGATCAATCGCCAGAAGCGGCGGCGCGAGATCGGGTCGACGCCGCCGGTCGGCTCGTCCAAGAAAACCACCTGCGGCCGATGGAGCAACGCGGACACCAGGGCGAGGCGCTGCCGCCAGCCGCCCGAGAGATCGCGCACGAGGGTCCCGACGCGATCGTCGAGGCCGGCGACGCCCAGCGCCCAGTCGCGCCGTGCCTCGAGCGCCTCTCCCTTCAACCCGTAGACGCCGCCGAAGAAGTCGAGGTTCTGGCCGACGGTCAGGTCTTCGTAGAGGCTGAAGCGCTGGCTCATGTAGCCGATGTGTCGCCGCACTCCCTCGGGGTCCTTGGCCACGTCGATCCCCATGACCTCGCCGCGACCGGAAGAGGGGGTGAGCAGTCCGCAGAGCATGCGGATCAGAGTCGATTTGCCCGCGCCGTTGCTGCCCAAGAGGCCGAAGACCTCCCCGCGCTCGACGCGAAAGGTGACGTCGTCGACCGCGCGGAAGGGGCCGAAGCGCTTGCCCATTCCGTGAACTTCGATCGCGGCCGCGTTCATCGACCCACCACCCGATCGAGCGCCACCGCCGCGACGTGCACGCGGGCGAGGGCGCTGGTGCGCTCCAACTCCGCGCGAAGGAGGCTCGTCTCTGCGTCGAGCAGTTCCGAGGAGGTGATGACGCCGGTGCGGTAGCGATCCTGGCTGACCCGAAGGTTCTCGCGCGCGGAGGCGACCGCGCTTTCGGCGACGCGCGATGCCGCCACCGCGGTCTCGAGGTTGCGTGCGCGCGTTCCCACCTCGCGGTCGAGTCGACGATCGAAGTCGTCGAGATCGGCGCGCGCGGCCATCGCCTCCCCGCGCGCCGCGCGAATCTCCCCGCTGGTCTTGCCGCCGTTCCAGAGATCGAGCGAGACGGACAGCGAGACGTCCCAGCTGTCGTCCCACTGATCGCGCGAAGGAACGAAGCGCGGGTTCGGTCGCGCGTAGTCGTAGCCGGCGTTCAGCGCCGCTTGCGGCCAGAGGGTGCCGCGCGCGCCGCGCACCTTCGCCTCCGCGGCCCTCGCCCGCGCTTGGAGGGCGGCGCGATCGGGATTGCCCTCGCGCGCTCTCGCCTTGAGCGCCGCGATCGCCTGAGGTTCCGGCGGCGAGAGGGTGAGCGAGTCGCGTGGGACGATCGCCTCGTCTCGCGCCAGGAGCCGCCTCAATTCATCTTCCGCATCGGCCGCGCGGCTCTCGGCGGCGATTCGGGCCAGCTCGGCGCGGTCCCGCTCCACCTCGACCGCGAGCAGGTCGTTTCGCGCGGCCAGCCCGACCTCGACCCGCTTCTCGGCGTCGAGGAAGTGCGCGTCGAGTGTTCGCGCTCCTTCGCGCGATACCCGCGCCTCTTCTCGCGCGGTCACGAGACTCCAATAGGCGTTGGTCGTTTCCAGCACCAGATCGAGGCGGCCGCTCTCTCGCGCCTCGTGGCTCGCGGTCGCGCCCTGCTCGGCCGCGTCGATCGCCGCGCCGATTCGGCCGCCGGTGAAGAGCGGCCAGGTGGCGCCGGCCCGCGCGCGATAGCGATCGCTCGGATTGGGGAAGAGTTCGAGCTTCCCCCCCACGGGGAGGGTGAGGGAGAAGGGATCGACCTCGCTCAGGCGCGAGTAGCCGGCGCTCAAGTTGACGGTAGGGAAGCGTCCCGCGCGCGCCGCTTGGACTCCGCCGCGCGCCGCGTCTGCGCGCGCATCGAGCGCGGCCAGCCTCGAGGAACGCGCCGTCGCCTCGGTGATCGCCTGCTCCAGCGAAAGGTGGAGGGTGTCGGCGGCGATTCCGGACTGAGCGCGCGCCATCGTGGTGAGCCCCGAGAGCGCACCGCTGATCAAGCTCGCCGCGAGCAGCAATGCGCCAAGGCTGGGTGAGGCACTCCGCGCTTCGGTCTCGCGTGCCCTTAGGCGCGCGATGAACACGTCCTCGAGCGAAGGGGAGATTGCGCGGAGCGAGTCGACCGTGGCCCCGCCTGCGCTCAGCTCTCGGCGAAGCGCCTCGGGATCGTGATTTCCCTCCGCCAAGGTCACGTGCAGGCGCTCGCCGAACACCTCGACCTCATTGGTGAGCGCGGAGTGCTCGAGCAGCTCTTGCACCTGCCGACGCGGACGGGCGATCAACTCGACCATGGTGCGCCGCTCCGATGCGCGGATCGACGCGGGAGGATCGACACCGAGCAGATGACCACGATCGATCAGCCCGACCCGCTGGCAACGCTCCGCCTCGTCGAGGTACGGGGTGGTCACGATGAGGGTGAGCCCCTCGCGCTGGAGCTCGCCCAAGATGCGCCAGAACTCGCGACGCGAGACCGGATCGACTCCGGTGGTCGGCTCGTCGAGAACGAGCAGCTCCGGCGTGTGGACGAGGGTGCAGGCGAGTGCCAGCTTCTGCTTCATGCCGCCGGAGAGTCGATCGGCCAAACGCGCGCGAAACGACTCGAGCTTGAGCCGCGCCAAGAGCTCGTCGCGTCGCGGTCGCCAGTCGTGCACGCCGTGCGCCTCGGCGAAGAAGGCCACGTTCTCGTCGATCGTGAGATCGCCGTAGATCGAGAAGCGCTGCGAGAGGTAGCCGACGCGCGCGGAGAGGGCGCGGCGGTGGATCCATGGATCGAGCCCGAACACGCGAATCTGTCCCGCGCTCGGGTGCTGCAGTCCGAGGATGCTCCGCAGGCAACTCGTCTTGCCCGCGCCGTCGGGGCCGATCAAGCCAAACATCTCGCCGCGCTCGAGGGCGAAGCTCACCCCATGGAGCGCGCGCTGTTCGCCGTACTGCACCGAGACGCCGTCCAGTTCGAGGAGCAGGTCGCGCGTGCTCATCCCTTGCCCCCTTCGAGCGCCAAGCGCGCCTCCGCCGGCATCCCCGGCTTCCAGAGTTCATCCGCGTTCTCGAGTGCGACCTTCACCTTGAAGACCAACTTCACCCGTTCGTCCCGCGTCTGCACGTTGCGGGGGGTGAACTCCGCCTCGCTCGCGATGAAGCTAATCTTGCCCGCGCGCTTCTGCCCGCCGTCGGCCACCACCTCGACCGACTGGCCGAGGCGGAGTCGAGGGAGATCCGGCTCGCCGACGTAGATCGTGAGCCAGGGCGATCCGAGATCGGTGACCATGAGGAGCGGCGTGCCGATCCCCACGATCTCGCCCGGCTCGGCCATCCGTTCCGTCACGCGTCCGGCGGTGGGGGAGGCGACGCGCGCGTCCGCGATCGGCTGACGGATCTGGGCGGCCCGCGCCGGGCCCGCGCTCACCCGTGCTTCGGCCGCATCGATCTCCTCGGCGCGGCTCCCGTTTTGCAGGCGCTCCAGGCGATCGGCGGCGGCATCGCGTCGCCCGCGCGCGAGATCGCGTCGGGTCGCCGCATCGTCGCGCTGCTTCTCCGTCCCGGAGCCGGACGCCACCAGGGTCTCGACCCGCGTGAGGTCCTTGGCCGCGTTGTCCAGGTCGGCGGTGGCCTGCTGCAGCATCGCGCGCGCCTCCGCGATGTCCTCGCGCCGCGCGCCGGCCCGCCGCAGTCGCAGCTCCGCCTCGGCCTGTGCGCGGTCGGCCAGTGCCGCCTCGAGCGCGAGGTGAAGGTCGGTCGTGTCGATCTCCGCCAGCACTGCGCCGGCCTCGATCTTGTCCCCTTCCTGCGCGGTGAGCGTGCGCACGCGCCCCGGCACCTTGCTCGCGATCCGCACCTCGGTCGCCTCGATGTGACCGGAGGAGAGGAGCTCGCGACCCGCGTCGCGCGAACAGGCGAAGGGGAACAGGGGAAGAAGCAGCAACAGGAGACGACTCGCTCTGACGCTTCGGTTCATCGTGGGGTCCTCCGGGGACTGGACTTGGTTTGAGTGCGGGTCGGCTTCGAGCTCCGCGCGACGCTCTTGGCGCGCGCCGCCGGCTTGCGCTTCGGGGTGGGTGAGATCGAAGGCGAGGGGGCCAGGCCGCGCGTCACCAGCTCTTCGAGGAAGGCGACGTACTCCTCCGCCGAGATCGGGGAGAAGGGGAGCTTCCCCTCGGTCAGCATGCGCTCGCGAAACTGCCGCGTGGCGAAGAAGAAGGTGAGCGCTCCCATCATCGCGAGGTGCGCTTCGATCGTGGCGACCGGACGAAAGCTCCCCTCGCGATTGCCTTGGGCCAGGATCTCGCTCAGCACGCGGAAGACGCGCAGGAAGCGCAGGCGGAACGGCTCCTCCATGCGCCGGCCCCCCGCCATCACCTCCCGCAGGATCATCGAGGAGACCGACGTTCGGGCGCCGTGGGCGCGAGCGAAGACGCGCACGAACTCGCGGAGCTTCGCCTCGCCGGAGAGCGGGGCGGCCGGGAGGGCTTCGAGCTCCCCCAGGGCGGTCTCCAGGAGATCGCTCACGATCGCGGTGTAGAGCCCGTCCTTCCCCCCGAAGTGGTAGTTGATCATCGCCTTGTTCACGCCGGAGGCGCGGGCGATCTCGTCGGTCGACGTGCCGTCGACCCCGCGCTCGGCGAAGAGGCGCTCGGCCGCGTCCAGGAGAAGTTGGCGGGTGCGCTGCGCGTCGCGGATGCGGGCTTCGGTCATGTTGCCTCCTCCAATTAATCAAACGACCGGTTAGTAGAATGTCGGCTGCGCCTGGCCGGAGTCAACTGATCATTTGGTTAATTTCCTGGGGCGAGAAGCGCGGGACGGAGGTCGATCGAGAGGACTAGACTGCGAGGGCCGGGGACGCGGGGCCGCCCGCGAGAAGGGTCGCGCCATGAAGGTCGCACTGGACTGGCGTTCATTTCCCGCGTGCTTGTCGCCGGGGGCTGGCTGCTCATTTGGCGGGGGCATCGCGTCGCGCTGTCTCGGTGGCGCCAACGCCGGGGGCACCCTCTACCTCTTCACCGACGACCGGATCACCTACACTCGGATCACGGCGGGTACGACGGCGCTTCCGGGGTCGAGTGTGAGCCCGACGGGTCCGCGGATGTCCTCCTACGATGGATCGTGGTGCGAGCCGCTGCGAAGCCAAGCCCAGAGCGGCTACCTCTCGTATCGCCGCGACGAAACGATCGTCGTCTGGGTCATGGCGATCCTGCCCGAATGCGCCCGACTCAAGGGGTGCAGTTCGGCCTCGACTACGATCCTACCAAGGTCGAGATCGTCGATCACGGTACCGACGCCGAGTTCGAACTCACGACCGCCAACGGCGGTCACGACTGGCCTGCGCCGGGCACCGGCACCAGCTTGAGCTGGAACGTCACGCAAACCGCGCCGGTCAAGGAGCTCTACTGGCTCGCGGTCGCCGTCGGCGGCGAGCCTTCGAGCCTGCGGTTGCTCGAGCATCCCGCGGGCCACACGCCGCCGAGCTTCGCCGATGACGCGCTGCCGTCGCGCGTCGACCCCGCGGTCTGTGTGAACGGCGTCGGCCTGGCCGGCGGCGACGCGTGGATGTGTGACCGTGCCGGCGACGATGGGATCGGGTGCTGCCTTCTGGACGGCAGCTGTCGGGTCCTGCTGTGGTCGGAGTGCACGAGTGCGAACGGACTCTCGAACGGCGAGCCCACCTGCCTGCCGAAC
This sequence comes from Candidatus Eiseniibacteriota bacterium, assembly GCA_046327845.1. Lineage (GTDB taxonomy): Bacteria > Eisenbacteria > RBG-16-71-46 > CAIMUX01 > CAIMUX01 > JADJQY01. The sequence goes on along the minus strand of JAXLXQ010000010.1, from coordinate 28,127 downwards.
TACTGCCTCTCCGTCGCGACCGGCGCGTGCTGCCTTCCGAACGAAGGTGGGTGTGTTCGCCTCCCGGGGTCCGACTGCCGCGCGAACGACGGCTCCTACTACGGCGACTGGATCGACTGCGGCCCCGGCTTCTGCAGTACGCCGATTGCGCCGACCAGTTGGGGACGGATCAAGAGCCGCTACCTACCGTGAGGAGGACCGATGCGCGCGATCGCCTGGGGTTGTCTTCTCGTTCTAGGTCTTTGCTGCGCGCGCCCCGCCGCCGCTGGTCCCAACGTCGGTGGTTGGCTCTTCGTCGTGACCGATGACGCCGTTTCCTACACGAGCGAGGTGCGGAGCTACGCGCAACGATCGGGCGTCGAGTGCCCCGAGGATCGTGAACCAGGTTGTCCGCCCTACCAGGGCGGCGACTGCCCGGAACGGAAGGCGCTCGTGCAACAGATGGTCAGCTCGTGGAAGCTCGACGATTCGGTTGTGTTCTGGCTGCTGGCAGCGTTTCCCGAAGAACAGTGCTCACGCGTCCGAGGGCTGACCTTCGGCATCGACTATGACGCGAACGAGGTCGATGTCTCGCAGGTGGGATTGGAAGGAGACTTCGCGCTCACCTCAGCCGGCGCGAACGGAGCCTGGCCCGCCCCCGGTTCGGGAGCCGCCGTGACCTGGAACACCCCACGCTCCTCGCATCTCTTCGAGGTGGCGTGGTTCGTGGTCGAGGTGGGCCGCGCGCCGACTTCCTTCCGCATCATCGATCATCCACTCTCGGGTGCGCCCGGCTTCGCCGACGACTCCGTGCCGGCGCAGATCGACGCCGTGGGTTCGCCGGGATACGGCCCGCCGGTCTTGCCAGTACTCGGGTTGTGTGGCGCGCAGGGCACACAAGGGGGCTACTGGATCGGCGATGACCCGCCAATCGTTGCCTGCTGCTTGAGGGACGGCAGTTGTCGACCGTTGACCCAGCTCGGTTGCAACGACCAGGGCGGCGCGGCCCACGGGATCGAGTGCGATCCCGTCTCCTGCGTGACCCCGATCGCACCGTCCAGCTGGGGGCGGTTGAAGCAGCGCTACCGCTGAGCTTCGCGATCCTCGGGCGCGACTACCAGCGCTCGATCTGCCGCCGGTGCCGGAGCAGGTGCACGATCGCGTGCTCCAAGATCATCTCGGGATCGTAGGTCGGCCCCCAGCCCACCTGGAACTTGTGCGCGACCACTTCCTGCTCGGGCGCGTCGTACCAACCCTCGAGCGAGTCTTCGGTCAAGTGCATCGCCTCGCGCAGGCCGGCGCGAACGTCGGAAGGTGTCTTCGGTGGGACGAAGTTGAGGCGGAGGTCGCTCGGTTCCATCTTGCGCACGCCGCGGATGTAGCTCGCGTAGCCGCGCGCCGCCCGCACCGTGTGCGAGGCGAGGGCCTGGAGTGAGCGACAGTCGGGGTCGTCGGTCTCGCGCTCCTCGATCCAGCTGTCCATCGAGATCGCCTCGACCACCAAGCAAAAGTCGGCTGCGGCGCGCGCGTACTCGTCCATGAGGGCACCGAGCATTCCGGCCCGGCCGGGATACTGCAGAAACTGCCTCGGGTCGATCATGCCACTCCTTCCGCTGGCGAGGATGCGCCCTCGCCGCTCGATCTCCATCCCCTCCCCGAATCGGGACGAGTTAGTCTCTGACACCGGCAGCGCAGAAGGGAAGTGAAGATGTCTAATCGAGCGATCCTCGTCACCGGCGCGAGCACCGGCATCGGTGCGCACCTGACCGCGAGGCTGGCGGGCCTGGGACACACCGTCTTCGCCACGGCGCGAAAGCGGGCGGATCTCGCCCGCCTGGCCGAGATCGAACATGTCGTGCCGATCGAACTGGATCTCACTCTCCCGGGCGCAATCGACCGAGCGGTGCACGAGGTCGAGTCGCGCGGAGTCGGGCTCTACGGCTTGGTCAACAACGCGGGCCTGGGCGGGGTGGGGTTCTTCTCCACCTGGTCCGATGCCGAGCTGCTCGAGATCTTCGAGGTGAACGCGCTCGCGCCGATCAAGCTCGCGCGCGCCTGCCTTCCGCTCCTCCTCGCCTCGCGGGGGCGCATCGTCAACATCGGCTCGCAGGGCGGCTCGATCTCCATGCGCTACTACGGGCCGTACACGATGACCAAGCACGCGCTCGAGGCGATGACGGTCTCGCTCGACGATGAACTGAGGCAGCACGGCGTCCGGGTCTCGATCGTGCAACCGGGCGGGATCGTCTCGGCGATCGGCGAGAATGGCCTGCCCGGCACCGCCGCGCGCTTCCGCCGCGCCGGGCCTCCTTCGAGGAGGAAGCGCGTGCTCACAAGGCCGAGCCAAAGCGCGCCCGCCGAGGACGAGCCGGATCAACCACCAATCGAAAGCCCTCTCGCCCGAGATCGGTAGCGGTGGCGGTGCTCGATGCACTCTTCTGGCGCCCGGGCCGAGGCCGCGCTATCTCGTCGGCACGCGTTGGGAAGGAGGTCGCGTTCTGCGCGCCTGCTCGATCGCCTGCTCGATGCCAACGACTGCCCCACCCTCGGCTACACGCGCGAGGCTGATCGCGATGCTGGACGAGAGGGACGAGCGCGATGACTCCGTCCGGCCATTGACGCGAGCCCTCGCGAGGCGCGAAAGTTCGCCGCCACGCCGCAATCGATCTGCCTCGAGGGGGGACCATGTCGCGCTCGTCTCTGCCGCCGCCGGCGCTCGGCGGCGCCTCTTGTCATTGCTGCTCTGCCTGTCGCCGCTCTTGCTCCGCGCGGAAGATGGGACACCGCTCGGCAGTCGGCCGGACATCGATCGAGTTACTTCCAACAGGGAGTGCGGTACAGCATCGAGGCGAAGCTCGACACCGACGCTGACGTGATCCACGGCGAGGAGACGTTGATCTACACCAACCAGAGCGCCGACACGCTCCGCGTGGTCTGGTTTCACCTCACCCAGAACGCCTACCGACCGGGAAGCCTGCTCGACGACCAGCAGCGCAGCGAGGGGGACTACTCGCTCGCGAACCTCAAGCCGGAGGAATGGGCCGGCACCTCGGTCACTTCGCTCAGCGATGGAGCCGGAACCTCGCTCGAGAAGGCGGAGAGGAGACGGCTTCCTTCGCGTCGAGTTGGCGCACCCCTCGATGCCGGGCGCGAGCGAGGTTCCACCTCCTTCGACACCCACTGACCCAAGCGACGGATGCAGAAGGGGAAGCGACTTCACACTGCCTCACCGGTAGTACCCGGCGATGGTGGTGTACGACGCGCGGCGCGGTTGGAATCTCGACCCGCACATGGGGGAAGGAGTTCTACGGCGACTTCGGCAGCTACGATTGGACGCTGACCCTTCCCGCGCACTACATCGTCGACGGGAGCAACGTGCTTACGAACGAAGCGGAGTGCTGCCTCGAATGCGCGCACGTCTCGACCTCTCGCACTTCGCCACGAAGCCCAAGGGCGAGGCGGCGAGCGTGATCCCGCCGACCGAAGAGACCAAGGCCTGGCGCTTCCACGCCGATCAGGTGCACAACGTCGCCTGGACCGCCTCGCCAATTTCCGGATCGGCGAACTCGAGTGGAAGGGATTCGCTGCATCGCGCTCGCGCGAGGACAGCATGCCGCGGGCTGGCAGGACGCGGCCGAGGTCTATACCGCGCCTACGTCGCCGACTACTCGCGGCGCTGGGTGCTACGCCAGCTATCCCAGGATGATCGTGGCCGATGTCGAATCAGGGGATGGAGTACCCGATGTTCACCGCCGACGGCGGCGTGACGCCGGAGTACATCACCCTCTTCGGCCACGAGATCGCGCACAACTGGTTCTACGGGATGATCGGCTCGAACGAGACCGCACCGAGCACTCCTCGACGAGGGGTTCACCAACTACATCTGCGCCGCCACCACCGATTCGATCTGGGGATCGACCAGCGGCACCATGTGGACCGGCTGGTACGCGCGCCGCTTCTACCCAACGATGTCGAACGACTTCGAGCGGAACGACATTCGCTACCTCCGCTTCGTGCGCGCCGGCTACGAGCGCGACCCTCGAAACGGGCTCGAATGACTTCGACAGTACCAGAGCTGCCGCATGGTCTATCAGAAGACCTCGATCATGCTGCGCCAGCTGGAGCAAATGCTGGGGCGCGATGTCATGACGCCAGGTGATGCGCGCGTACTTCGATCGCTTCTGCTTCAGCATCCCTATCCGGAAGATTTTCGCCGCGTGGCCGGGGAAGTGGTGGCCGCTCGCTCGGCGACTACTTCGATGCCTGGCTCGAGCGCAACTGGCGCATCGACTACGCGGTCCGGAGCCTGCGCAACGAGCGGCGCGCCCAGGACTATCTCGCCGTGATCGAACTCGAGCGAAATGAGGCGATGCCGATGCCGCTCGATCTTCGCCTCGATCTCGAAGGGGGCGGGGCGCAGTGGGTGCTGGTGCCGGGGCGTGAGGGAGTGCTCAAGCAGCCGAATGGCTGGTTCGTCGCGGAGCCGTGGCGCGGTTGGCGCGACGTCCGTCGGCACTACCGCCTCGAGGTGCCCGTGCCCCGCTCGGTCCGGCGGGTGACGATCGATCCCGAGTGCCGCCTGGCCGACGTCGATCGGTTGAACAATCGCACCGGTCTTCCGCCGATGCGGCTTCACCTCGACAACCTCTCGGTCTACACGCCCTCGCTCGACGCGCTCGACTACTACGCGCGGCCGACCCTGCGCTGGAACGGGGTCGACGGACCAAAGCTCGGTGCGCACCTCGCGGGCGGCTATCTCCTGACCGAGTTCACCCGGCAACACCATATCGAGGCGGCGGTGCGCTACGGCTTCCGCTCGCGGCGGGTCAGTGGAGCGCGGGAGTGGAGGAAGCCGGTGCCGGCGCTCGGTCCGCTGACCCACGGCTTCGCGCGCGCGGAGGAGGGCCGACGGTCGCGCCGCGAGATCGGGATCGACGCGGTGCGCCGCGCGCGCCTCTACCTGCCGCCGGCCGATCATCTCCACCCTGACCTTCCGCCACTCGCAGTCGATCGACCGTGAGTACCTGCCGCGCGGTTTCGAGTGGAGCTCCGGCGTCGCGCAGTCGGTGCTCGCCGACCTGGCGCGATTGGCGCGCGCGGGGAAGAACCGGATGGCACGCGCTCTCGCTGGAAACGACGCCTTCGGTAGCGATCGCCGCTGGTCGACCCTCGAGGCGACCTTGGCCACCACCCTCAACGCCGCGCCCTCGACGCGAGTCCGCCTCTACGCCGCCGGACAGTCGGGATCACCGCCCGAGGAGCGCGCCCTCCGCGCCGGCGAAGCCCCGACCTTCGATGCAACGCGCTCGAACTGGCTCCTCGCCGCGCGCGGCAGCCTGCCCCTCGGGCGGGAGTGGGGGCGCCTGACCGCCGGAGGGGGAGGCAACCTTCGCTCCCTCGCCGCGCGGCCGTTGCGCGTGCAGCAGGTCGACCGCGTCGCCGCCATCAACCTCGAGCAGAACCTCGGGGAGCTCCCCGCTGCCGCGATCAAACGGCTGACCTGGAAGGGACAAAGGCTGTGGCCTCGGTTCTACACAGTGGTCGACGCGGCCTGGCTTCGTGCAGAATCGTCGGGCGTCTCAATGGGTGGTATTTCGGATTCGACCTCCAGCGTCCACCGCCTCGACGGGGAACCCCGCGTGCGCGGAGCCCGCCGCTGGTCCTTCCGAGGCGAGGTCGGAGTCGGCGGCGATCTGCCGCTCACGCGGATCCCGTCGAGCCTCGGGGTCTACACCCTGCGAGTGGATTGGACGCCGATCACCTACTCGAATCACGGTCGGGACCGCATCGAGTGGAGTGGGGCCCTCTGGGTGATCGGCATGGGGCGCGCGTGGGACTGATCGCGAGTGCAGGGGGAGCGGTGCCACATCGTGGACTGCCTCTTCGGAGGAACGCATCTTTGTAAGGAGGACAGCGTGAGATCACAGCCATCCCGCCAAGCCGGAGCGCTCCGGGGGTGGATCGCGGGAATGTTCCTCGTCGCTGCCGGCCTCAACCTCGGCGCGTCCGCGCGAGCCGAGGGGACGGCGGAGGCGGAGGCCCGCGCCTTGACCCAGGTCCCCAATGTCATGCCGTCGGCGGCGGAGCTCGAGCGGCTACAGCAGCTGGCGGTAGCGCGCGACCGCTTCTTCGCCTCGGCGCGGGCTCGTTACGACGACCTGATGAACGCGCGAGAGTTTCAGGGGCATCCGTTCACGCCGACCGTGCTCCAGGCGATCGACGAGCAGGGCCGCCAGGTCGGATCGCTGAAGGGAGCGCCCGCGACCACGACCCCGGGGGGCAGCCCCTTGACCTCGGACTGGACGCCGTACGCCGGCCCCTTCAATCTCGCCGAGTCGGCCCACCTGCTCCACCGCACGATGATCGGCCCCAAGATCCCTGAGATTCGGGCCGGCGTGACCAACGGGCTCGCCACCACCATGACGAATCTCACCGCGGCCCGCGCCCTGCCGGCGCCGCCCGGGAGCTGGGCGCTCGAACCGCTGCCCGACATGACCAACTGGACGCAGCAGATGTTCGACTCGCTCAACACCCTCTACTTCACGCGCCACGATCTCCTGCGCTTCTGGTGGCTCCAGCAGATCCAGAGCAATGATCCCGGCATGGTCGAAGCGATGACCCTCTTCTGGCACGACCACTTCGCCACCGGGATCTCGAAGGTGTACATCCCGTCCTCGATGTACAAGCAGAACCAGCTGCTGCGACAGTATGCACTCGGCAACTTCAAGGATCTGGTGCAGGCGATCTGTCTCGATCCCGCGATGCTGATCTGGCTCGACGGCACCTACAACATCGCGGGCGACGTCAACGAGAACTTCGCGCGCGAGCTGCTCGAACTCTTCACCATGGGGGTGGGCAACTACACGCAGAACGACGTGCGCGAGGCGGCCCGCGCCTTCACCGGCTACCAGTGCTGGGATGGGATCAACACCACCTTCCAGCCCTGGGCGCACGACTACGGCAACAAGACCTTCCTCGGCCACACCGGCCAGTACTTCGGTCACGACATCGTGAACATCATCTTTCAGCAGCCGGAGACGGCGCGCTTCATCTGCCGAAAGCTCTACCGCTACTTCATCGACGAGTACCCGAACGAGGCCTTGGTCGAGCAGCTGGCGACCACGCTCCGCAACAACAACTACGAGATCAAGCCGGTCCTTCTGCAGATGTTCAAGAGTCAGCTCTTCTTCGACCCCAACTACCGCGGCGATTTATGCCGATGCACTCGACCGCGGCAGTGCCATCGTCCCGCGCCTTCGACGTCACCGGCGTCGACTACGGCGATCAAGGAAGCACGCTCAACAACTGGACCCTCTGGGGCATGTACATCGCGGGGCAGGTACTGCTCGAACCGCCGAACGTGGCCGGCTGGCCCGGCTATCGTTCGTGGGAGAACTCCTACGTCCTGCCCTGGCGTCGCGTCTTCTCGACCGCCTATGTCGACGGCAGCATCTTCAGTGAACCGCTGGGGGTGAAGATCGACGCGCTGGCCATCGGGCAGTCACTGCCCAACCCGAACAACGCGGGCCAGCTGATCGACGATCTCTGCACCTGCTACTACGGGCAGGAGCCGACCCCGCTGGTGAGGCAAGCGCTCCTCGACGCGCTGCTCACAGGGCTCCCGCCCAATCAGTGGAACATCAACCTGGCGACGGCGCGCACGAGACTGGAGCGGACGCTCCGGCTCCTCATGAAGATGGCCGACTTCCAACTGAAGTAAGAAGGGCGGTGGACACATGAACAGAAGAGACTTTCTGCAGCGAGCGCTCGCCTTCTCCGCCGCCGGTTTGATCGTTCCGGAAGCGATGCGAAGGAGTGGACTCTTGACCGCCGGAATGGCGCAGGCCGCCGGCTATCGAGCCGTTCAACGGCCGCGTGCTGGTCTGGATCAACCTGGAAGGGGGCAACGACGGACTGAACGCCATCGTGCCCTACGCCAGCTCGACCTACTACCAGGTGCGCCCGACGATCGCGATCCCCGCGAACGAGGCGATCCACTTGACCGCGGCTCGAGGACTGCACCCGGCCCTGCAGCCGCTACAGTCGATCTGGAACGCGGGCAAGCTCGCGATCGTCGAAGGGTCGGCTATCCCAGCATGAATCTCGCACTTCCGCGGGACCGACATTTGGTTCAGCGGTTCGGCCGAGGACGTGATTTGGGACACCGGTTGGCTCGCGCGCTACATCGAGGCGATGTTCCCGGACTTCCCGACGCTCCTGCCCGAGGCGCCATACGGCTTGCAGCAGGCCTCGAATCATCGCATCCCGCTCCAGGGGAGTCGCGCGCTGACCGGGATCGTGGTGGACGACCCGTCGAGCTTCTACTACCTGGTGAACGAGTACTACCCGGGCGGCTACTCCGACGCGTTGCCGAACACGCGCGGCGGGGCGGAGCTCGGGTTCATGCGCGATCTGGATCGCATCACCTTCGACTACGCGGCGGCGATTCAGGCCGCGGCCGACGCCGGCCAGACGACGGTGACCTATCCCGGGACCTACCTGGGTTCGCAGCTCCAGATCGTGGCCAAGCTGCTTTCGGGCGGGCTCAAGACGCCGGTCTTCCTTTGCTCCGAGGGCTCGTTCGACACGCACGCCAACCAGGCGAACCTGCACACCGACCTCCTCGGGAGCGTGGGCCAATCGATCGCAGCATTCTGGTCCGACATGGCGGCCCAGGGCTTCGGCGACAAGGTCTGCATCATGACGACGTCGGAGTTCGGGCGTCGCGTCGAGGAGAACGGCAGCTACGGCACCGATCACGGCACCGCGGCCCCGCACCTCGTGATTTCGAACGCGGCGAACGGCGGCTTCTACGGCTCGACCCCGGACCTCTCGAACCTCGACGCGAACGGGAATCTGCTCGTGCAGAACGACTACCGGAGCGTGGTGTCGAGCGTGCTGCGCGGCCACTTCGGCGCCTCGAGTTCGCTCATGAACTCGGTCTTCGGCGGGAGCTTCGCGCCCTTGCCGCTTCTGCAGGCGGCGACCGACGTTGCGGAAGACGAGGTGAGCGGACTCTCCGACCGCCTCTACGCGCCATCGCCCAATCCGCTTCGGATCGGTGCGGGCGCGCCGGTGTCGCTGCGCTTCGATCTTGCCCGTCCGGCCGAGGTCACGCTGCGCGTGTTCGACACCCAGGGCCGCGTCGTGGCGAAGCCGGCCGACAGCAGCTTCGCCGCGGGGGCGCACCACGTCGAGTGGCGACCGAGCAATCTCGCCGCGGGCGCGTACGTGCTCCGGATGGAGCAAAGGGGGGCCGCGGCTCGGAACGCGAAGCTGGTCGTGATCCCCTAGCGCTCTTGGCCTGACCTCGCGACGCGCCCGCGATCCGCATGGGGTCGTGGGCGCGTCCGTGTCTTGACAGCCGACGCGTCCTCCTCGAACGTACGCCGCGTGAAGCGTCTCCTCGTTCGCGGTGTCTTCCTCCTCGCGGCCGCCTTGCCGTCGTTCGCGCACGCGGCGTTCACTCCTTCTCCGATCCCCCCCTATGCGCACGGGGTGGTGGTCTCGGCCAGCCCCTTGGCCAGCGATGCGGGCATCGAGATCATGAAGGCGGGCGGCAATGCCATCGACGGCGCGGTCGCGACGGCCTTCGCCCTCGCGGTGGTCTATCCCGAGGCGGGGGCCCTCGGCGGTGGCGGCTTCGCGGTGGTGCACCGCGAAGGCGTGGGTGATCTCGCCTTTGACTTCCGGGAGGTGGCACCGACCGCCGCCTACACCGCCATGTTCCTCGACTCGACCGGTACCCCCGACCCCAAGCTCTCGCTCGAGAGCTGTCGCGCCGCGGCGGTGCCGGGGGGCGTGGATGGTCTGCTTCGCCTCTGGCAGCAGCAGGGATCGGGGCAGATTTCGCGAAGGGCGCTGCTCGCGCCCGCGATTCGCCTCGCGCGCGACGGCTTTCGACTGCCGGTCGACGTCGCACAAGACTTGAACGAGCACCGCGCGGCCTTCGCCCGCAGCGAGGCCGCGACCCGCATCTTTGTTCGCGCGGACCACGCCGAGTGGAAGGCGGGGGATCTCCTGGTGCAGACCGACCTCGCGAACACGCTCGATCGCATCGCGGCGGAGGGACGGGCCGGCTTCTACCTCGGCCAGACCGCGGAGTTGATCCGCGCCACGATGCTGCGCGGCGGCGGCCTCATCTCCCTCGACGATCTCGATGAGTACCATGCCGAGTTGCGCGCGCCGCTTCGAGGGAGCTTTCGCGGCCGTGAAATCGTGGTCATGCCGCCGCCAAGTTCCGGCGGGATCCTGCTACTCCAGATGCTCGCGATGCTCGAGCGCTTCCCGCTCGATCGGGTCGCGCGCGATCGGGTCGAGTGGCCACACCTCTTCACCGAGGTGGCGCGACGCGCCTACGCCGACCGCGCCGTGCACCTGGGCGATCCCGCCTTCGCGGTCGTTCCGGAGCACGGGCTGCTCGAGCCGCGCTACGTCGAAGCGCGGGCCGCCTCCATCTCGCTCACGCGGGCGACCCCGAGCGACTCGGTCGCGGCGGGGGATGCCGAGCACTACGAATCGGACCAGACGACCCACCTCTCCGTGCTGGACGCGGCCGGAAACGCGGTCGCTCTGACTGCCACGCTCAACGACACCTTCGGCTCGGGAATCGTGGTCGAAGGCGCGGGCTTCCTCTTGAACAACGAGATGGACGACTTCTCGGCCAAGCCGGGCACGACAAACCTCTACGGCTTGACCGGCGGTCAGGCCAACCGAATCGAGCCGAAGAAGCGACCCCTCTCCTCGATGACGCCCACCCTGGTGCTACGCGACGGGAAGGTCGAGATGGCACTCGGGTCGCCCGGAGGGCCGCGCATCATCACGAGCGTGCTCCAAGTCTTGATCGACTGCCTCGTGCGCGAGGTGCCGCTCGGGACGGCGGTCGCGACACCGCGCATTCACGCGCAGTGGCAACCCGACCTTCTCTACTACGAGGAGGGCGCGCTCACCGACTCCACCATCGCGCGCCTCGGGGGGATGGGGCACGAGGTCGTGCCCTACGCAAACCGGTGGATCGGTCGCGTCAACGGCGCCACCCGCGAGGACGGCGGGCTGATCGGCTCTCCCGATCCCCGCGGGGGAAACGCGGCGCGCGGTTTCTGACGCGGGCAATCGCAGGATCGACGCGGGTGTCGGCCATCGGGACGTTCGCGAGGGCAGTACGCGCGGCACCAACGAAAGAGTGAGCCAATTCGACTCGATCCGTCGCTTCCTAAGGTGATCCGGCTGCAACGCTCGGCGTAAGCCCCACCCCGAATCGCGGGGGAGCCAGGCGCACGAGGCTGAGATCACCGAGGAGGAACGATGGTCATGCGACCCATCGCGATCCGCTCCCTTGCCCTCGTGCTGACGGGCGCAGTGCTCAGCGCTGGAGCGGACTTGGCCCGCGCGCAATTTGGCCTTAATCGATTCACGGTCGACGGCGGCGGATCCACGCGCTCGATCGGCGGCAGCATGACCCTGGGCGGCACTATCGGTCAGCCCGACGTTGGGCTAGCCATCGGCTCGAGCTTCGCCCTCCGCGGCGGATTTTGGTTCGGCGGCGGAGGCGTGACCGCGGTGGACCTGGACCCGCTGGTCGATGGGATCACCCCAGCGGGCACCACGCCGCCCGCCTTCCGCTTGCACGACGCCAGGCCCAATCCGGTCACGGAGCAGACGCGGGTCGTGTTCGAGCTTCCTCAACCGAGCTTGGTACGCGCGAACATCTACGATCCGTCAGGTCGCTTGGTACGCGTCCTCGTTGACCAGGCCTTGCCGGCCGGCACACACAAACGGATGTGGGACCGGCGCGATCAGTCGGGTCGGCGGGTGCCTTCGGGGCTCTGCTTCTTGCGGTTCGATGCCGGACCCCACCACGGTCACCGGCGCATCGTCGCCATCCCCTAACCAGGAGCATCCCTCGATGAAGCGGAGAACCATCTCGCTCGCGCTGCGCCTCGTAGGCACGCTCGCGCTCTGCCTGCTCGTGCCGGCGTCGGTGCACGGCCAGAGCACCATCTTTACCTACCCGGGGTCGCTCAACGATGGGGGCGTCCCCGCCAGCGGCCTCCACGACTTTCGCTTCCGCCTGTTCGACGCGGCATCTGGAGGTGCGCAGATCGGCGCGACGCTCTGCCTGGACAATGTCGGCATCGTCGATGGAGTGTTCACCGCGCAGCTCGACTTCGGTCAGCAGTTTGCGACCACCGCACCGCGCCACTTGGAGATCGAGGTGAGGCGCGACACCGGGCAGTCCTGCGCCAACGCGGCCGGATTCGTCGTGCTCGCCCCACGACAGCAGATCACCGCCGCGCCGCTCGCCGCGCACGCCAACTCCGCCTTTTCGCTCGATGCGGCCGATGGCTCACCCGCGAGTGCGGTCTTCGTGGACAACGGCGGAAATGTGGGCGTCGGGACGACCAACCCCGCCGCGAGGATTCACGTCAAGGGTGGCGACGAGGGTCTACGCATCGACGGGGCGGGCTCGGGATCGTCCAACGTCTGCTACCTGACCTTCAGAGACGTGAACGGCGGCCGAATCGGCTACATCGGAGACGGCAGCGGCGGGGACAACAGCGTCTACGTGAACTCCGATGCCGGCGACGTGCACCTCTACACCGCGGTGGGCGCCGCGCTCACCGCCAAGAGCGATGGCAAGCTCGGGATCGGCACGACGATTCCGCGATCCACTCTCCATGTTCACGGTCAGTCCGAGTGGCTGACGGGCGGCAACGGAGGTGGCTTGCCCGCCGCGGCGGGAGCGGGGCTTCGCCTCTACCACGATGGATCCCGCGGCATGATCTTCTCCTTCGACTACGCGAGTTCGACTCCCCGCGACCTGAGTCTGCAGGAGCCCGGCGGCAATGTCGGCATCGGCACGTCCACGCCCACTGCGAAGCTCGATGTCCGCGGGGACATTCGGCTGGGATCGAGCGGGCAATACCAAGCGGCGGCCGGTACCGAGACCCTGCGACTCCTGCGCGGGGAGGTCGATGGGAACGGAACGCGCCTGGTGGGCACCGGCTTCACGGTGCAGCGCGCAGGGGAGGGGGTATACGACCTCACGTTCGTCCCGGCCTTCTCGGGTCCGCCCACCATCATTCCGCACGTCATCCAGGCGAGCACGGACCCTCGCAGCATCCAGGTAGTCAGTGTCACGGCCGGAAGCGCGAGGCTCGTGACCGAGTTCATTGACAACTTCCTGAATACCGATTCCGATTGGGCGTTCTGCGCAATGGGACCGCGGTAACGCGCTCGACCTCGCCTCGGTCGCGCGGCGCACCGCGCGACTGAAAGCGGCCAAACAAGGTTTCACAGGCTTCTCCGTTCCACCTGTAGAACCGAGCCGCGGCAGAATTCTCCTCCTACCTCAAATTTGGGCTGCAGCCTTTCGCGAACCATCCGATAGCTCCGTTGGACGCGAGAGGGCGATCGAGCGTCCGCCCACGTCCACGATTGGTTTCGAATCGCACTCCCCTTGAAGCAGCGGGCCCCTGATCGCGCAGCCTGCACGGCGCCGCGGCCCGAACGATCGATTCGCAATGCGACCGGAGCGCGAGGTGGCAGCGATGACTTCTTCCAGCTCCGACCATGTTCCCGACAAACGCACGACCCTCGGCGGCCCCTTGCGAATCGCGTCGGCGCGCGCCTCTGCCTTGGCCTTTGCCTCTCGGCCGCGCTTGTGCCCGCATCCGCGGGAGCGCGCCCCATCGCGCAAGGCTCGCCCCCTCCACGTGGCACGCCGATCGAGGAGCCGGAGTTCGTGCCCGCCGATGGCGACCAGACCTGGAGAGCTTGGCCGCGCCCGGCGACCAGCGCCGGTGCTGCGCTTCGTCGCACTCGGGCTCTCAAGCGCTCGACCGCGCGGCCGCGCGCGGCCTGGTCGAGTCGTGGCGCCTGGCCTTACAACGAGCCGTCGCGGCAGCTGCCGAACGATGCGGTGGTCGGTCTCGACGCGGCGGACCGCGGCCGGGGAGCGAGTGGCAGTCGTACTCCGGTCCTTGACCAGCAATGAAGCGAGCCACCTGCTTCATCGCGCGATGATCGGCGCGCGCTTCGATGAGGTCCGCGCGGCCGCCCTCGCCGGGCAGAGCGCAACTGTCGCGCAGCTTCTGAAGCAGCGGCCGAAGCTCCCGAATCCGCCCGCCGCCTGGGCCAACGAGCCCTTTCCGACATCTCCAACTGGAGTTGATGACCAGGTCGATCGCTCTTCAAGGAGTATTGGGATCGGCGCGATCCTTCGCCTCTGGTGGGTCAAGGTGATGCTGAACGAGCCGGTCTCGGCGCGCGAGGCGATGACTCCTCTTCTGGCACGACCACTTCGCTACCGGCGTGAGCACGGGTGCAGCTGCCGCAATCGATGTACGTTCAGAACCAGCTCTTCCGCCGCCCGCCTTCGGCAACTTCAAGACGCTGGTCAAGGAAGTGGCGCGCGATCCGGCCGGCGCTGATCTGGCCCGACGGCATCGGCAATCGCAACGGCTACACCAACGAGAATTTCTCGCGCGAGCTGCTCGAACTCTTCACCATGGGGGTCGTGAATTACTCGCAGGACGACGTGGTCGCCGCCTCGCGCGCCTTCGCCTGGCTGACCACGATCGACGGCTTGAAGGGGATCTACGTCTTGAGGCACGACAACGGGATGGAAGACCCTCCCTGGGCCGCACCGGTCGTTGGACCGGCGACGACATCGTGAACATCATCTTTCAGCAGCCGTCGACCGCGCGTTTCCTCTGCCGGAAACTGTACAAGTACTTCCTCGACGAGTACCCGGACGACGCGACGGTCGAGTCCTGGCCAAGGTTCTTCGCGCGAACAACTACGAGATCCGGCCGGTGCTCGGCGCCTTTCCTTTCCACGCGCTTCATGGATCCCAACTACCGCGGCGCGCTGGTCAGCGATCCGATCGACCGCACGGTCGGCTCGATGCGGACTCAGGGTCGAGGGGATCGACCTGATCGTCGACCACGCCGAGTGGCACCCGAGGGGGCGTGGACCCTCTACCTCGATGGACGTGCTCGGGCAGATGTTGTTCGAGCCGCCCAACGTCGGCGGCTGGCCCGGTATCGAAACTGGCTCAACTCGCTGACCCTGCCCTGGCGGAAGGCCTGGTCGACGGCGACATCGACGGCTTCGACCTCAGTATGCAATCGAACGTGATGGCGTTGGCCAACGACCTGACCAACCCCAACGACGCCGACGCGCTGATCGACGATCTGGCACCTCGATCTCGGACAACGACCGACCGAGGCGGTGCGCCAACGCATGCTCGATGAGCTCCTGCAAGGCGCGAACCGTGGGAGTGGTCGCTGCTCTACTACCCGAGGCGGAGGCGCGACTGCGCGGCCTCGTGCGTCTGGCCTGGCCGCCCTCGCCGATCGCAGCTGAAGTGAGGACGCCATGCGGAAGCACCAGACCACGCACCCGGCCACGAACGCGGAGAGCAGGAGCCATGAACGAAGCCGTCCGTCCTGAGCCGCCGCGACTTCCCTCCTCCGCACGCTGTCCTTCTCCGCGGCGGACTGATCGTGCCGCCCTTCGCCAGGGCTCGCGCTGGTGCCGAGAGTCTCCGCGGGTTCGGCGGGGGAGATCTTCCCTTCGGCGGCCGCGTCCTGGTGGTGGTGAATAGGGGCAACGATGGCCTCAATACCGTCGTGCCGTTCGCAGACCCCGTCTACCACAGCGCGGCTGACCATCGGGCTTCACGCCAACCAGGTGGTGCAGCTGAACGGCGTGACCGGGCTGAACAACGGCTTGAGCCCTTCGCGCCGTGGTACCAGAGCGGCAAGCTCGCGGTGATCCAGGCGGTCGGCTACGAGAACATGAACCTCTCGCACTTCCGCGGCGCCGACATCTGGCTGAGCGGTTCGACGCGGACCTCGAGGTCAACACAGGATGGATGGCGCGCTTCATCGAGGCGATGTTCCCGGCCTCGGCACCTATCCTGGAGGCGCCCTACGGCATCCAGCAGGGCGACTCCAATCGCCTGCCGTGGAACGGCGATCGCGCCGAGGTCGGCGGTGGTGATGTCCCGAGTCCTTTACAACCTGGTGCTCGGCGGCTACGTCGGCGAGTTCGACGACGATCCGCCGCCCACGCGCGGCGGCGACGAGCTGCGCTTCTGCGCGTGCAGCTCGACCGCGAGACCTTCGGCTACGCCGCGGCCATCGCCGATGCGGCGGAGGGCGGGCAAACCACGGTCGATCGATCCCGACTTCGACCTCGGTCATGAGCTCGAGGCGGTGGCGCGCCTGGTGAGCGGCGGTGCCCTCGCCACGCCGTCACCTCACCTCGACCGGCGGCTTCGACACCCACACCGATCAGCTCGGCTGGCAGGAGCAGGCGCTCGCGCGCGTGGCGACGCGGTCGCCGCCTTCCTCGCCGACATGCAGAACCAGGGACTCCTCGACCGCGTGCTCGGCCGCGACCATGTCGGAGTTCGGCCGGCAGGAGGAACGGCGGCTACGGCACCGACCACGGCACCGCCGCGCCGATGTTCCTGGCCGGCGGTCCAGTGATCGGTGGCGTCTACGGCCACAATCCCGATCTCACCGATCTCGACTACGACGGAAATCTCAAGCACCAGCACGACTATCGCAGCGTGTATGCCACGGTGCTCGAGTCGTACCGGGGGGGATCGAGCTCGTGTCGGAGGTCCTCTTGGCGACTATCCGACGCTGGGGTGCCTGTCCGGGTTCGCGCCGCGGCCCTCCCCTGACCCGCGCGGTGGGGCTGCCCTCGGTCGATCGCCTGCGCGGGGTGAGCCCCAACCCGATCCGCGCGGCGCGGGGCCGAGCCGAAGTGCGCTTCGATTTGGCGGAGGCGGAGCCGGTCGCGCTCGACCTCTTCGATCCCTCGGGCCGAAAGCTGCTCGAGCTGGCGCACGGCGACTTCGCCGCGGGTCAGCATCAGGCGACTGGAACTGTCGAGCGCTTTCGCCGCGGGACCTACTTCCTCCAACTCGCGGCGAGAAGCGCGCGCGGGTGGTGGTGCTGCCGTGGAGCCCGCGCCAGCCTGGTCACCCACGAGCACGAGCGGAATCGCGACGGCCCGCCCGCCGCTGGCTTCCACATCGAAGGCGATAGACGCCGGCGGGTAGCTGCCGTTCGTCGGGTCGCCATTCGATGACGCGTCGTCGCCCGATCTCGACGAGCGCGTCACGCTTCTCCTGGGCCGGCGTCGAAGCGCGAGGCGGACTCATCTCTGCTGCACGACGGCGAAAGCGCGAGCCGGATCGCATCGCCCGAGTGGAGTGGACTCGCCCAAGAGGCGAGGACGCACGCGCTCCGGGTCGGACGTCACCGCAGCGCTCGTCGGCGCGGTCCGCGCGAGGCGGAAGCCCTGGCCTTCGTAGGTGAAGTGCGGGTCATCGGCGTCCCCGGCTCGCGCAGTGGGTGTAGACCTCGCCGTAGAACCAGCCGCCGCCGTGCAGCGTGATCTTCGTTCCGTCGTGCGGGCTGACCGGATCGATCACCGCGCGGTGCCGCGCTCGCAGCTCCACCAGTCGTTGGTCCACTCGCCGACATTGCCGCCCATGTCGACGAAGCCGAGCGCGCTCGCGCCCTCGGGGTGCGATCCCATCGGCGAGGTCCAGCCGACGGTAGCCGCCGCCGGACGATTGGCGAGCGCGCAGTCGGCCGCCGCTTCGCCTGGGCGATGGGTGCGCTCAAGCGTACTGCGCCGCAATTCCCACCCGCGTCCATCGCCGCGCGCCCCGTAGGGATCGCCGCCGTTGCAGACGAAGGTGACGGGATCGTAGGCGGGCGGCAGTCCGTCGAGCTCACTTCGCCAGTTGCAGAAGGCGGCGGCGCCGTACCAGCTCACCTTGACCACCGGGTGCGTGGCCGGGTCGTAGCCGCCGGGGTAGGCGCTGGCGAGGGCGTACGGGGATTGCCGCAGGAAGAAGTGCGCGCCGTCGAACTGGATCTCCGCATACCACGAGCCCAGCTCGAGCAGCGTCTGTCCGCTCGCGACGTCGAGCACGCGGGCGCCGCTCAGCAGGACGCGGCCCTGCGCGCGCGCCCACTCGAGGGCGGCCAGGTACTCCGCGTTGGTGACCTCGGTGGTCGAGAGCTCGAAGTCGCGCGTGAGCGTGACCGGCCTCTCATCGTCGCCGCAGAGCGCGGTCGACTCGCCCATCAAGAAGCTTCCAGCGGGCACACGAATCAGAGGGCTGGCGAGTGCGGAATGCGCGGCGAGCGCCAACGCGGCCACGGGGCCGAGGCACGCCGCGAGCGGAAGCACTGCGCCCTGGCCCGCCGGGATGAGCCGGGACATGGGGACTCCTTCGTGAGGAGACCGGGTGTGGGGCGGCTTCCCTTCCGCCCAGAACGAACGACGCACGCCGCAGGTCATGCGGCGTGCGTCAGTCTAGCAGAGGTCGGGTTGAGGCGAGACTACTTCGCCGCGCCCGGCATCGGGGCGGGCATCGACTGCGGTACCTCGTTCTTCACCGCGGGGACGGTCTGGAGATACGCGAACATCGCCTTGAGATCGGCGTCGTTCAGCTGGGCCAGGGTTGGCCAGGGCATCGGCGGCAGGATCGGCCGCCCCGCTCCCCGCGACTTGCCGCTTCGCATCGCACGGATGAAGAGCGCCTCGTCCCACGCACCCAATCCTGTCTCCGCATCGGAGGTGAGGTTGGCCGAGTAGGCGATGCCGGCGGGGCTGGCCCACGCGGTCATGGTCGCGCCGCCCGCGATGATCCACGGGCCGGCCGCGGCGGGGGGCGGCGGCATCTGCATCTCGGCGGGATGACCCGACAGATAGCGGGTCATGTCCGGCTCGGGCCCCTTCGGCCCCATCTTCCACGGTGTGTGGCAGTCGTTGCATCCCCCGATGGTCACGAGGAACTTGCCGCGCTCGATTTCCGCCGGCGTTCCCTTGGACACTGCTTGCTCCACTGCGGTCGATAGCAAAAGGGCGGAGCCGAGGATCAAACAAAACCGTCCTTTCACGTCTTCCTCCTTCTTGGGTTGATCGATCACAACCCGACCCATGGGGGAGAGGTTTTACGACAGGGCCGCGCCGACACGAAGCGGAAACTGACAGGCGAGCGCGCGCGCGCCGCCGCGGGGGCACGTGGTAACGTCGCTTGCGCGGAGGCGACTCATGCGAATCGGCATCGACCTGGGTGGGACCAAGATCGAAGGGGTGGCGCTCGACGAGCGCGGCGCGGAGCTCGCTCGGCAGCGGATCGCGACCCCGCGCGACGATTACGAGGGCACCCTGCGCGCGCTCGCGCAGATGGTGTTCGCGCTCGAGGCGGAGGTTGGGCGGCGCGGCAGCGTCGGGGTCGGAACGCCCGGCGCGATCTCTCCCGCCACCGGCCGCATGAAGAACTGCAATTCCACCTGGCTGAATGGGCGCGCGCTGAAAGAAGACCTGGAAACGCGGCTTCGGCGGGTGGTGCGCCTCGCGAACGACGCCAACTGCTTCGCGCTGTCCGAGGCGATCGACGGCGCCGGGCGCGACGCGGAGGTGGTGTTCGGCGTGATCCTCGGCACCGGCTGCGGCGGCGGCGGTCGTGCGGCAGCGGCGTGCTCGATGGGGCGAACGCGATCGCGGGGAGTGGGGCACAACGCGCTCCTGGCCGCGCGATGAGGAGCGCACCGGGGCCTTGCTACTGCGGGCTCCACGGCTGCATCGAGTCGTTCCTCTCCGGCCCGGGTCTGCGCGGGATCACGCGCGAAGCCTGGGCGCGGGGCGCGGGGAGCCGGGCGGCGTTTCTTCGACGCGAGCGTGATCGCGAAGGCGGCGGAAGACGGAGATGCCGCGGCCGAGGCGAGCCTCGCGCGCTACGTGTCGAGAGCGCTTCCTGCCCGCGCCCTCGCCTCGGTCATCAACCTGCTCGACCCCGAGGTCATCGTGCTGGGGGAGGGCTCTCCCAGATCGCGCGGCTCTACGCCGACGTGCCGCGTCAGTGGAGCGATGGGTCTTCTCCGATCGGGTGACGACACGACTTCTCCCCGGTGCACGGCGATGCGGGGAGGCGCGGCGCGGCCTGGCCTGGCCGATCGAGGGGCGTGGGCCCGGAGCGCGGGCGGAAGGAGGGCGCATGAACTGGTGCGATCGATCGTGGGTGCCGGCGAAGGGACGCCTGCGCCTCGGCGACATCGATCCGAACTCGACTCCCGGAGCCCAGACCAAGGCGGCGCGCGCGCGGCTGGAGAAGAACCTGTCGCGCATCGACGAGCTCCAGTACCTGATGTACGCGCGGAGAACCGGCGCGCGTTCTCCTGGTCTTTCTCAGGCGATGGATGCGGGCGGAAAGGATGGCGCGATCCGCACGCTGACCCGCGGCATGAACCCGCAGGGTTGCGTCGTGACCTCGGCACCACAGCCGAGCGCGGAGGAGCTGGAGCATGACTTCCTCTGGCGCATCACCCCCGCGCTGCCGCGGCGCGGCGAGATCGGCATCTTCAATCGCTCGCACTACGAGGATGTTCTGATCGTGCGGGTGCACCAGCTGGTGCCGAAGTCGGTTTGGGCGAAACGCTACGAGCAGATCAATCGCTTCGAGGAGAACCTGGCGGAGAACGGCATCCACCTGGTGAAGTTCTTCCTGCACATCTCGAAGGAGGAGCAGGCAGAGCGGTTCCGCGAGCGGGCTGGCCGACCTCAAGAAGAACTGGTGCTCTCGCCCGCCGACCTGGCCGAGCGAAGTCACTGGGGACGAGTATCAGGAGGGCTCTCGAGGACGCGCTCTGAAGTGCAATCCGAAGCGGGCTCCTGCACGCGGTGCCGGCGGGACAAGAAGTGGTACCGCGATCTCGCCATCTCCGATCGTGTCGAGACGATGAGCTCGTTCGACATGCGCTACCCAAGCCCGACTTCGACCCGGAGGACATCCGGGTCGACTGAGTTCGCCCCGGTAGAATTCGGAGACTGTTTCCGAAACAATTTCTGGACGACGGGCGGGAGAGCGCCAGACTCTTCCGCATGACCCGATCGCGCCCACGTTCGCTCCCCGCCGGTCGCCGCACCGCTCGCTCCGCCGCCGAGCGCGAGGATGCCGCCAGCTTCGAGCGGGACGTCGCGACCCACTTGCCGCGCATCCAGGACCTGCTCCAGCGGGTGCTGGGACGCGCCGCCGGCCCGAGCCCACGGCATCACCGCCATCGCGCCGACCGCCTCGGCGTGCACCGAAAGCTTGCCCGGCAGATCCGCCGCGTCGCCTACAGCCTGTCACCGCACCTGCGCGGCCAGCTTTCTCCCGAGCCGGGCGGGGATGGAGACGCTCCTTTTGGCGCTCCGCGCGCGGATGCCGGACGACGCGCTCGTCCGATCGTTGACGGCGGCGGCCGATGAGTTCGAGCAGGTGGCGCGGGCGCATGCCGGCAGTCGGACCCACCTCGATCTCCTGCTTCAGGCGCAGCCGGATGCGGCGGAGGAGCGCAGCGAGGTGCGTTGGCGCGAGCGCGCCTTCCTCGGCAACAGCTTCATCTGGGGCGCGCAGGCCAAGGTGACGCTCGGGCTCACCCTGATCAACTTCGCCGCGCGCAAGCGAGATTGGATCGACGTGGCGCAGGTGCGCGGGTTGGTCGGACTGCGTCGGGTGCGGCCGAACCTTCACTGGGTGGTCAATCAATCGGTCGTGCTCAATCGCCGGAAGCGCGTGACCTCGCCCAAGCGTCGACCGCTCGATGAGGTGGCGGCGCGCGCGATGGACGGCGTTCCTGTCCTCCCGGACTTCTGCTCGAAGCCTTGCCCCGCGCTGCGTCGTCGGCTGAGCGCCGATGGTCTCGTGAACGATGAGCTCCTGCCCGCGCCGGTCGGGGCGAGCGGTCAGCAGACGATCCTGCTGGGTGAGGTGCTGCGTGAACTGGCTCCTCGCCATGCGACCGAGGCACGGCAGCGCGCCCACTTCGGTTCGGTTTCACGCACGCCGAGCGAACTTCTTCTCCTCGATCACTTCGTGCATCGCGACCTCTTTCCCGAGGTGACGCGCGAACTCTGCGTGTTCGGCGAGATCAACAGCCCGGTCACGATGGCCGAGGACGACCGGCTGCCGGTCGGCGACACGATCGAGGCACTGGGGGCCGGGGTCGGCGCGGCGCGCACCTCCGATGTCCCGGGCTACCTCGAGCTGGTGCGCTGGACCTTCGATCGACTGGGTTGGGATGCCACGCAGTTCGATCTCTATCGCGTGCGCATGGCCTATCCACCGGTGCCCGCCTCGGTGATGGTGCGGCACCCGCTTCCGGAGAAGGGGGCCGATCGTCGGGCCTCGACTCCTCCCGCGCGGGGGCGGCGCAGCACCGCCTCGCGTTTCCGCGGTTGAGTCCGTACGCCAACCAGAGAGGAACCCACACCATGACTCCGCATCGCTCTTGTTTGCTTGGGGCCGCGCTCCTCGCTTTGGCCACCGTTGCTCGCGCCGAGACGGTGGTGATCGACTATGAGGACTTGGTCGAAGGACCGCTCGGCGATCCGCTCACGCACCACGGACTGCAATATCACGACCTAAACACCGTCTCGGGCGTCTTCCCGAGCGGCGAGACCTTCGGCCCCGCACCGGACGATCAGTTCATCGCCGAGGATGCCGGGCTCTTCTATCAGCAGTTTCCCGGCTACGGCAGCCCGACCCACGCGCTCACCTTCGGCGTCGCCTTCGTGCCGGGGGACAACTTGACGATTGGACCGCTCGCCACCGTCACCATCGATCTCGACGCGCCGGTCGCGACCGCCTCGCTCGACATCGGCTTCTACGAGAACGGTCCTTGGGGCGGCATCGTCTATCACCTGGACGGGCTGAGCGGCGGACAGGTGGTGGCGAGCGACAGCTACACGCTGAGCGACCTGGGTGGTCGCGACAATCCCGCGACCCACACCCTCGCGATCAACGGCTCCAACATCCAGACGCTGCACCTCTACGCGACCTTCGGCAGCGAGTACTCGATGCCTCGCGGCATGATCGACAACCTCACGCTGGGCTACGACGTGCCGGTGGCGACGACCACGACGAGCTTCGGTCGGGTGAAGTCGCTCTATCGATGAAGCAGTCGACAATCCGCTTGGTCTCCGCGGTGTGATGGCCGATCTTCTGGGGGGTTCGCGGGCAATCCCCGGACTGATCAAGCCGCACCCGCGCGAAGGAGACCGCATGCAGGAGTCGTACGTCACCCCGGCGATCGCCGCGCCGCTCGAGGAGCGCTCGGGCTTCCTCCGTCGCGTCGCCGGTTGGACCTTCGCCGGACTTTCGCTCACCGCGATCGTCTCGATCTTCTCCGCTCTCTTCATTGCACCTCTGGTTCTCAGGGTGCATTGGCTGGTCTCGCTCGGCGTGATCTACGGGAGCTTCATCCTCGCGCAGACCGCGGCGCGCGGCATGGTCTACGGCAAGGCGAAGGGAGCCGGCTTCGCGCTCGGGACGAGCGCCATCGGCATCGCGCTCGGCTTCCTCCTCTTCATCGTGGTCGCGACGACCGGCACCGCCCAGGAAGGGCTGTCGATCATCGGCACCGCGCTCTTGCTCGTGATCCTCTCCTCGCTCGCGATGCTGATGTACGTGACGATCGAGAAGCGCGAGTTCTCCATGCTGCGGGCCGGCCTCGCCATGCTGACCCTACCGATGCTCGGACTGATGGCGCTGCAACTGATCTTCCCGATGCACGGGACCCTCGGGCTCGTGATTTCCGGGATCTTCGTCCTGGTCTCGGTCGGATCCCTCGCCTACACGCTGAACGTGGTGGTGCACTCGATGAGCACCGACATGGCGATGCAAGGAGGCTACGAGCTGACGCTCGGCATCGTGGTCCTCTTCTGGAACATCCTGACCTTCCTGATGCGGCTCAGGAGGCGCTAGCCGACTTTCGCGCGGTCGTAATCCCCACGACCGCGCCCAGGATCAAGAGGGCGGCGAGGAGAATGCGCAGAGACAGCGCCTCGCCGCCGAGGGCCCACCCCAGAACCACCGCCACCACCGGGTTGACGTAGGCGTAGGTCGCGACCTTGACCGGGCTCGCCACGCGCAGCAACCAAACGTATGCGGTGAATCCGATCAGCGAACCGAAGACGACGAGGTAGGCGATCGCGAGGAGCGAGCGGGGCGAGATTGCGCCCCACGACGCATGCCACGGCTCGCCCAATCCGACACCGACGAGGCAAAGGAAGAGCCCGCCCCAGAGCATCTCCATCGCGGTCGCGAGGAGCGGCGCGCTTGGCAGTCGCACCGAACCGGAGAGGATCGAGCCGGTCGCCCAGCAGAGCGTCGAAATGCCCAGCGCGAGCGTGCCCCAAGGATCGATCCTCTGTCCGCCCGCGAACTCCTCCGGTCCGACCATCAGGATCACGCCGGCCAGTCCCAGGAGGATCGCGCCGAAGATGCGGGGTGTGGGGCGACGGCCGCCCGGCTTGAGCCACGACAGCAGCGTGATCCAAAGCGGCATCGCGCCGACCAGGAGCGCGGTCACTCCGGAGGGCACGCGCTGTTCCGCCCAACACACGCCGCCGTTGCCGCCGAGCAGGAGCAGCGCGCCGATCAGCGCGGTGGATCGCCAGTGCTCCGGGGCCGGCGCGGGCGAACGCGGCCGCACCCAGGCGAAGAGGATCGCCCCCGCGAGCAAGAAGCGCGCGCCCGCCATCAAGAAGGGGGGAGCGGTTTCGAGCGCGAAGCGGATCGCGAGATAGGTCGAGCCCCAGATCAGGTAGATCGCGAGGAATGCCGAGAGCACCTGGATTCGTGCGGGGGGCGTCGCCATGCGCTCTTGTACGAGACGCACCGCGTCGAACGCCAGCCGAAATCGGACGTGATCGCCCTATCGCAGCAGGATCACGCGCGAAGTCGCACGCCCCGTCGCGCCCTGCAAGCTCAACTCATAGCTCCCGGCCGGGAGCAGTCGACCGTCCGCGTCGCGCCCATCCCACCCCGCTCGACGAATCAGGTCGAAGCTCTGAGGCGAGTCGAGCCGTGCCCGGACTCGCCCCGCGGCGTCGAACACGAGGACGCGTGCCGCCTCGGCGTCGAACGCGTGCCCAGCTCGACCTCACCTCGCGTAGGGTTCGGCCACACCGGAGCGCGAGCGCCTCCCGCGTGCCCCCGGGCGTGTCGGCCGGCGTACCCAGTGCGGTGATGAAAGCCGCGCGACCCGCGCCACGCCGAGCAGCAGCACCGCATGGTCCTCGTCCGACCTCCCAGCAAGGTCGATGCACGTGCTCGAGGACAGCGGAGCGCAGCGCCGCCGAGCTCGCGCGAGGAAGGCCGGATCTCCCATCGATGAGGTCGGAACCGAGCGCGAGGACGGAGGAAGGCAGCACCGTACTCGTACTCCGCGCTGCCGAAATCCGGCTTGCGTGCTGGATGCTGCCGTCGCTCGAGACCTCCATCGGGGAGATCCGAGAGACCGAAGCGCACGAGCGGATGGAGGTGACCGGTTCCAGCGTTCACTCTCCGGGCATCCCTCGAGCATGTCGGAGCGAGTACTTCCGATCGCGGGGAACGAAGCCGTGCCATCCGTCAGGGGAGAAGAGCAGCGCGCGATCACCTCGTCGACTCGTCGTAGGCCTCCCTCCTCGGGCGAGCGCGCCACGCCTCGACCAGTTGGTCGATAGGAGCGAAGCACTGCCAGCGTGTCGGTGGCGGCCGAGGTGCGCCGCGAGCGAAAGGGCCCACACCGCCGCCCCGATCTCGTAGGAACCCTTGAACGCGGCCTGGGTCTGGAAGTGCCCGTCTCGATCCACGCTGCGATAGGCGAAGAAGAGCCCATGGTCTTCGAGATTCGCGACGTAGAAGTCACGCGCCGCGGGATTCGACGCGCGGAGGAAGCCCCAGGTATGCGCCTGTTCCTCGCGGTACTGGTCGACCAGCTGATTGGCCTCGCGAACCCACTGGCTCGCGATCGGGAACTCCAATGCTGATGCACCTCGAAGAAGAAGGGGTGTCCGGTCCGTCCCAGTTCAGTCCGCCCGATGGCTCGAGGCGCTCGCGCAGCACCACTCGAGGTCGCGTCGGCGCGGAGGATGCGAGCGAGCTGTCAGCCAGCACCTCCGCGGCCAGGCACATCGCCATCTCGGATTTGGGAGGTGCGTTTGTACACGGGGCCCGGTGGCGTAGGCGCCGTCCCCCAGCTGGTGGTAGGTGAGCGCGGCGAACTGCTGCGAGCACGCGCGCATCGACGGCGTGCGCTCGGTCGCATCGCGGCCAGCGCGGAGATCTGTGCCGCCCCGAACAGCGAGGTTCGCGTTTCGTCGAGCGCGCGCGAGTCGAGATCGAAACGCCATGGGCCCCCCTCCCCGGTTCCCCTGCCCTCTCTTGAATTCAGCGTGGCGATTTGCCCAAGGTGCAGTGGGCCCTTCCTCCGCGTGGCGCGAGGTTCGCCGGTGACACTCGTTGCGTGTGCGTGAACCGACATCCTTGAGCGCAGACAAGCCTGACGGAAAGACCGTGGGTTTGTCCACAACTTCGCGTGGCCGGCGGGATCTGCGGCGGGAAGCTGCGGATCTGAGGGGCGGCTCCCGAGGCGCGCTGGCGCGACCTCGGGGGCCACCTGCAGGCGAGGTCAGACTGGCGAGGTCGGACGCTGGCGCCCGCGCCGCTCGCGCCGGCCGCGCGCAGCCAAGTAGACCCCGGCCGGTGCCAGCGCTGCCGTCGTCGCGGCGCCCGTCCCAGATCACTCCATGCGTGCCGCTGCCGGCGGGGTTCCGCGATCCGTCCGTTCGTATCGAGCACGCGCACGAGCGTGGAGCCCATGACCGCCGGGCCGAAGTCGATTGCGGTCTCGCCGCCCGGAAGGGATTGGGCGAGGCGACGAGCGCGAGCCGCGGCGGGCTCTCGACCGCGGTGGTCGGCGCGCCGAGCGTGCCGTCGGGACGAACCGCCTGCCCGTACACGTCGGGCGTGCCGTTTCGATCATCTTCCCAGATCATCCGCGCGTTGCCGGTGGCGTCGACCACGAGCGGACGGCGCGCCTTCGAGCTCAGCACCGAGGAGACGAGGTTCGGTCCCCAGACCGTCGCGCCCGCGCCGTCGACGCGGTAGCCGAGGATTCGATCCTTGTTGAAGATCCCGCCCGGCTCGTCGGAGAAGAAGACCATCGCGCCGTTCCCGACCGGCACCGCGCGCGGGGAGTCGCGGTAGACCGTGCTCATCGTGACCAGCGCGATTCCCTGATCGGTCCAGGCGCGCGTGCCCGCGGCCGTCACCTTCTGCATCCGAATGCCCCACTGATTCTGATTGGTCGTCTCCTCGTTCCAGAAGACGAAGCACTCGTTGGTGGCGGCGTTGAAGGCGAGGCTCGGGTTGATGTGGTAGCGCGCGGCCAGGGTCGAGACGAGGACGCCATTGTGCGGCCACACCTCCGTGCCGGCCGAGGTCAGTCGCTGCACCACCGAGTTGTAGATGTTGCTCTGGCTGCGGTGCCAACAAAGCACCGCGCCGTTCGCGCCGTCGGAGGCCAGCTGCGGCAGGTAGCCGATCGGGAAAGAGACCGCGTCGTAGACCGCGACCGGGCCCCAGAGGATCGTGCCGGTGGACGACACCTTGACCGCGCGCAGATGGCGCGGCGCGGTGAAGCTGTCGATGTCGCGCAGGTAGGAGACGATCACGCTGCCGTTGTCGGACGCGATGGCCTGACAGAAGCCCGGCGACTCGGTGGCCGCGCTCGCGATCACGATCCCCTCGGCGGCGAAGCGCGGCGTGCCGTTCGGTGCGTAGCGCTGCAGACGCAACGTTCCGTCGCCCGTGTCGGGCAAGCGCGCCCACACCACCGCGATGTCGCCGTCGCTCGCCTCGGCCAGGCAGGGCGAAGGTTCGAAGTCGTTGTTGTTCGTCACCGCGATGCCGTTCGCGCCCCAGAGGAACGATCCGTCCGGCGCGATCTTGTAGACGTAAACGTCGAGATCGCTCCCGGTGCGCGTGTCGGTGAAGGTCAGGACCGCGTTTCCCCCCTGATCGACCAGGAGATCCCAGTCGACGAGCGAGGTCGACTGCGGTTGATCGCTGACCAGGAGGCCGTTGTGCGGCCACTGCTCGTTCCCCGCCGGATCGAGGTATTGCAGATAGACGCGGTATCCACCCGACGCGTTGTCGAACCACGCGACGTAGGTGGCGCCGTCGTCGCCGCACGCGATCTTCGGGACCACCTGCTCACCCGTTCGGTCGGCGATGGCTAAGTTCTGCGCGGGATCGCTCGACCAGATGGCGCGGGCGGGTCCGGCGACGGCGAGAA
>JAXLXQ010000001.1:0-1550 GCA_046327845.1 Candidatus Eiseniibacteriota bacterium | reverse complement strand
CGAGACCAACGAGCTCGTCGAGGGCTCGCTTCTCGGTGGAACCTGTATAGACACTGGCGATGACCCGCATCTCGCCGCCGCGGAGCAAGAAGTCCTGCAACTCCTTGCGGATCATCCGGAGACCGGCGAAGCGCACGAATGCGCAGAGAAGATCGATGCGATCGGCGCTCTGGATCTCCAGCGCTACCTGACCGCCGATCTGAAGGTCGCCGCGACCATTCGTGAGCAAGCGACTCTGTCGAAGCGGGATCCCCGGTCGAGAGCGACGCTTCGGCTGTGCCCCGGTCGCAGGCGGCGCTACATCGAGCAACAATCCAGCTGATGCATCGATGAGTTCGGGGGCAACAGCTGAGTACTCCTCAAGCACCTCCAGGACGCGGTTTGCCAAGCCAACCTGCGCGAGCCGTCGACTTCCTGCGGAGTCCGTGATCTCAGCTAGTCGGAGTTCGGCGCGATCGTGGATGTGTCGCGCGAGGATCGAGGCGAGATCGGCATCGCCGGCCGGCTCTAGGTCGACGAACCAGCCATCCTCTCGGGCGCGTTCGATCCGCGCTCGGAGAGCCTCGGTGACAAGCGCCTCGTGGAGTCCTGGCGTGAGCTCGTCAGTCATTCGAGCTCGAGGTCGATTCCATCCTCACCCCCAAGAGTCAAGACTTCGCCAGGATCGCCGATCTAGTGACAGCTTGCTTGTCACTCGCCGCTACTCTTCACCCATGCCTCGCCTCGAACCCCGCGACGTCCAGTTCTTCTCGTCCATCGACGAGTTGCGCGCGTGGCTCGAGGCCAACGGCGAGACCGCCGATGAGCTCTGGGTGGGCTCCCACAAGACCACCAAGGAGCGCCGGCCCGCGTTCAGCTGGGCCGAGATGGTGGACGAGCTGCTCGCGCACGGCTGGATCGACAGCGTCCGCATGCCCTACACCGAGGGCACGCACGCGCAGCGGGTGACGCCGCGTCGGCCGGGGTCGATCTGGAGCAAGCGCAACGTGGACCGCGTCGAGGCGCTTCGGGCGGAGGGGCGGATGCGGCCGGCGGGCGAGGCGGCGTTCGCCAAGCGGACCGACAACAAGACCGCGATCTACTCCTTCGAGCGCGAGCTGGCCTTCGACGAAGCCGCCGAGGCGAAGCTCCGCGCGGACGCCGACGGCTGGGCGTGGTTCCAGCAGCAGCCGCCCGGGTATCGTCGGCTGGCAACGCACTTCGTCATGTCCGCGAAGCGCGAGGAGACGCGGGGCGCGAGACTGGCGAAGCTGGTGGACGGGTGCGTCGGCCGGTACCGGCTCCCCGAGATCACGGGCAAGGCGCGCTCGGGCTGACGCGCGCAGGAGGGGACATGCGACTGGACCAGGTTCGCCTGCTGGTGGCCGACTTCCCGGCGGCCTTCCGCTTCTACCGCGACGTGATCGGCCTCGCGCCCACATGGGGAGGCGAGGACGACACGTACGCCGCCTTCGCCACCGGGACCGAGGCCGGGCTCGCCCTGTTCGACGGGGCCGAAATGGCGGCGACCGTGAGCACGGCCGACCTGCCGACGACGGCAGCCCGGCGCG